>NZ_JAGWDG010000002.1:0-606780 GCF_020658095.1 Clostridioides sp. ZZV14-6009
TAGCTTTAGGGGTTTCCAGCAATTCAAGTAGTATTGGATAGGTTCTATCCTATCTCTACATATAAGTTTCCCTATATGCTGACTATTTTAGCTACTAACTCATGACTAAAGTCACGAGTGTGCGTAGCTATTTTTTAATCAATTAAATTTCCTGCTTTTATATACTTTTTGCTCATTTTTAAATTCTCCCCCTTTTCAAGTATAATGTATTATTTATCTATTATTTTTAATATTCTAATAATTAATTTTACCACTATATTACTATCATTTCAAATTTAAGTGAATTAAATATCGAATTAAATTAAAGTATATTAGAATATTTATAATATGTAAAAAATATTATTCAGATTGCTTTTATATCAAAGATAAAAATAAGACAAGATAATCAAAATATACGTATAATTATCTTGCCTTATTTTTATTTATTCATTTTTATATAATAAAAGTATACCAATCTAAAGTTATAAGATTAATACTATTATTTAATTTGCTACAAAAAACAACTTGTCTTGTAAACTTACATCTCCATTTATCAATTCAGCTTCATATACTGTTTTTTTAAGACTCATATCAAATACTTGAAATTTTATTGGTTTAGTTCCAACTATATCAGAAGTAACTCCACTTCCTTTTTTCTCTCCTGAAATATTTTCCTTTACACTTGAAATAGAATATATTTTATCATCTAGCAACTTAACTTTTCTAACACCAGATAACGCTTCATCATAATTTACTTTTAAATTAAGCCTTTCATAATCTTCTAAATTAATCTCATTGGAATCAACACTATAAACAAGATTAATTATAGAACGACTTTTATCTGTAACTATAATATTTAGTTTGTTATCTCTAACAATATAGTCTAACTTTGTTTTACTTAATAAACCCCTTTCCCTTTGGTCAGCATTTTTTTCTTTATTTAAATTATCCATAAACTTATTACTTTTATTGAAAGAATTCTCTTCTATATCATATACAATAAAATCTGAATAATTATCATGACCTTCAATGTCACCATTTATATCTTTGTTATTTAACCTCTCCAAATAAAGTTTAGTTCCAATAGAAAATTTAATCTCGTTAATACTCTGTTGGTATTTGCTTTGCGAATTTAAATTAAATCTATTTAATAATTTATAGGATTTATTTTTTATGTCTATCTTTAATATACAAATATTATTGACTGTAGCACCTGAAACATTGGTTTCACTAATCACCATATATAAATTTCCCCTATATATTTGGTTAAAAACAGTTCGCCAGCTATTTTCTTTAAAATCAGATTTTTTTAAATCAATATCAAAATTTTCTTCTAAACCACTTTTTAAATTTTTATTTGAAACTTTTATATAATCATTTAAATTGTTTCTTTCATGTACTGAATTAGACTTAGTAGAAGTATATGCTACACCTATATTCAAATCATCTTTATATATAAATTCGCTTCCTTTATCATCAATAAAATCGCTGTATTTCTTATCAATATGCAAATAATCATTTCCAATTTTAGTTTTAGGATTTATATCATTTCTTGTCCCATTTTTACTTATGATTACTTCTTCATAAGTATATTTACTTATATTAGGTGTATATACTAAACTCACTCTTCCTATATCCTTTATATTGCCATTTAAAGTTCTTATAGATAATTTATTTTTATTAAGATAACTCAATATCAAAGCCATAATAATCATTGATAAACATACTGTTATAAAACATATTGTATATTTTCCTAATTTCTTTTCTCTCATATATACACCTCCTAAAAGTCAATTTTATTATTTAAAAGTTTATTAGACACAAAACTACATACAAATATACTCACACTTGAATATACTACAGTAAATACATTACTATATTCATAAGGTATAATAAATTCTACAAGAATTATAAATATTAGAATTTCTATAACTAAAAATAGAAAACTCATTAAAGCCCTCATCTTATACACAGATTTATTTATAAGAATTGATGTAAATACTACACATATAACTCCTATTAGTAAAAATACATATTCTACTAATAAGTTCTCAAAGCTGTATGGAAGTAAAATATTTAACTTATATATTGTTTCTTGTACAAAATTATAGTTTGTAATACTACCAAGCATATAATTCGGTAGTATCTTACTTGCAATAAATAAAGTTATAGTAAATAATATCGTGTAGCTATACACTAGAAACAATACATTTAATAATTTAGATATATAAATATTAATTTTATTTTTAGGAAGCATCATAAGTGTATATATAGATTTACTTTTCATATCAAAATCTCTATACCAAATAAAGAAAGCATAACAAATACACACAAATATACCAAACAAAAAACATGATTGTATAGAACCCATTATGTTTCCAAAACTTGAAAATCCCATGACACTTACTGTTTCTATTGTCTTTCCTACTTTTGATAACTGCTCAGTTTTTACTGCATTCTCTATTATATAATTATAATCATTTAAATTTTTCACTAGATTTAAAAATACAATCGAACAGCAACAAATGATTATAAATATATAATTTTTTATGTTTCTTTTTAAATCAAACTCAAATAACTTCATTAAATCTCTCATCAATTCACCTACTTTATTCCAAATTCTAAATTGCTATTTGAACTATTAAACTGTAATTCTCCCTTATACACTATTTCTTTCGAATTTTTATTTATTATATATAGGATAGTCTTATTGTCCCAAGGTAGTACGGGATTTATTTTTGATGTACATACAATGATTTTATTTGAATCAATTTCAATGTTTCTAATGCTTCTTTCTTCTTTTTCATCCAAAACATATTTATCTTCAACTAAACCGCCATCTAGTATGTTATAAGTTATTAAATTTATCTCTTTACTTTTATTGGCATTATCTCTTTCTGACATTATCATATATAATTTACTATCTTTTAGCTTTGCTTTTTCCAAAGACATTCTATCATAACTTTTTAATTCTATTATGTTATCTTTATTCTCTTCAACATTATACTCAAGTAAATTTAGCTTAGAAGCAACATCGTCCCATGTATTTGCATTTATTGCTTCTATCAAAATATACATTTTATCTCCATCTTTACTAGAATAACTTACATCAATACTTTGTATATTGTTGTATTTTTCAAAAAGATACTTGCTTATATTTATACTTTTTATCGTCTCTATTTTTTTATTTTTAGTATTAATCTTTATTATATCTATAGTACTCAAAGCTTCTTCATCTTTTTCTGATGAGTCACTTGGAGCATAAAGCACAGACACATATAAGTCTTTTTTGTATCTTTTTGATGATAGTACTTTTACATGATACTCATCGATATCTTTATCTACTTTATATCTAGTTCTTATAAAGTTGTTCATATCTAGTTTTTCATATTCAATTTTTTTATCACTTCCTTCTGACATAAATACACCTTTTTCTAGGTCTTCTTTTTTCTCATCTATGACAAAATTTATCCCTCTTGAATTAGATTTAGAATCATCATTTATTTCAAAACCAACATGAGCTATTGAATCCAAACCACTAGAGACATCGATTAGATTATTCGTATTCTCACTCTCTTTTATTGATTTTAATAATTCTGTTTTTTTAGTTTTATTACTTCCATTTATTATATATCTTGAATTTATATATCCATTAAAATCATATCCAAAATCTATGTTTATATAGTCCAATTCATCTGGGTCACCTTTTATAGTTTTTATACTTAAATTGTTTTCATTGTTCAATATGTCTATACTAAAATATATTGCTACTGCTAAAAATATAATAAGTATAGATACTTTAGATTTTAATTTCATGACACACCTCCTAAACAGACAACTTCTTATTTATTAAAAAATAAGAGATTCCATTTAAAATAAACATTATAACTATAAAACTTAATACATAATTACCTAAAGAATTAAGTTGTGTTCCAACAAATCCATAATACTTTCTAAACAAACTAATTATATTTATATACACTGTTGAAAAATATAGCCCTGCCAAAATTATCAAGGTAATTAAAATCACATAAAGTTTACCTCTGTAAGAAAATGTGAATAATATACAACAATTTAAAAAAGAAATAGCTAAAAGCAGTAAAATCACATAAATTGTTATAAAAGAAACAAAATCGATTGGAATACTTTTTAAATTTAAATAATATAAATCCTGAGCAAAGGACATATTAACTATTGGAATATTTCTAAAAATAAAATTAAATATATATTTACATATAAATAATGTTGCTATCTGACTTATCAAAAAACCATATACCATTGTTATCAAAGCTATTGACTTAGATATGCAAAGCTTAAATTTATCCTGCGGTAACATCATTAAAGTATAAATACTTTGATTTTTAGAAAAGAAATCTCTTTTCCACATAAAAATATAGTATGTAAACATTCCCAATATTCCGTACAGTAAAATTATTTGGATACATCTAAGATTCCCAATTACACCTATTCCATAAAATACACCTCCAAAATCCTCTATTGCTAAGTTTATAATAAATTTAGAGTTCTTAAATTTAATAATTTCAAATAAATTTAAACACAGTGTAATTAAAGATAAAAAAGATATATAAGCTATATAAAACCTCTTATTTCTCCTTAAATCTACATTTATTAGACATAGAAGCTTATTCATTCTTATATACCTCCCTCATTTTATCTAATATAGACTTACCCTCTCTTTCTCTTAAATCTTCTGCATTAAATGATGTTATTATTTTACCTTCATCAAGAATTATAACTTCATCAACTAGGCTTTCTATTTCTACTATCTCATGAGTTGTTATAATAATAGCTTGATTTTCTTTCATATATTGTGCTATTACCCCTATAAATTCTTCTCTTTTAAACAAGTCAATCCCTGTGAATGGTTCATCAAGTAATATATAGTCTGGGTCTTGACAAAATCCAAGTATTAATTTTACTCTTGCAATATTTCCTTTAGATAAATTGTCAATTACTTCATTTTCATTCAGTTTAAATATATCCATCATTTCTTTTGATTTTTCTTTATTCCATCTTGGATAAAAAATTTCCATCAATTCAAATGACTCTTTTATTGTTGTATTACTAAAGTGAGATTCTACATCTGGAACAAATGCAAGTTTATTATATATGTTTTTATTCATTTTTTCTCCATCTATTAAAATCTCTCCACTGTCAATTTTTATAAGTCCTGCTATTGCTTTTAATACTGTTGACTTACCAACACCATTTATCCCAAGTAAAGCTGTTATTTTTCCTTTTTCAATATTAAAGCTTACATTCTTTAAAGCCTCTATTTTTTTTACTTTTAGCCCTTGCATTCTTTTATATGTTTTACTTACATTTTTAATTTCTATCATATTAGTGTCCTCCATATTTAATATGCTTGTACAATTAACCTTATAAGTTAAGTGTTTATATTTATTAAAAAACTAATATCTATCTTCTATTATCTTTAAAACTTCTTCTTTAGTAACATTTATCGCCTTCATATCTTCTATAAATACAACTAAAGATTCATTTATTAGCTCTAGTTTTAGATTTTTTAATATATTTTCATCAACTGTCACGCTACTCTGATAGTTTTTAAAAGTATTTATTATATTCATATCACCCATCTCCTTATATGCTCTTTGAACAGTATTTAAATTTACTTTTAAATTAAGTGCCATTTCTCTTCTTGATGGTATTGTTTCTCCTGGTTTTAATTCTCCGGTTACTATTTGTCTCTTTATATGCTTTATTATTTGCAAATAAATGGGAGATGTATTATCTAATTCAAAATTCATACTTCCTCCTATTCTAGTGTATTAATACGATAATACACTTTTTCTAAAAAAATACATTCCTACTTTAAATTTCATTTTATATTTCATTAAGTGTATTATACGATTAATACACTTGATTTGTAAACACTTTTTTATAAATTCTTTGATTTTAATTTATTAAATCATTGAAATCAAAATTCAAATAATAAGTTTACAAAATCGAGCATCAAATGAGAGGATATATATTTTATGTTATGTTAGACTTGAAAACAAGCAAACAAGGTAAGGTTATCTCATCAACGAATCAAAAATCTTATATTGTACTAATACTTAATGGATTAATGAAACCATTATAAACATACTTAGGGAGGAAAACAAATGAATTATAAAATTGAAATTAAAAACATCGAATCAGTCACAGCAGCTACTATGAGTTACAATGGACCTATGACTGAAGCAACAAAATATTTTCCAAATGTATTTAAATCTATAAAAGGAAAATCAAATGGTGCACCATTCTTTTGCTACCATAATGTTGACCAAGAAACTGGCATAGGAAAAATGGAGTTATGTGTACCAACTGCTGAAACTCCAAATCGTATGGGTGTAACAATAAAAGAGTTTCCTAAAACAAAAGCTTTGTTTTTTACCCACATGGGTTCCTATAGTAATTTGCCAAAAACATATGAAATGATATTTAAATATATTCATGAAAATAATCTAACGATACAAACTCCTTGGAGAGAAGTATTTATTAAAGGACCAGGTATGCTAATAAAAGGTAATCCAGATAAATATATTACAGAAATCATATTTCCACTTAAAGAGGAGGAATAATATATGTTGGCAATCGAAATCAACAATTTAGTAAAAGAATATAAAAATGGTGTAAAAGCTTTAAATGGTCTAAGTTTTAGTGTAAAGGCTGGAGAAATCTTTTCTTTGCTTGGTCCAAATGGTGCTGGTAAATCTTCGCTTATCAATATTTTGACCACTTTTTACAAACCTACAGCTGGTAATGTAACAATGTTTGGAAAAGACTTAATAAATAATCCATCTTGGATACGCACTCAAATTGCTTGTGTAGCACAACAAATATCTATTGATGAACACCTGTCTCTTATGGAAAACATGCTATTCCAAAGTAAAATGTATAAAGTGGAACCACAAGTTGCAAAAGAAAGAATAAACTCTTTAATTGAAAAATTTGAGTTAACTAGTTACTTAAAGTATCCTACCTCATCTTATTCTGGTGGAGTAAAACGTAGATTAGATATAGCTATGAATATGGTGTCATCTCCTAAAATTCTATTTTTAGATGAACCTACTGTTGGTATGGATGTAGATTCAAGAAAAGCTATGTGGGATATGCTACTAAAAATTAGAGATGAATATGGTACAACTATTTTTCTAACTACTCATTATCTTGAAGAAGCTGAACAACTAAGTGATAATATCTGTATTATGAAAAATGGAAAAGATTTGGCACAAGGAACACCATCTAGTTTGCGTAGTTATATTAAGCAAAACATACTTCGTATCGTATTTCATGATAATGAAGATATAAAAAAATATAAAAATGATATTAAAAATACTTGCTTAGTTAAATTTATGAATGTACGAGGAAATTCACTTTTTATAAGTGTAGAAGATAGTAGAACTGCACTTACTTCAATAAATAAATTTCTTTTAGAGCATAGTATAAAGTTTGATGCAATAGAAATTGTAGAACCAAGTCTTGAAGATGTTTTTTTAGCATTAACAAATTCTAAAAAGGATTCAAAGGAGGAATGGAAATGTTAAATATCTTATGGCGTAATATGAAATGGCGTTTTAAAAATCCAATTTCATTTGTAGTTACTATATTACAACCTCTTCTTTGGCTTGTACTTTATAGCTCTGTCGCAAACCAAACTATGAGTGATATGAATATTGATAATTATACAGCTTTTATACTTCCAGGTATAATTGTATTGGTTATCTTTTCATCATGTTGTAGTGGTGGTATCATCAATTTTATAATGAAAAATAGCGGAAGTTTTTATAGAGTTTTAATTGCACCTATTAGTAGATATTCCATTGTCTTTGGTCAGTTACTAGAAGCTATCCTAGTGTCTTTTATTGAAGTAGCAATTTTATGCATAGTAAGCATATTCTTTTCAGTAAAAATAGCATCTGGTATTGGTGGAATTGCTATAATGATAGTATTGATATTTATGACAGCCTTTTTTTTATCAAGTCTTGCTTATGCTATAAGCCTATTATTACCAAATGAAATAATTTATGAAACAATTATGACTGCCATTGTACTTCCTATTTTCTTTTTAAGCTCTGCTCTCTTCCCTGTTGAAGATTTATCTGGAGGATTAAAAATAGCAGTTATGCTCAATCCATTTACCCATGTTATTAATACTTTACGTAGCCTAATATTTGGTAAAACTATTCTGGTTGGAGATATACTACCTGTTATAGTGTTATTTTTAATATTATGTTGTGGAAGTTTCGCACTTGCTATGTGGAGACTAAAAAAAGAAATGGTAAGTTAATTTTTGAAGATAATGTGTGTAGATTTGTAAAAAACTAATCTATTATATATACACTAAAGATACACTAAAAAAGGTGGTGTTCCAAAATGATTAATTAAAATCATTTTGAGACACTACCTTTATAATTCATGCTACTTAAGTGTATATTTATAAATTTATACAAGAAACTATAAACTAAAGTACTTATATGTATAATTACTTATTAAACTTCTTACTACCTAACTTCATGTGGAACTTAGTATCTTTTGGAATGCTTGGGTTTATACCTCTTAATGTAGGTATTTCTCCACATATCAATTGTATAGGTACTATGAAGTTAAACGTTTGATAGTAAGGGTTATCTATAATATTTGCCTTTAAATTTTTGTCTTCTTCTGCAACATCTCTACCTATGACAAATACATTGTCTGTCCATCCAGAAAGTACTTCAACCATCTTAGTTACTCTAGGCTCTTTCCCTGTATCTAGTATAAATATAGTAGAATCACTATTTATAGCATTGTACACACCATGTATGAACTCTTCAAACTCATATCCAGTTACAGGTATTCTCATTGTCTCTAATAATTTTAATGCTGACTCTAATGTATCTCCATATATATCAGAGTTGCCTACTATTCTTATTTCTTTAGCGTTAACTAGCTTTTCTTTGTTTCTTTCAATCCATTGTTCAGATGATTTATATACTGATTCAAATCTATCTATTGCATCTAATATCTTATTTATCTCTTCATTGTACTTTTCACTAGATATTATTCCTTTTTCTCTAGCTATTTGAAGACCTAATAACATTAAATTTAACTTTGTGCAATAAAAGCCTTTTGTTTTCGCACCAGATTTTTCTTCACCACAATTCACTGTTAATATATAGTCAGAAATCTCATCTATCAGAGCATTTTTACAACCCGCCATAGATGCTATTTTACAACCTTTGTCTTCAGCTAACTTCATAGCATTATATACAGAATAACTACTTCCACCTTGAGATATTCCTACTACCAAAGTATTTTTATTATCAAATTTAAACGTATCTTCAGTTATCATAAATGGATACTTTTCTACAACATCTATGTCTAATAAATTTTGTAAATATGGTTGTACTTGCAATCCTGAGTGGTAACTAGTACCTGAACCTGTTATTATAATCTTTTTTATATCTTCTTTCTTAATTTCATTAAATAAATTATCTGCATTAGATATCATTTCTCTCATTTTAACTGGTGTTTCTAACATATAATCTTGTATTCTCATTTTGTATGCCTTCCTTATTCATATATTCAATAAATTATAATTTTGTTTCTATAATAATCCTATTGCATGTAAAGCAATTCCTCCCACTATAATGCCTAGAGTTAACTTTGTTACACTTACCTTTCGCTTTAACATGTAATATATTACAAATGCAAAAGTTAAAGGTAACATATTAGGTATTATTTTATCTAATATATCTTGTAAAACCACTTCTGCACCATTTAAATTAAATTTTAATGGAGTGGTTATACTTAACATTGTTGCAACCATTCCTCCTACAACAAATAAACCAACTGTTGTAGCCATAGACATTATTTTCTCCATAAGCCCTTCTCTTTGTATTCTTTCAAGGGAATTTACCCCGACTTTATATCCATATTTAAGTCCAAGTATTCTTAGAGCAAATGCTGGGATATTGTACAATAGTAAGAATAATAGTGGTCCAAATATATTTCCTTCTTTTGCAAGTGATACTCCTATTCCAGCCGCTATAATTCTAAATGTTCCCCAAAACAGCGAATCCCCAATTCCTGCAAGGGGTCCCATAAGAGCTGTTTTAACAGCACTAATTGAACTTTCATCAAATTCTGGATTATTAGCATTTTCCTCTTCCATAGCTGCTGTTATACCTAATATAGCAGGAACTACTACTGTGGTTGTATTAAACATCTCTAAATGTCTTTCTATTGCTTTTGCTTGATTTTCTTTTTTATTATATAACTTCTTTATTGCAGGTAACATTGCATAGCAGTAACCTAAGTTTTGCATTCTTTCATAATTGAATGCACCTTGAAGAGCAAATGAACGCCAAAACATACTTCTTAATTCTTTTTTTGTTAGTTTATTCAAAGTCAATCTCTCCTTCCGTTAAAATATTAGTTGCTACTTGAGGATTTTGACTATTTTCTTTGTTATTAATATAAAAGTTTAATATAACTGCTACACAGACTCCAAACAACGCTATTGCAGTTATATCTAGTCCAACATAAGATGCTAGGAGGAATCCTATAAAGAAAAATACAGACATCTTTTTTGAAAGTAACATATCCATAAGTAGTGCAAATCCTACTGCTGGTAACAATGTTCCTGCAACACCTAATCCGTCTAGTATAACTTTAGGTATTGCATTTATTAATGTTGTAACTTTATCAGCACCAATCATAATTGCTAAAAATGTTGGAACTGATGTACTTAAAAAGAATAATACTACTGGCACCCACATCATTATGGTAACCTTTTTAAAGTCAGCTTGTTTAGCATAGAAAACTGCCTTTTGAGAAAAATATGAGTTTACTATTCTAACTAATACTCCAAGAGATTGTGCTAAGACTGCTACTGGCACTGCTACAGCTAGAGCAACTTCTGCACCATTTCCTGATAATATAGCAAAAGCTGTACCTAATACACCACCTGTTACTACATCTGGAGGAGTAGCTGCACCTATTCCTGCAATTCCCATCCAAATTAATTCAAGTTGTGCACCAATCATAATTCCTGACTTTATATCTCCTAAAACTAATCCTACTAATGCCCCTGTAACTATTGGTCTATCAAACATAGATTGACCAAATATACGTCCATCTAATATACCAAAGCCTGCTATAATAGCTAACATAATAGCTTGTACTAACATAGTGAACCTCCCTCTTAATTTACATTAATTACATCACATTCTTGATTTCATTTTTATTTTCTAATAATTCATTTACATGAACAATTCCATTTCTCGCTTCCTCTAAACCCGATTTAGCTAATAGCTTTACATCCTCTTCTGGTGATAAAAGAATAGCCAAAAGCATTGGTAAATTTACTCCTGTTAATAACTCAAATTTAAACCCCTGCAAAAGTAAATTAGTACATATGTTTGCTACACTTCCACCAAATATATCTGTTAGTATGATAAGTTCTCCATTATCTTTGTTATTTGATAATATACTTATCATTTCTTTCTCAGCATCGTCTGCTGATTTATCTTTTGTCATACAAAAGTACTCAACATTACTTAATGAACCAATTATTAATTTACTTGTCTCAACAAGCTCCTTAGACAATTCTCCATGTGTTGCAATTAAAAAATTTTTCATTTTCTTTCTCCCAAATTATTTTATTAAGTCTGATAATTTTTTCTTTTTGTCTCTAGGTAACATTCTAAATTCTATATCAATTCCTAAATCAGTTATTTCTTTAAAATTGTTTATATCATTATCATCAACAGCAACTAAGTCTGTCAGCTTCTTCTTTCCTTCTTCGTATCTTAATCCACCTACATTTATTTCTTTTAAAACTCCTCCTGAGTTTTTAGCTACATCTAAAGCATCTTTTGTATTTTTTACCAATACTAATACATTACTTTTCTTTGAAGAAGCAAATTTTTCTACTATTTCTCCAGATTCCTCTATCCCCCTTATATATAAAGTTACATTACTAGGCTTAGCTAAATTTAATGACATGGCTTTCATTTGATCGTTTTTTGCTTCATCATTTGCAACTAATATTACATTTATACCTAGTGATGTTGTCCATCCATATGCCACCTGCCCATGTATTAGTCTGTCATCAATCCTCATTAAAGATATCATTTTCCTCAAATCCTCCATTATATATTAAAATTTTTATTTTTTATCCTCTTGTTTACTTATAAAAGCAAAAAGCATGCCAACTAGTGGCATACTTTTTTTAATTTTATTTATTTATTTTTTAATACTGTATTTTACTGAAGTGGACCATAAATAATATTATAGATGTATCCTATTTCTGAAATAGATATATGCACACTATAACTCTTTTCTAGCACACTAAATGCATTTTTTATTAGTTTAACTTCACTGTGATGGTTTTTAATTAATAAATTCATATCAGTATACTCTTCAATCTCAGCTTGTCTAACTAATCTTTCAATCATACAACTTAAGTGAACATATAAAGCAATTTTTTTATCATTAGGAAGTTTTTTCTTTTGATTATTTTCTATAGCGTTGATTCCTTCTTCTATTCTCTCTATTATTTTTTTTGAGTCTAAAATAGTCAGACTATCTATTACTCTAGTCAAAGAAAAATTCTTTATGATAGAATCATTTATGTTTTTGATTTTTTCACTTTCTACTACTTTACTAAATATTCTAAAGACATCCTCTTCTCCTTTTCCTGATATTATATCCTCTAACAGTATGAAATCTACTCCATTTACATTTGGATTAGCAGTTCCTACTATGGCCAATACATCATACATCTTAAAAATTGGATCTTTACCTCCCATAAAAACAAGACTCTCATAATCATGAGGTATTATCTTAACATCAACTATACCAATTAAACTTTCTGAAAGTAGATGTTGGATTTTTATAGCAGTACCTATCCCAGTAAAACAAGAAGATACTATAGCATACTCCTTATTTTTTTGAGGATAATACAATTGTATATTGGGTTTAATTTCTTCATCCATAATTTCTGCAATATCTTCAATATTTTTACCTTGCATTAATAAGTTGCCTACCTCTAATGCAGAAATAGTGGATATTTGGTCTATAAACAACATTGGACTATTTATTTTGCTCTTTAAATCTTCATATATCAGATTAAGAGAGCCCATATCAAATAACACAACTAGTCCATTTTTTATCCTATCTCCTTCCAAGTATCTAGACATTTGATTTGATACATCAGCAATTGTCGAATCTATTGGCATATCAATAGCTGTAAATACATTTTTACCCAACATACGATTACATACATTTGCCATACTACTAGCAGTAGCATACCCATGTGCTATAATCATTGCATTAACTTTATTAGACCTCATTCTTATAACGGTTGACTTAATAAATATAATCATTATAATTATATCTACATTATTAAGGTACATATCCAATCTATTTGCTATTAATGTCGATACTTTATTTACTATAGAGTATTCTTTGTAATTCTCTTTTTTTAAATATGTTAGTAATTTACTTTGTAAGATTTTACATTCATCAGACAATTGATAAGACTCATCCTTCAAATAAAGATACGAAGAAAATGCTAATACATTATTCCCATCATATTTTATATTGTTGTTAACTTCTAAATTTCTAAATATGTCCTGCATTATAGATATTATAAGCTCCATAAGTACATTTTTATTTTCATCATTATTTGAAAAAACTAAGTTATCCATTAATCTAATCATTAAGTTGGAGCTCTTTTCACTAAATAACTCTTTCGTTATTTCTTTTTTTTCTAGTCTATCAAAATAATCTAAACACTTTATAAGACTTTGATATATTATATTTCTTTTATTTCCTTCATTTGATGTCTCAATATTAAATTGTTTAGGAGAAAACACAATACTTTTGCTTTTAGCACTTTGGAACTGAAATATATCTACATTTTCTATATAAATATTTCTAGGAAGGTCTTGAAGTGTAACAAAAATATTTCCATTTCTTTTTTGATTTTTTGCATATGCCCTTCCACATGCATATTTTATTACATTTTTACATTCACCTATATTACCTTTGAATTTTATCTTTAAAATTGTATTTAATGTAATTTGAGTTATCTCTATGGGTAAACCAAGCACCTTACTTTCCTCATATATAAAATGTTCTATAATCTTCCTTTTTTCAATAGTTCCTCTTTCCTCTATATTTGGAACATAAATATTTATAGGTATTCTTCTTAAAAAAGTCTGCAAAAACTCAGATAAGCTTTCTGTTGTAGCAAATACTAGTCTTACCTTAGCACTTCTATTTACTCCATTCTCTCCAATTCTAGAAAATGTACCTGTATCCATAAATGTAAATAACTTTTCCTGACCTTCACTGTTTAATCTATGTACCTCATCTAAAAATAATATACCACCATCAGATTTCTCTATTAACCCAGCTCTAGATTCATTTGCTCCAGTATAAGCTCCCTTGACATGTCCAAATAGTATACTTGATAATAACTCTGGATTATTATAATATTGTGCACAGTTTAGTACATTATATGGAGAATTTTTTTCTAATATATTACTACTTACACTATATTTATATATTACCTTCGCTAAAAAAGTTTTACCTACACCACTTTCGCCTGTTAGCATTATTGTAAGTCCATCATTTGGATAAAGTACAGCGGTTTTTATTTGTTCTATTGCCTCTTTTAGGCTACTTTCATGACCTATAATACTGTTAAATACAATTTCCTGCTTTAATAATTTACACTCATTATTAAGTTCATCAACACTTTCATAAATACTTTTTTTTGTAGGACCTATTGCATCATTTATCTTATTTTTTGGTAGAAAGATAACAGGTCTACTATTTATCTTTATAAGATTATCAGACTTTACCAAGTCATTTAATAATCGACTTGATTGAGTTCTACTTAAATTAAATTTTTTTACTATATCTTCTGTTACTATACCACTCTGGTTTTTAAGTTCATCAAAATTGTTAAATAATACCTTTTCATTTATAAAACGTAAAATCTCATTCTTCATAATCAACCTCCAATATAAATGTCAATAATACCAATGTATCATTTATATATTAGTGCAAATTTAGGAATAAAGTACATATAAAAACAACTCTATCTTTTTTAAGTAAGAGTAAAATTTTAAAATACTATACACATAAATATTATAGATAATGATAACATCATATTCTCCTTTATTAATTTTTCATCTAGAAATAATTTTTTCTAAATTAATTATATATTAAGAATCTATAAAGATGAATAATTTAAATCAGCCTTGTTGAAAATAAAAAATTAGAAAAAAATTTCGATATATTTTTTTATTAAGAATATTCTATTAGACTTAAATTAATGATTTTAAATTTTATTTAGTATATAATAAATAAAAAGAATATTAATAGTTGATTAGAAAAAATTTGTAAAATCTTAAATTTTGATAGAAATATAAAAAGCTATGATTTTTATAAGGATAATATTTGTAACCTTAACATTAATAAATTTCAATTCTTCAAATTTTAATTCGAATATTATATCAGGATGTTTAATTTTTTCTGTACTCCTTTCATCATTTATTTTTGCTAAAGAATATAAAAAGTGAACTCTATATCATAGAGTTCACTATAGAAGATTGATTTAACTTAGTATTTCTAGTACTGTATTTAATACAGCATGACCATTACAAGTACCATAGTTTACCATATCTATTATAGCTACTGGAGCTTTATCTCCAACTATAGATTTTACATCATCAAACATAAATCTAAGCTGTGGTCCAAGAAGTAAAATATCAAAATTACCAAGTTCTGATTTTATATTTCCTTCTCCAACTGCCCATATTTTACAGTCTATATCTCTTTTCTTTGCATCTTTCTCCATTTTATTTACTAATAAAGTAGAAGACATACCACCAACACACACTAATAATATCCTAATCATTAATATCTCCTTTTTAATCAAATCTACATATATTCTGATTAAAAAGTATATGTAGAAAAGTTTACATTTATAACTTCCTGTATTTTACTTTTAAATTATATCAAATTTTTCCAATTTTTTCACTACTATAGCTTATTTTATATTTTTAATGTCCACTTTTCTACTTCTTCACAAATATTTTCAGATTTTAATATTGCAGATATTATAGCATATCCATCACTATTTAAACACTTAAGTTTATCTATATTATCTAGTTTTATCCCACCAATCAATACAAATGGTATATCTACCTTTTCTTTAATTTCTTTGACAGTTTCAAATGATGCGGATTTAGCATCCAATTTAGTAGATGTTGTAAATATAGACCCTATACCTAAATAGTCTGCACCATCATTTTTTGCACAGATAGCTTCTTCTAAAGTTCTTGCTGATACACCTAGTATTTTATTCTTCCCTATAAGCTTTCTAACTTCCTTGGCATCAATGTCACTCTGTCCTACATGTACTCCATCTGCATCACAAATAATTGCTATATCTACTCTATCATTTATTATAAACTTAACACCATGTTTTCTAGTTATTTCCCTTAGCCTCATAGCCTTTTTTAAAAATTCTTTTCCAGAAGCATTTTTTTCTCTAAGTTGCACAGTTGTTATTCCAGAAGCTATTGCATCTTCAATACATTTATAAAAATCTCTACCTTCTAGCATTTCAGAATCAGTCACTAAATATAACTTTAAGTCTTTTTTTAAACATTCTTTATCTATCATTTACATCCTCCTGTTGAGCATTTATTCATTTAAAAATTCAATATTAGAGTATTTACTTATAATCTCTTCGTCCATTTGGTAAATAGAATTCATTAGCTTTTCTTTAAATGTACCTATTGGTGGATTATTTAAATTAGCCAACTCTCCACTTAATGACATTGTAAGTACACCCATTGTAGCTGCTTCTAATGTATTTTTAGTCACAGCCATAAAACTTGCAATCAAGCTAGCAGTCATACATCCTGTACCTGTAATACCTTTTAGCTTCTCAGTTCCATTATTTATTTTATATGTATTCTTACTATCAGTTATTATATCTATTTTTCCAGTTGCGGCAACTATACATTCAAGCTTTTCAGAAACTTTTTTTATTATATCAGTAGAATCTTCTTCATCATCAAAGGAATCTACCCCCTTACCCATTACATCAAAACCACCTATAAATTTTATTTCTGCTATATTCCCTTTAACCACGTCAAATTTAACTTCATTTAGAAGCTTATTTGTAAGTTCTGCTCTGGCTTTACTTGCAAAGACTCCCACTGGGTCTAAGATAACAGGTTTATTGTATTTATTTGCAACCTTTCCAGCCAATAAAAACAAATCTAATATATTTGAATTCATGGTTCCTATATTTATAACTACAGCATTTGCTATACTTACCATTTCTTCTACTTCTTCATATGAAAAACTCATAAGAGGGCTTGCACCTATAGCTAAGGTTACATTAGCACAATCATTTATTGTTACATTATTAGTATAGTGAATTACTAATGGGTTTACTTTCTTTGCATCTTCAATTAAATTATACATATTCTACCTCCATAAAATTTTATTTACTATTCAAACTTATAAAAATGATGTACTGGACCTACTCCATGACCTATATCAAAACTATTTTTTATTGCTTCTGTTATATAAATTTTACTTAATTTTACTGCTTCTTTTATTTCATAACCTAATGCAAGGTAAGATGTTATTGCAGAAGATAATGTACATCCTGTTCCATGTGTATTTTTTTTATCAATTCTTTCACTTTTATACACTTCAAATATATTTTTACCAACTAAAATATCCACTGCTTCTCCATCTAAATGTCCGCCTTTCATAAGAACAAATTTAGGTCCAAGCTCTAATATTTTCTTTCCTACACTGTTCATATCATCTACATTATGTATTTTTATTCCTGTAATTTCTTCTGCTTCTGGAATATTTGGTGTAATTATATATGCAAGTGGTATTAAATATTTAATTAGATTCTCCTTTGCTTCTGGTTTTAATAAATAATATCCACTTTTAGATATCATTACGGGGTCTACTACTAAATATTCTGGATTGTATTTTTTTAAATTTTCAACTATTTCAAGTATAATTTCTGGGCTTGAAACCATTCCTATTTTTACTGCTCTTGGAGGTATATCATCAAATACTGCCTCTATTTGTTTTTTTATTATACTTTGACTTAAATCTTCTACCGCAAAAACACCTTGAGTATTTTGTGCCGTTATAGCTGTTATTACACTCATTCCATATGTGCCAATTGCACTAAAAGTTTTCAAATCAGCTTGGATTCCAGCTCCTCCAGATGAATCTGAACCAGCTATTGTAAGTGTTGGTATTTTATAGTTACTCATTTATACCCTCCTAAAAATTTAATTTAAATAAATTAACTAAAAAAGCTATACCTACAATAGGTATAGCTTAGAAATTCGCATATATCACAAATAATACATACTTAAGTTTTATACTAAGCTTTCCTACGCTGGCATTATCCAGTTCAGGTGTAAGGGTCGGTATTCCTCTCAGCTCTTGGCTCCCCTAGCTATTTTAATTTATTATATTTATAACTTCATTATATTACAATAGTATTTATTGTCAAGTTTTTACACTATATACATTTATTTACTATGTAATTAAAGACACTTACTTCAGTTCTTTTATCTGTTCTCCAATAATGTAATTTTCTTTATTGTCAATTGAATCTATAAGTATATTGGGATTTTTTATTATAGATAATTTTTTATCCCTAGTTAATTTTTTTATATAGTATTCTAATTTCATTGCATTACTTTTTGTATTTGTTACAAAGTAAACTTCTAACTTTTTAAATCCCTTTGCTCTTGTATACTTTGAATTAATTCCTAGCTTATGTTCATTCATTCTTCTTGCTATATTGCTAGTATATCCAGTATATAGAGAATCATCTTTACATCTTATAATATATGTAAAATACATCTTAATTCACATCCTTAAATTAAATATATAAACATTATATTATAAAATAAAAAAAACTGCTGTAAATTATATATATTAATCAGCTCTAACAATAACTCAAATGCAAATTAGTAAAGTAGATTCTAAGAGTATTTGACGCTAAATTTTGACATATTAATAACATATTTATTCTTCTAACAAAAAATTCACAAATATAAAAAATAAAATTTTCAAAAAAATTATAATTTTCAAAAAAATAAATTGACATATATAAAAAAATTATGATAACCTAATAAAAAGGGGGCAATGATTATGGAAAACAATTTAATTACAGCTAAAAGCAATAATATTGAATTATCACAAAAGAACTTATTTAAAGTCAATTTACAGATAGGTGTATACTTTACACTTTTGTCAAAATCACTTAAAGCCTTTTACAAAAAAGAAGAAGATTTTTATTGCATTGCTCTTGCACCATGCAATGTGTCTGATGAAAAAGCAAGTAAGAAGATAAATATTTCTGAGATGATAAAAGAAATTAATACTTTAATTGAAAGTGTAACTGATAAAAGCGAACTTTTAAGCGAAGAAATATTTACAAACAATCTATCAGAATTTTTTGACGAATATTTAGATAACATTTATATAGAGTTAAGACAAGCATATCTATATCTTAAGAAGAACACAAACAATCTTGATATAGAAAACTCCATTGAATATGTATTCGATGTCAGTATAAGTAATGAAACAAAAATGAAAGAAAATCCACTGATTAACTTTAATTCACTTTCTTTAGTGGTATGGAGTGGTGAAACAAAAAATATTTTACATCAAATGAACATTTTAGATTTAGAAAATATTCACTCCTATCTTTCAGAAAACAATACAAATATGACTCTTTATCAAGATGATAATCTCAAATATGAAGTTAACGAAAACAGTGAAAATATAGGAGAAAGTAATATAGATATAATTGAACAAATGCTTATACTTCCAGATAATTCAGACTATGATAAAGATGAAGTTGAAAACATGAAAAACAGACTTTCAAACATAAATGGAAAATATCTACAAACACTTAAAGAAAAAGATATAGTTATAAAATTAATAAATTCAAATTTAACTGATGAACCAGAATTTAGTGATTTAAAACACCAATTACCTCCGTGTTGGGTAAGATCAGGTAAAACTTGGAAGGATGTACCTGGGGTATATAGAAACAACTCTATTGTAGCTAAAATAGGTTATAGTAACCCTAGTTATGCAAATGTTCATTCAGCTAAAAATTTGGAATTACATGAAACTGCACATGCCATAGATAAAAATGTCTTAGACAAAAAATCAAATTCAGAAGAATTTATGGAAGTGTTTACTCAAGAAAAATATAAACTTTATGACCCTAAACAAGTTGCACATGCATACATTAGTAAATTCCCAGAAGAATTTTTTGCGGAATCATTTGTGCATTATTATCTTGATGAAGACTCAAAAAATATATTGAAAGAAAATTGTCCTTTAACATATAATTTTCTTGAAGAATTAGAACTAAGCTATGAAATACATTAATACTTAATAATATATTTCTATTTAATAAATTACTCTTTATAAAAGACTTTTTGATATTTATGTTATAATATTTCTAATGGTTATATTTTAAAATAGTTTATGTAACCCATGATTTAAATAAATAATAAAAGGATGAAGAGTTATGAAATTAAACAGAAATGATACTTGTTGGTGTGGAAGTACTAAAAAATATAAAAAATGTCATATGGATATAGATAATAGAATAAATTCATTCGCTCAGCTAGGTCATATTGTACCTACTCATGACATCATAAAAAATGCAACACAAATTGAAGAAATAAAAAAAAGTGCTGTAATAAACACAAAGATTTTAGATTATATTTCGGATAAAATTAAAGTTGGAATGTCTACAGAAGATATAAATGAATTAGTTCACAACTTTACATTAGAAAATGGAGCTATTCCTGCACCACTAGATTATAATGGTTTTCCTAAAAGTGTATGTACATCAATAAACAATGAAGTTTGTCATGGTATCCCAAGTAAAGACATCATATTAAAGGATGGAGATATTATAAATGTAGATGTTTCTACTATTTTTAATGGATATTACTCAGATGCTTCAAGAATGTTTATGGTAGGAAATGTTAAAGAGAATGCAAAAAAATTGGTTCAAGTTACTAAAGAATGCATTCAAAAAGGTCTTGAGGCTGCTAAACCATGGGGATTCTTGGGTGATATAGGTGATGCTATTAATTCTTATGCAAAAGAAAATGGATATTCTGTTGTTAGGGAAATTGGTGGGCATGGAGTTGGACTAAATTTTCATGAAGACCCATTTGTAAGTTATGTTTCTAAAAAAGGAACTGAAATGTTATTGGTTCCTGGAATGATATTTACGATAGAACCTATGGTAAATGAAGGAACTCATGAGATTTTTGTTGATGAAGAAAATGATTGGACTATCTACACAAAAGATGGTAAATTATCTGCTCAATGGGAGTGCATGATTTTAGTTACAGAGACAGGAACTGAAATTTTAACTCAATAAAAAATAAAAGCCTATAAAGATTGAGTTTTCAATCTTTATAGGCTTTTATTTTATTCATGCACATCTATTGCATCAACTGGACAGCTTTCTCTAGCTTCTGCTGCTGATTCTTCAGCATCACTTGGTATTTCATCAACTATAACATGTGATTTTCCATCATCCTTCATATCAAATACTTCTGGACATATTGATGGACATAATCCACAACCTATACAAGTATCTTGATTAACATTTGCTTTCATAATAAAATCCTCCTAAACGTTACAAATTTAAAATTTTGTTTACCAAAGATTGGCGAACTAAAACTTTGACCTTCAGTTCTTTTTTATTATGTCCTCAAATTTGAAAATAATACCTTTTCAAAATAAATTTTATAAAATTTATTTTATAGTTGTGTTATGACTATATATAATATACATTGTCTAGCTCTTCGTATTCGTAGGATACTTCTCTTTTATTCTTTTTTACAGGTTCTAGATTTCTTATTTTCACTATTTTTGCTGGTATACCAACAACTGTGGCTCCATTAGGTACATCTTTAACAACAACTGAATTTGCACCAATTTTTGAATTAGAACCGATATTTAAAGGTCCTAGTATTTTTGTTCCAGCTCCAATTAATACATCATCGCCAACAGTTGGATGTCTCTTTCCAGTATCCTTTCCTGTAGCACCCAAAGTAGCTCCTTGATATATTGTTACTCTATTTCCCACTTCAGCTGTTTCACCAATTACAACACCCATTCCATGGTCTATCAAAATACCTTCTCCCATTTTAGCCCCAGGATGTATTTCTATACCAGTCATAAATCTGGATATCTGGGATATTAATCTAGCTGTAAAAAGCATCTTCTTCTTATAAAGAAAATGAGCTATTCTATGCATTATCATTGCATGCACTGATGGATATAGTAAAAAAACTTCTATCTTAGATCTAGCTGCTGGATCATTTTTCATTATATATTCAATATCTTTATTTATTTTTTTAAACAAAGTATTCACTCCCTCAAATAAAATTATTAAAATATTCCCATGGACATATATTTATCTACTCCATCTGGAGCTACTGTTACTATTTTTTTATTTGGATATTTTTTCGCCATTTCCATAGCACCAAATATATTTGCTCCAGAAGATATACCTACCAAAATCCCTTCTTTTGATGCAAGTAATTTAACTGTATCAAAAGCATCTTCATCATCCACTAATATTACTTCATCAACTACACTAGAATCATAATTTTCAGGAACAAAGTTAGCTCCTATTCCTTGTATTTTATGAGGTCCAGTTTTATTTTCTGATATAGCTGGAGATTTTTTTGGCTCAAGTGCAACTACTTTTATGTTTGGATTTTGCTCTTTTAAATATCTTGCAGTCCCTATTAAAGTACCACCTGTTCCAACTCCACATACAAATATATCTAAATCTTTAACATCATTCATAATCTCAACTGCTGTTGTTTTATAATGTGCATTTGGATTGTCTTTATTTTCAAATTGTTTCAAACTTTTATAATTTGGATTTTCTCTCAATAATTCGTTTGCTTTTTCTATAGAACCTGCCATTCCAGCTTTTCCATCTGTAAGTACTAAATTTGCTCCATAAGCCTTCATTAAATCTCGTCTCTCGATACTCATAGTCTCTGGCATTACTATTACTACTTCATATCCTTTTAATCTTCCTATCATGGATAATGCAATGCCAGTGTTTCCACTAGTTGCTTCTACTAGTACATCTCCCTTTTTTAATTCTCCTCTTTTTTCTAATCCTTCTAGCATTTCATAAACTGCTCTATCTTTTATACTTCCAGCTGGATTTACTTTTTCTAATTTTACATATATGTTAGAACACCCGTTAGTACATCCTAAATTATTCAATCTTACTACAGGTGTGTTTCCTATCAACTCTAATGCGTTATTATATAACATACTACTTCCTCCTATATGTCCAAATCTATTATCAAATTGATAACGATAAATATATTATAGTATTATCATTTTGATAATGCAACCTTTTTTTGGATTTTATCCCTACAATTGTTTTATTCCTAATATTAGTAATATTCAAACAAAAAAGTGAAAATCATTATCGATTTTCACTCTTCAAACTTCAAGCTTTATGCTAAGTCATACACAATACTCCACTACAAAAACTCTACAAAATACTATATAAGACCTAATATTTTTGCAACCTCTACATTAACCTTTAACACATTAACTCTATCTTCACCTAAAACTCCGAAAAGTTTTTTTGAAGTATTATCATCTACAATTTTTTGTAATTTACTCTCTGATATTCCTGATACTTTTGCTATAGCAGGTATCTGAACCTTTGCAGAAGCAGGGCTTATATTAGGGTCAAGTCCTGAACCTGATGCTGTAAGTAAATCTGTTGGTATATCTTCTTTTTTTACACCTGGATTATCTTTCAAAAACTTTTCAATATCTTTTTGAACTCTATCATGAAGCTCTGGATTAGTTGCTCCATAATTAAAAGAACCTGATGAAACACCGCCATAAACTGTATTTCCATCCTTATCTGGTATTAAATCTTCTTTTGTATAAGTATTATAGTTTACTGATGAAACTCTTCCCTTAAAAAATCTTGCATCTGTAAAACTTTGACCAATAAGCTCTGAACCAACCTTTACACCATTTACTTCTATCATACTTCCATTAGCTTTATCTTTAAATGCAACTTGACTTACCCCTGTTAAAACAAGTGGATATACAAGTCCGCAAACAAATAACAATACAATACTTACAAGCAATGCTGGTTTTAATGTTTTCATTTTTATATCCTCCATTTATTAACCTAAATTAAGAACCATTACTAAAGGTGTAATTAATAAATCAATTACTTTTATTCCTAAAAATGGTACTATAACCCCACCAAGACCAAAAATCAGCATATTTCTCATTAGCATAGCTTGTGATTTCATAGGTCTATATTTTACCCCTTTCATAGCAAGAGGTATTAAACATGGGATGATTATAGCATTAAATATTAAAGCTGATAATATCGCACTAAATGATGTAGAAAGTTTCATTATATTTAATATCTCCATTTGAGGTATTGCAAGGGTGAATATAGCTGGTATAATTGCAAAGTATTTTGCAACATCATTTGCTATACTGAATGTTGTTAAAGCACCACGTGTTATTAAAAGCTGTTTTCCTATTTCAACCACTTCTAATATTTTAGTTGGGTCTGAATCTAAATCTACCATGTTTGCTGCTTCCTTTGCAGATGTTGTACCACTATTCATAGCAAGACCCACATCCGCTTGAGCAAGTGCAGGAGCATCATTTGTTCCATCCCCTGTCATAGCAACTATTTTTCCTTCAGATTGTTCTTTTTTTATTGCCTCTATCTTATCTTCTGGTTTACATTCTGCAATAAATCCATCCACACCAGCTTCTCTTGCAATTGTAGCTGCTGTTAAAGGATTATCTCCTGTACACATTATCGTCTTTATTCCTATCTCACGAAGTCTAGCAAATCTTTCTACAAGCCCTGATTTTACGGTGTCCTTTAAGTAGATAATACCGTATATCTCATTATTGACACACACTACTAGAGGTGTCCCTCCTAATTTTGCTACTCTATTTACACTTTCTTCTAAATCGTCTGGTACTAATCCACCAGAGGATTTTACTCGATTTATTATACTGTCATAAGCCCCTTTTCTAATAGCTGTTCCATCAGATAAATTTATACCACTCATTCTAGTTTGTGCAGAGAATTCTACAAACTCAGCTTCTTCAGCCTCTTTTGTTTTTCCTGTTGAACCTAGTTTTATCCCTAAATCAACTATAGATTTTCCTTCTGGTGTATCATCTTTTAATGAACAGATAACAGCATAGTTTATTAAATCTTTTGAATCAGCATTTCCAACTGCTATAAATTCTGATGCAAGTCTATTTCCATAAGTAATAGTCCCTGTCTTATCCAAAATCATAGTATCAACATCACCACAAGCTTCTACTGCTTTTCCTGACATTGCAATGACATTGAATCTAGTTACTCTATCCATACCTGCAATTCCAATAGCTGATAATAATCCACCTATAGTAGTTGGTATTAAGCATACTAAAAGTGCTATCATAGTAGAAATTGGAATCTTAACACCTGCATAATTCGCCATTGGATAAAGAGATATTAAAACAACCATAAATATAAGTGTTAACCCCACCAATAAAGTATTTAAAGCAATTTCATTTGGTGTTTTTTGTCTTGAAGCTCCTTCTACAAGAGCTATCATTTTATCTAAGAAGGATTCTCCTGGCTTTGTTGTGATTTTTATTTTTAGCCAATCACTTACAACTGTAGTTCCTCCTGTAACAGAAGCAAAATCTCCTCCAGATTCTCTCATAACAGGTGCAGATTCTCCAGTTATTGCTGACTCATCCACAGAGGCTATCCCTTCTATTACTTCTCCATCATTTGGAATAACTTCTCCTGCATTGACTAAAACAATATCTCCCAGTTTTAGCTCGCTTGCACTTATCATTTTTTCATTTCCTAATTTATCTAAAACTCTTGCCACTGTATCTTTTCTAGTTTTCTTTAATGTATCTGCTTGTGCTTTCCCTCTACCTTCAGCTACAGCTTCAGCAAAATTTGCAAAAAGAACAGTTATAAATAGTATTATTGTTACAATCCCATTATAAACTCTTAAGTTATTGCCTCCATCACCAAATAGACTAGGTACTATTGTAAGTATCAATGTTACTATAAATCCAATCTCTACAACAAACATAACTGGATTTTTCATCATATATTTAGGATTTAATTTTTTAAAAGCTTCTATAATGGAAGTTTTGAAAATATCTTTTGTAATAAACTTTGTTTTTTTAGTTTCCATAAAATTTTACTCCCTCCCAATTTTTTAGTGCCATAATACTAGATGCTCTGAAATAGGTCCAAGCGCTAAGGCTGGGAAAAATGTTAAAGCACCAACAATTAAAACAACCAATACTAAAATTATTGTAAATGTGAAATTATCTGTTCTAAGTGTTCCTATGCTTTCATTTACAGAGTTCTTAGATGCTAATAAACTTGATATTGCAAGTAATATTATAATAGATACATATCTTCCAAAAAACATAACTATACCTGTTGTTATATTCCAGAACATCGTATTATCTCCTAAACCTTCAAACCCTGAGCCATTATTAGCTGCTGAAGATGCAAACTCATATAAAACCTGTGATAATCCATGGAATCCAGGATTTGAAATTCCCTCAATACCTGCTGGTATCGCTACTGAAAGTCCAGAGAACATAAGTATCAAAAGTGGATGTAATATAATAAGTAAAGCTATAAGCTTCATTTCTTTTCCTTCAATTTTCTTAGTTAAGAATTCTGGAGTTCTTCCTACCATCAATCCACATAAAAATACTGCTATTATAGCGTACATTAGCATATTCATAAGGCCTACACCTTTACCACCAAAAACAACATTAAGCATCATATTTAAAAGTGGTACTAATCCTCCCAAAGGAGTTAAAGTATCATGCATATTGTTAACTGTACCAGTTGTAAATGAAGTCGTCACTGTCGTAAACAATGCTGATTGAGCTATGCCAAATCTAACTTCTTTACCTTCCATACTTCCCATGCTTTGATTAAGTCCTAATTGTGATAAGATAGGATTTCCTGCACTTTCTGCTCTAAAGCAAACCATTAAACCTATTAAAAATATGATTGACATTGCACCAAATACAACCCAACCTTGTTTTTTGTTCTTTATCATATGTCCAAATGCAACAACACAAGCTCCTGGTAATATCATCATAGATAACATCTCTACTATATTTGATACTATTGTTGGATTTTCAAATGGATGTGATGAATTTGAACCAAAAAATCCTCCACCATTTGTTCCTAAGTGTTTGATTGATTCAAGTGCTGCTACAGGACCTTTAGCTATATCTTGAAGTTTTCCTTCTATAGTAGTTACTGTTTCTGTACCAGCAAAAGTCTGTGGTACTCCTTGTGTAACTAATATAATACCAATAATTAAAGCTCCTGGTAAAAGTACTCTTGTTGTTATTCTAATTAAATCTACATAAAAGTTGCCTAATGTTTTCTTTTTACCTACTAACCCTCTTACAAATGCCATGGCAGCTGCATATCCTGTCGCCGCTGATGTAAACATCATGTATATTATCACTGTCATTTGACTAAGATATGAAAGTCCTGATTCACCTGAGTAATGTTGAAGATTCGTGTTTGTCATAAAACTTATTATTGTATTAAATGATAAACTTTGTTCCATACCTTTAATTCCATTAGGATTAAAAATATGCATGCTCTGAGTTCTAAGTATTACATATCCTATAAACACCATGACTGCATTTGTAACTAATAAAGCTAAAGCATATTGCTTCCAATTCATTTCTTTGTTCTTATCTATGCTACATACCTTATATATACAATTATCTATTTTATCAAACACTTTATCTCCAAATGTTTTTTGATTAGTGGATATATGATATAAATATTTACCCATAGGTATTACTAAAATCATAAATATCGCCAATACTATTACTATCTGTACCATAAAAATTTTCCCCCCAATTCAACTTGCTTATTATCTCTATATTATTTAGAATTTTTCAGGATTAATAAGCGCATACACCAAATATACTATCAACATTACAATTACAACTGCCAGAAACCACATAGGTAATCCCTCCATATATTACATTATTTTTTTTCAGTTTGTTTCCCACACCAGCCAGCAAGCAACTTCATGGAAATAAATCCTATGGCCAATGATGCTATCATCACTATATCTAACATTTCGACTCCTCCATTTACTTTAGTTTATTTGATAAGTTTTGGTTTCATATTGCTACTTCATTTATCTTATCATTTTAGGTATAAAGATAGGGTTAAGATACATCTATTATTGATTAGTATTGCATAAATATAAATTTGAGGTTTTTAAATGAAATTCTAAAAATCGTATTCCCAGAAATTTTAATGTAATGTAGTAGTTTAAAATCATAAAAATTAAAATAAAATTATCTCTTCTATACTTAATTTAGACATAAAAAAAGGTGGCAAGTTTGCCACCTTTCAAAAATATTGTTATTTAATTTATATTAACATTCTGGAACTATGTCATTACTCATATCCATATCTAAATTTTTACCATGATAGTAAATAAAATCAATTACTTTACCACTAATCGTAACAGCAATCAAAGAATAAAAAATATCAAACGCTGATAGATAAAATAGTGATAACAACAATACAATAACATCCGTTGCTAGATAAACTTGCCCTATGTTCAAAGATGTAGTCTTAGAAATTACTAATGCTAAAGCATCGTCTCCTCCTGATGCACAACCTGCTTTTACTATTATCCCTACTCCTACTCCTACAGTTACACCTGCCAAAATAGTTGATAAAAGCATATTTTGTGATTGTGGTACAAGAGGTCCTATAGCCTCAAATAAATCATATAATACTGAAAAACTTATAGAAGCTACTATTGAATATATCAGGAATTTTTTACCGAAAAATTTATATCCTACTAAAAGTAGTAAACCATCAATTACAATATTTGCTATTGCTGGTTGTATGTTGAATAAATTTTTTAACAGTAGTAAAATACCTAACACTCCACCTTCTGTTATGTTGTTTAGATAGTAAAAATTATAAACTCCAAATGCTAATATTGCTGAACCTAATAATATAAGTCCAATCCTTTCTAAAAATAACCGCCTGGCCATATATATCCCTTCCTTTTTCTTAATTTATATATATTATATACAAAAGGATTGGCTTTGTATACCGCACTTTTTAAAACTTTAATTATACAAAATTTTTTTATTTTTTTCAATAGTTTTTTTATGTTTTTTCATGTTTTTTTAATAATTCTTTTGAACCTTAGTATTTTCAATGCCTTAAATGTTTTCTCATTTTACATAAGTTTATATTAATTTGACTTATAATTTAGTATAAATAAGTCTTTGTTTACATTAATTTTTTATTTGTTTAGAAATACTATCCAATAACTTATCACTAAGTTGTATTCAAATAAAGAGTTACTTTAGAAACTATATAAAGTAACTCTATAAATTTTGACATATGTAATCTTTTACCATTCACCCTTAAAGTCTGAGATATTATCCTTGTTGACCTCAACTTGTTTAATTTGTGTAACAGGCTCAACTTTTTCGCCTTTAAGGAAATTAGATGCCTTTTCTATGACTAATGCACCTTCTTCAACAGCAGACATATAAGTTGTACCATCTATTAACCCATCAGTTACAGCTTTTAATCCATCTTTACTTCCACCCAAGCCTATAACTTTAACTTTAAGACCAGCATCTTTTAAAGCTTGCCCTGCTCCTGTAGCAGAGTTATCATCTTGACATATTATAACATTAAAATCAGTTTTCTTTTGAATTAAATCTTCTGTTACCTTTAAGGCCTGCTCTTTCTCCCAATTTGAAGTTTGGTTATAAACTAAATGAAAATCCTATGAAATTGTATGAGTAAGAACAAATAAACCACCACCTTAATTTACATAAATAACTTTCTCTTACTATCTTCACTTCTTGTTTCCATAACAACACTCCTTTTATATTTATACTATAAACATACCTATATGCAATGTCAATAAACGTCACATACCCATTGAATTTCACGCTCTCCTTGTCCTTTATAAAAACATAGTCAATCAGTTCTGAATACTAGTCTTAGTTATCACTTCAAAGAAAATTTGCAAAGAAAGGGCATTCTTCAGATAGCTTTTGCTTAGCAAGCTAATCTGAGACGCCCTTTCTTTGATAAATGATATTGAATTTATAAACTGCTAAAAAAAAGCGTACCTTCTGTGGTATTTCACAGTCACAGCTTGCAAATGTTCTAGATATTTCCAGACAGAACCTCAATAAAATTGAAAACAGAAATGACAAAACTGAGCATACAGTAATGAAACGAAGACATACTACACTTTAAAATAATCTAAAATTATTGTGAAATGACTTTTCTATTTAAATAACTAATATATATTGTATTTTTGAATTGTGAATATGTAACTAAAATATTTAATCATAGTCTGGTGCTTTCTTTTCTGTATCACTATTTTTAGCCCAGAAAAAAAATACTACACCAAGAACTGACCATGCTATTAAAATTGCCCACTCATAAGGCCATAATAGAGATGCTGGAGCTCCTGGTAAATACATTAATCCTAAAAAAACACACATACATAATGATACGGCACCTACAAATTTATATCGTTTAACTTTATATGGTCTTATCATATTTGGTTCTTTATGTCTTAAAACAAGAAATGATATTGAAACCATCGAGTATGAAACTACGATTGAAGCTCCCCCAGCATCTGAAAGCCAAATCAACATATTTTCACCTAATAAAGGAACTATTGATGTAATTACTCCTATTAAAATAATTGCATTAGATGGAGTTTTATATTTTGGATGTAATTTAGCTAAAAATTTTGGTAGCATACCACAATTAGCCATGGAATATATGGCTCTGCTACCACCAACATAAAATGAATTCCAACTAGTAAGTATGCCTGCTATTCCACCAAGAATCAATATTTTAGATGCAATTTGGCTTCCTCCGTATACATTTCCCATAGCATCAGCAGTTACAAGTTGAGATGTCTGCATTTGTGAATCTGGCATTGCAAGTGATACTCCAAAAATTATCATTGCATACCACAAAACAGCCATAATCACAGATAGAATAAGTATATTACCTATTTTTTTGAAAGGGACATTCATCTCTTCTGCTGCTTGTGGTATAACATCAAATCCTACATACATAAAAGGTGTCATAACAGCAACTGTAAGTATTCCAGTTATACCATCTTTAAATAGTGGTTGAGCATTACCTAAGTCTCCATGAGTAAATGAACCAAACATAAGTGCTAATCCGATTAATGTAATCATAACAGTAAGTATACCCTGCAAAAATGCTGCTGTTTTTACTCCAAAATAGTTTACAACAGATATTACTATCGAACTTAAAACACCAACTATTACCCAAGTAAAATATACATCAAATCCTGCTACTTCATACAAAAATCCTTTAATATATCCAGGAAATATATATTGCAACACAGTAGGCAATGCGACTGCTTCAAAAGCTATAACAGAAACATAACCCAAAATAATAGCCCATGTACATACAAATGATGCATTTCTTCCTAGTGCTCTATAGCTAAACACTTGTTCTCCTCCACACTTTGGCATAGAAGATGTTAATTCAGCATAAACTTGTCCAACAAATAATACCATTACTCCTCCAATACCAAAAGCTATAATTGCTCCTAATGTACCAGCTCTTTGAATCCACTCACCAGATAAGACAACCCATCCCCACCCAATCATTGCTCCAAACGCTAATACAAAGACATCTCTTTTATTTAAAACCTTATCAAATTTACTATTGCTTTCCATAGGTTTTCCCCCTTTACAAATTAGTCTATAAATCTAATATTAATTTTTCTCAATATCTATCCCTCCAATATCAATTGATATCATTAAAAAATGACATAAAAATTTAGTATAAATACTTTCAAAATTTTCATTAATATTAGTTTAACATAAAATAACAATTCGTAAAACATTTTGAAGTTGTTTCTATGAAAAAGAAATAAATTTAAAGTAGATTATTTCTAAATTTATTTCTTTTAAAATCTAAACTATACATAAATAATTATTCCTAAAATACTATTTTTATCTCAATATCTGTTTTTACATTCATTAACCACTTTCTCTATCTACTTCTTAAATCTAACTTCAGCTGCCTTTGCATGTGCATATAGCCCTTCTTCTTTTGCTAGTTTTTCTGCAACAGGTGCTAATACTTTTATAGCCTTTTCATTCAGTATCTGCTTTGTACAAGTTTTTATAAAAGTACCAACCCAAACACCACCAGTATATCTTGATGCTTTAAGTGTTGGTAATGTATGATTTGTACCTGAAACATAATCACCAAATACCTCAGCAGACAAGTTACCAATAAATAGTGAGCCATAGTTAGTTAATTTATCACAAATTTCTTCGTATTTATTTACTGCTATTTCTAAGTGTTCAGGTGCATAAAAATTACTTATTTTTACTGCTTCATCTATATCATCAACCAGTATTATTTCACCATTATTTTTCCATGAATTATATGCAATATCTTTTGTTGGTAAATCTTCTAACATGATTTTTATATTTTTTTCAACCTCTTGTGCTATTTCTAAACTATCAGTTAATAATATACCCCTTGCATTTAAATCATGCTCACATTGTGCCAACAAGTCAGCCGCAATATAAACTGGATTTGAAGTTTCATCAGCTATTATAAGAACTTCACTTGGACCAGCTACAAAATCAATTCCAACTTGCCCATAACATTGTCTTTTTGCTTCTGTTACAAACTTATTTCCTGGCCCTACGATTATATCAACAGGTTTAATCTTTTCTGTACCATATGTAAATGCTGCTATAGCTTGAACTCCTCCAGTTGCATATATTTCATCAGCTCCTGCTATATCCATAGCTACTAATGTTTTAGGATTTATATTTTTAGTGTTTTTCATCGTTGGTGAACAAGCCACTATTCTTTTTACTCCTGCAATTTTTGCAGGTATTATAAGCATAAGAGCTGTTGAAAATAAAGGATATTGGCCACCTGGAACATATGCAAGGCATGATTCTATAGGAATATTAGTTTGACCTAAAATAACGCCTGGATAGATTTCTTTTTCAAAAGAATTTTCGAAACTAGCCTTTTGGGCTTTTGCAAATTCTCTTATATTTTTAGTAGCAATTTTCAAATTGTTTATAAATTCATCATCTACATGTTTATAGGCTTCTTTTATTTCTTCTTCAGTAATTCTGAATTCATCTCTTGTATTTTTATCAAACATTTCATTATATTTTTTCAAAGCAGTCTCTTTATTATTTCTTATATCTTCTATTATAGAACTTACTTGTTCTCTTAGTATTTTTTCATCTACCTTTTCTTTTATATTTGATTTTTTTATACTCTTCATCTTTTTCCTCCTAGTTTTATAATGTTATCATTCTAGCAATAAATAAAAACTCCCACCCTCTATCAATAACTAGAGGATAGGAGTTTAATCATATTGTACTCACCTCACTGACTGAGCACTATTTGTCTAATAACTATACTTATATTTCCGTTAATCTTTCTGAATTTTCTCTTTATTATACATAATATGATATATTTTAACTATTAATTTGTCAATGAAATTTTTTATCTTCTACAGCAATTGCAATTACATCTATCACATTTGCATCTGTCACAATTACACTTATGACATTTACATCTATCACAATTATGGTTATTATTGTTGTTTCCATTTCTTCTAGCTTCACATTCCATACCTTCGTCAAAGAATCTTCTAGACTCTTCTAGAGATTCTATACCTTGATAATTATAAGCTGAGTGTTCATTCCAAGATTTTTCTGCTTTTTCCCACATTTTTCTAGCTTCATTTTCAAATTTTCTTGCTTCTCTTCCTCTTTCTTCAGCTTCACAGAATGCTTCTCTTGCTTCTCTTTCTCTTTTTTCAGCTTCTCTTCTAAATCTATCACAATTTCTGTTTCTGTCTCTGTCACAGTCTCTATTTCTATCTCTATCACAATCTCTGTCTCTATCTCTATCTCTATCTCTGTCACAATCTCTATCTCTATCTCTGTCACAATCTCTATCTCTATCTCTGTCACAATCTCTATCTCTATCTCTGTCACAGTCTCTATTTCTATCTCTATCCCTATCACATGAATTATTCTCATCTTGGAACCATCTTGATGTAGAATAACTTCTTCTATACCAATCTCCTGAACATCTATTATTTCCCATATAGCATATCTCCTTTTAATTTTAATTTTTTATGAGATGTTTTGTTTCATCTCATAGTATATAGTATTAAAATTTTCAAAATATGTTACATAGAAACCTATATTATTTTCTTTTTAGCTTATTTTCAACATTTTATTCATTTTTTCACAATATCCTTTATCTTTTATTAGACATAAACTGTTATTTATTTCATACTCAGAGTCAGCATAAACCATAATAGCAAGCTCATCATCATCATTTAAAATATCATAATTTACTAAGCAATTCCCAACTATATTCAATATTTCATCTTTATTACATTTTTTAAATCTAAGAAGTGCTCCACACTTTTCTCTAACTATTTTATTTACTTGTATTCTATCTTTAGTAAAAGAGTCTATACTAGAAACTCTATTATCTATTATATCAATAACATCTGAGTAAACTGCACTTCCTGTTGCTAGACTTCCAGCTCCCTTACCTACAAAAGAAACTTCTCCTACTGAATCTCCATTTACTATGACAGCATTAAACTCATTGTCTATTCTAGCAAGTATGTTATCTTTTTCCACTAGAACAGGTCTAACAAATGCACTTACTTTGTCATTTTCATATTTGCTTTGACCAATTAATTTTATCTTACAATTTAATTTTTTTGCATATTCTATGTCTTTTTCATCTATATCTGTAATTCCTTCTAAATATACATCTTTCCAGTATACTCTATTATCATAAGCTAGAGTTGACAATATTGATAGTTTTCTAGCAGCATCATATCCTAAGACATCTGACTCTGGGTTTGCTTCAGCAAAACCTAATTCTTGAGCTTGTTTTAATGCCATGTCATAAGACAAATCCTCATCATACATTTTAGATAATATAAAGTTAGTAGTTCCATTCAAAATAGCATTTATGCTATCTATATTATTTCCTTCTAATGATTCTATTATAGGCTTTAATACTGGTATACCTCCAGCAACTGAAGCTTCAAATTTAATACTTACTTTATTTTCACTAGCTAATTTTGCAAGCTCATCTCCACATTCAGCTAGTAAATCTTTATTTGCTGTAACAACATGAATTTTATTATTTAATGCTTTTTTGATATAAGATAGTGTTGGTTCTAAACCACCCATAACTTCAACTAATATATCTATATCTTTCTCAAATATGTCATCTATATTATTAGTTATTATATTAGAGTATTTTTTTTCTTTATGTTTTTCTAAATTATTAACTAAAATCCCAACTATTTCTATATTTCTTTTCTCTTTATTATTATCTATTATATCTATAAGTCCACTTCCTACAGTTCCATATCCTAGTACTCCAATTTTCACTTTATTTTGCATTTTATTTTCCTCCTAAATTTATATTTTTCCGATTTTTTTTAATTTTCAATCTTTTATTGTAATAAAAATAGACCCATCCCTATATAAAGGGACGAGTCTATGCTCGCGGTTCCACCCAATTTGATTTTTGTCAATTATTGACAAAATCCACTTTGTACTTTAACGCAGTTAACGGTTAATCTTACTAAAACTCTTTTTAGAGTAACTTCAGATAACAGCTCCTAGGTAGTTTTCAATCCCTCTAATTTAAAAAGTCTTTCAGCCGATGGACTTTTCTCTCTGATAATCGAATTAGATTTACTCTTCCTATTCATCGCTTTTATAATTTTTTATAATTCCTTTTTATACTTTCAAATAATATTTTAAATAACAAAAAACTCCCATCCTTATAACATAAGGACGAGAGTATAATTCCCGCGGTTCCACCTAATTTAGTTTTCATTTTTTATGAAAACCCACTTTAAACTTTAACGTAGTTAACGACTATTCTTACTAAAATCTATTAATATAGATAACTTCAGAAAGTAGCTCCTAGGTAGTTTTCAATCTCTCTAATTTAAAAAGTCTTTCAGCCAGCGGACTTTTCTCTCTGATAATCGAATTAGATTTACTCTTCCTATTCATCGCTTTTTTATTTATTATATTGTAATTCATTTTAAACCCTTACAAATAAATTGTCAATAGTTTTTTTAAATTTTATTTTTTATACTTAATTTATAAATCCGAAAATTCTATTTCTAATTTCTTACTTAGCTCACTACTGATTTCTCTTTTATAATTGCATTTTTCACTATTATTTTTGCTTCTAACTGGCAACGAGACAATAAATTCACTTCCAACACCAAGTTGACTCTTTAAAGATATACTGCCATCATGCAATTCAACTAAAGATTTCACTAGTGAAAGCCCAATTCCACTGCCCTTAACTCTATAAGAAAGTTCATTGTCAATTTGTTCAAACCTATTAAATATTTTATCTATTTTTTCTTTTGGTATACCTATTCCACTATCAGATATTTTCATTTCAAACATATTATCTTTCACATATAAAAATATATTTATTTTCCCATTTTTTTTATTGTACTTAATTCCATTAGAAAGTAAATTCAATATTATTCTTTCCAATTTTTCTGAATCAAATAACATTGAAAATTCCTCTATTTCTGTGTCAAATGTAAGTTGTATATTATTTTGACTTGCAAAATCGGCTACAGACATACATATATCTTCCACAAATGATATTATATCAGACTCTTTTGGCCTAAAATCTAAGTATCCCGACTGCATTTTTGTAAAGTCTAGAACATTATTTACTAATCTCAATATTCTATTTCCATTTTGTTTTACTATACCTAGATTTCTTTTTAGAGTATCATTTGATTCTATTAAGTCTGCCTCTTTCTTTTCTATTACTTGTAATGAAGATGATATTAAATTTATAGGAGTTCTAAGTTCATGAGATAGATTTGCAAAAAACTCCATTCTATTTTTATCCATCTCTTCTTCTAATTTTTTTCTTCTACTTATATCCCTTGCTGTACCAATTATTCCAATGACACTACCATAACTATCAAAATACGGTCTTTTTGTAATCTCAATACACTTGTTTTCGTTATGTATAATCATATTTGATTCAAATGTAACAATCTTTTTATTTTCAACTACATCCTTATCACTTTTACATATCTTGTCTATTAGAGATTCTTCTGTTGATATTTTATGACTATTCTTACCTAGTAATTCTTCTTTATTCATACAGGCTAGATTCAAAAATCCTGAATTAAACCCAATATAATTTCCATATACATCTTTATAAAACATATTCTCTGGTATTGAGTGTTCAATCATTTTCATTAAGTTTTTTGAATCATAGTTTTTATTATTATATCCACTGTATATTACATTATCTATTATTCCTATAGTTCCTAAAAGTTCGTTTTCATCATATAAGAAATATTTTTCAACCATAAAAAATGTTTCTTCGTACTCAAATAATTTTTGTAAAAATCTTTTTTTACTAGATATTCCTTCTAAATAGTCATCCCTAAATAATTTTCCAGTTCGTTCTCCCCATACTTCTATATCATTTTTTCCAAATATATCTTTTGTAGTTTTAATTTTGTTATTTAATATTGATATTAAATTTTCACTACAATCTATATATATTCCTTCTTCATCTTTAACATAAGCTAGTTTTTCTTTTTTATCAAATGAATCGATTATCTGTCTATAATCGAATACAATTTTACTAAAATACAAAACTATGTACGTATCTCCAACTATTTGTTTTCTTATATTTATCCAATTTTTAAGTGCTGGAATATATCTTTTTATACAATCTACATTATCTGAGAACAACTCTTTGGAATATTTTTTTGCTCTAAATATAGGTAATACATCTAATATATTTTTATCACAAATTCCCTCTTCTAGTTTCAATACTTGACTCATACCTTTACTTATATATTCCACTCTATATTCTATATCTTCATGTTCTCTTATAATCTTACAGTATAAAAAAGGCACAGGTATATTTTTTATAAAATTCACATATTTATTATGGATTTCCATATCCTAACCACTACCTCTCAATGTTATTTATAATAATACTTCTTAAGTAATTATATGACATTTTTCTATTAATTATAACATATTTTATAACAAATATTTGTGAATAAATTTAATTTTATGTAATTTATTATTTGTTTATAATTATTTGTGTCGCTTTTTTTTCATCAGTAATGATATGTGTTATGTATCCAGTCTTCAATGCACCTGTTATTGAATCTATACTAGAATCTGAACATATAGCTATTACTTTTTTTGCCTTTTTTAATTTTTCAAGAGGTATTTGTATGACATAATCACTATCACTTTTAATTATTTCTCCATCTTTATTAAAATAATAAGATAAAAAGGAACCTATTGCTTTCTCTTTTGTAAGCTTCTTTCCAAATCTAATCGCAGTAGCTTGGTCTGGAACCTGAGGATAATTATCAACAGATAAAATTATTGTATCTATATTATCCCATTTTTTCTCCATACTTTGATAATTTTCAGTTTTCAAATAGATATTTCGTTCTTCACTACTAGTTGGAAATGCAGGCGCATATAAAAATACAGGACTAAATCCTGTACTATTTGAAAATACAGATATTAATTCATTAGGGTGATATCCTTTGTTTGGTATGTTAGCCATTCCAACCAATGGATATACTTCTCCTTTAAAAGTACAAGTATCCTCACTCTTTTGTATTTCTTCTATTATATTACCTATAGTATATCCCCATCCTATACCGACATTACTAACCTTAGGTAATTCTTCTTTTATATATTTTATTCCATGACTTAGTATAGTTTGTTGAGTTATATATTCGGTTTTAGCTTCTGGTACTATTAGTCCACCCCTAATGTTAAATATCTCTTTCACCTGATTCATCAGCAAATCATTACTAGAAAATAGTTCCCTAATCTCTATCTTTACTATTCCAATTTCTTTTGCTCTATTTAACATTTTACTTATTAATGGTCTTGACACGCCTAAAACTTTTGCAATCTCTGCTTGAGTTTTATTATCTTCATAATACATTTTTGATACTTCTACTAATTTCAACATTTCGTTTTCAATAGTCATATTTTCATCCTTTCAAAGCTGATTTTAAGATAAAATTATCTCATTAGATAAAATTTGTCAAGTTGTATAAAAAATTTAAAAAGCCCAGAAAAATTCTGGACTTTTTAGCTTAAATATTAACATTCTTGCATTAATTCAATTATAAAACCACCATTAATTATAAACGCACATTTTAAGTTATCTCCTACTTTAAAAGGTTCTACAATTACTTCATTCTCATTTAGATATTTGTCCATGTTTTTTACTTTATAGGCAACATGAGGATTTTTTTGCATTATTTCTGGAAGTGGGCTTCCCTCAACAAATCTTAAATATTCATATTTGAAATCTGTGTATTTGGGGTCTGTTATATACACCTTCAATTCTTCATTAAACTCTTCATTCTCTTGTGGCTTATCTGTTATCACACCTATATGTACAAATTCCATAAATTCCCCTCCAATTATATTGAAACCTATATATTAAACTTGATTTATACTACTTATATTCTTCTTTTAATTCTTCAAATAACTTGTATGCTTGTTCTGGAGTATTATTTTCATGAACTACATCCTTTATTGCCTTTATCATAGCTTTTGGGTTTTCTGATTGGAATACATTTCTTCCCATATCAACTCCTGCTGCTCCTTCATTTATAGCTCTATAAGCCATTTCTAACGCTTCTTTTTCTGGAACTTTTTTCCCTCCTGCTATGACTATTGGCACTGGACAAGCAGATGTTATTTTCTCAAAATCCTCACAATAATAAGTCTTTACTATACTTGCTCCAAATTCAGCTAACATCCTAGTGGCTAATAGAAAATATTTCGCAGTTCTTTCCATCTCCTTACCTACTGCAACGACACCCAAAACTGGTATTGAATATCTATTTCCCATATCTATTGTTTTGACTAAATTTTCTATAGCCTTACATTCACCTTCAGCCCCCATAAATGTCTGTATAGCTAAGCATGATGCATTCATTCTTATCGCATCTTCTATATCAACTCCTATAACTTCCCTACTCATATCCTCTCTAAGTACGGAGCTCCCAGCTGAACATCTAAGTGCTATAGCTTTATCTTGAGTGGGATTTATACACGTTCTTAAAGCCCCTCTTGTAGCCATAAGACAATCTGCATCTTCTATAAGGTCAGGGATTGAAAGGTCTAATCTTTCCAATCCTTGAGTAGGACCCATTATATATCCATGGTCAAAAGCTAGCATCAATGATTTTCCTGTTTTAGGATTAAATATCTTTGATAATCTATTTTTCATTCCCCAATCTACATTGTCCATTCCTTTTAAATAAAAACTCTGTTGAGGTGGTTTTATCCCTATTCCATAATCTTTTGGTAATATTATTCCATCTTTATCTGCCATTTTTTATCTCCCTTTAATTTAGTCTAATTTTTTTTAAAGTAAGGTGTATTGCATGGTGAATTGAAATATCTCAATAATTCATCATCCATTCTAGCTATAAATAGTTGGAATCCAGCTGTTTCTTGAGTAGTCAAAAGTTCTCCAACACAATTTGAAACTATTTCTATATTTTTTTCTTGTAATATTTTATGACACTTTCTATAAACTATTAACATTTCCATTAAAGTAGTAGCTCCTGAACCATTAACTACTAACATTACTTTTTCACCATCTTTGATATCCAAATCCTTTATTAAAGCCTGTGTCATTATTTCAGCAGTTTCATCAGCAGACTTCATTTCCATACGTCCACCTCCACCTTCTCCATGTTGCCCCATTCCTATTTCCATTTCATTTTCTCCAAGTTCAGAAATTACCATACCTGTAGATGGATGAGTTGCTCCTTTACATGCAACAGCTATAGTTGCCATATTATCAGCAAATTTTTGTGCTATTTCTGCAACTTCATCTAAAGATTTTCCTTCTTTAGCAGCCCCTGCAGCTATTTTATATAAAGGTATACATCCGACCAATCCTCTTCTATCATCACTATTTTCTCTTGGTGCATTTGCTATATCTTCTTGAGTAACAACTTTTCTAACATTTAATCCTTCCTTTTTAACTTGTTTCATAACAAGGTTTCCTGTCAACATATCTCCAGCATGATTAAGAACTACAAATAATACACCTTTCCCTTTGTCTGCCATCTTTATAGCCTCTAAACAAGAATTTGGTCCTGGAGCGGCAAATACATCTCCGACTACAGCTATATCAACCATTCCATCCCCAACAAATCCACTTAAAGCTGGTTCATGACCTGCTCCTCCTAAAGTAACTATTGTTACTCTGTCTTCTTCTTCCAACTTTTTGTTTATTACTAAATTTGAATCTGTAACTCTTAGTAAATCCGAATTTGAAAGTTCTAAACCTTCTAAAACTTCTCTAGCTAAATCTTCTGGTTGGTTAATAAATTTTTTCATTGACATGATAAATTCCCCCTATTAAATTTGTTATATTGATTAATTGCTTTGTTAATCTTTTTTATAATGCACTATATAAACCTTTAAACATTAATGATATAGAAACAGCACCTGGGTCCATATGCCCTAAACTTCTTTCTCCTATACTTTTTGCTCGTCCAAATTTTGCTATGTAAGTTTTAGTGTTTTCTGCGCCTTCTACTGCTTTCTCATAACTCACTTTAAAAACATCTTTTATGTTGTCACTTTCAGTATTATACATAGCATCTATTGCTGGGTATAATGCATCTACTAGTGTTTTTTGACCTACTTTAGCAGTAGAAATAAGAGATAAATTTTCTCTTGCTTCAATAAACATCTCTTTTACTTCTTCTATTTTAAGTTCTTTTTTATCTTCTATCCCTTCAGCCATTCCCTCAAATATAGTTCCCCATAAAGGACCTGCTGATCCCCCATTTACATTCATACATAAAGTACTCAAATCTTCATTAATTGATTTTATACTATCATCATCATGTTCTTCTAAAGCTCTTTTTCTCATACAATCCGCTATTCTATCTATAGTAACTCCATGGTCACCATCTCCAACTATACCATCTAGTTCACATAAATATATCTTATTTTCTTTTAATATTTCTGCTGCACTTATTAGCATTTTTCTCCATGTAGCTGTTGACAACATTGAATCATCTCCTTAGCAATATCTTAACTCAATATTATCATATGTAATAACAAATGTAAATTATTTTTAGAAAACGTTTTTGCAAAATTTACATTTGCAATATTAAATACCAATTTTTATTTTAATATTTCATTTCTTATCTTTCTAAAATACAATCTTGAATTTAATTCATAGCCTACAACAATAACCCAACTACTAAAATATATCCATGTCATAAGTACAATTATTTCAGCTATACTTCCATATATTACTTCATAGTTAGCATAATAATTTGTATAATAAGAATAGAAAAATGATACTACAAACCAAGCAAATGTAGCAAAAATAGCACCTGGAGCAGATTCTTTCATAGTCAAACTCTTATTAGGTGTATACTTATATAAAAATGTAAATATTACTATTATTGTTGCAATACCTACAGTGTATCTTAGAATATCCCATATTTTTATGAATATCTCATCTAATCCTATAAAGTTAAAAATAAAGTAACCTATCTTCTCTCCATAAACCAAAAATATCATAGATAAAAAAATCAATACCAAAAGCATAATTGTAAATAAAAATGATATAGATAAAATTTTAAAAAAAGACCTAGTTTCTTTAACCTTATAAGCTCTATTCATTCCTTTAATAAGTGCTTTTACTGCTCTTGAAGATGTCCACATAGTAAGTACAAAACTGACAGCTAAAAAATTTAAACTTCTATTGTCTATTGCAGAAACTATAATTGAAGATAATACATCAAAAGCACTCTCTGGCATCATATTTCTAAATAAGGCTATATATTTATTTAAATGAAGAACTGGTATATATGCTATAGAACTTATTGTAAATATCAAAAAAGGAAATATGGACAACATTAAGAAAAAAGATACTTCTGCTGATTTTGAACTTAATTCACTATAATTAGATTTTGCAACTATATACTCAATTAATTTTTTATCTATCCCAAACATAAATATCCCCTTTTCTCTAATATTAATTTCATTATACAATATTAATTATACTCAGATTCATGCCATAATATAATTATTTAAACAAAAATAACATAAATAAAAACTGAAAATAATAATTCTACTAACATTTTAATTTTCTAGGCAACGAAAGTAAAATTATAATCTTGAATTAAATAGATATTATTAGGTTATAATTATGATTATATACAAGCTTCTAGTGGTATTAATTTAAAAAGATGAAATTAGAGATGTATTTTCTAATTGAATTGACAACATAAAAGAGTTTTTAGCAACAACAAATAAAAATATTAAACAAACTAGTATTATCAGGGTGACTTTTAATTTTATTATCTTTTCTTCTTAAACAATTATTGATTATGTAAAATTATATCAAATCAATATTAATCTTATGTTTATAATTTAAGAAATATATAATAAATGTTAAATATTTATGGTTATAATGTTTATCTTTCGAATAAAATACATTATAATTAAAAGTAAAGTTACAAATTTGCTATAATTTTAACAAATTAATTTTCAGAATTATACAAATTTTACATTAATTGTTAATACAAAATCTATTTAAATAATATTTTTATACTCAAAAATAAATAAAGTGGAGGTCTTAAAATATGAGTAACTTTATAGTATGTAGTTATTGTGGAGAAAAGATGGATAAGTCTAAAAATAAGTATATAACTTACTCTGAAAAAGATAGTTGTAATGAAATAAATATTTGTACTAATTGTGCTTTAGATTTATTAGAAAAAACTAATGAAAAATCAAAGATTAAATATGCAAAAGCTTTAACAAAACAAATAGGATAAAAACACAATATAAATTGGATAAATAAGAAAAGCACCTTTTAATTATAGGTGCTTTTTCTATGTATAGATAACCTATGTATAGATAACATCATAAGATATTTAGGTAGATTAATACAGATATTTATACTTATCTCTTTATATTTCCGTATTTTTAAATATTAAACTCAGATTCATAGCAGTAGCACATATACTATATTTTACTTCTGTTGGCAAGTAATCTACTCCATTCATAAAATCTACAACATATTGTTCTTCAACATGTGCAACTTTAGCTATAAATTCAACATTAAGTTCATATGTATCGATTAGTAAACTTAAAATACCTCTAATCCTAGAATCTGAATCAACATCTATAGTATATTCGAGTTGCAAAACAAAATTTATCCATTTTGCCCATAAATCTAAATCTGCTGTAAATTCTTTTTCATATTTTTTATAATTTCTTAATTTTTCTGATTCTATTTTAATCAAATTTGATAAAATATTTTCATTTATGTAATATTCATCAATTAATTTATTAAGTAAAGGCTCTATGTAATTACTATCTATCTTTTTTACTTCCATATAAATTAAACTCCTATAAATAAAATTATTAAATGTATTTTTATTGTATCACACTTATATAGTTTTAAGTATAATAAAGCAATTCTAAAACCTTGAAATATAAACTTTTTTATTTCTTTATTTTTCATTGTAATATTTTAGTAACTCTTTATTCTTATTCTCTTGCTATACTTTGATTAAGAAAATTAAATATAATTTACTGATTATTTTATGAAAAACATTTTGAAATATTAATATTTACGAGGAGGAAATACAATGAATAAAAGAGCAAAACAAGCATTTCTTCAAACAATCCCAAACTTAATAATTGTATTATTAGCAGTCATATTTACATTTTATACTAATACATTTGACCTTGATTTAAAAGTATTACTTTTATTACCTATAGTATATATTGCTTTATTTTTATATTATTATACAAAAACTAAGAGAGATTAATAGTAGGTCTGAAAAATAAATCTATTTTTAAAACAAATGTCTTTAAAGTTTACATACTAAAAAAATATACTGTAAAGGAGGTTACTTTTATTGAATTCACAAGAAAAATTTATAAACTTATTAAATCCAATATATATTGAAAATGAAGTAAAAAGAAAGAAAATCCAAATTATAATATTTTTTTCTATAACTTTTGGACTTACTTATTTACTAGGTTTACTATTGTATTTTATGAAGTTTATTAAACCAGAAAATTTTGCATCATTCATGATGATTTTACCATTATCCTCAGTTGCCATTGCAAAATTTTACACTGAAGGGAAAACTAACGATAAGTATAAGTTTTATTCACTAATAATACTGTTTTTTCTTGCTTATTTTTTGTTATTTATTATTGAATCATTAAATTTAATAAATAATGATAAGTTAGAAATAATGAATCTTATATTAACTTTTTTAAGTAGTTTATGTGTTATTATTTATTCTTTTAAATCAAAAGATTTATATCTTCTAAAAAATTTTAAAATAAGTGCTTTATTAATTATTTACTTTATATTTTCTCAAATCATATTTGGATTGATGATAAGTAAAAACCAACTTAACTATAATGGAATTTTATATTATATGCTTACTCCCTTAACATCATTAATATCTATTTATCATTTTTTATGTGAAGAATATGGTTGGAGATATTATCTACAAAATCTCTTTTTTGATAAATTTTCTAAAAAAACAGGTGTCATAATGGTAGGTATTTGTTGGAGTTTATGGCATTTACCGCTACAATTTACATTATATAGCCCAGAAGCTCCAATAATTGGAAGTACAGTGCATTTGATATATGGAATTGGACTTTCTATATTTTTAGGTTATGTTTACATGAAAACTAAAAATATATGGGTTTGTTCTATAATTCATGTTTTAGTTAATAGCTTATCTCTTATAGTTCTTGACAGCGACGCTGAAACAATTTCTAGCTATTATAATATTGTAGAACGCCTAATATTTATATCTTTATTTTATATCCCGTTTCTGCTTACAAAAGAGTACAAACAAAATATATAAAAATTAATATCAATATATCTTATGACAATAATCTCATATTATTTAATTATCAAAAATATACAGTTGTATAGAATTTAATAAATCATTCATTACAAATATAACAAAAAAATATCAAAACAAATAATTAAAATAATAATTTTCGTAAAATACTTTTTAAATAAAAAACTGACTGTCAATTAAATGTCAGTCAGTTTTTTATAATGCTTTTATTTAAATACAAATAAAATTGCATCTTTTAATACTTATTTATTATTATTCTATGTAGCAATTTAGTCTGTTTTATTTTAATTTTGATACCATAATATCTATATATTCTTTTAAACCTCTAAGCTTTTCATCTGCTTCAACATCACTAGTTCCTTTTACAGCTATATAAAATTTCAGCTTTGGTTCTGTTCCTGATGGTCTTATAGCTACCCAAGACTCATCTTCCAAGAAATATTTTAAAACATCAGACTTAGGAAGATTATCTACACCATTTTTATAGTCTTTTTTATCAATTACCTTTATATTATTTATACAATCAATTTGATTTTCTCTAAAATAAGATATTATCTCTTTTATTTTTTCCACACCTTCTATACCTTTTAAAGTTAAAGATATAGTCTGTTCTTTAAAGAATCCATATTTCTTATACAGTTCTATTAAGCCTTCATATAAGCTCATACCTTTTGAATAGTAAAATGCTGCCATTTCAGATATTAATAATGATGAAACAACACCGTCTTTATCTCTTGCATGAGTTCCAACTAAATAACCATAACTTTCTTCATATCCAAATACATAATTTCTATCTTTATTTTCTTCAAATAATTTTATTTTTTCACCAATAAATTTAAAACCTGTAAGAACATTTAGTACATCAACATTATTTTCTTTTGCTATATCTGCTCCAAATTCTGATGTAACTATAGTTTTTATCATTGTAGGATTTTCTTTTAATTTGTTATTTTCTTTTAAGCCTTCTATTATATAGTGTGTCAACATTCCACCAATTTGATTTCCTGTAAGTAATACATATTCACCTGTAGTAGTTCTTACAGCTACACCTACTCTATCACAATCTGGGTCAGTTGCTATTACAAGGTCTGCTCCTTTTTCTTTTGCAAGTAATATTCCTCTATTTAAAGCTTTTTTTTCTTCTGGATTTGGGTAATCAAGCCCTGCAAAATTTGGGTCTGGATTTTCTTCTTCTGGAACCACTAATATGTTTTCAAATCCTACTTCTTTTAATGCTCTTCTTATTGGAATATTGCCAGTTCCACAAAGAGGTGTATAAACTATTTTAAAATTTTTACCTACGCTTTTTACTAAATCTTTTCTTATAACTTGACTTTTTACAGCTTCTATAAATTCAGTATCCTGTGTTTCGTCCAATAAGACTACTAAATTTTTATTAGCTTCACTTAAAGTTGGTATCATACTATAATCATGTATGCTATTTACTTTTTCTGTTATTGCATTTGCAATATCTGGCATAACTTGTGCCCCATCTTCCCAGTATACTTTGTATCCATTGTATTCAGGTGGATTATGGCTAGCTGTTATAACTATCCCTGCTATTGCATTTAGATTTCTAACAGCAAAAGACAATTCTGGAGTAGTTCTTAAACTATCAAATATATATGCCTTTATACCACACGCTGCTAATGTATTTGCAGATTCTATACAAAATTCTCTAGATTTATGTCTATTATCATGAGCTATTACTACACCCCTATTTTTTTCTTCCTCTGTAGTATTTTCTAGTATATAGTTTGCCAATCCAAAAGTAGCTCTTCTAACTGTGTACTTGTTGATTCTATTAGTCCCTGCTTCAATTACACCTCTAAGACCAGCAGTTCCAAATTCTAAATCCTTATAAAATCTATCTTCTATCTCTTTTTCATTATCTTTTATTTTATCTAATTCTAGTTTTGTATCTTCATCAAAATATGAACTCTTTACCCATTCTTCATAAGTTTTAGTATAATCCATAATAAAATCCTCCCTATTTTATCCATTTATTATAATTGCATAGATAAATCTTTTTTATACAATTATGACTCTTCTATATACTTATTAATTGACTTAATAAAAATATTTGCAATCATTCTATGACCTTCCTTAGTTGGATGTAATCCATCAAAATATAATTTTTTATATCCTTCCTTTTCCATACTTTTATTATATTCAGAATAAAAATCTACAAAATCAGTATTAAATGTCACACTAAATTTTTTTATCCAATAATTGTATGACTCTAACTTTTTTGATACTGTATTAAAATCCGTAAAGCTACTCCAGTCTTCCCTAACATTTGGAATATCTGGTTTAAGTGGTATACCTATTATTGGTATAATATTTTTAGCATATGCTTGATGTACCATAGCCATTATATTAGAATTAATAACTTCATTTCCTGCTCCAGCAATAAAATCATTAGTACCACCCATTATAAAAACTATATCGGGAGAATTCTGTAAAACATCTTCATTAAATCTAACTAACATACCACTTGTTGTATCACCATTTATACCCTTATTTATTATTTCTAATCTAGTCTCTTGACTCACAATGTTTGTCCATGAATTACTTCGTGATACACCAAATCCATATGTTAAACTGTCTCCTAAGCAGACTATTTTCATCTTATCCCCCCCTTAGCTATATTTTTTCTGTTTCAAGAATAATCTAACAGTTTAATTAATTCATATTTTATACTTTTTTTCCTTCTAAGTAAAGTTATTATATTCACTAAATTAATATACATATATATCTAAACTCTGTCTTCCCCAATTAGATGCTTTTCCTTCACTATTCATAAATATATCTATTCTGTTACCTTTAATTGCACCTCCACAGTCTTCTGCAACAAATGTCATGCCTAATCTAGGTATATATACTTTTGTTCCATATGGTATTATATTTGGGTCAACTGCAATTACTCCCCATCTTGGCGTTGTACCAGTAGATGTTATAGTATCTCCTGCATATGCAGTAGCAACCACTCTCATATGTTTTCTTCCTCTTGTATTTGCTCCTCTTGATGCAATTAAGACTTTTTCTTTAGTTCCATTTTTTATAATTTTTGCAGTTGGTTCTTTAGAAATTACTTCTTTTGATAAGACTTTTTTGACTAGCTCCCCATCATGGTAAGTTAAATTATAGACTAGTTTTTTCTCTCCTTCTATTCCCTCCTGATAGACTTTAGATTTTCCTTTTACTAAATTGCTATCATTCACATGTTTTGTGTCAAATGGTATTTTTTCAAATTCTTCTTTTTGATTTTTAGTTACTTTAACAACCTTAATTTTCATATTATCCTTTAATTCTGTATTCAAACTTGGATTAATTTTATCTTCAGAATTGTATTTCACTCCCTGTTCATCCAAAAGTTCTTCAACTGTCTTTTTAAATGAAGATACTTTTTGTTCTTGGCCTTTAACAGTTAGACTTATCTCTTCTTTATTTAATATAGAATATATGCTTACTAAACTCATTAAAATTGATACACTTAATAAAGATGATATTATTATTTTCTTTTCTCTTTTTTCCATAATATTTCCCCTTTCATGTTCAAATTTTAAATTAACTTATTTATTACAGTTTTAATCCTATATTATATATGTATATTATAACTTTCTAAATTTATGTAACTTTTTTGTAACTTCTAAATTTATTTTATTCATAATTTTTTTATATTCTACGGTTAATGACTTATTTCATACAAATTAAATTTCTATGTTTGATAACTTATTTTATAAAATAAAAAGCTAGAAATAAGATATTTACTTTATTAAGTATCCTACTTTCTAGCTTTTTATTTACTAAGTTTAGGTTGTCACACTAAATATTTATTCATTATTTATCTTTTAACATTTTCTCCAATTCTGAAACCCTTTCAATTATAGATTCAAAAATTGGTTCTTCTCTTAATTCATTAAAACTATTATCATTAAACATGATGAGTAAATTAGTATATACATTAAAAGTATATGAATTTTTAGATTTTACTTTATCAAAAAACGTCATTTGACTTGTCTCTGAACTTTCATGTAGAGGATATTTTTCTAATATTTCTTTTAGACCATATAAAGCTTCTTTAGCTTCTTCTTTCATATTAAAAAATAAGAGATTTAAAGATAGCTCTATGTAGTCCATGTATATTCCAAAAAAAGCTCCCCTATTTTCACTAAATTTCTTCTTTATTTCTAAAGATACATTTGCATATCCTAATGACTTATTTTTTATATATTCCATTTCTTTATCTGCTGTTTTTTTGTCATAACTTCCATCATCTAACTCTTTTTTTAATTCTTTATATTTATTTTTACATACATTAATTAATCCTTTACAATCCAGAGTTGTATTAAATACATCGCTAAATAATTTATTTTGAAGTAATGTTTCTGCTTCATCTAGTCTATTTTGACTTAAATATATCATAGCTAAATTAACACTTGTGTCTCCTATTGGTTTATGTATCATATTTAAATATAACTCTGCCTTTTCATAATCATCTAACATATAATATGCATTTGATAAAATAATAAGTGCTGTTTCTTTAATCTGAATATCATCTGTATTTCTCACTATATCTTCAAGAATATTTGTTGTTTCTTTAATTTTACTATTGAATTTATCTTTACCAAATTTATATGAGTACATTTGATATAGCGAACTTATTTTTAACTTTAACAGATAACTTTGAGGATATTTCTCCATATACATATTAGCAAGTCTTTCTACAGATTCTAAATCTTCTTTAAATTCTTCTAGCGGTTCTTCTGTTGATAAATCAATTTCTACTTTAGCAAGAATTGCTTCTAGTTCTTTATAAACTTTCATTGCTTCTTCTTCACTTAAATCTACTTTATAGTTTAAAAGTTTGTCAACAGATACATTAAAAAAATCTGCTAATACTGGCAATAATTCTATATCTGGATAAGAATTTCCACTTTCCCATTTAGATACTGCTGGTGTTGACACTCCTATAAACTTTGCTAATTGTTCTTGTGTTAAACTTTTTTCTTTTCTCAGTGTTTGTATGACTTCACCTATTTTAATTCGCATATATACCTCCTTAATGTATATCTCTTAATTTAAGTATATTAAAAAAGCATTTATTAGTAAATTGAGGTAAAGTTAACAAAAGACTTATAATTTAACTATTGGTTAAATTATAAGTCAAAATCTTATCTTGCTAACCTAAAGTAGGTAAATCTATTAATTAAGTTTGTATAATCATAGCTTAATTAATAGATTTCCTTAGGTAGTCTATTCAAAAACTTAATTTATTTACATGCTTTCATTTATTATATTTAAACTTTCAAAGAAACTTGAGATAAAATAGATTCCATATATGATTAGGACAATACTCATTGTTAATAACATATTTGTGATAATTCCCATTCCTGTCATAATTGGTACTACGATAAATAACACTTTTGATATAAATAGAGCATTTATAATAGCTAACACTAAAGGAGTTGCAAATAATATAAATACTTGTGCAAATATAGCTTTTTTCATATCTTTTTTATTTACACCAAGCTTTCTTAATAATTTAAATCTTTCTTTATTGACTGTTGATTCCATAAGTTGTTGTAGTGCTAATATTGCACCTGCTGATACTAGAAGTATAACACCTATATATATTGCTACAAAGGAAAATGCAGTATTTAAAGCTTTTTTTTCTCCATCTATAACTGATTTATAGTCAATACTATAGTCATCAGAATTATTAACTTTACTTTGGAATTTATAGTATGCTTCCATAAATTTATTTTCTAGACTATTACTTTTTTCTTTATAATTAATATTTAATGTAACCATAGTAGGATTTAAGTTTTTTACTACAATATCAGGCACAATTAAAGTACCATTATCTAATGGAACTACATTTGTATTATAAGAATTAGTATATAGATTTGTCTGGTTTAAATTAAGCTTTACTCCATTTACTGTAATATATTTTGATTGACTATTAATATATTTTTCATAAAATGCTCTGTAGTCTTCTACAGCACAGCTTATTGCAAATTCATTTTTATTTAATTTTATTTCTTCTAATCCACTTTGTTTTCTGGTAGCATTATAATCACTAAGTGAAACAATAGCAAGTTTATTATTTTTCAATTCAGTTGTTTTTTCACTCTCATCAATTGCAAAATCATACTGACTTATATCTTTTAAAGAGTATATCCTTAAATCACTTGTACTAGATGAAAATGAAGATAAAGGTAATTTATTTGTTATTAAAGTATCTTTAAGTGAAGGTATTTCACTGTTTATATTACTTTTTTCTGTACTGTATTCAACAATATTATCTCCATCCATAAAAAGTCTAGATAATGTTACATCATAAGGAGTTGCTTCTTGTAAATCAGTTATTAAGTATTTACCAAATGATATACCAAAAGGTATCACTATCATAGAAGAAAATAATAGCAAACAAATTACAGTGATAGACATACTCATTGTCTTAATACGACTACTTATTTGACTTATTACAAATGGATTTAAATTTTTATAATATACACGTCTATGCTTCTTTATTTTTATCATTATAAAATCAGATACTGACATAAAAAAGAAATAAGTACCTACTAACATAAGAATTATACATATCCCTAATATAAATGTAGATGGTTTTACTTTTAATGGTAATATATATGATGTCACAATTAACACAATAGACAAAAAGAATAATATTAAGTTAGATTTTTTCCCTTTAGCAATAGAAACCTCATTCTTTTTATTTGCATTTAATAGGTCTATTAACTTATATTTGTTTATTGTTTTTTTATTAAATTTATTAACCAATAATAATACAATTCCAAAAAATACTACCGTTTTGACAGTTGTAAATATTGAGAAAGAAAATCCTGATGATGATACCCCTAACATTTTCAAAGCAACTATACTGAGTCCTTTTGAAATAAATACTCCAAACATGATGCCTGTTATTAAAGCAAATATACCTATTATCACTGTTTCCTTAAACATTAATTTATTTATATCTCTTTTATCCATTCCAAGAATCGTATATATACCAAACTCTTTTTTACGCTTTTTCATTAAGAAATTATTGGCATATACAATTAAAAAGCCAAATATCATACATACTACAATTGAAAAAACACCCACAATACCTCTAACTAATCCAATACTTGAACTCAGTAAAGCATTGCCACCAAGCATTGCTATATCATTGTCTAGAGAATTAAAAGTATATAAAATAGTAACTCCAAATGTAAGAGTTATAAAGTAAATCAGATAATTTTTCATACTCTTTTTTACATTATTTAGAGCTAATTTTTTAAATGCGCCACTTGATACTCTAGAGACATAGTCATTATTTTTATTAAAAAACATCTTTATCATCACCTCCAAGAAGTGATATTATTTTTATTATCCTATCAAAAAATTCTTGTCTTGTATTATTACCACGAACCAACTCATTGAATATCTTTCCATCTTTTATAAATAATATCCTTTTACAATAACTAGCTGTAAAAGCATCATGCGTAACCATTAATATTGTAGCTTTCAATTCTTCATTTAAAACTTCAAGATTCTCTAAAAACATTTTTGCTGACTTGGAATCCAAAGCACCTGTAGGCTCGTCCGCTAATATTAGTGATGGATTTGTTATTATAGCTCTTGCACATGCTATTCTTTGCTTTTGTCCACCAGACATTTCATATGGGTATTTATTAAGAATTTCATAAACCCCTAATCTATTTGCTATATCTTTTATTTTAGTATCTATTTTTTTTGGGTTAATTCCATTGATAGCCAAAGCCAAAGCTATATTATCATGTGCTGTAAGTGTATCTAATAAGTTAAAATCTTGAAATATAAACCCTAATTCTTCTCTACGAAATTTAGATAATTCATCTTCACCCATAGTAGTTATCTCTTGATTTCCTATATAAATACTACCTTCTGTTGCTTTATCTATGGTAGAAATACAATTCAGTAAAGTAGTCTTACCACTTCCAGAAGCTCCCATAATACCAATATACTCTCCACTTTCAACTTCAAAGCTAATGTTATCAAGAGCTTTTGTAGTATTCCCCCTACTTTTATAGTATTTTTTTATATTTTCTACACTTAATATTTTATTCATATCTACTACCTCCGTTAAACTCTGTTTTATTTCTTAAAAAAATTAAATATTTTTTATTCTTTTTATAGATTAACTTAATTTTCTTAAGAAAATATAGCTTTAAAACAAAAGATTTTCTTAAGATTTCGATATACTCATTACTTTAAAGTAAGAAAATAAAAGAGAGTATTTCATTTATGATAAAAAATCATTTTGAAATACTCTCTTTTTTGTTCTTTATATGCAAAAACTAGCTCATTCAAATAGCTATATAAAACTGAGTCTAATACTAATATTTTATTTATATATCATTCATATATTACTGCACTACAAAATTCCTATTTTTTCATTTAACCAACAAATAACATCTTCAAAAACTTCCTCTTTATTTATCTCATTCAATAATTCATGTCTTCCACCTTTATAGAGTTTACATGTTACATCTTTTACTCCTAGATTTATATATCTATCTCTAAGTCTCAAGACACCCTTACCATTTTTACCTATAGGGTCTTTATCTCCAGATATTATGTAAATAGGAATATCAAGTGGTATCTTTTTTAAGTTTTCTTTATCCTCTATTTCTTTTAATCCTTGTACTAAATCGTAAAAAAAGCCACAAGTACATACAACCCCACAAAATGGGTCATTTATATATTTTTCAACTTGTTCTTTATCTCTACTTAACCAATCAAATTTAGTATTTTTATTTCTTCTTATGCTTTCTCCTCCAAATATTAAATCATTTATTTTATTGCTTCGAGAATTTCTTCCATGCTTTTTAATCTCATGATTAATTATTAGGTGAGCAAAATTTAGAATGATACCTTGTTGTCCATTTGAACCACATAATATAAGACCAGATAAATTATCACTGTAATCCATTATGTATCTTTGGCTAGCAAATGACCCCATACTATGTCCAAACAAATAAATTGGCAAATCTTTATTTTCCTTTTTTATAATACTTGTTAAAGTATTCATATCTTCTACAAGACATCTAAAACCTTCTTCTTCAGCTAGATGCCCAACATTCTCTACTGTCTTTGCAGTTTTTCCATGTCCTCTATGGTCATTTATATACACTATATATCCATTTTTAGTAAGCTCTTTAGCAAAAACTTCATACCTTTGTGCAGTTTCTGCCATTCCATGGGCAATTTGTACAATTGCCTTTGGGTCTTCTATACTTTCATCTTCCCATTTATATGTATATATATCTAAATCTTCTTTTCCTTTGAAAGTAAAATTTGTACACTTCATAATTACTCCTCCAGCCTGAATTTATTCAACATATTAACTTATATACTATATTACTACAATTTTCAAGTCAAAAATGTTCTATATGAGTTTCTTACTTATTAATTATTAGTATAAATTGCTATACAAGTGTTTCTCTAAATAACTATATAATAATTTAGTTATTGAATATTAATTATTTAGAAAGAACATTTAACTATACTTGGACATCATATTGACATTATATTCAATTCGTGATATTCTGTTTTCGTCAAAATAATATCTAAATATAAAGGAGATATTTTATGGATTATTCAAATGAATTGAAAGAATTGTTTCTAATGAATCAAACATACGCAACTCTTTTTACTCTTACAAACAAAATACAAATAGAAGGTGATAAGTATTTTGATGTACTTACTTCAAGACAATATATGACTATTTTATCTATTCTTCACTTGCCAGAAGAAGAAACAACATTAAATAATATTGCACGAAAAATGGGTACAAGTAAACAAAATATAAATAGAATAGTTGCTAACCTTGAAAAAAACGGATATGTTCAAGTAATTCCAAGTCCAAATGATAAAAGAGCGATTAATGTAAAAGTTACAGATTTAGGAAAACAAGTTATGATAAAATGTGGTAAAGTTGGAATAAACTTTATGGCAGATGTATTTCATGAGTTTACTCAAGATGAATTGGAAACTTTGTGGAGTTTACTAAAAAAAATGTATCGTTTTAATGGCGAAGAACAAGATGGATTCGAAGAAGATGCTAACTTTGTAGAAGATGAAGAAATAGATAAAATTAAATCTGAAGCACTTAAAGAATTCTCAAAAAGAAGAAATAGAGTAAATAAAAAGGACTAATAACCTCTATAATTTAAAATAGGTATTAACTTTCTTAAGAGTAAAACAGAGTATTTATTTGTATAAAGTCTAAAAGTTACTTCATATTGATTTAAGGACTAAAGACAATTAAATTAATGCTTATTATTTATTAAAAGAACTCAGTATCAAGTATCAATACTGAGTTCTTTTAACATTACAATTAGTCTCTCATAGAAATTATATCATTTAGTTTTTGTGAATCATTAAATGGTTGACTACAACTATTATTCTGACATACATAGTAAGTAGTTTTGTCATTTTTTAATTTATAATTATTTAAAAAACCTATCTTAGTATTTTCTTCATTGTATTTTTTTACTAAAAAAGTTGCATTTGGTACAAAATTTTCACTTACTAAAGTCTTAAAACCAATCAAATCAGAGTTTTCCTTTAAAATACATATGATTTCCTTTGTAGGATAAAGTTCATACATTAACGAAAGCATATAGAAACTATATCCAGTTGGTGAATTTTTTATACTATCTGAATAAAGTTTTAATTGCTTATATGACAATTCTTCAAGTTTATTATCACCAGTAATCTTTGCAAGTCTTATAAGATTATATAATTGTACAGAGTTACCTGATGGAATAGCTCCATCATACAAATCTTTTGGTCTTGCTATTAAATTTTCACTATCTTTACCATATAGGTAAAATCCACTTTTTTCATAGTCCCAAAAAAGCTCAATACAATTTTCATTTAATTTTAATGCTTCTTCTAAATACTTTATATCAAATGTTGATTCATAAAGTTCTATATATGCCCATATTAAAAATGCATAATCATCCAAATATGCTAAATAATCAGCACTTCCATCTCTATATCTAGCTAATAATCTACCTACTTTATTCACAAGATTACTATTTATAAAATCAAGACACTTATTTGAATACTCCAAATATGTATCATTTTTTAGAGTCTTATAAGCCTTTGCTAAAGCTACTACCATCAATGCATTCCATGATGTCAGTATCTTATCATCTTTATGCAAAGAAGTTCTTTCTTTCCTATATTCAAATACCTTTTTACTCAAATTAGCTATTCTTTCATTATACTTATCGTATTCTTTATTTTTTATAAGATTAGGAATACTTTTTCCCTCAAAATTTCCACTATTAGTTATATCAAAGTAATCATTAAAGAATTTTCCATCTTCTTCACCTAATATATCAATTATTTCAAGTGGATTAAATGTATAAAATTTACCTTCCTCTCCCTCACTATCTGCATCTTGTGCTGAATAAAATCCACCTTCTTTATCTTGCATCTCTCTAATTACATAATCTATAGTTTTTATCGCGATTTCTTTATATAGCTCTTTCTTGATTATCTTGTATGCATCTAAATAAGCAACTGTAAGCATAGCATTGTCATATAGCATCTTTTCAAAATGAGGTGCTAACCATTTTTTATCAGTGGAATATCTTGAAAAACCAAATCCAATATGGTCAAATAGACCTCCTCTGTACATTCCATCTAAAGTTTTTTCTACCATTTTTAATACATCTTCATCTTTTTCTATACTATAGTATTTCATCAAAAACATAAGATTTTGAGGACTTGGAAATTTAGGTGCATTCCCAAAACCACCATATTTATCATCATAAATAGCTTTAAATATTCTAACTGATGAACTTAACATATCTTTTGATAAATCACCATCTGTATTTTTTACTCCAAAATCATCTTTAAGAGCCTCTACTATTTCATTTCCAGATTTTATAAGCATATCTTTATTTTTATTCCATTTTTCAGATACATTTTCCAATAAATCTATAACGCCTGGTCTATTATATCTTGAGTATTTTGGAAAATAAGTTCCTGCAAAAAAAGGTTTTTTATCAGGAGTCATTATTATGGTCATTGGCCATCCACCACTACCTGTCATTGCTTGACAAACTGTCATATATACACTATCTATATCTGGTCTTTCTTCCTTGTCTACTTTTATTGCTATAAAGTTTTTGTTCATTATTTCAGCAACTTCTTCATCTTCAAAAGATTCATTTTCCATAACATGGCACCAGTGGCAAGTTGAGTATCCAATACTTAAAAATATCGGTTTATCTTCTTCCTTTGCCTTTTTAAAAGTTTCTTCGTTCCAACTGTACCAATTTATTGGATTATATGCATGTTGTAAAAGATATGGAGATTTCTCATTTATTAAATTATTAGGTTTTTTATTAGTTGACATAATACCACCTCATTTATTATTTTGTTATATGTTTTGCAATAAAAAAATAGATATACACTTATAATAAGTGTATACCCACTTTTAACTGTATATATTTAAGTTTTTATCTACTTAATTCCTCTAGGCAAATAATTTTTTAAATACCTACCAAAACAAAACAATACAAGAAATATCAAGCTATTTCTTTAAGGGTTTTTCAAAAGAAGGAGGATTGATATCTATCTTAGTATCATGATTTGGTCCTGGAGTTGATAAATCGAAATATAGCTTAGAATCTTCTGTAACTCCAAAATCCTTGTTTGAACCTGTATCTTTAACCTTATTTAAAGCATCTCTAAATAAAGCATTATGCGCTTCTTCTCTATTAAGCAAAAAGTCAATTGTTTCTTTTACATATTTATCATCAATTTGTCTATATAGATACTCATAAACTACCTTTGCTCTTTGTTCAGAAGCTATATTTGAAAGTAAATCAGCTACTAAATCTCCTGTAACTGTAACATAATCAGCAGTCCATGGAGCTCCTGATGAATTTATTAATACTGGTGATAATCCAGTTAAGACATGCGTTTCTATTTCCCCTGTATCAACTGCTTTGTAATCAACATCATGCCCATTTAATAAATTTATAGTTTGACCTACCATTTCCATATGACTAAGTTCTTCTGCTGCTATATCAAGAAATAAATCTTTTATTTGGGGGTCTTTTATTCTAAAACTTTGAGCTAAATATTGCATTGCTGCTTTTAATTCTCCATTTCCACCACCTAACTGTTCTTGCATCAAAACAGCATATTGAGGGTTTGGTCTTTCTACTTTTACTTCTTTTAATAAAGCTTTATCATGCTTAAACATATGAATACCTCCGTAAATTATTATTCAAAATTATTATTTACTTAAATTACATTATTATTCTAAATTACATTATTAATATTTAATCAATACTTTATCATACATGCATTAAATTATTACAAAACTAAAAAATATTAATCTATACTTAAGATTATTGCAAAATAAAAAACTGAATACCAATAAAATTTTAATAAAAAACTTTATCAATATTCAGTATCAAATTTTAATTACATATCAAATTTTCTAATGCATCATTAGGAGCTACAATAGGATAAACATCATAGTCTTTATCTATATCACATTGTAAAAATACAGGTTTATTAAAATCTATTGCATCCAAAGCTCTTTCTAATCCTTCCATATCACATGCCTTATATCCATCTATATTATAAGCATTTACAAGCTTAACATAGTCTACATTTTCATTAATATCAGTTTGAGAGTATCTTTGATTAGAAAATAATTTCTGCCATTGTCTTACCATTCCTAGAGTTCTGTTATTAAGCAACAAAATAAGCATAGGCACATTATAATTTGCAACTGTAGCTAACTCATTACAGTTCATTCTAAAGCTTCCATCACCAGTGACTAAAACTACATTTTTATCTAAGTTACCAACTTTAGTTCCAATAGCAGCTCCTAAACCAAATCCCATCGTTCCTAGACCTGCTGATGTTATAAAACTTTTATTTCCTTTAAAGTCCCAATACTTAGCAGACCACATTTGATGCTGACCAACATCAGTAACAACTACAGTTGGATTTCCCAATTGTTCATATTTCTCGTTTATTTTTCTAAGTATATTTTGTGGATGGAACTCTTTTTCCTCTACACCCTCACCTTTTCTAAAGGTCTTTATTTCCTCTTTCCAATTGCTATTGTCCTTACTTTCAACCCTTTCTAGTAGTAAACTAAGAACCATCTTTACATCTCCAACTAAAGATACATTGGACTTTATATTTTTACTTATTTCAGATGGGTCTATATCTATGTGTATTATTTTTGCATTTTTAGCAAATTCAGAACTTTTACTTATTACTCTATCACTAAATCTTGCACCTATTGCTATCACTAAATCTGAATTAGAAAGTGCCAAATTACTTTCTCTACTTCCATGCATTCCAACCATACCAAGAGATAGTTCATTTTTTCTATCTATATTTCCAAGCCCCATAAGTGTATTTAATACAGGTGTATCTATCTTCGTTGCAAATTTTACAAGAACTTCTTCACTATCTGAAGATTTAACTCCCCCACCAGCATAGATTATAGGTTTTTTGGACTCTTTTATTATATCTACTGCATCTTTTAAAAGCTTAAGGTTGTTTTCATCATCTAAGTCAAAATCATCCTTATAATCCATATACTCATCTATTTGACATAAATCATAATCCTCATCATTAAAATCCATTTCTGCTAAAAATAAATCCTTTGGAACATCTACAAGTACAGGTCCTTTTCTTCCTGAGTTTGCAACTCTAAAAGCTTCTTTTATTGTAGGTACTAACTCTTTAGTATTTCTAACTAGATAATTGTGCTTTGTCATAGATAGGGTTGCTCCAGTTATATCAATTTCTTGAAAAGAATCTTTACCCAATAAACTAGTTGGAACTTGACCTGAAATTACAACCATAGGAGAGGAATCCATAAAAGCTGTTGCTATACCAGTTATAGCATTCGTTGCTCCTGGCCCAGATGTTGTAAAACAAACCCCCACTGTATTAGTACTTCTTGCATATCCATCTGCTGCATGAACCAAACCTTGTTCATGTGAAGTCCTTATATGTTTAAAATCATCTAGATAATCATATAGAGCATCATAAAGAGGTATTACTGCTCCACCAGGATATCCAAATATTGTGTCAACGCCCTCTTTCTTCAAACATTCTAAAATTACCTTTGCTCCATTAATACGCACTACTATGCACCACTCTTTCCCTCAAACTAATCCATTTAATATATTTATTTCAAGAATGACATCATACTTCTTAGATTTCTACCAACTTCAGCTATTTCTGTAGTATATTCTGTTTCTCTAGTTTTTAGGAAGTTCTCACGCCCTTCTTCATTTTCTTTAATCCATGCCTTAGCAAATTTTCCATTTTGTATATCTTCTAATACATCTTGCATACCTTGTTTTGCTGCATCAGTTATTACTCTTTTACCAGATACATAATCTCCATATTCTGCTGTATCACTTATACTGTATCTCATTCTTTCAAATCCACCTTCATATATAAGGTCAACTATTAGTTTCATTTCATGTAGACATTCAAAATATGCTACTTCTTTTTGATACCCCGCATCTACAAGTGTCTTATATCCTAACTTTATAAGTTCACTTATACCACCACAAAGTACTGATTGCTCTCCAAATAAGTCAGTTTCTGTTTCTTCTTTAAAAGTAGTTTCTAAAACTCCTGCTCTTGTAGCTCCTATTCCTTTTGCATATGCCAAAACTGTCTCTGTGGCTTTTTTAGTGTAATCTTGATATACTGCAAACAATGCTGGAACTCCACTTCCTTTAGTAAATACATTTCTAACTAGGTGCCCAGGTCCTTTAGGAGCTACCATTACAACATCAACAAATTCTGGTGGTTGTACTTGATTATAGTGTATATTGAATCCATGAGCAAATGCTAGTGTCTGACCTTCTTTTAAATTATCTCTAACACTTTCTTCATAAACTTTCTTTTGCTTTTCATCAGGCATTAACAACATTGTTAAATCGCTTTCTCTCGTAGCTTCTGCCACACTCTTTACTTCAAACCCATCTTCTTTTGCTTTTTGCGCTGACTTACTTCCATCATAAAGCCCTATCACTACATCCACACCATTATCTCTAAGGTTTTGTGCATGTGCATGACCTTGACTTCCATATCCTAAAACTGCAACCTTTTTATTTTTTAAAACCTCTAAATTTACATCATTTTCATAATACATCTTTGCCATCTTTATTTCCTCCCAATATTTTCTCTTAATTATTTTATGATATTTATTTTTATTAGAAATTTATACTCATTATCATTAGTTCTATATTACTTAACAAACTTTATTTTCTAATTTATAGAATTTTAATCTTTAGAATCTCAATACTTATAATTTTTAATAATCTTAATATTTATAATTTTCAGTTTTTAAAATTTGTAATTGCTTTATAATTTCAATGATAATCGTATTTTCAATCTAAGATTTTTCTCATTTAATATTTATCTTTAGTTTTTATTTAAACATTAGTTTCTTCATATTTGTTTTTAATTTTTATAAGTCATGTTTGATTAGTGTCTCACCTGTTCAACAGTTATTTCTCTTATATCATGTAGTTTCTTCATATGATTTAAGACACTATCTAGAGATGTCTTTTCTTCGTTTACTATCAATTTTATACCTGAATTATTCATATTATCTACAGTCATACTTATTGATTGTATATCAACTTCTCTTCTTCTCAGTGTCATTGCCACTCTTAAAAAAGAATCTATCCCTTGGTTTAATTTAGCATATACAGTATTTTCCATAAAAAACTCCTCCTTATTTTTTTATTATTATTTTATATGGATTAATCTTTTATATTGCTTAAATTAAAAAAACTTTCGTCTTTATAAGCAATATAAATATTACTTATAAGGACGAAAGTTAAATTCCGCGGTACCACCTTATTTGTAGATATAAAAAATACATCTACCTCTCTTTTTTCAGGTCGGGTAATTGATTACCTTAACCTTAGCCATATAACGTTGGCAGACGTTTGTACTTACTAAAATATATTCAGTACAAAAGCTCCAGAGTGATCATTATACTACTGTTAACACCAATTCTCAGCAACATTGGTTCTCTGTGGATAACTCCATTAGTATTGTTGTCTCTGTCATTGCTTTTATTTATTTTATTTTTTAACTTTGTTTTGCTGTTAATATAGATTATATTATCTATCTTTTATAATGTCAACGACTTTTTTAAAATTTTCAGATTATTTATTTTCTTCAAAATAATCATTTTTCTATATTTTAAATCCATATTTTGAAATAATCGTTTTCATATTGTTATCTTATACCCATTTTTTTTAAGCCAATTTTCTTTATCTTTATAATCTGGCATAATATTTTTTACCAAATCATAAAATTTTTTTGAGTGATTCATATGTAATAAATGACTAAATTCATGTATTATTATATAATCAATGACATCTAACCTCGCCATAGATATTTTTGAATTTATATAAATATTTTTTTGAGATGTACAACTCCCCCACCTACTTTTTTGTTCTTTTACTTTTACATTAACTGGTGTTAGTTGCTTCATTATATCACAATTCGATTTAAGATAATCTATTCTTTCTGAGACGATTCTTTGACTTTCTTTTTTGTACCAGTACTTCAAAGATTTTTTAATAAAGTCTTTACTTGTATCATTGGTTTGAACAATTATTTTAGATTCATCAATATTTATTTTACAATTACTTTTTTTAACACAAGCCTCCAAAGTTTCATTTATAATTAAACAATACTCTTCACCAAGATAGAGAAATTTATCCCCTGTCATGAATGTTCTTTCTCTATATACTTCTTCTCTATCTTTATATTCAGAAGATTTTTTAAGTATCCAATCTCCTTTTTTAAGTATTATGTCTCTTATTGTTTTTTTAGAAACTTTAGGAGGACTTATTACAATTACTTTACCAAATGAGTCTATTTTTACACAAATATTTTTTCTGTTCTTATAAAATAAAGCTGCTTCTATTTCTTTATTTTTAAAACTAACATTTAGAATCTCATAATCTTTACTTATCATGTTCATTAATTTCTTTTTTCCTTATTTGCCCTGCAATTTATAAGTTCAGCTGCTATACATACAGCTATTTCTGCTGGTGTCTGAGCATCTAATTTTATTCCTATTGGCGCATGTACTTTATTTAGTTCTTCCTTACTGAACCCATTTTTCATAAGTTTTTCATACGTCAATCCAATTTTTGTTCTACTTCCAATCATACCTATATAACAAGGATTCGTTTTAAGAGCCCATTCCAGTGAACTTGAATCATACAAGTGACCTCTTGTTAAAATAATTATATAGCTATTTTCATCAATTGGAAAATCTGGTATATTTTCAAAAGAATCTAAAACTACTACCTCTGAATCTGGAAATCTTTCAGAATTAGCAAATTCCTCTCTATCGTCTATTACTACTGTCCTAAATTCTAAAAGTGATAATATTACTGCTACATCTTTTGAAATATGACCTGCCCCAAATATATATGCTTTACTTATATTTTCTTTTAAGTTTTTATTAAATCTTTCTAAATTACTCTTCAATTTACTATCAATAAAATCTATCTGTATTTCTCCAGTACCACCACATATCATTCCAAGCTTTGCTATATCAGTTTTATTTAGAGTAAATTTATACAACATTGACTCTCTATTTTTTATAACATTAATTGAATGTTTTATGCATGTTGCTTCTACACTTCCTCCACCTACAGAACCAAATATAGAACCATCACTTTTTACAATCATCATTGCTCCAGTTTCACGTGGTGTTGAACCTGAGTGAGAAGTTATTGTAGCAAATGCAAAGTCCTCGTTATTTTCTATTAACTTTATCGCTTGTTCATATATATTCATATATTTCTCCTTACCTGTCTATTTAAAAATCTTCTATATGTCTACTTTAAATTTTTTATTACTTTGTCTGGTATTACAAACTCAACTGGCCCCATATAACCAGGAGCCACTTCATATTCATCAAAACTAATTACAAGGTTTCCATCTTTATTAAAATAGAAATCTTGATACTTATTTATAGACTCAAAATTTTTTACTGGGGAATCTTTTTCTTGGTCTATAAAATATGATTTTGTATTGTCTTTCTTAATTTGATTTTTCATCTGTTCTTTTATATTATCACTTATAACATCTATATATCTACTATCTTTAAAAAATATTGGTAAATTTAATAGTATTTCTCTATTTTTATCAATAGTATAATGCGTTTTAGTTACATATGAAGAAGCTTCTATCTCTTCTTTTTTAACTTCTATAGATAAAAAATCCTTAGAATTATTTTTTACACTATAACTTACATTTAAGTATCTATGACCTTTATTATTTTATTTTTTCATTTTATTCTGAAATTCACTATAAAGCTTTTTCCCATTTTCCATAAATTCATTGTTTAATTTATTCTCTAAATCTTTATCTTTTAAACCTTCTATCTTAGGAACTCTAATATTAACTTCATAATTATCTTGTTTTAGACTATAATTTTTAGCATTTATTACTTTTATCTGATTCTTTTTTACAAGTTTATTAGAAGAACTTCCTGCAAATATAGGATGTACATTTACTAATGCTACAAGTAGGCACACTGAAATCACAGCAATTTTAAATATAGATTTTTTAAGTTTTTTATATGTATTCATATTAACCTCCTTAATATATTTATATATAAATTACTATTCTATTTACAAATCTTTTATTACTTTATATGGGATTACAAATTCTACTGAACCCATATAACCAGGTGCTACTTCAAACTGGTCAAAACAAATTACAAGGTCTTCATTCTTATTAAGATAGAAATCTTGATATTTATTTATTGTTTTAAAATCTTTAACAGGAGAATCTTTTCCTTGGTCTATAAAATATGATTTTGTACTGTCATTTTTCATTTGATTTCGCATTTGTTCTTTTATATTATCACTAATAACTTTTATATATTTATCATCCTTAAAAAGCATAGGTAAAGTTAAAACTATTTGTCTTTTTTTATCAACATTATAATGTATTTTACTCACATATGATGATGCTTCTATTTCATTTTTTGTCATTTCTATTGATAGAAAATCTTTAGAATTATTTTTAACACTGTAACTTAAACTTAAGTATTTATGCCCCTTATTTTTTGATAATTCTATTTTTTCCATTCTATTTTGAAATTCATCATAAAGCCTCTTTCCATCTTCCATAAAACTATTATTTAATCTCTTCTCTAAATTTTTATCTTTTAAACCTTGTATTTTAGGAATATCAATTTTAGCTTCATAGTTTTCGTTCTTTAAACTATAATTTTTTATAGTTACTACTTCTACTAATCCTCCGATTATAGGTAATTTAGAAAAGTTATCTGCAAATACAGGACTTATATTTACTAATACTATAAACATACAGGCTGAAGCCATAATAACTTTAAATCTCCATCTATTTATCTTTTTATTTTGTTCGCAATATATATCTTTTATTTTCTTATGATTTATTATAGTATCTAGTTTCTTTGGTATTGGAATTTTATGATACTCATCTCTTAACTTATCTAACCTTTCTTTGTTTGTCATTCTTTTTATCCCTACTCTTCAATTTTTAATTTTAATTTTTTTAAAGCAGTATATAACCTAGTTTTAACAGTATTCACATTTTCATCCAATATTATTGCTACTTCTTCAATCTTTAAATCTTCAAAAAATCTCAATATTATAATAGATTTATATTCAATAGGTAATTCTTCTAACGCTTTTTTTAGGTCTAAATCAGTATACTTGTCATATTCTCCTGTCTCATCTATAAGAGTGATATCTGTCATGTTGTTATATTTACGGTTTTTTCTAATAAAATCTATACTCGTTCTAACTAGAATTTTATAAAACCATGTTTTTATATAATTTACTTCTTTAAGGTTTTCTACTGAATATAAAGCCTTATACATGGCTTCTTGAACCACATCTAAGGCGTCTTCCTCATTTTTTGTATAACTATATGCAATTCTATAAAAAGAGTCTTTATTATCGATAATGTATCTCTCAACTTTCCTTCTCTTTAAACTCTTAAACATTCCTGTAAAATCTCCCTCCGGCTACAGGCTAGGATTGAGTTTTTATAGATTCTATCTCTCTACTTTTGCACTTTCGTTCAATTTTTTTATGTGCTCAATATATTTTTCGTTTAAAATAGATTCTCTTACTAAACTCTGACACTCATTAAGACTTTTTTGTCTTTCTCTTTTATCAGTAACTTTGACTATATGATATCCATAACTAGTTTCAAAAACACCTGAAACCTCATTTTTCTTTAATTTGAATACTTCTTTTGTAAATTCAGCATTTTTATCATTTTTTGAAAAATATCCTAGCTGACCTCCATTTTTTCCAGTCGCTTTGTCATCGGAATATTTTTTAGCTAATGCTTCAAAACTTTCTCCATTTTTGATTTTAGTCAATATACTCTCGGCCTCTTTTTTTAAAGCTTCTTTTTTATCCTTACTTACTTCTTTTTTATTTTTATCTAAAGTTGATATCAATATTTGAGAAGCACTTACTTCTTCTACATTAAAATCTTTTTTATGATTTACATAATAAGATTCCATCTCGGCATCACTTATATTTATTTTATTTTCAAAGGCTTTTTTACTTTTGTCTATGGCTAAATCTCTAGATATTATTTGTTTTAAATATTCCTTATCTACACCTGCTTTGTCCATTTTTTCTTTATAGCTTGTATTCAAATTAATTTCATTTTCTAGTTCTTGATATTTTGAGTCTATATCACTTTTACTTGGAGTTAATCCTTTATCCTTAGCCTCTTGATATAAAAGTTCATTATCCACCATAAACGATATTATAACATTTTCTAGTTTATTTCTACCTTTTTTATCCAAACTTTTTTCCATTTCATCCAAAGATTGACCATTTATATAACTATTAGTAGCAGATAAGACTGCCTTTGTTTTTTCATATTGCGCCTTCGTGATTTCTACATCATTCACTTTAGCTAAACTTTTATTACAACCAGCCATCATTAAAGATAGTATTCCAACCATTCCTATACAAAGTTTTTTATTCAAAACACTTACACCTCACTCATTTTTTATTTTCAATTTTTAAAACTCTTAATCAACATTTTTTTATTTTTACTATTCTAAATTGCGTAACCAATAATTTTTTGGTATTTGATTTTGCTCTACTGCTGCAAATTCATAGCCTTCATCTGATAAAAATTTTAAAATTGAATCTAAAGCTTCTGCACTTTGTTTTTTCTCATGCATTAAAACTACAAGTTGATCTTTATCTTCACCTTTTCTATTCTTAATATGAGTTTTTACATTTTGTACAATTTGTGCAGAATTAGATTTCCAGTCTTCAGTATCTAAATCCCAATCCCAAATTTTATACCCTGCATCAACTAAGGCTTGATATGAAGCTTGTGGAGTATATGGTTTACTTCCATAAGGAATTCTTATTACTTTTGAATGTTTACCAGTTATACTATAAAGAGTCTGATCATTCGTATCAAATTCATCTTTTGCTGATGTACTAGTAACATAAAGTTTATGAATATCATGAGATACACTATGAAAACCTGCTGTGTTCCCATTTTTAATTATATTTTTAACTTGCTGTGGATATTCCTTCATATTTCCATCTATCATAAAAAAAGTTGCTTTAACATTATACTTATTTAAAGTTTTTATCATTTGGTCAGTAAATTTAGATGGACCATCATCTATAGTTATGTATGCTACTTTTCCAGAACTTTTACTAGGCCCTTTACTAACTTCTGCTGATGTATTAGATATTATATCTGTAATAGTAGAACTTGATAGTTTAGCATTTCTACTAATTTCATCTTCTTTTATATTCATATAACTAACTCGTATACCAATTATTATAAATGCTAAACAAACTACTATGGCACTTAAAAGCAAATATAATTTCTTTCTATTTATTTTTTTCTTTTTATTTCTCATCGTTCGACCTCCAATATTACTATATTTTTACATTTATATTTTTGTAGTATTTTAGAATCATAATCTTCACTACATATATATAGACGTTGAACTTCGACAAAAAGTTTTACCTAATTTTTAAAATTTGTTATTTTGATGATTATTATGCTGTATAATTTCTGTATAATTGTATAGAATGTTGAAAATTGAGTATTATATAGTGTTTTTTACAATTAATACTAGTTAAAATGTCGTTTCTAATTTTTAAAATTTATAATTTTTTTTCTATAAAATAGAAATTTTAAATAAGAAATATATTACGAAAACACTATTGTTTCTTGTTTTGACTTCATATGTTATATATTCATATACAATTGTTTTTGTTATTAAATAAAAATTTATAAACTTGTCTACAAAGTGTTATACTTTATAGGCAAATTTTTACATTACAACATAATAATTTGTTACAATGTAAGTATTAGTTGTATAAAAATTCTAAAAATATTATTGGGAGGTATTGTTTATGAAGGTAATTTCTTTAATTGAAAATATTTCTGGCTCCAAAAACTTAAAATCTGAACATGGTTTATCTTTGTTCTTAGAAATTAATGATAAAAGATATATATTAGATACAGGAAAAAGTGGAGATTTTATAGAAAATGCTAAAAATTTAAATGTTGATTTATTAAATTTAGATGCACTTGTAATATCTCATAATCATTCAGACCATATTGGTGGTATAGATAAATTTTTTGAAATTAATAAAGATATTAATGTTTATATAAAATCGCAAGCTAAATTATATGAATATTTCTGCCATAACGAAAATCAGCAAGAAAACTACTATATAGGAAATAGAAAAGGCTTGTTTGAAGATTTTAATAAAAACTTCATTTGGATAGATGATTTTTACAAACTTAGTGAAAATCTTTATATCTGCTCTGATAAAAACAATAATAAAGATTTCTTTTGTAGAGACAAAAATCTGTTAAAATTTAAAGACAATATGTTCATTGAAGATGATTTTAAGCACGAATTATTCTTAATATATGTGGATGGAGACTATGTATCAATAATAAGTAGTTGTAGTCATAGTGGAATTGTAAATATCGCTCATACGGTTAAAAAATACTTTCCAGATAAATCAATTAAGTTTATTATTGGAGGATTTCATATGGATAATTTATCAAAACAGGGTGGACTTAACTGTTCTACAGAATACATAGATGATGTCATAAAGGAACTTAACACAATTGGTTTTCAGAAAATATATACATTCCATTGTACAGGACTAGTTGCATTTGATTACATGAAAGAATTACTTGGAGACAAAATAGAATATTTTAAGACAGGTGACTTTTTAGAAGTGTAATTTTATAAACTAAAAATAAAAAAATAAAATCATAAAGTATTTATAAACTAGTTAGACTCATTTTTTGTTCTCTTAGTCATATAAGCATACACTGGTAATCCTATAGCTGTTATTATAAGACCTCCAACAGATATCATAGTAGTTTTCATACCTGCGAAGCATAATTGATTAACTACGACAAATATACCACTCACTATAGCTATTATTGGAACAATTGGATATAGTGGTACTTTGTATTCTCTTGGTATATCTGGGTGAGTTTTTCTAAGCTTCATTACCCCTATAAATGTCAATACATAGAATATCCAAGTAGCAAATACTGCTAAATCAGTTAATAAATTAAATTGACCTGATAAAGCATAAATAGCTGCAAGAACAGATACTAATGCTATAGAATTTGCTGGAACTTGAGCAGAATTTAATTTAGAAAACACCTTATATTTAGGCAAAGTTTTATCTGTTGCCAAAGTATAGGCCACTCTTGAACCAGTTAATAAGAATCCATTTAATGCTCCAAATACTGAAATTAATATACCTACAGATATTATTTTTCCACCTATTGAACCAAATATAACCTCAGCAACTGCTGATGCTGGTGAAGCGTAAGTAGCTAGTTCACTAGCTGGTAATACCCAAAGATATGCCAAGTTTATTACAAAGTAAACAGCCATAACTACTGATAATCCACCTATTATAGCTTTTGGAAGGTCTTTTCCTGGATTTTTCATTTCTCCAGCCAAAGTACCAACATTCATCCATCCATCAAATGCAAATAATATAGCAATTAAAACTTGACCTATTACACTACCTAGACTTAGTCCTTCACCAACCATAGGACTAAGTATTGGATTATCTCCACCACCTTTAATAAATCCAACAATCATTATTAATATAAGTGGTATTAATTTACATATCGTAGAAATTGTTTGTATAGCTCCCCCAGTTTTTGAACCCAACATATTCAACCCTGCAACTATCACTATAATCCCAATTGCTATTGGAAGTAATAATGATGAATTACCAATTAAAGCTGATGCTTGCTCTCCAAATATGACACCTAATGCTGCCATCATCCCAGGATAAAATAATACAATTTGCATCCATCCAGTTAAAAATCCTAATTTATCTCCATAAATCTCTTTTATATATACCATCATTCCACCAGTTTTTGGTATTGCAACTGATACCTCTGCAGCTGTAAGCCCAGCTGTTATAGTTATGATTCCTGCTATTAACCATGCCAATATACCAAGTCCTGGAGCTCCTCCAGTTAATGTATAAACTGCTTGTGGTTTAAAAAATACACCTGCCCCTATTACTGAACCTACAACAGTTGATAATGCTGCAGATACACCAAGAGTCTTTTTTAGCTCACTATTTCCCATTTTTTTCCTCCTACTTCATCTTATTTAATTTTAATTTCATAGTTATATAAGCATCTACTATGCCAATATTATAGAAAAATAGTTTTTATTATTTATTAAAATAAAATAACATATGCTAAGCTTTTGTAAATTTTAATTTTAACTAAAATTAAAATTTTTTTAAAAAAATTATAAAAATTAAAAATCCAAATACGATGATACTTTCTTCATAACAGTTAAATTGTTTTACATTTAAATATCCATTTGCCTCTTAGAATAGCTTACATCCCTAAGTCAAAATTAATTTAAATCTTTTGCAATAAAATTTCACTGTTTTTCAAAACATTTTATTATATTCATATAATTTGTATTTTATTATTAATTTTTTTGACGGAATAATATCATTTTTATTTATTTTATAGCTTGTTTTATAGTAATAAATAATTTAACAATTTATTATAACCCAAATTAAACCATAAATCAAAATTAATATTTTATTTTTTAGTAAAAAATAAAATATTAATTTTGAAAACGTTTACTTTTTATTAAAATTTAGCCTATTCCATCTTAAAATATATCCTTTTTAAGCCCATATTATTCAATATGAAAATTAATTCAAAATCATTCTTCTTAAATATTAATTAGATAATGATGTTTTTTCTAAAACAAATAATGTATTATAATCGTTTTGTAGATAAATTGTATACATAATAAACTTAAGCAAGAAACCTTCGATTTTACTCTACAATATAAAAATAGAAAATAAGAAAGTATACCATTTTTTCTAAAAAACGGTATACTTTCTTATTTTCTATCAATCTATCTTTATTCTATTTTCTTCTTTTAATTAATTCTTTTTTTATTTCATCAATTTCAACATCTTTTTCTATCATTAAAACCAATGTATGATATACTAAATCACTAATTTCATAAATAAGTTCACTTTTATCTTCATTTTTTGAAGCTATAATTACTTCACTGCTTTCCTCTCCAACTTTTTTAAGAATTTTATCCAAACCTTTATCAAAAAGATAGTTAGTATAAGACCCCTCAATAGGATTATTTTTTCTTTCATTTATTAAATCATATAATTCTTTTAATGTATTTTTTTGTACTTCAAAATCAATTTTATCAGTATCATCAAATAAATCTCTATAGAAACAAGAATAATTACCTGTATGGCAAGCTACACCTGTTTGTTCAACTAAAAGTAATATTGTATCTACATCACAATCATAAGAAATTTTGACTACTTTTTGAATATTTCCAGATGTCTCACCTTTAATCCATAATTCTTGTCTACTTCTGCTAAAGTAACAAGCTATTTTTTCTCTTAAAGTTTTCTTTATAGACTCCTCATTCATATATGCTAACATCAATACATCTTTACTTATTACATCCTGAACAACAGCAGGAATTAATCCTTTATCATCAAATTTTACATTTTTTATAAATTCTTCAAATTCTTCACTGCACATATTATTACATTTATCATTCATTTTCCCATTCTCCTTATAGATATTTAATTTATAATCTTACTTCTACACCCATTTCTTTTAAATACTTCTTCAAATCCTTTATTTTTATCTCTCCAAAATGAAAAACAGATGCTGCTAAAATTCCATCTACATTAGATTCTTTGACTGCTTCATAGAAATCTTCCATTTTCCCAGCCCCTCCAGATGCTATAACAGGTACATTTACTAAAGATGTTATTTTTGAAAGTAACTCTATATCATATCCATTTTTCATTCCGTCTTCATCCATACTATTTACAACAATCTCTCCAGCTCCAAGTTCAACACCTTTAACTGCCCATTCAATTACATCTAAATCTGTTTTCTCTCTACCACCTTTTACATATACACTCCATGAACCTTCTTCATTTTTTTTTGCATCTATTGATAAAACTACACATTGTGCACCAAACTTTAATGAGGCTTCTCTTATTAATTCAGGATTTTTTACTGCTGATGAATTTATAGAAACTTTATCAGCACCTTTTCTTAAAATATTAGTAAAATCTTCTAATTTATTTACTCCTCCACCCACACAAAATGGGATATTTATATTTTCTGCAACTTTAGATACAAATTCTAAAGATGTCTTTCTGTCTTCATTTGATGCAGTTATATCATAAAATACAAGTTCATCTGCACCACAGTCACTATAAAATTTTCCAAGGACTTCTGGACTATCAACATCCACTATATCTGTAAATTTTTTCCCCTTTACAACTCTTCCATTTCGTACATCTAGGCATGGTATTATTCTTCTAGTAAGCATAGTTGTTGAGCCTCCTTAAAGTCTATCTTCTTATCATAAAGTGCTTTACCTATTATTGCTCCATATAAGTTCATATTTTTAAGTTTTTTGATGTCTTCAATAGAAGTCACTCCCCCAGAAGCAATAACATTTAAAGATGTCTCTTTTGATATTTTTTCATATATATCAAAGTTTGGACCTTGAAGCATACCATCTTTTGATATGTCTGTATAAACAATCGTCTTTACTCCTGTTTTTTCAAGTTGTTTACATAAAGTAAGAGAATCTACATTACTTACAACTTCCCAACCTCTAACCGCTACCTTTCCATCTTTAGCATCAATTGAAACAACAATTTTTTCTTGATATTCATTAACCAACTCTTCAACTAACTCCATATTTTCAATTGCTATACTCCCAAGTATCACTCTAGTAACACCTGCTTTTATTAAATTTTGAACTTTTTCCTTGTCTCTAACCCCTCCACCTACTTGAATAGGTATTTTTATATTGTCTGCTATATTTTCAATTGTTTTTGTATTTACACCAAATTCACTTCTAGCTCCATTTAAATCTACTATATGTATATATTCTGCACCTTCATTTTTCCATTTATATGCTACCTCTAATGGATTATCATAATATACATTTACTTTATCAAAATCACCTTGAGTTAATCGTACACATTTGTTATCCTTTATATCTATTGCTGGAAATATTATCATTTTATCATCTCCCCATATGCTTTTAATATGTTTAAACCTACTTCTCCACTTTTTTCCGGATGAAATTGTATACCATATACATTATCTTTTCTAACTATAGCTGGAATCTTCTTCTCATACTCTGAAAAAGCAACAAGTTCTTCATTTGATGAATTTGCATAATATGAATGAACAAAGTATACATAGTCATCTTCTTTAATATATTTAAGGATATCATCATTTTTCTTATTAAATTTTAGATTGTTCCATCCCATATGTGGAACTTTTAAACTTATATCCAGTTTATCAATGCTACCTTCTATAAGACCTAACCCTTCATATTCTCCATATTCATAGCTTTTTTCATAAAGTAATTGCATGCCCAGACATATGCCTATTAAAAACTTTCCCTTTGACACATGTTCTTTTATTATTGGTACCAAATCTAGTTTATTTAAGGCATTTATAGAATCTCTAAAAGCTCCAACACCTGGAAGTATTAGTGAATTTGCCTCCTTTATTTCATTTAAATTGTTAGAAATTTTAGTTTCTATTCCAGCCTTTTTAAAACCTCTGGACACAGAATCTATATTTCCTAGACCATAATCTACTATTATATTCATTTTATAAGACCCCCTTTGAAGATGCTATTTCATTGGAAATTACTTCACTACCTTCTTTCAACGCTCTTGCAAATGCTTTAAAAATACTTTCTATTTTGTGATGGTCATTTTCTCCATACAAAAGGTTAATATGTAAAGTTACTCTAGATTCGTTTACAAAAGCTCTAAAAAATTCTTTAAAACACTGTGTACTCATACTACCAATCATTTGAGTATCAAACTTTGCATTAAATACAAGATATGGTCTGTTGCTTATATCAATCGATACCATGGATAAAGATTCATCCATAGGTATGTAGATAGTAGAATATCTTCTTATTCCTTTTTTATCCCCTAAAGCATTTTTAAATGCCTCTCCTATAGCTATACCTATATCCTCAACACTATGATGGTCATCTACATATATATCTCCTTTACAAATAACCTTTAAATCAAACTTACCATGAAATGCCATTAAAGTAAGCATATGGTCTAAAAATCCAATTCCAGTATCTATCTCAACTTTTCCAGTACCATCAATGTTTAGTTCTACTAAAATCTGTGTTTCAAGTGTATTTCTTTCTATCTTCCAAATTCTCATACCTAATTCTCCTTTTGAAAAATATCTTTTATAGTATTTACAAACATAATATTTTCTTCTTTATCACCAATTGTAACTCTATAATAATTTTCTAGTTTTCCACTAAACTTTCTTATTAGTATTCCTCTATCAATCAGCTTTTGTGATAAATTTTCTATCTCAGAATAAAACAATATAAAATTTGCTTGTGATTCATACACTTTGAGACCTATATCAATCATTTCTTTATATAATTTTGCTCTTTCTTTTTTTACTTCCCTTATATAAGATTTCACTACTTCTTTATTTTGCAATGCTCTTGTAGCAATGAAATCTGATAATGAATTTAAGTTATATGGAGGTCTTACCTTCTCAACAGAGTTTATTAAACTACTATTAGATAACATATATCCAGTTCTTATGCCAGCTAATCCAAATGCCTTTGATAGCGTTCTAAGAACGATTAAGTTTTCATACTCAAAAACATTCTCTAACATGCTTTCTTCCCCAAAATCCATATATGCTTCATCTAAGACTACTAAGCTGTTAGTTGAGTTTAAAAGTTTTATTATGTCTTCTCTTTTAAGTATTGTCCCTGTTGGATTATTAGGATTACAAACAATTATTATCTTTGGATTATTTTCTTTTACTTTTTCAATTACATCATCTATATTTATAACTAAATTTTCATCACTCTCAACACCTATAAACTTTGAACCATTTATCTGACTGTATATAGAGTACATGCTAAAACTTGGAGAAAAACTTAATATTGTTTCATCTTTATCTACAAAAGTATGTATTATCAAATCAATTATTTCACTTGACCCATTTCCTACTAAAAGGTTTTTCTTACTTACTCCAGAAACATCTATGTAGTTTATTATAGACTCTTTTAAATCGCTATAAGAGTCTTCAGGATATAAATTTAAATCTATATCACTATCTCCAAGCTCTTTAACAAGATACTTAAACAACTTTTTATTTCCTTCATTTGCATCAAGCTTTACCTTACAATTTACACAATTTGGTTCGTATCCCTTTAGCTCTCTTATACTTTCTTTTTCTCTCAATTTAAACCTCTCCTTGTCAATTTTAATTATATTTTAGTTATCAATTTCCTTAAACAAACGAATTATATTTTGAATTTGTTCATACTTAAATCTATAACTAGCTCTATTTGATATAATCCTAGCACTTATATCGCATATATCTTCTAATATTTCAAGTCCATTTGCTTTAAGTGTATTACCCGTTTCAACTATATCAACAATTACATCTGATAAGCCTACTATTGGAGCTAGTTCAACAGAACCATTTAGTTTTATTATTTCAATTTTTTGACCTTTTTCTTTAAAGTATTTTTTTGCTATGTTTGGGTACTTTGTTGCCACTTTTAGATATTCATCTTTTCTATATATACTATCTCCCTTTAGTCCTGCTACTGCAAATTTACACTTTCCAAAACCTAAATCATATATTTCATATACATCTGTTTCATTTTCTAAAATAGTATCTTTACCTGCTATACCGAGGTCAGCAACTCCTTTTTCAACATACGTAACTACATCTGATGGTTTTACATGTATATATATGATTTTATTTTTTTCATCTTTAAAAATTAGCTTTCTTGTATCAGTATCTATACTATCCCCCAACCCCATTTTTTTAAATTTTTTAAATGATTCCCCTTCTATTCTTCCTTTTGCTAATGCTATAGTTAAATAATCCAAAATAATACCTCCTTTTCAATCTTACTTATATACATACTTCATTAATTCATCAACACTTAATGTAAATCCAATAGCTGGAATTTCTTTTCCATACTCTTTAGTTAGAGAATCATATCTTCCACCGCTTAGAATTTCTTTATATGAGTCTGGATAGTATCCTCTAAACATAACTCCTTCATAATAGTCAAGCATTGTAATCATTGATAAGTCAAATCTAGCTTTATCTAAAAAATTACATTCCTCAATTAAATCGTTTATTTGTTTTAACTCTTCAAGTGCTTGTTTCATCTTATCATTACAATAGAATTTTTGTGCCTTTTCAATAACATTATATAGATTACCTTGAAAACTTAAGATATTTGATAATAATTCTTTTACATCATTTTTAATTTTTAAATCTTCAATATATACTTTTAGTTCATGGTTATTTTTGGTATACAATAAGTTTTTAATTTGATTTTCACAATTCTTGTTCAATTTTAATTCCTCTAATAGTCCATTAATATATTTACTACTACCAACCTCCAAAATAAAATTATTGTTGTACTTTTCAAGTATCTTAAGAGCCAATTTTACCACTTCTCTATCTGCTTCTAAAGAAGATTCTCCTAAGTACTCACAACCTATCTGTCTTATCTCTTTTATTCCAACTGTATTCTTATTTTTATATATAGATGAATTATAAAAAAGTTTAAGTTTTAAACCATCTTCCCATCTTGGTATGAGACTTTTTATTATACTTGTAGTTATATCAGCTCTTAGGACCATTACTCTTCCATTTACAACCTTTACCATAGATTCTTTTGGAATTTTACTATTTATATTTGTAAATTCATCATATTCTTCAAATAATTGTGGTTCTATTTGAAAATATTCTTCATCTAAGAAAAGCCTGTCTATTTCTCTTTTTAATTTGTATCTTTTTTTAGAATAAATAACTTCATCTTCAATCCTTAAAAATTTCATACTCTCACCCTTTTCATTAAAATTACTCTTACATTTGCAAATTTAAAACAATAAAAAAGCCATATAGGCTTTATACCTATATGGCTATAATTTTCTTTTAAAATTACTTCCCATCATAGATACAAGACCAATTACACTAAAAACAGGGCTTGTGTCTATGAATCAATTTCATATTACAATCCCTTTAGTCTATGATGATGGTGATGATTTAATTTTATATTTAATTTTTCTACATTTAATCTCACCATGATAATTTCCTCCCAAATATTTTTTATTAATATTCTAAATTTACAGTTTTTTTATTACTATTAATGATAATATACTTTTCAAAAATTGGCAATAGTTATTTAGAAATTTAAATAAAATATTTTATATGATTTTTTATTTGTACAGTTAGATATTTAATCTTTACTTAATTTGGAAATTTTGTGTATAAAAAATGAAATTTCGGGAAAAATTGTAATAATTTAAAAAAACTTATTAAAATATAGTATAATAAGTATATCTTAATGTAAAGGGATGATTTTATGTATAAATATGATGACTATGTAAATTTAACAAATGATTTAGATTTGCCTGTGGAAATTAGAAATAAATGTGTTAGAATTGTTAGTGTGTCAGAGAATTTAGAGGATATAATTATAGTACATAAATTCAAACTATATGTCGTAAATGAGAAGTACATTAAAGGAATTATGGAATAGACATTTTGAATATGCTATTTTTATAAACAAGTTATTATAAATATAATTTGATATTTATAATAAGGAACTGTCTTATAATAGAAGATACATTCTATATAAGACAGTTCTTTTTATTTTCTTCATTGTAGAATTTTTAGTATCAATTAACTGGATTTTTAAACTATAAAACATACAATAAAACAGCCAAAAAGTGGAATAAAGAACCTAACATAATAAAAATATGAAATATCTCATGAAATCCAAATTCAGGACTTATATTTGGCTTCTTAATAATGTAAATAACTGCACCTATAGAGTAAGATACACCTTCTATTATTAATAAGTTAAGACAATCCTTAGGAATTGAATTAAATGCATTTATATCAAAGACAATTGCCCACCCCATAAGTAAATATAGACTTGTAGACAACCATCTAGGTGCATCCATCCAAAATATTTTTATTACTATACCAATAAATGCAACTATCCATATTGCTGTAGTAAATATTATTCCCTCTTCTTTTTGCATAAAATACAAGCATATTGGTGTATATGAACCAGCAATCAATACATAAATCATCGCATGGTCTACTTTTCTGAAAAATAATTCTTGTTCTGGTGTACCTTTTAAAAAATGATAATATGAGCTTGCACTATAAAGAGCAATTAAAGATAATCCAAAGACAGACACAGACACTATCATCAAAAAAGAAGTTTGTTGTAAAGATATAGATTGAAAAATTAAAATTATAGTAGCTATAAGAGATAAACAAGCCCCTATAAAATGAGTTAAACTACTTATTGGGTCTCTACCCTTTAAAAAAAATTGATACATTTCGTCCTCCTACAATTATGTATTTTAAAAATTATATTTTATATATAGTTTTTAATACTATATTATACATTTAATTATACCACTTTATATATCTTTTGCAACCATTAATATTGTTTTATTTTCTAAATTAGTGTATTATAGATATTATGGAGGTAACATATGATGAACAATGAATTAAATACCATAATACTAGAAATGCTAAATAATACAGATATAACTTCAAATGATATTCCATCTATTGACCTATATATGGATCAAATTATTTCTCTAATTGACAATAAACTTTCTGCCAATAAAAGATTTGACGATGAAAAAATTCTCACTAAAACAATGATAAATAATTATAGTAAAGAAGGATTAATCAAACCTATTAAGGGAAAAAAATATACCAAAGAACAAATCTTACAAATGATAATCATTTATTCTATGAAAAATACACTTACAATACAAGAGATTAAAAGAATCTTAAATGGTGTATACGAAAAAGAGGATTTCAGTGGAGAAGACTTAGTGGCATGTTATGAAAAGTTTATATCAATAAAAGAAAGGCAAAGAAATAATATGCCAAACTTTATAGAGTCTAATTTTGAAAATATCACTATTAATCCAGAAAATAAAGATGATTTATTGATAGCCTTACTAAGCTTAACTTCAATGGCTGACCAATTAAAAAGTATTTCGGAAAAAATAGTAGATACTTTTTTCAAAGATACTCCCAAAAAATAATTTTAATAAAGTAAGACTGAAAATAAATATTAAAATACAATGTAACTTAAATTAATCATTATTGTATACAATATAATTTTCAGTCTAAATATTAATACTTTCTATTTTTAACTCCTTCAAGAATCTCCATATCTAAAGTTTACAAATTTAATTTTATTCTGTTTAAGTTTTGACAATGTGAACAATTCAAATTAACTTGAATTTGTTTATACCCTATGAAAACGGCTTGTTTAAGTATACCAGTGCCATCATCTATCATCACTACATTGTCTTTTATCTCTACATGGAAATTATTTTCTTGATTACACCAATAACAATCATACTTCTCATTACTTTTTTCTTCTCGCATGATTTTCGCCTCCTTCAATATAAGTTTCTACATTAAGAGAGGTTTTTCCTTTATATTTTCAATAAAATAAAATATTATAACTAAAACTTCAAAGAATCAATTATACCTTCTATTTTTTCAGATGCTTTTTCTATTGCACTTTGTCTTTCTTCTTCACTAGTTCCAGTTCCATCTACTAATAATTCATCAAATTTTTTGATTCCTATAAATTTCATGATACTTTCCACATAATTTAATCCTTTATTCATAACTGGCTTTAGTACCCATGGTATATGTCCACCTGAAGATTGTATATATACCATACTTCTATCAATATCATTTAGTATTCCTTGTGGTTTATCATCACCTTCAAAAGATATAGTTTTTCCATCTTGAATTATACAATCTATATATTCTTTAAGTGGGGCTGGAAAAGATAAACTCCACATAGGAGCTGCTATTACATATACACTTGCACTCACAAATTGGTCACAAAGACTTCTAATTTTTGCAAGTTCTTTTCTATCCTTATCATCTAATTGCTTAGCAGCTTCTTCACTAACTATACTATTTCTCTTTTCAAAGTATTGATATTCCAATCTTGGTATATGCTCCTTATAAAGGTCTACTTCTTCAACTTCAAAATCCTTATTTTTTTCCATAAATTTATTGATAAACTTTCTTGCTACAGTTTTACTTGAAGATAAATCTTCTGGTTTTGAATTCACATTTATATATAATAATTTTTTTTTCATAAGCTCACTCCTAAGATTATTTTTATATTATTATTTCACAAAAATAACCATTCTATTCTGTAGTTAAATTATAAAGTTAATAGAAATATATTTCTTAAATAATCTTAAAAAGTAAATTTATAGAATACAAGAATAAAATATAATTAATTATACAATATAATTTTAAATATATTAAAATTCTAATCAAGCAATTACTTATAATATTTTAGATAAAATAAGTATTCTATGAAGTTATGTAAATTCCTCTTAGAATTTCTAACTTCAATAAAAAATGGTATAGTGCTTTGACACTATACCATTAAAATTATTAAAGTATTTTTTAATACTTCTTCTTCCATTTTGCGCTTCTTCCCCTTGCAACAACCTCTATCTTATCTTGTTTTCTTAGATTATTAAAAACTCTATTTATAGTAGGTTCTGGAATATCAGGACATAGGTCCTTTATATCTTCTTTTGTAAAATATCCAAGAGTAGAATTTATTATTTTTTCTATTCTGCTAGTTTTTGTCTGTCTTTTCTTATCAGATACATTTAAACTGTCATCTAACTTCTTATATGCAGTCAATATAGTTTCTAAAAAATATTCAATCCAAGCATTCATATCTGATTTTTCATTCCCTATAGAGGACTTCAAATAGTTTAAGTTACTATAGTACTCATATGAACTGTCATCAAATATTTTTCCTAAACTTATATATCTTCCAACTTCATATCCACTTTTATTTAACAGCAATAATATAAGTACTCTTGCCATTTTTATATTACCTTCTTTAAATGGATGTATCAATATGAAATCTAACACAAATGCAGAAATTAATATTAATATATCAATTTCATCCTCATCTATCAATGTATTATAAGCTTCACATATTTCTTCTACGGCTTTTTCAACCTTATTAACACTTGCGTCACCATTCATGAAGTCACTATTTTTTAAATTGTATTCAAAAAATCCACTCTCTGATTTATAGCTTCCCCCTCTAGTAGATGAAAATTTATATAAGTATCCATGAAGTTCAAGAATTGTTTGTGAGCTTATTGGGATACTCTCATAAGCACTATTAATAGTTTTTACTACATCTCTGTATTCAACAATACTTAACTCTTCTCTACTTTTAGGTGTGACTTCATTACTTATTAATTTTTCTAAATTAAAAGTATTACTTTCTTTTTGATTTCCAATATATGTAGATTCTGAACAATCTACTAAAGATTTTTTTTCTAGACTTTCTAAAATTTCTTTCGGTTGTTTTTTGTAAAGCAGTTGTCTACCCTTATACTCATTTATCTTAGACAACATTCTAGCTACATTCATGTTTACATACATATTTTTTAATTTGCTTTTTTTTGTAAATTCCATAAAATCACTCCATAATTAGAATTTCTCTTCTTTTTGACAGCGGTTTTATTTTATCATATAATTGTATTTTTTACAATTTTTTACTTATTTATCTGAAATTATACTTTTTATTCGGTCGTTATTTCGCTTAATCGTTCACTTTTAGGTGTATATCTTTTCAATTCTCTAAATACTACTACACCTGTAATTACTGTGGCTATAAAGTCAGATACTGGTTGAGCTGTCCATACACCCTTTAAACCTAAGAATGTAGGAAGAATTATTACTGCTGGTATCAATAAAATTACCTGTCTTAGAAGACTTAATAACATTGCCATTTTTGCTTTACCTATAGATTGTATAAAGTTTGTTCCTGTAATTGATAAACCTACTATTGGTAACATAAGTAGATATATTTTTAAACCATCTACAGATATACTCATAAGTTCAGCGTCTTTATTAAATATTCCTATAATTGCCTCTGGGAAAAGCATAATTACTACCATACCCATACATAAAATTATAGTAGCTACTACCAATGAACCTAAGTATGCTTTTTTAACTCTATCGTATTTTTCAGCCCCATAGTTAAAACCTATAATGGGTTGCGCTCCCTGATTTATTCCAAAGATAGGCATTAAAAATACCATTGCTATAGAAGAAATTGTAGCCATAGCTCCTATAGCTAAATCTCCACCATGAGTTTTAAGAGCAATATTTGATATTACTTGAACTAAGCTTGCTGCAAGTTGCATAGCAAATGGTGACATACCTATCGCAAAGACTGCTCTTACTAATCTTTTATCTAATTTTAAATGAGATTTACTGAATTTTAAATTTGATTTTCCACTTATATAGTAGCCTATAGTTAAAATAGCTGTAAGAGCTTGAGAAGTTACTGTAGCAATTGCAGCTCCTTGTATTCCCATATTGAATCCAAATATTAACATCCAATCTAAAACTATATTAGTTAGGCATCCTATTATCATTATTCCTGCTGAAATCTTAGGGCTACCGTCAGCTCTTATTGAGTGATTTAAAGAAAAGGATAGAAGATTTACTACTGTTCCTAATAAGATGATATTTATATATGTCTTTGCATATATTAGTGTATTTTCACTTGCTCCAAATAACGTAAGTATTTTATTTGCAAATAATATCCCAAGTACCATTATTATAATTCCTGTAACTACAGCTAATGTCATTGCATTTCCTATAAGTCTTCTTGCATCTTCTACTTTACCTTGCCCAAGTTTTATTGATATAGTCGTTGTTGTTCCTATTCCTATCAACATACCAAATGCAAGTATTATTGTCATTATTGGCATCGTAACACCAAGACCTGTTATTGCAAGTGGTCCAACCCCTGGTATGTTCCCAATAAAAATTCTGTCTACCACATTATATAGACTATTTACCAGCATACCTATTATTGCTGGTATAGAGTATTTCAGTAGTAATTTACTGATTCGTTCTGTTCCTAATAATTGTTGATTATCCATCAAGTCTCCTCCTTCTTCTAATATTTAATTTTCCACATATTACAAGGGAGGTGCATATGCCCTCCCTTAATATTAACTACTTTTTAAATATTAATTTTCTATAATATATATTATATACCACTTTAATCAAAAAACCAAACTTTTCTAATATAAAATTTCTTTAGCAAATGAAAATAAAGTGAATATATACCTGAGAGCACTAATAATATACCCACATTTTTTAAGTTAAAACTATTATTTAGTACACTATTTAAAAAGAGTAAAGAAAATATGTTATTTGCAATAGCTATAATAAAAGGTACAAAAAATAGTATGCCTATCTCTATACTAACAATCTTATTCATATTTTTAAAAGATAGACCTATTTTTGATAGATTGTGGTATTTAACCTTATCAAAAGGTTCATCTGTATATAGTCTAAAATACAAAAAACTAAGAACTGCCATAAACAGAATAACACCTATGAAAATACCCATAAAGTGAAGAATTTTACTTTGCTGTAACTCAACTAAATACATATCTGGTAAAGTTAAAAAATATGACTTTATATCATTTCTATCTAGGTTAAAATGTTTTTCTTTTAACGCTTCAGTTATATCAGCACTATTTTGCCAGTTTTCATAATCAAATCCATAAAAATTTATTTTTGAAAACTTACTTTGTATATTATTATATAAATTATCATGTATAACTATAATTTTACTAAACATACCTGTAGGAAAAATTATCCTATCTGTTGATTCTTTTATCTTTATGTTTATGTTTACATTTCTTATTTTATAAGATTTAATATCTTTTAAAGAATTTATGTGCTCTTTTGAATTATATCTAGGGACTATAATTCCCTCATTTTTCTTTAGATTAATTTTATCTAATCCCAATTGTTTTGATAATTTATTATAGTTACTTATACTTAATAATACTTCATTATTATATTCAAGCATAGGAAAACTTAATTCCTTATAATCATATTCTTTTATTGTATTTCTAATTTCTTTTAATTCTTCATATTCTTTGTTATTATTATCTTCTGAAAAATATGAGTAAACCATTGGAAAATTCTCTTTAGAGGATTTACCTTGTGAAGTTACAAGCGTTGAAGTTGTTGTAAATGCTACTAAGGTTCCAGATAAAAGTATTGTCATTAAAAACAACAATAGAGAATTATCTTTCATCTTATATACTAAATTACTTATAAGCAACATATTTGTTTTATTTTTATAAAACTTCTCTTTATTTTTCATATGCTTTAATATTAAAATGCTAAACTGAGAAAAAAATAAAAACGTTCCTAGCGTAATCAACAGTGCTATCGTGTACATACCTTCATTTATATTTAACTTATTACCAAATAGTATCATAGCATATCCTATCATAAGACATACTATGCCAAGTATCCCAAATAATCTTGAAGATTTTATATCTTTTTTAGGTTTTTTTGTACCTACTAAAAGTTCAAAAATATTGTTTTTGTTTAACAATTTTAAGCTAAGTGGTCCTGTTATCAAAAACAACAACATAAAAGATATAATTGTCATTAGTATCGCTTTTATTGGAAAGTAACTTTCTGTCAAGTTCATATAAAATATTTTACCTAAATACAATAAAAATAGATTAGAAATAGATAGCCCTAAAAGTATTCCTAATATTATTGCTAATAATCCTATTATTAAATTTTCAATCAATATCAATCTTTTCAGTTGTTTATTACTCATTCCAACTATCATCATAACTCCAAAATCCCTTAATCTAGATTTTAAGAAATTTCCTAAAGAATACAATATAAAAAGTAGACTAAATCCTAATATTATTAATTCTGAAGTCATAAGAGCCATAAATGCAGTAGAGCCACTTTGGATTCCAGAATCAGTTATAATTGGATGAAACATAGATACTGCAAATACAAAGAATATCATTATAGAAAAAATTGAACTTAAAAAATACGCTAAATATGCTCTAAAGTTTCTAATTATATTATTATAAGCAAATCTTCCAAAATTCACTACCTTACACCTCCTATTTGAGACAATACAGATAGTATTTTATTGTAAAAAGAACTATTTGTGCCTGATTTCTTTATCTCTGTATATATGCATCCGTCCTTTATAAAAACGACTCTATCTGAATGGCTTGCACTATATGCTTCATGAGTTACCATAAGTGTAGTTACATTTTGTTCTTTGTTTATCTTAGTAAATAACTCTAAAACATCATCAGTGGATTTCGAATCAAGATTCCCTGTTGGTTCATCTGCAAGAAGTAATGATGGCTTATTTATAATTGCTCTAGCAATTGCACATCTTTGAGCTTGTCCTCCTGAAATCTCATAAGTTCTTCTATCTAAAATTTTATCAATACCTAAAAATTCAGATATATTTTTAGTTTCCCTGTTCATTTTTTTTACATTTCTACCATCTAGTGTAAGTGGCAACATTATATTTTCACCAACTGTCAAAGTGTCAATCAAATTAAAATTCTGAAATACAAAACCAAGTTGTTTTCTTCTAAATTCAGCTAATTTTTCTCCTTCTAATCTACTTGTATCCTGTCCATTTAATATAACTTGACCTTCACTCTGCTTATCAATTGTAGATATTATATTTAAAAGAGTAGATTTCCCACTTCCAGATAGACCCATAACAGCTACAAATTCACCTTTTTCTATACTTAAATTAATACTATCTAATGCTTTATATGGAACTTTTCCATAATATGTTTTTGATATATTTTTAATACTTAATATGTTCATTTTATATTCTCCATTACTTTTTTATTTTTACTATATTAATATACTATCGTGAATATATCATTTTAACCATAAAAATACTCTAACAATTAACTTACATATTTGTAAGTTAATTGTTAGAGTACCAACAAACTAATTAGTATTAATAATTAATTCAACTAAAATTTTAAAAGCTTTTCAAATTCACTAAGTACCATTGGTTTAGCAAATAAATAACCTTGAGCCTTATCGCATCCTATTTCTTTTAAAAACTCTACTTGCTCATTGGTTTCTACACCTTCACATATAACTTTAATATTAATCGCTTTTGACATTTCTACTATCTTAGAGATAATAATTTTTCCACGTTTTGTATCTGTTGTCTCAATTAGAAAAACTCTATCTAATTTTAAAATATCAAAAGGAAGGTCCTTTAATAGATTCAAAGATGAATATCCTGAGCCAAAATCATCCATTGATATAAGAAATCCTATCTTTTTAAGCCTCTTAATTATATCAATCAATATATTTAAATTATCAAATACAACACTTTCTGTTAATTCAAGTTCTATAAACTTAGGTGATATATTATACTTATTTATCAATTCAGTAATATTTTCTATAAAATTATCTCTGTGTAAATGAACTCTAGATATATTCACAGAGATTGGCACAGGATTATAACCTTTGTTTAGCCACTTTCTCAAGGTCTTACATACTTCTTCAAATACAAACATATCAACATTTACAATGAAACCATTTCTTTCAAATAAAGGTACAAAATCTACAGGTGAAATAAATCCCATATCTGGATTATTCCATCTTATTAGAGCTTCTGCTCCTTCAATTTCATTTCCATCATTTAAACTATATTTTGGTTGATAATATACTACAAACTCTCCTTTTTCCAAAGCTTTATTCATATTATCTTCCAATTTCTTTTCTCTATATAATCGATTTCTTGTATCTTCATTAAAAAATGAATATGAATGCTCATACTTATCTTTTTTTGTTTTTGCAGCAATATTCGCTCTATCAATTAACAAGTCAATTTTTTGTATATCATCACTTTTATTTATCTTATATATACCACTTGACATAACAATTTTATATTTTGAGGAATTACTAGTACTTAAACTGCATATTTCATTATTTATTTTAGATAGTCTATTTAAAAGGTCAACATCAGTATTGCAGGAAATTAATAATATAAAGTGGTCATTATCCATTCTAGCACAAAGTTCATATTTGTTTGTATTGTGTTTTAACACATTTGCAATATGTACTAATATCTTATTTCCTTCAGCATAACCAAACATCTCATTTATGTATTTAAATTTATTAACATCTAATTGAACTAAGTAAAAATCATCTTTATAGTAATTATGTAAAATATATATAGAATCTTTTTTAAATTTTTCTTTGTTTTTTATTCCACTTAAGGAATCATAGTAAGCTAATTTTTTAAGTTGTTCTATTAGTGTAACATTACTTAATTTCCACAATATCAAAAATATTAATATATAGAAAAATAACTTGATTATAAAATCAATTATCAAGCTTTTAAAGTTCTTAAAAACATCACAACTTGAGATTAATGTCCAATCAGTTCCTTTGATACTCATATATCTTGCACTATATAACTTCCAATTATCCCATGATAAAAAACCACCTTGACGTTTCTCATCTATATTTTTTAAAATTTCGTTTTTACTGCTCCCTATAATATTTCCTTCTACACTAAACATATTTGTCTTATTATAGACATAATCTTTATTTTGATGAGAAATAATGGCATAGTTTTTATCTACCATTAAAAATTTAATAGAATCATCAGAATTAGTTCTACTTACTATCTTATTTACATCTTGAAAATAAAAGGAAGCAAAAATAGTTCCACTTACTTCATTATTTTTTATAATAGGTACACATATAATAAATACTTTATCCCCTGTAACCTTACTAACTGTAATATCGGAAATCACCATTTTTTTTGTTTCTAGTACCTTCTGAAAATGCGTTCGGTCTTTTATTGTCCCAACCCTTTCTCTATATGTACTTGAAGTATTTCCTTGTGCATCAGTTATTCCAAGCATAAAAAGATTATATTGTTTTTGATAAGGTCTTAATAACTTACCTTTTTCAATTAGAGAGATTCTGTCATCAGAAAATCTATCGTCTTGACTAAGAGCCTTTAATAAGGATGCATTGACGCTTAAATAATTTTCTAATTCTCTTTTTGAGGCTTCAATCATATTTTTAGAAGTAACCTCCATAGAATTACTTGCATATATAATTGTACTTGTAAAATCAATTAAAATTAATAACATCAATAAAATTAATATATACCTAAAAACTAATCCATCAAATATTTTTTCTCTTTTTCTCATATTTAAACACCATTAATTATACTATTGTAATACATACTCAATCGGCTCTTTAATAACTTGTGACATTACTCTATGTGAATAATCCAAAAGTATTCTTTCTTTAAATTTATATGAATCCCTTATACAAGATTCATAATTTAAAACTGGCACATTTGATTTTTCAATTTTATATAGGAATGGCCTATATTCTAATGATGGGATATTATTTTTTAAGTAATTTATACTTGCTTCATCTAAAATGCTTACATTTTCAATGTCTGTTGTACCAATATATGCAACAGTTATACCCAAAATATTCTTTTTAGATATAAGTTCTAATGTCAAGTTTGATAACTCTGATTCTGCCAACCACACATTATTCCCCCCTTATAAAATCTTTATTCGATATTATTTTACCATAATTAAACAAAATTATGTTGCTTAGTGGTAAATATTACAACAATAACTGTGACTTTATTATATAATTTTCAAAAAAAATATACCAAGCTAGAAATTATTCTAACTTGGTATATTTAATTTACAAATTAAGCATTAACTTTTGCTTTTAAATATTCGTCTATTGAAGCTGCTGCAGTTTTACCAGCACCCATTGCAGATATTACTGTTGCTGCTCCAGTAACAGCGTCTCCACCTGCAAACACACCTTCTTTAGAAGTTTGACCACTTTCATCTGTTATTAAGCATCTTCTCTTATTTATATCAAGACTCTTTGTGGTAGAAGATATTAATGGATTTGGACTTGTTCCAAGTGACATTATAACTGTATCTACATCAAGTACAAATTCAGAACCTTCTATTTCTATAGGTCTTCTTCTTCCAGAATCATCTGGTTCTCCTAATTCCATTCTTATACAAACCATACCTTTAACATATCCATTTTCATCTACTAAAATTTCTTTAGGATTTGTCAATGTATTAAATATAATTCCTTCTTCTTTTGCATGATGTACTTCTTCAGCTCTTGCTGGAAGCTCTTTTTCACTTCTTCTATAAACTATATATGATTCTGAACCTAATCTTAATGCAGTTCTAGCAGCATCCATAGCAACATTTCCACCACCAACTACAGCAACTTTTTTACCAGAACTAATAGGTGTATCATAATCATCTCTATAAGCTTTCATTAAGTTTACTCTAGTTAAAAACTCATTTGCAGAAAATACTCCATTTGCATTTTCTCCTGGTATATTCATAAACATAGGAAGACCAGCTCCTGAGCCTATGAATATAGCTTCAAATCCTTCATCTTCTATAAGTTCATCTACTGTAATTGTTTTACCAACAATTACATTAGTTTCTATTTTCACACCTAATTTTCTTATATTATCTATTTCAGGTTGAACAACAGCTTGTTTTGGAAGTCTAAATTCAGGTATTCCATAAGTTAAAACTCCACCTGGTTCATGCATTGCTTCAAATATCGTTACATCATATCCTTTTTTAGCTAAATCACCAGCACAAGCAAGGCCTGCTGGACCACTTCCTATTACAGCTACTTTTTGATTTTTCTTAGGTTCTGTATCAGATAAGTTTATATCATTTTCTTTTGACCAATCTGCTACAAATCTTTCTAATTTCCCTATTGATACTGCATCTGATTTTATTCCAAGTATACATACACCTTCACATTGACTTTCTTGTGGGCATACTCTACCACAAACAGCAGGTAGTGAACTACTCTTAGCTATTACTTTAGCAGCACCTTCTATATCATCTTCTTTAATTTTTGTTATAAATCCTGGGATATCAATTCCTACTGGACATCCACCTACACATTTTGGTTTTTTACATCCTAGACATCTATTAGCTTCTGCCATAGCTTCTTCTTTATTGTATCCTAAACATACTTCATCAAAATTTGTTGCTCTTACAGCAGGTTCTTGTTCTCTAACTGGTACTTTTACTTTTTTAGCATCCATTATTTGTTACCTCCACATCCACAATTACTATGATGATGACTGTCGCCTTCTTCAAGTTTTAGCATAGCTCTTCCTTCTTGAGTTTTGTACATAGATTGTCTTCTCATCGCTTGGTCAAAGTCAACTAAATGTCCATCAAATTCAGGTCCATCTACACATGCAAACTTAGTCTCATTTCCAACACTAACTCTACAACCGCCACACATACCTGTTCCATCAATCATTATTGTATTTAAACTTACTATAGTAGGTATGTTTAATTCTTTAGTCAATTGACACATAAATTTCATCATTATCATTGGTCCAATTACTATTGCTTGGTCATATTTTTTACCTTGATTATCAACTAAATCTTTTAATAAATCTGTAACTCTTCCATCAAATCCATATGTCCCATCATCTGTTGATATGTATACATTTTTAGCTACTTTTCTCATATCATCTTCTAATATGATTAATTCTTTAGTTCTTGCACCAATTATTACATCTACATCTAATCCATTATCTTTAAACCATTTAACTTGTGGATACACTGGAGCAGAACCTACTCCACCAGCTACAAATAGGATTTTTTTATTTTTTAATTCTTCTATATCTTCATGTATGAATTCACTTGCTTGTCCTAGTGGCCCTACAAAATCCATTACAAAATCGTTTTCTTCAAACATTGCTAATTTCTTAGTTGAAGCACCAACTGTTTGGAATACGATAGTCACTGTTCCTTTTTCTCTATCATAATCAGCTATTGTAAGAGGAATTCTTTCTCCCTTTTCGTCATTTTTAATTATTATAAATTGACCAGGCTGAGAAGATTTTGCAACTCTAGGAGCCTCTATTTCCATCAAATAAATACTATCTGTTAATTGTCTCTTACTAACTATTTTATTACTCATCTCGCTATTCTCCATTCTAACAAATATATTTTTCCCACTTTAAATTTAATTAAAACATAAACACACAAAACTATAACTCTAATTATAATACAATATTAGTTCTCGATTAAATGTTTTGTATTGGACATCCCCCCTGTAAAATAATTATAACTGCCCAAATTACAAATAGTTGATATTAACAAATTACTTTTAAATTGCAACAAATATTAAAACCTATATTATACATATAATTTGTTATAGATTTAACCTAATACACACTTAAAGTATACTATATTATGCTAAATTTGTAACAAAAATTTTATAAATACATAATAAATTTTTTTTATTCAATTATTTGTTTAATAAATTAACCTAGGTTTTCATAATAACTCAGATTTCTTTAAAAACTAAACGTGTATAAGGCTTTAATCTATTGCAATACAAGCTTTTATATAAACTAAAATATACTCTTAATTTATTATATATCTAAAATTTTTAATATTCATTAATTATTTGAATTTTTATATAAAATTTTTATATTTTCTAAAGATTTATTTACTTATGTAATAATTTATAATAATATTAATTTATAAAGTTAATAATTATTATGAATACACATAAAAATAATTAAAAATAGGAGGTTTGTTTTTTGAAAAATATTATTTCTGCAAAAGAACTTATATCTAAATTAGAACATAATGATAATCTAGTTGTTATAGATTGTAGATTTGACCTTATCAATAGAACTTATGGTATTGATTCTTATAAAAAAGGACATATAAAAGGTAGCTTTATCTTGGATATAGACAAGGATTTATCATCTCCTACAAAAGAACATGGTGGTAAAAATCCTTTACAAGACCCTTTTATATTAAAAGAAAAGTTAGAAAAAATGGGTGTTGATAATGACACTACAATTATAACTTATGATGATGGAGATTTAAATGGTGCTTGTAGACTATTCTTCCAATTAAAACACTTAGGTCTTGAAAATGTCTATGTATTAGATGGTGGAATAACAGCTTTTGTAAAAGAAGGCGGACAATTAGAAGAAAAAATAAATATTCCAAACTGTATAGGCAAAAAAATTAAGCCTAATGTAAATGACAATTTAGTTGTTCCAATGGAATACGTTAAATCTAAATTATATGATGAATATACTGTGATTATAGATTGTCGTGCTAATGAAAGATACCAAGGTTTAGTTGAACCTGCATATTCAAAAGCTGGCCATATACCTAGTGCAAAAAATTACTTTTGCAAGGATTTAATAAAAGGTGATTTTGAAAATGGCTCACTTAAAGATATAGAATTTTTAAAAGACTTCTTTAAGGATTTAAATAATTATGATGAAATAATTTTATCTTGTGGTTCAGGAATATCTGCTTGTGTTAACAGCCTTGCACTTAGAGAGCTTAATATGCCTCATAAGATTTATGTTGGTAGCTTTAGTGATTGGATTAGCTATGATGACAATGAAGTTAAAACTGGACAAGAATAAAGTCAATAATAAATAAAACTAGGATATAATATTTTAGTTTTTTATAAAGGCGTTAGTCATTATAGACTTTCGCCTTTTATTATTGTAATTTCATGTAGTTTTCTATTATTCATTTATTCATTAAACATACCTTTAGTTTATAATATTGATGAACTACAATATGATTAATAAACTGCAACATGACCATCACATCTTGATTCTGTTGCACAAACATAGCTTTCTTGCTCTGTTTTAAAGATTATTTGTCCCCTACCCATATCGACATTATCGTGAATTACTTTTATCTCATGGCCTTTTTCAATAAGGGCATCTACCACATGTCTTGACATCTCTGATTCAACTTCTATCTCTTTACCTTTTATCCACTGCCATCTTGGAGCATCTAATGCCTCTTGAGGGTTTAAACCAAAGTCTATCATACTTGTTAATACTTGAAGATGTCCCTGTGGTTGCATAAAAGCACCCATTACACCAAATGGACCTATTGCTTTATCATCTTTACCTAAAAAACCAGGTATTATTGTATGATAAGGTTTTTTAAATGGTTTTACTACATTATGGTGTTTAGGGTCTAAGTTAAAATTATTACCTCTACTATGTAACGCAATGCCAGTGTTTGGTATTACTATCCCAGAGCCAAAATTTATATAATTACTCTGTATATATGAAACCATATTACCATCTTTATCAGCGGTACAAAGATATACAGTTCCACCACAATATGGCTCTCCTTCTTTTGGATATAAAGCTTTTTTATTATCAATCAATAAACTTCTCTTTTTTGCATAATCTTGACTTAATAGTTCTTGAACCTTTACTTTCATATGTTCTATATCAGTTACATAAGTTTTAGAATCTGCAAAAGCCAGTTTTAAGCTTTCTATAATCTTATGTATATCATCTACATTTTCTATATCTCCTTTTATGTCCAATTCTTTTAATATATTTAATGCCATTAAGACTGTTATCCCATGTCCATTTGGTGGAATTTCAAATATTTTATATCCTTTATATTCTGTGCTTATAGGTTCTACCCAAGTTGGATAAAAACTCGCTAAATCACTTTTTCTTATAGCTCCATCAAACTTTCTAGAATACTCATCTATTTTATCTGCTAGTCTACCTCTATAAAAACTTTCAGCTTGTGTATTTGCTATCTCTTCTAATGTATTAGCATGCTCTTCACATACAAATATGTCACCAGCTTCTGGAGCTTTACCATCTTTAGAAAATGTCTCAAACCATGACTTAAATTCTTCTCCAACAAATTCTTTTTCATATAGTTCATAGGACTTTTTCCATACTTTTGATACATTAGGAGAAACAACATATCCTTCTCTTGCATATTCAATTGCTGGAGATAAACATTCTAGTAGACTAAGTTTTCCATACTTTTTATTTAATTCTGCCCAAGCTGCAGGTATCCCAGGTACAGTTACTGCTCCAAATCCATACTTTGGCATTTCTTTCATGTTCTTGTAATTTTTTAATTCCATTCTTTCTGGAGCAAAACCACTAGAATTTAGTCCATACAATCGTTTTTCTTCTTCTATCCAAACAAGAGCATATGCGTCTCCTCCAATTCCATTACTTGTAGGTTCAACTACCGATAATGTAGCAGCAGTTGCAACTGCTGCATCCACAGCATTTCCACCTTTTTTTAGTATTTCAAGCCCAGCTTGAGAAGCTAATGGTGTTGAAGTTGCAACTGCTCCATTTTTAGCATATATAACATTTCTTATTGATGGATATTTATGTTGATGAGCATCAAACCTCATAATTTTCAACTCCTTGTCATTTTTATTTTATATTTTCCTTAAATTTATTATATAACATTAAGTAATACAACTGATAGGAAATACAAACTTTTTCCAAAACTTAATTACATTATTATAATATTTTTTTGTTTTGATTAGATAAACTATCTTACTTTTAGTATCTATTTAATTCTTATTAAGTAAAAAATACTCTACAGCTTAATCTATTATCATATTTTGAGCGTATTTTAATGTTATAAAATAATATATAAAGTAACCTATATAATAAATGGCTAGTGTTATAATAATTGGTATAAACAAAGACCTAGTTATAAATTTTTGAGCAATTGACATAGCAAATAAATTATGAATTGTACCTATAATTAATGGCAATAAAAATACAACTTTTAATTGTTTTGATATTATTTTCTCAATATCTTGATTGTTTGCCCCAAGTTTTTTTAGCATAATATATCGTTCTTTATCATCATATATATTTGATAGTTGTTTAAATAAAATTATACTTCCTGTACACAAAAGAAATACTACAGATAGAAATATACCTATAAATAACATAAGACCACTTAGTCTAATTAAATTATTATAGTTTTCGATACTTGATGTAAAATTAAAGGGATAAGTTGATTTCATATTTTTATCAACAATATTTTTTAATCTTAAAGACATGTCAAACTCTTTTTTTTCATTTTTTATATCAATTAATCTTAATAATCTTGATTTTCCATCTGATTTTAATCTATTAAATACATTATCTTCTACCACAATTAAATCAAATGTTGATTGTGAATTTATTTCTGGTTCTAAGATATTTTTTTGAACTGTAAATAAACTCATATTCTCTTTTTCTTTAAGATATATATCTATTTTTTGAGTACCAGTATTTTTAAGAAACATTTTCTTATATGAATCTGAAACATAATATACATGCTCTTCTGAAGTTAATTCTTCATAATTACTGTTTTGATATTGTCTTAATTTCTTAAAATCACTTTCTTTAATAAAATCTACAAGCACTGTGTTTTCTCTATAAACTCCTCCTTTTTTATAATACAATTTAAAATTTACATCTCTGTTTATAAGCTCTATTGTCTTATCAAAAAATATCTTATCATCTTCTTTATATTTATATAACAACTTGTCAATTTCCTTATTTACAAGATAATTTTCTGCATTTATAGTATAACTATACTTGTAGTTTTCATTTATATTTCTATCTATATCGTAATAAAGGGATATTGTAAATCCTAACATAGTTACACTTGTAGCTATTAGTATCGCTATTATTGCCAATACTCTGCTATTATTCTTCAATTTGAATCCAAGTTCCGAAAATGCAATTAAATTTCTTCCCTTGTAATAAAAACTTTTTTTCTTCTTAGCAACATCTATAATTATCGACATTATTGATGAAAAAAATAAAAAAGTACCTGGTATTATTGTAATTAATATAAAAACTGAAAACATAATGTTTTCAATAATGAAATAACTGCTGGACATTAAATAAGAAAATACTATTAGTAAAATTCCAAGTATTCCCTTTAGCTTTATAAATCTTTTATTTGTATATTTTTCTGGTGACTTCTTAAATAACTCTACAATTTTTTTATTGCTAATGACTATAATATTTCTTATTCCAATTACTACAAATATTACTACAAATATTACTAATGTTTGAATTAAAGCCTTTATACTTAAAGTCATCTTTACTCCTATAATTTCTTTCATTAATTTTACAAGAATCATTGTCATAAGCTTTGAAAATAAAAAACCTAAAGATATCCCTATTAATATTGCAAATATTCCCATCAAAAAAGTTTCATATAAAAATATTCTTCCTATCTGATTTTTTCTCATTCCAATCAAGCTATAAGTACCTATCTCTTGCCTACGTCTATTAAAAAAAAATGAATTTGAATAATATATAAATAAAAAAACAAATACCACTATTACAATTGAACTTGTATTAATGCCTATTTTAGCCCTTCTACCAAGTAAACTTAAAGCTTCATTGTACTCTATTGATTTGAAACTAAAGAATATAAATACACTAAATACAATTGAAACAAAGTACATAAAATAGCTTAAAAAGTTCTTTTTTACATTTTTTATAGCAATTTTAAATAAACTCATTTTTATTAACTCCTCCAATTAAGGAAACTGTATTTAGTATTTTATTATAAAATTCTTTTGTGCTTTCTCCTTTTATAAGTTCTGTAAAAATTATTCCATCCTTTATAAAGAGTATTCTACTACAAAAACTTGCACTTATAGCATCATGCGTTACCATTAATATTGTTGAATCATTATCTCTATTTAATTTTAGTAGAGAATTTAATAAATCCCTTGCAGATTTAGAATCTAATGCTCCTGTAGGCTCGTCTGCAAGTATTAATGATGGTTTTGTTACTATTGCTCTACAAACAGCTCCTCTTTGTTTTTGACCACCTGAGACTTCATTAGGATATTTATCTAATATTGATTCTATATTTAGTGATTTTGAAACTTCTTTTATTCTACTTTCTATTACTGATACTTTTTCATTTTTTAAAGAAAGAGGTAGCATTATATTTTCTTTTATAGTTAATGTATCTAAAAGGTTAGAATCTTGAAATACAAATCCAAGATTATCACGTCTAAAGTCAGCTAATTTATTTTGTTTCATTTTAATAATATTCTTATCCTCTATATAAACATTTCCTGATGAAGGCAAATCTATTGTAGAAATAATGTTTAAAAGAGTTGATTTTCCAGCTCCAGATGAGCCCATAATACCTACAAATTCACCTTTAGAAACTTTAAAACTTATTCCCTTTAAAGCTTCATATTTTGAGCCTTTTCTACCATACTCTTTTTTTATATTTTCAACAATTAATATTTCTTCCATAATTACTTACCACTCCTCAACATAATTGCTCATTTTCCAATTCTTATAAATATATTATATATATTAAGGTAGTTTTTAACCATTTAATTACATTAATATAATGTTACATTTCTGTAAGTATTAACTATATTTCTTCATTTTTAATGAAATTATGTTTAAAATATAATTTGTCAAGCAAAATATAGTTATATTAATATAATTATTTTAAATTATAAGGTAGAAATGTTTGAACTTATCAAGTAAAATATAGTTATGTTAATATAACTATTCTGGATTAGGAGGTAAAAATGTTCAAAATAATGGTAATTGAAGATGATGTTTCATTAAAGCATCAAATAGCAGACTGTCTTTCTAAATGGGGACATATTGTCTATCAAATAGAAAATCTTGAAAACATAATAGAAGAATTTAAGCATTATAAACCACAATTGGTTTTATTAGATATAAATCTTCCATTTTATGATGGATTTCATTGGTGTAATGAGATAAGAAAAATTTCCAAAGTTCCAATAATCTTTATTTCTTCAAGAAACTCTAATATGGATGTAATAATGGGTGTAAATCTAGGTGCAGATGATTATATACAAAAACCATTTTCTATAGATGTTTTAATAGCTAAGGTAAATGCTCTTTTAAGAAGAACTTATAATTTTGCTGATAATAATTCAAATAAAATTGTCCATAATGAAGTTACTTTAGATTTATCAACTGCAACTATATGTTATAAAGATAATACTATTGAGCTAACAAAAAATGAAATTAAAATTCTTCATGAACTTATGAGGAATAAAAGTAAAATAGTTAGTAGAAATAAACTTATGAAAAAATTATGGGATAATGATTGGTTTGTAGATGATAATACTCTCACTGTTAATGTAAACAGAATACGTTCAAAACTAAGTGAAATTGGATTGGAAGACTTTATAGAAACTAAAAGAGGACTAGGTTATATAATCAGTTAAAATAGCTTTAAGTAGGTGAATTTATGAGTTTTAAAGATTTTCTCAAAGATAAACTCGAATTTTTAGTATACAACTTTGCTTTCTTACTTTTTACGATAGCAGTTATTATATTTTCTCCTATCGATACTCTCTTAGTAGACACTATTGTATACATATTAATTGTAAATATAGTATTTTCATTCATATATATACTTACTGGCTACATTAAGAAAAATAGATTTTTAGAGAAAATTAAAAATAATACATTCAAAGTTAGTACTAATGATATAGAATTAATTAAATGTACAAATGAAGAAAAAATATATTTGGATATAATTAAAGATTATCAAAGCCAATGTGATGATATAATAGATATCAATACTAAGAAATTTGAAGAAAATAAAGAAACTATGAGTATGTGGGTACATGATATAAAAATGCCTATAGCAATAATCAAACTAATCCTTGAGCAAAACGAAAATTTAATTGAAGAAAAAATTTCAGATGATATCGATAAAGAGATATTTAGAATTGAAAATTCTGTTGAAAGGATTTTATATTTATCTAGACTTGAAGATTTTCATAAAGATTTTTTGATTCAAGAAGTAAATATTGAAAAAATTATTAGAAATATTATTAGAAAATATTCGAAATATTTTATCTCAAAAAAAATAATTTTAAACTTAAATAATTTGAATTATACAGTTTTATCAGACGAAAAATGGCTTTACTTCATATTCGAGCAATTATTAAATAATTCCCTAAAATATGCCTCAATAGAAGATAATATATCTATCTATTGCAAAACCCACAAAAATTATTTACAATTAAGGGTGGAAGATACTGGCTGTGGTATAAAAAAGGAAGATTTAAATCGAATATTCAATAAGGGATTTACAGGTAATAATGGAAGAAATAACGCTAAATCTACAGGGCTTGGTCTTTATTTAGTAAAAGAACTTTGTGACAAACTTAGCCATAAAATTGATGTAGATTCAGAGTACAATCAATATACAAAAATTACTATTACATTCAAAGATTATCTATAGTATCTTATATATTGATAGTTTATTTTCATTTGACTTATATTCAACATGCTTCTTATAATGGTTCTATATGTACATCCCAGTATATAATAAGTAGTTTTTATACAAAGGAGGAAAACATGTCTTTTCTAAAAAAATTTAAAAATAAAAGATTTAGAAATAGTAGCTTTAAGAGTAATAGCTTTAAAAATACTAGCTTTGGAAGTAGTAATTTCAAAACTAAAAACAAAGGTTTTAAAAATAATCCTTTTAAAAACAAGAGATTTAAAATCTATGCAGGAATCGTGATAATCATACTTTTAATTTTAGGGGTACTTGCTTATGTCGATTCAAAAAACACTGAGTTACAAGCTAATGAAAACTTCATAGAAACATACACTATTCCAGAAAACGAAAAAATATTTATAAATGGTATGGTTGTACCTAAGCAAACTAAAGACTTTAATATTTCTGGAGATTATGAGTTAAGCGATGTAAATGTTACAAATGGGCAAAAGGTAAATCAGGGAGACCTTCTTTTTACTGCTAAAAATCCAACTATAATAGCAGAAATAGATAGTCTAAAAACACAACTTAGCCAATATAAAAAACAAAAGATATCACTTGCAAATATTGATGAAAATAGAGATGCTATAGCCTCTATAAACGCACAAATAACAACTTTAAACTCTCAGATAGCTTCTTTAGATAAAAAAGCATATGATAGAACTACTGCTCCTTTTGATGGTACTGTATACTTAAATGACCAAACTGGAAATCCAGACCAACCAGCTTCATTTATGACTATTCAAGGTCTAGAGTTTTATATGAAGGGACAAGCAAGTGAACAAGATTTACCTAAGATGAAAATTGACCAAATGGTTAATATATTAGTTTTCTCAACTGACCAAAATCTTACTGGTAGAATAAGTTTTATATCTGATAAGCCCTCTACTCCAAATAGTGAGATGGGAGCTCAACAAAGTACTTTATCTTATTATGATATAAACATAGCATTTGATAACCAAGAAGGGTTGACAAATGGATTCCATCTTCAAGCATCACTTGAAGTAGCTAACTCAAGCTTTAAAATACCAGCATCTTGTGTACTTAAGGATAAAAAACACTCATATGTATTTAAAGACTTAGATGGAATCTTGAAAAAACAAATTGTAGATGTTGCAAGTAAAAACAATGACTTTGCTGTAGTTAGAGGCGGTCTTGAACAAGGTGATATAGTAATAAAATACCCTACTAAAGAAATGAAAGAAGGAGACCCAGTTCAAGGTGATAGTGTAACTGCTGGCTCTAATAATAATGGAGATGCTACTCCAGACAAAAAATTAAAAGAAGTTAATATGGATGTGAATTAATTTACATATGTTAATTAAATTAGAAAATATTCAAAAATATTACAAAGTAGGGAAAGATGAATTACATGTTTTAAAATCCTTAAATTTAGAAATTGAATCTGGAGAATTTGTCATGATAATGGGTAAATCTGGTAGTGGTAAAACCACTTTACTTAATATCTTAGGTTTTCTTGATGTATTTGACGAAGGAAGATATATATTTGATGGCACAGATGTAACTAATCTCAGTGAAAATGAGCGTTCTGTTTTTAGAAATGTCAATATTGGTTTTGTTTTTCAGCAATTTAATTTAATAGAAACTTTAAATATATATCAAAATGTAGAGTTACCTCTAATTTACAATAAAATATTAAAAAAATCTGAAAGAGAAGAAATTGTTAAGAGCAAACTAAAATCTGTTGGGCTTTTAGATAAAATCAAACAAAAACCTCTTCAACTATCTGGTGGCCAGCAACAACGTGTAGCCATTGCACGTTGTTTGGCAAATGACCCTCAAATAATCTTTGCTGATGAACCAACTGGAGCATTAGATAGTGAAACTAGCAGGGAAATTATGGAGCTTTTGACAGAACTTAATGAACAAGGCAAGACTATAATAATGGTTACACATGATCAGGATTTGACTAAGTATGCAACTAAGGTCATACGACTTAAAGATGGTGTGTTTACTTCGGAGGTGTAATCATGGGCTTATTAAAAAATTCTTTGGCTAATTTAAAGGGGCACAAGCTTCGTGTCTTTGTAGCTTTACTTTGGATTATTATAGGAATAACTTCAGTAATACTTGTTAGTTCTATAGGTAATGGATTTCAAAAAGAAATCAAGAAATCTGTAAATAATGCTAATCCTAATAAAACTACTATTTCATTTGAATCAGCTGATAACACAGGTCTTACTGATGATATGAGTATATTTTTAAAGCCTTTCAATGCAAAAGATTTAGAAGAATTATCATTTGTTGAAGGAGTAGAAAGAATTGCTCCTGCAAGAGATGGATTTAATCTTGATTCAACTTATTCTTCTCAGGCATCTTTTGATAAAAAAACGACTTATGTGGAAGTTGGACCAGTAAAAAAAGATTCTAAAATAAATTTAATCTGTGGTAGAGATTTTTCTTTGGATGATGAAAAAAGAAAGGTAATTATACTTACACAGCAAAGTGCAAGTGAAGTTTTTGAAAATCCAGAAGATGCTTTAGGCCATGGTATTAATGTAAATGGAACTATATTTGAAATAATTGGAGTATTGGATGATTCTTCCAACCAACAACAAACTGGAGGATTTTTGGGAGGTTATCAAGATATGCAATTTGTAACTTCTCTTATACCTAAAAAAGCTTTTGATAGTCTAATGAGTCAAAATTCTTACTCCAATGAAATTTATCAGTTAGACTTAGTTTGTTCTAAAGGATATAACGTGAATGAAGTTGCAAACAATATTATAGCTAAACTGTATGAAATGCACCCTGGTATCAATGGTTCTTATACTACACCAGACCCAACTGAACAAACAGCTTATCTTGAAAGTATCAATTCTAATGTCAATAAATATGTATCTATAATAACTGTAGTTGCAATGTTTGTTGGTGGTATTGGTGTAATGAATATAATGTATGTATCAGTTATGGAAAGACAAAGAGAGATTGGTATAAGACGTGCTATCGGTGCAAAGCCTAGGTCTATATTATTTCAATTTTTAGTTGAAGCTGTTTTTATAACAGTATGTGGAGGAATTTTAGGAACTATAGTTGGATTTATTGCTACTAACTATGTCTCTAAATACATTGGATTTGAAGCAATTCCTAGCTTAAATAGCTTACTTTATGCTATTCTAGCTACTATATTAACTGGAGTTGTATTTGGTTTAATACCAGCCTTTAAAGCCTCTAAACTAGACCCTATAAAGGCAATTTATAAATAGTATTCCTATTAATAAGTTATGATTTTTAAATTGCTTTTCTAAAATATGCTTAAATATTTAATGCACTATTATATATGATAGATTAAGAATTTAATCTTTTTCAAATCAAATATAATAGTGCATTATTACTTTCAAAATTATTATTGTTACTTTTACAATTACTAATGAATTAGTTGCTTTAAATATTTTTAATATTAATATCTAATCTATTATGCCTCTTATGAAATCTGTTTTGTTATCACAATAAGAGTTAACATCATACCTATAAAGTTTTGCTAGCTTCTTTTTTAAGTCAGAATACTCTTTAACCTTATCTGGATTTAGTCTCAAATACTCCCGAAATTTAATATGTTCTAAATATCCTTTCCCATCTTTAGGACATACATATAAATTATGCTCCATGAAATTAGTTGTCTCATAAGAAAATGCTTCTCTTCCTTCTACTTCTAAATTACCTAGATGTTTATACCCTAATTTTTTTAGTTTACTGACAACATCATTTAAGTAGCTATAGTCTTCAATTATTATATCAACATCTAATCTAGGTTTTGCAGAAAGCCCTTCAACAGATGTGCTACCAACATGTTCTATTTTCAAAATCGAATTACCTAGAGTCTTTTCTAGTATAGATTTTAATTTTTCAAACTCGTACTTCCAATTTGGATTATAATCTACTATTTCAACAATTTTTGTAGTTAATCCTGTTACTTTTAATTGGTAGACATCATGTTTCATTGCTTGTCCTCTATAAATCTTATCATACTCAGATATTTTCTTCATACCTAGTCTTTTTGCCACATTTATAGATGCTATATTTTCAGGTCTGATATCTGCTACTAAAGTATCCACATTTAAGTTTCTAATAGCATAATCTATACATATAGTGGCACCTTCTGTAGCATAACCTTGATTCCAATATTCTTTTTTTACTATATAACCTATTCCCAACCCTATGTCCTGCTTTATAAGACCTATTTGTCCCACTACATCATCTATATACTTATCTATAACAATAAAATATCCATATCCATCATTATTATATCTCTGTATATTTTTATCAATCCATTCTGTAACTTCTTCATCAGAAAAAGTATGTTCCCATGCATACATTACTTCTGAATTTTGTAACATTTTACTTATTTCCTTAAAATCACTATGATTCATTTGTCTAATATATAATCTTTTGCTTTCAATCACTGTATTCACCACCCTTAAAACACAATCTTAAGCGTTGTATACAACTTCTCCATTGCATATAGTATAATTAACTTTACCATATAAAGATTTACCTTTAAATGGTGAATTGTCAGCTTTAGAAACAAAATCTTCAACTATCCATTCTTCTTCAGGATTAAATATAACAATATCTGCTACTGCTCCTTCTTCTATAAAACCAACATTTAAATTGTATAGCTTTGCAGGATTTGTAGACATTTTTTCTATTAACTGCATCATACTAAGATGATTTTTATATACTAAGTTTGTTATTCCAAGAGACAACGAAGTTTCAAGCCCTATAATACCACTTGGAGCTTTTATAAACTCTCTGTCTTTTTCTTCTTTACTATGAGGTGCATGGTCTGTTGCTATTATCTCAATAGTGCCATCATTTAATCCTTCTATAATCTTATCTCTATCCCACTTAGTTCTTAAAGGTGGATTCATTTTTGCATTTGTTCCAAACTCTAACACATCTTCCTCAGTCAGTGTAAAGTGATGTGGTGAAGCTTCTGCAACTACGTTTGCTCCAAGATATTTTGCAAATCTAACCATATCAACAGAAACACCAGAACTTATATGTTGTATATCAATCTTAGCACCAGTTTTTAGTGCTAACATACAATCTCTAGCAACCATTACATCTTCTGCTACATTTGATGCACCTTTTAGACCAAGCTCTGAAGCTATCTTTCCTGCATTTACGCCAGGATTTCCAACTAAAGAAGGGTCTTCTTCATGAAAGCTAAGTGGTACATCTAACTCCTTTGCCTTAATCATTGCTTCCATAATTAAACTGCTATCCATTAAAGGCAATCCGTCATCAGTAAATCCTGGAACTCCAGCCTTTTTAAGATTTTCCATATCCACTAACTCTTTACCTTCAAAACCTTTCGTTATGGCTGCTGCTTGTAAAACATTTATACATGCATTTTTTGCTTTTTCCTTTACATAGTTAAAAGTATCTTCATTATCTACAATTGGGTCAGTATTTGCCATACATATAACTGTTGTAAATCCCCCTCTAGCTGCAGATTTAGCTCCACTATCTATATCTTCTTTATATGTAAATCCTGGGTCTCTAAAATGTACATGTACATCTACTAATCCTGGTGCAACTATATTCCCACTAGCATCTATTATTTTTTCAAATTCATCATTTTCATCAAAATTACCTATTTTATAGATTTTATTTTCTTTTATAATTAAATCTATTTTCTCATCTCTTTGACTTTTAGGGTCTATCACTCTACCATTTTTAATTAAAATCATACTATTTCTCCTTTATAATTTACATTTATATAGACTCATATAATATTATACATTATTTTACATACTTAAATACAAAATTACGTTTGACATCAATAGCCTTTTTAGGACAAAGTTCATGACAACAGTAACATCTTATACATTTATTTAAATCTATAAGAGCACCTTTATTCCCCATCTCTATGGTATTTGCAGGACAAGCTTCCTTGCACTTTCCACATTTTATGCAGTCTTTAAATCTAACCACTGGCTTTGGTGTTATAAGTTTTGAAATAGGTTCATTTAAAAATTTTGGCAATTTTACAGAAAATAGCCTTAAATCTTTACTTACATTTGGTACCTTATAATCTTTTATAATTAAATCCTTTATATCTTCTCCTACAATCTCAATATCTGAAAAGTCTTCTTTTATATACTCTCTTTTAATAGCTCCTCTAATTGTAGCAACTTTGTTTGGAAGCAAACCTATAATCTTACATGCAACAACATCTATAGCATATGGATTTTGTGATGCTAATAAAACACCTATTTCTTTAGGATTTCCTGCTGAAGGTCCATCCCCTTCCATCCCTACGATTCCATCCATAATTGTCAGTGTTGGATTTACATAATCACAAATATCTAAAAGTACATTTTCGCAAAATAATTCCTCTGTAGGAAATCTATAATGTATTTCTGCTTTTTTTAATCCAGCTATACATCCATATAAGTTTTTTGTGCCACCAGTAAAAGTTGCCATTACATGTGTTTTTAATTTACAAAGATTTATTACATAATCAGCATCTATTACTGGTTTGATAATGTCCATATATTTAAGAGCATGTGCTTTTTCACTGTGTATCTTAACATCTGAAACATCATAATTCAATTTGATACCTAAATCATTTGCTACCTCTTCAATTCCAGATGTCTTATATATACCTTTAAGAGAACCTTGATTATATGGTCCACCAGGACTATCTGCTATTACTATGTCACAATTTAATTCTAAAAGCTTTTCACATACAACCCTTACTACCATAGGATGGGTAGTTGTAGCTTCTTCAGGCTTTTTTTTCATCAATAGATTTGGTTTTACAAGTACTTTACTTCCTTTTTTTACAAACTTGTTAAGTCCTCCAATGTCATCTAAAATTTTTTCAATAGAAAATCTTACATTTTCATACTCATAATTCTTGCAACTTCTAACAGATACTGATTTCATATTATCTTCACCCTTTTATTACAAAGATTTGTTTATATTTTTTGTATAATTTAAAAAAGGAGAAACCAAAGTTTCTCCTTTTAATCTATATTTTTAATTATTATTTTCCAAAATATCTATTTAATAATCCTAAGAATGCTTTACCATGTCTAGCTTCATCTTTACACATTTCATGTACTGTGTCATGTATAGCATCTAATCCTAATTCTTTAGCTCTCTTAGCTAATTTTAATTTTCCATCAGTTGCACCATATTCAGCGTCAACTCTAACTCTTAAGTTTTCTTTTGTATCTGCAACTACAACTTCTCCAAGAAGTTCTGCAAATTTAGCAGCATGTTCTGCTTCTTCAAAAGCTATTCTCTTATATGCTTCTGCTACTTCTGGGTATCCTTCTCTATCAGCTTGTCTACTCATTGCTAAATACATTCCTACTTCTGTACATTCACCAGTAAAGTTAGCTCTTAATCCTTCGATTATTTCTGCATCCACACCTTGAGCTACTCCTATTCTATGTTCGTCAGCCCAAACCATTTCACCTTTCATTTCTTCGAATTTATCAGCTCCAACTTTACATACTGGACATTGTGCTGGTGCAGCATCTCCTTCATGTATATATCCACATACTGTACAAACAAATTTTTTCATAATTAATTTCCTCCCAATTTTATATTAATTAAATTTTTATTTTTAAAGTTTAATAACTTGCTACAAGAATATATATACCCCCTGTATTATAGTTTAAACACTAAAAATAAAATTTATTTCCTAATTAATTTTATCACTTTGAAACATCGGTATCAACTAAGTTTTGATGTCAAATTTCTACATAATATATACTTTATTTGATTAATTAGGAAACAATTGTCTCTTTAAATACTTTCTAGTGAAGAATCTTTTGACTCTTTAAGTTTTACTTTTTTACTTTTTAAAAATGATAATTTAGTTTCTGCTGTTATAATTGCACCAAATATCAATATACTACCAATAACTAATTTGGCTGTAATAGCTTCTTTTAGAATTATTATAGAAAATATAGTTCCAAATACAGCTTCAGTAGATAGTATTATGGCTGTTCTAGTTCCATCAACTCTCTTTTGACATATAGTTTGGAATAAAAATCCTATTGAAGTACTAAATATAGCTAAATATATAGTTCCCATATATCCAGACAATTCAGCTTCCATTTTCAACTGTCCTGCAAATGTCTGAACTACTAAAGACAGTAAAAATGCTACAGTAAATTGAATAGCTGTTAATGCCATTGGATTGTTATCTTTAGCAAATTCACTAGTAAAGAATATATGAAATGCAAATCCAAATGAACATATAAGCGTTAATAAATCTCCAAAATTAATAGATAAATCAGCCTCTAAAGAAAGTATACCTATACCTACAAGGGCTACTAAACTACTTATTAATCCTATTTTATCAAGTTTTCTTCTATAAAGTATAAATCCTATGAATGGAACTATTACAACATTTGCTGCTGTTATAAATGCATTTTTAGATGGTGTAGTGTACATAAGTCCAATGGTTTGTACTGTAAAGGCTAGAAATAAAAATATTCCTAAAAGCCCTCCTGCTTTTAATAAATTCTTTCCAATATTGGCACGAATTTGTTTAAAAAACAATAAATTCATAATTACAGCTGCCAAGAAAAATCTTATAGTTATTATTTGTAGAGGTGTAAGCCCACCATCTAGTGCAAATTGGGTTGCTACAAAGCCACTTCCCCATATAATTGCTATAAATATTAGTCCTATTTCTCCAAAGTATTTTTTCAATAAAGCCCCCTCCTTTTTATTTTTTTGCAAAATTATAAACCCCCTAAACAGCAAGAGAGTTTTTCTATAAGCATTACTATAAATTTATATAGTTATAGTAAATTTTTTCAGTATTTTAAATCTAGATTTATATCCACTATTTAACATTAATATATTAATCATTTTTTGTAAACACCTTTTTAATAAATTTTTACCTTTTTTATATTTTTTTTACTTATATTAAATTTTTTTATAGATAATTTCAATATCTAGGATACTTTAATATTATGCAAATAATGTTGTATAAGTTACACTTTAGTTATTTTAGTTACAACTTTGTCGGTTTACTTTTTCTACTTTCTTCGATATAATTATAATATATTTTTGATACAATTCGACAAAAAGGGGGAATGTTGAAATCATGGTAAAAAAAAGAAAAAAGAAAACTATGGCACTTACTATAATTGTCGTAATAGTTATTGGTATTTTTTCTATGGCATGGGCGGATATGTCCAAGAAAAGAGAAATTAAAGAAACTCAAGAAAAGCTTAAAGCTGAAAAATTAGAAAAAGAAAGAATTGAAAAAGAAAAAAATGAACCTATCATTGGTGCAAAAAAAGAAGCTGCAAAAGAATATGGATATGACGCAAAATTAGTTTGGGATAAGCTTAACAAATACGACTATTCAAATAATGGAGAAAAAATAGTATTCCTTACATTTGATGATGGACCATCTACTACTAATACTCCACAAGTCCTAGATATCTTAAAAAGACACGATGTTAAAGGAACTTTCTTTATTAAGGGAGATTCTCTTGAAAGAAAAGGTGCCAACGAAATTTTAAAAAGAACATTTGATGAGGGAAATGCAATAGCTCATCACTCATATTCTCATGACTACAAAAAACTATATCCTGGCAGAAGCCTAAATCTTGATACATTTGTAAATGAGCTTAATAAAACAGATGAAGCCATGAAGAAAGTTCTAGGAAAGAATTTTTCATCACATGTAGTTAGATGCCCAGGTGGGTATATGTCATGGAAAAATATGGAGCCTTTGGGTAACTACTTAAAAGAAAAAAATATGGCATCAATCGACTGGAATGCTCTAAATGCTGATGCAGAAGGTAAAAAGAAAAATGCTCAAGAGTTATTTGAACATGCAAAGAAATCTTCTGAAGGTAAAGAAATGGTTGTACTTTTAATGCATGATACTTATGGAAAGCAAGAAACAGTAAATGCACTAGACCAAATTATAACATATTTTAAAGATAATGGTTACCAATTTAAAACCTTAATATAACAAAAAAGCAAGTTCATTGATTGTACTTTTATATAATCAATAAACTTGCCTTTATTTTACTCTATTTTACTAACTCTATTTTTACAAATTTTTTCTTTCCTATTTGAACAACAAGTTCGCTTTCTTTAGCAACTGTACTTAAATCTTCCACTTTTTCACCATTTACTTTTACTCCACCTTGAGATGCTAGTCTTCTAACTTCACTCTTACTTTTAACAAGCTCATTAGAAACTAATACTTCAATTAAATCAAATTCTTCTTGTTTAACTTGAATTGTTTGTATATCTTCAGGTATTTGACCTTTTTGGAATACAGATTTAAATCTTTCCTCAGCTTCTTTAGCAGCTTCTTCTCCATGGTATAAAGTTACTATTTCTCTCGCTAGATTCATTTTTATATCTCTTGGATTTACTGAACCATCTTTTAACTGAGTTTCAATTTTATTAACTTCATCAGGATGAACATCAGTTACTAAATTATAGTATTTAATTATAAGTTCATCAGGAATTTCCATAGATTTTTGGTACATTATTCCAGCTTCTTCATCTATTCCAATATAGTTACCTAAACTCTTACTCATTTTTTCTTTTCCATCTAATCCTTCTATTAAAGGCATCATTATTACTATTTGAGATTCCATACCAAATTCTCTTTGTAATGATCTTCCCATTAATAAGTTAAATCTTTGGTCAGTTCCACCAAGCTCTATATCCGCTTCTAATGCTATTGAATCATATGCTTGCATCAATGGATAGAAAAATTCATGCACTGATATTGGCATTTGTCCTTCATATCTCTTCTTGAAATCTTCTCTTTCTAACATTCTCGCAACAGTAATAGTTGCAGCTAATTTTATTACATCTTCAAAGTTTAATTTAGCTAACCATTCACTATTAAATCTTACAATAGTTTTTTCTTTATCTAAAACCTTAAAAATTTGTTCTTCATAAGTTTTTGCATTTTCAAGAACTTGCTCTGTTGTTAAAGCTTTTCTAGCTTTAGATTTTCCAGTTGGGTCTCCAATTTTACCTGTAAAATCTCCAATTATAATTACTATTTGATGACCTAAGTCTTGTAGTTGTTTCATTTTTCTAAGAACTACTGTATGACCTAAATGTATGTCTGGAGCACTTGGATCTAACCCCAATTTTACTATCATAGGTTTTCCTTCTTTTTCTGATTTGATAAGCTTTTCTCTTAACTCTTTTTCGTCTATTAAATCGTCTACACCTTTCATAATTATTCGTATTTGCTCGTCTATCGATTTCATTTTCATACCTCCTAAAATATTTATATAATCTATGATTTTTATTTTTATAATAAAAAAAGCTCTCATCCTATTAAAAGGACGAAAGCATTGCTTACGTGTTACCACCTTAGTTCATCAATATCTCACGATATTAATCTCTATAGAGTATAATTTATTTACTCATATACTATAACGTGTACTATTCCGATATCTCTTAGTGGTTGTTATCTTTCAGAGACATTGCTCCAAGATGTATTCAAACTAAATCAATTTATTCCATTTCACCAAACTGGAACTCTCTGTTAAATAAAATTCAGCTCTACTTCTTCTCTTCACAGCATTTATATATTCAGATTATTTCATCAATTACAAGAAGTTTTTCTTAACTTACTCATAATATATTATTATTTTTACATTTTGTCAACCTTTTTTATTATTATATACATGTTTTTTTACATTATACTATTTTTTTATATTTTTTACCAATGCATAAAGTTTATTTTTCAATTAAAATATTTATTTGTTTGTTGACAATATTAATTTGAGTCAATCTTACATTCATTTTCTTATTTAAAAATGCATTTATAATTATTAATCCAATAACAGTTATCTTAAACATTAGAAATAAAGATATAACTACTATCAAGAAAGAAATTCTAGCATATGCTACTTTTCTAAATTTAGTTATTATAAAATTTTGCAGTGACATACAAGAATCTCTAATGACAAAATACGTACACAAATACCCAATTGATATAAAACTTGTTTTTAAATAAACTAACTCAGTTTTAATATTCAATATATTTGTAATTTCAAAGATAGTTAAATAAAAGACACACATATAAAAAACTTTCTTTGAACAACATAAAAATTGATTTAAAAGTCTAAAATTTTTAAATACTAAAAACTTTTTTAAAGAATTAGAACTTAAAATATGTAATTTATGTCCTATAACTAAACTTAAAATATATATACAAAAAACCATTCCAAAAGGAAATAGTGCTATCATTAAGTAATAAATAAAATCTGTATATCCATGAAAATAAATCAATTTGCTGTATCCCTGAAATTCGCTCATAAAACTGTATCCTATTAGTGCTGAAGCATATATATCAATAAAAACCATTATAATGACTCCAAGCATTGAACCATATACTAAATCATCCATAACTGTTGATGATTTAGTTATCAAACAACCACATATTATACCAAGTAATACACTCTGACTTGCCCAAATAGCAGTTCCCAAATTTCCAAGCACCAAGGAAATTATTAAAAGTGATGTAATTCCAGATAAAACAGTATACTTTAAATCACACTTTAAACATATTATACAAAAAAATATTGGCACTATAAAATCTAAATAAATGGCATATCCAAATCCAGTACCTACAGCTATAATTGTTATTACTATAAATAAAGACGACAATAAAGCCGCTTCAGTTAATTTTTTAGTAGTATCCAAAACAACTCCTCCACAAACTATAATTTTTCTAACTAATATTTTATTTTTAATACAGTATAACACTTTTTTAAAATATTTTTAACACATACATATTTTAATAAAAGTATTTCTGTTAAAAATTATAAAATGGTATAATATATCTTAATATTAAGTTTTTAATATACTTAGGAGGTAATTATTATGTTTAAAATAAAACACTTTAATGATTTGAGTTTAAATGAATTTTACGAAATAGCCAAATCAAGATATGAAGTATTTGCGTGTGAACAAAAAATATTTTCATTAAATGATTACGATGATATAGACAAAAACTCTTATCATATATTTTTAGAAGACAATGAATTGATTTGTGCTTATGCCAGAATAATTCCTAAAGAATATAGTTCTTATAATGATGTTTCTATTGGTAGGGTTTTAGTTCTTTCTACTCATAGAAAAAAAGGGCTATCAAAGCAAATGATGGACTGTGCTATAGACTTTGTAAAAGTTAATTTGCATGAAAATAACATAACCTTATCAGCACAAGCTTACATAAAAAATCTTTACTTATCTTGTGGTTTTAAAGAAATTTCAGAAGTATATGATGAAGCAGGTATTGAACATATTAAAATGAGATTATAGTGTTGACAAGCTAACATTGTTAATATATAATTAAATCATAAATTAAATATTGAATTGATATCTAGGTATTTGAAAATACCTTATATAAGTCAGAAGGCTTTTGCGCTTTCTGACTTTTTTATTATCAAAATTCAATAATTATATAGATTTAAAATGTTAATTTTTATTCTATATTCTACTTTCCCCAAAAGTAAGAATTATACCCAACTTTGTGATAGGCATATTGCCTATCTTTTTTTTGCGAAAAGTAACAAGGTAATAATGTAATGCATAGTTTAGAATAAGAAGATTAGCTCAGGCTAAATTTCATGCATGGAGGTGCTACTATGAAAAACCTTAATGATATTCAAGTGAAAAAAACTGTTAAAGTTGAAGATATATTATCTAGTGGTAATTTAAGAGAGAGAATGTTGGCACTTGGTCTTACTAGAGGAGCTGTTATAAATGTAGTTAGAAAAGGACCAAAAAATAATTTAACTGTCTACAACATCAGAGGTAGCAAGATAGCTCTACGACAAGAAGAAAGTAGACTAATATTAGTTTCTGACATTTAAAATTTTATATCAGGAGGATATTAATATGGGTTTAACACACAACTCAACTAAAATGAGTTCTTTAAAAGACATGTTTGATATAGATAACAAGGAAGACCAGTTTGTAATTGCACTAGCTGGTAATCCAAATACAGGCAAAAGTACTGTGTTTAATCATCTTACTGGACTTAGACAACACACTGGAAATTGGCCAGGAAAAACTGTAGCTACAGCTCGTGGTAATTTTAAATATCAAAATACAGAATATGCATTAATAGATTTACCAGGAACATATTCTCTATTTGCTTTGTCACAAGAAGAAGTGGTAGCTCGTGATTTTATATGTTTTGGTAATCCAGATGCAGTAATTGTAGTATGTGATGCTACATGTCTTGAAAGAAATTTAAATTTAGTTTTTCAAGTAATGGAACTCACAGATAAAGTCATTTTGTGTATAAATTTGATAGATGAAGCTAGAAAAAAAGGTATTAATATTAATAAAGATTTCTTAGAGGAATCTCTTGGAATTCCAGTTGTTTTAACTGCTGCAAGAAATGGTTCTGGTATGGATGAGCTATTAGAGACTTTAAACGATGTATCTTTTGATAGATATAAATTTAATAATAAGCCAGTAAAATACAGCGAAAATATAGAAAACACAGTAAAATCAATTCAATCAGAGTTAGATGATATCATGCCAAATATAAATTCTAGGTGGTTGGGTCTTAGACTTATTGATGGCGATGAAAGTATTTTTGAATCTATGAGTAATTATATAGATAAAGATTCTATAGATGCTATTAATGAAGTAAAGAAAAAAATTCCAAATGATATAAACAAACAGAAGACTAGAGATGAATTTACTAAAATCAATTATGATTATGCTAAAAAGTTAAGTGATAAGTGTTGTTCTAATAATGCTAAAAAATCAACAGATAGAGAGGAAAAAGTAGATAAAATATTAACATCTAAAATATTTGGATTGCCAATAATGCTCTTATTATTAGGTACTATACTGTGGATTACTATAGAAGGTGCTAACTATCCATCCACTTTACTATCTAATTTATTACTTGGATTTGAGCCAAGTATTTCAAATATATTAAACAGCATTAATTGTCCATCATGGTTAAATGATATGTTAGTGTTGGGATTATATAGGACTTTAGCATGGGTAATCTCTGTAATGTTACCTCCTATGGCAATCTTTTTCCCATTATTCACATTACTTGAGGATTTTGGATATTTGCCAAGAGTTGCATTTAACTTAGACCATCTATTTAAAAAAGCATGTGCTCATGGTAAACAGTGCCTGACTATGTGTATGGGATTTGGATGTAATGCTGCTGGAGTTATTGGTTGTAGAATAATTGACTCTCCAAGAGAAAGACTTATTGCTATACTTACAAATAACTTTGTACCTTGTAATGGTCGTTTTCCTACTTTAATAGCCATATCTACAATATTTTTTAGCTCTGTTATAACTAGCTCTTTTGTATCTAGTATAGCAACTGCATTTTGTATAACATTATTAATAATTTTAGGAGTTATAATAACACTGTTGGTCTCTTATACTCTTTCCAAAACATTATTAAAAGGAGTTCCTTCTACATTTACATTAGAACTTCCTCCTTATAGAGTTCCTCAAATAGGTAGAACTTTATATACTTCTATAATAGATAGAACAATATTTGTTTTAGGAAGAGCTATAATGGTAGCTATACCTGCTGGTGTCATAACTTGGATATTTGCAAATATCTATATAGGAGATTTGAGCATATTATCACATGTTGCAAACTTTTTAGACCCTTTAGCTAAACTAATTGGTCTAGATGGCTTCATATTAATGGCTTTTATTCTTGGATTTCCAGCAAATGAGATAGTTATACCTATACTTTTAATGGCTTATCTAGCAACTGGTTCTATGATAGAATTAGATAGCTTTAGCGCTCTAGGTCAAGTTCTTAGAGAACATGGCTGGACTTATTTAACAGCTTTAAATGTTATGTTATTTAGCTTACTTCATTGGCCTTGTGCAACAACACTTTTGACTATAAAAAGAGAAACTGGAAGTTTAAAATGGACTGCCTTAGGATTTTTAATGCCTACTGTACTTGCTTTTGTTGTTTGTTTTTTAACAACTTTTGTTTATAATTTATTTGTATAACTTAGTATTTAGTTAACATTAAACTTTATCCTATAAGTATTATTTAAAAATTCATATACTTTATTATTAAAATAGAGGTATATTCAAGTGATAAGTAAAATTACTTATTACTTAAATATACCTCTATTTTAATTTTTAATTCTTATATAGATATTTGAATTGAAATCTCAGTCATATAATTTTCTTCATTGCTTTCACAAAAAAAGTCAAGTATACTTTCTTCATATGAATTACCAATAATTTTATAGTTATTATCATATATATATTTTTTTAATTTTTCATAGGACTTATAAGAGTCTTCATATCTTCCAATATGCTTTATACACCCATACATTCCTTCTGGCTTTATATATAGCTTTTTATCTTTTATTTTTTTATCTATTTTTAAATAAAAACTTGATATACTTAAATAGTCTCCGTTTTTTATATTTTCATTACTTACTATTGCTCCTAATTCATACCCCTGATACAGATTTTTTGACTTACAGTAATTTGTAAAATCAATTAATTCCATCATAAAATTACCATCATTTATACTACTCAAATCACTTGATAATACTAAGTATTCTTCACATCTATTGGATATATAGATTTCTTCATTATCTATCTTAGAAATACCTTCAACTGTAGTATTTATCCTGTTTTGTATTTTAGAACTTATTTGTTTTAATTTTTTTATTTTCTCTCTTATCTTTTTTTCTTCTTCTTTAAGCATTTCTACACAAAGTTGAGGGCTTCTATTTTTTATATATTCTTTTATCTCTTCTAAACTCATTCCTATTTCTCTTAATGACTGTAATATATCTAATGTATCGTACTGATATACTGAATAATATCTATAATTGTTTCTATCTTTGTATTCGGGTGAAAAAATACCTATTTTATCATAAAAAATCAATGTCTGCTTAGAAATACCACATAGTTTTGCAAATTCACCTGTAGTAAAATACTGTTTTTCCAAGGTTTGTACGCTCCTTATCTTTTTATAATCTATATAGTTACTATATTCTTTATTATTGGCTAAATCAAGTAGTTATTATTTAATAAAATCAGTATATTTTTAATTTTAAAGGTTAAATGTCAGTTAAAAGTAAAATATATTTACTTGATAGATTATATAAGTAAATGCGAAATTGCAAATTTGACTAGTATCAGATATCTAATTTTAAAATATCTAGAATTTCTCTTGCTGTTTGTGGCTTTCCAAAAAAATATCCCTGTATGTAATCTGGTTTCATTTGCTTAACTAAATCATACTCCTCCTGTGTTTCTACTCCTTCTAAGCACACTCTTATTCCTACATCATGACAAATTGCAACAATAAAGCGTATGAAGGTAGCATCAAACTTACTTTTTAATATGTCTTTGACAAATACTCTATCAATTTTAACTATATCTATTGGGGAAAATTTTCCTCAGATATAATTTTAATTACATCCTCAATAAACGTTTCCTCTAATATTTGTACAGCTGAAATATTTACACTTACTGTAAAAAGAGGATTATAATCAATCCAATCACCACAAGTACGTAATGCCATTCGAAGTACCCATGCTCCCACATCATTTATCATATCATTTTCTTCCAAAATTGGAATAAATTCTAAAGGAGAAATTGCTTCACCTTTCTGGTTAGTCCATCTTAAAAGTGCTTCTACACCTATTATTTTATGACTTTGTGTGTCTACTTGTGGCTGAAATCGAAGACTAAATCTCTGAAAATTATCATTAATTGATGCTTTCAACTCCCACATCATTTCCAATGAATACACTTTATTTTTCAAGATTTTTTCAGAGAAAAAACAAGTTTATTCTTTCCATGCTCTTTAGCATACTGTAAAGAGTAGCTAGCATATTTATAAAGTTCTTTTACTGTATCTCCATGTTTTGGATATATAGCACATCCAGTAGAAATTGTTATATTTAATCCATATTTTCTCCACAATTGAAGATGTATAATCAAATTCTGTATCTGTTCATATAGAATTCGAATGTCATTTTCTTTAACATTATCAACAAGAATTCCCATTTCATCACCATCAAGTTTATAAAGTTCGGCATTACCTGGCAAAATAGACTTTATGGATTGTGCTAAAGTTTTTATTATGTTATCTCCAAAAGATCTATCATACATCTCATTAACATTCTTAAAGTCATCAATATTTAGTAGCATTATGCATAATTTTTCAATCATGCGATTTGAAAGTTTTTCTTCAAATACACTCATAAATTCATAGTAGTTCAATAGCTGTGTTAATGGGTCAATCTTATTTTGCTTACCTAACTGTGTCATAATTCCTGCAAAAATACTTGGCTCTCCAAATTCATCACGCATTAGTTGCCCTCTACACTTTAACCAGATATATTCTCCACTACGATTTTTAGCTCTAAATTCAACTGTATGATAATCCATATAATCTTTACCTATTTCCATATTTGACTTATAAAAACGAGACCAATCTTCTGGATGTACAATTTTTTTCCAATAGACAAGTGGATTTTCCACAATTTCTCCTGGTAAATCAAATAATTCAACTTGTGATGGTGAATATCGAAACACTCCTGTTTTTAAATTACATATATATATATATTCATCTGTACCTCTAGTCAGAGCATCATAAAGTAAAGTGGAATCATAATCAAATTTATCTCTTGACGTATTTAAATACTTAAAGTTCTCTTTTTTTTCATTGTTATCTGATACTTTACAAAACTCATCAATCTTAACTTGTTTGTTTAAAGCTATAGAATTTGTAATATCTATAGATTGATGTATATGAACAGTTGTCCCATCATACCATGTAATTAAACTATCATAATTCTCAAAGACTCTATTTAACTTATTACATTTTTCATACCATTTTATTGATACTCCTTTTTTATTGCTCTCTAGTAATTCTGAAATCTTACAACAACTACAAGGAATATTTTTTTCAGGATATAATACTTCCCAGCAAACTTTTCCTTCTGGAACTAAATTATGATACTCTTCTTTCATATTTTTATTCATGAAAATAATTTTATTGGTATGAATATCTGTAATATATATATTAATCTTTATCTGATTTAATATAATTTCAAGGTTATGTTTGTTCATATACATGCCTCCTTCATTGTTACTATTATTTATAACAACATTTCCAAAATTATTTTTTATTACAGAGGATTACTTATCATTTTTATATATACATTAAATAGCCTAATTTACTTGGGAAATTTATCACTTCATATTTTAAATTATAGTTGATTAAAAAAAATACATCAATATCCTATTTACCAATTTAAATGATATATAAAAAATATACTTGATAATGGATTTGCACAACCTCTTACTGGACTTCTTATTCGTGAAAATATAATAAAACATCTATCCAGTTTTGCAATTATAACAACCAGTTTTACATACTCACTTGTAAAATACTTTTAGACAATATATCATACTATATAGGTTTTCAAATGAAATAATACATGCCATTTACTGAATATTTTAATTTTTCGTTTTTTAGGGGGATTGATTGTGTTTAAAGATAAAATTGATGAATGTGTCCATATAATGACTGCATATATTGCTAATTTAAAAGAATACTATTCATTTATAGAAACTCAAATTGATGATTTTATTAAAAAATATGGCGAAGATACTGTGGAGTCATGTCTCCATAGAATAATGATTTTATTATGTGAATGTGGTTTGGCATAAAATCAAGTATATTAAATAGGCAAAAAGAATTTTATATAAGATTCTTCTTGCCTACTTTTATATATTTTAGTTTTAATAGTTTTATCCAAAAGTTATACATTCAAAACTAAAATTTAATAATAAATATTAAAATTAATAACAAAAGAATTTAATTAATTTATTTCTAATATACATAAAATCAAATATTAAGAATAAAGTATTATAAACAAGATACTTTCTAAAGGGAGGAAATTATGATAGATAATCAAAAATATGTTATTTTATCACTTGAATTACATTTATTTTTTTCAAGAATTATGAAAGAGCATTCTCTTTTTTTAGAAGCAGGATTTACATCTAAAGATTACAATCTTGCTTTAGAAGCTGACCACTATAAAAACCAATTTGAGGAATTATTATCATACGCTGTTAGTGCTAGCAATGGTGTAATTAGACCTGATATATTATACTCAGAAGAAATTGTCACTAGTCACACATTGGATGCAGAAAAAAAGACAGAGGAATTTACAGGAATCGAAATAAATCAAAACATAACCACAAGAGAATTAAATTTACAGAGTGGTGTAAATCCACAAGTTAGTCAAGACTTAGTAAATTATGTAGCTCAGCTTAACTCAGATTCACTAAAATTACTTGATGGACTTATTAATCTAAAAGAAAGAGTTCTAGATGGAGTGCTATCATGCAATCTATTTACCTCAAATTACCCTCTGCTTATTGAACATATAATACATGAAGCTAACTTATATCGTTCCTATGTAATTGACCTAGAAAATAAAATGGATATTGATTCAAAGGATTTTAAAGAGATAGAATTATTTTGGGACCAAATTATGATGGAACATGCATTGTTTATGAGAGGATTACTTGACCCATCTGAAAATGAACTAATCAATACTTCAAATGAGTTTGCTATAAAATTTAAGGAATTAATAGAAGAGACAAATAAAATGAATGATACTACTATAGATAGTATGACAGATAAAACTCTAGATGAAACAGTTGAGTTTAAAGATTTTAAAGAGGCTGGAGTATCTGGAATAGAACAATGTAAAATAAAATCTATAATATTGCCACTTTTAGCAGACCATGTTTTAAGAGAAGCCAATCATTATATCAGAATATTGGAGAACTACAAAAATATGTAATTAAAAAAGTGTAAGCAAATTTATATAATATAAAATTATATATAAGTCTATATTTTAAAATAAGAATATTATTATTTATAAAGAATAATATAAAATAGAAAAATATTAATTTAATAATTATAGATTAAAATGACTATTTTTTATAAAACAAAATATTCTTTATGAAACTAATTAAAGTAAAGATGCATCTAGACTGCTTCTTTACTTTTTTATTATTCAATAGAGCTTAAGTCATTTATTTATAATAAATATTTGTGACAAAAAATCATATAATCAGCTACAACTTACAACATTATTCTATATAGGTTTTAAAATAAGAACTCTTAACAGAACTATTTTTCCACTTGATTATTTACTAAAAATTAATAACAGTCCTCTTATAATAAAAACTTATTTGTGTTATAACTATATTGTAACTATTTTCATAATTTTAGGAAAATGTTAATAATAAAATTGGTTTTATACAATCATCTATTAGGTAAATTTAATTAGCATAATAGTTACAACCTTAAAATTTAAATACAGGAGTGATTTTAGTATGATAAGACAAACACCATTAGAAAAACGTTATGATAAGTTAGGTCCAAACATAGTTAAAGCTCTTAAAAAACGCTATTTTGATGCTTATTATTGTAAAACCAAAAACGATGCTTTACAACAAATCTTAGATTTAATTCCTCAAAATCACACAGTCTCATGGGGAGGTTCTGAAACGCTTAAGGAAATGGGAGTGCAAATTGCTGTTAAAAATAAAGGATATGAAGTTATTGATAGAGATTTGGCAAAAATCCCAGAAGAAAGAACAGAAATTATGCGTCAAGCACTTTTATGTGATACTTTTTTAATGAGTAGTAATGCTATTAGTGAGGATGGTCAGCTTTTTAATATTGATGGAAATGGAAATCGAGTAGCTGCAATGATTTTTGGACCAAAAAATGTTATAGTTGTTGCTGGCATGAATAAGATTGTAAAAAATATTGATGATGCAATACAAAGAGCTAGAACAATTGCTGCACCAGCAGTTGTACAGCGTTTTCAAGATGTTAATACTCCTTGCTATATTAATGGTAGTTGTATAGGTTGTACAAGTCCTGAAAGTATTTGTGCATATATGGTAACTACAAGGATTAGTCGTCCAGCAAATAAGATAAAAGTAATATTGGTTGGAGAAAATCTTGGTCTATAAAATACATCTGTAAACAAAAATAATTACATAAATAATAAAATAATGTTACATAGTCTACTTACATAAGTGATAGAGAGAAAATTCTATATGGAATTTTCTCTCTATCACTTTTACCTTACCCTTAAATTTTCTATATTCCAATTTTCTTACATACTATTTACCTTAATAATCAAAATATCTACTACTTTTTTTGTTTAACAATTATTAAAAAATCGTCATTACTTTGAAAAACAAAATTATTTCTTTCTTGACATCATTATGCATATATAGTACTATTTATATAAAGTAGTATATATACATATTAATATCAATTATTATGCCTATAAAAAATAGCATCACTAATAAAATAAATTTTCAGGAGGTTCAAGACTATGAATTATAACTTACTTACTCTTTCATGGGAAGATATTTTAAATTTAGACAAAGAAAAACTAGTAGTATTTGTTGGTATAGCTCCGATTGAGGAACATGGTAGACACTTACCAATAGGAGTGGATATTTATGAAACAGATGAGTGGATTAACCTTGCAATTGATAAACTAGACTCAATTTTACCTAGTTATTGTTATGGAAAGCTTCCTATAATACCTTTGGGATTTGCAGATATGGGAACTTTCCCAGGTAATATTCATGTTAGCCGTGAATTAATTTATAAAATAATTTATAGTACATTAGAGAATATAGTCAAATGGGGTGTTAAAAATATCATTGTTATATCTGCTCATGCTGACCCATTACATACAATCGCTGTAGAACAAGCCTGTGAATCAATCAACAAAGAATATGGTATAATTTCCATTGCACCTATGGGCTCAATTTTTAATTATGAGCAAAAAAGAATTTTGAAAAAACTTTCTAATTCTGTTGAAGAAAAAATCAAATTATTTCCAAACGATTTTCACGCAGGCTGGATTGAAACATCAAATATGTTAGCACTATATCCTGAATTAGTAAGTGATAATTATCAAGAGCGACCTGATATATCTATTCAAGATAATGAAATGATGAACATTCAACAAGTTATTAATACAATTAAAAATGAAGGTCATATTGGATTTCCTAAAGAAGCGAGTAAAGAATTAGGAATTGAATTAAACAATGATACTGGAGAACAAATATGCATAGCTACACATAATTTTATTCTTCGTTCTAATTATGAAAAATATATGAATCATCCTTTATACCATGTATCAAGCCTAAAACTTAAAATCTAAAACTTATAATTACTATAGCACTTAATTTTTTAAACCAATACAATCCATTTATAACATATAAAAAAGCTGCATAAACTCTGATAAATAAATATAAATAATATAATAAAAGTGGCACTTATTAAGTGCCACTTTTATTATATTATTTATATTACATATTTACTTGTTTTGATTTTTATATAATTCAAGTAAATATTTATATTGCCAATCATGTTCTTTATTAGCATCTTTATTTTTATAAGAAACAACTTTTACATAATAAATATCTACATATTGACCATAATTTTAATAAATTATTGAGTATATTTTATCTAGAAATTTAATTTTTTTGTTCTCCATCAAGTTTTTTAAAATAATCTTTATTATATTCAGCTAGATAATCTGTACCTCCTCCAGTGATTACATTTAAAAGTTTCATTGCAAACTCAGGACTAGCTTTACATATATAATTATCCCCAGACTTAACAAGTTCTAAAGAGATTGTAAACTCTTTTTTATTTGCAGAATCAATATCTTTCATCGTTGGATTAGGCATCATTTCTCCTAATTTAGGAGGATTCTTTTTTAATATAGAAACCATATCTGTATTATTGACTTTTAAAGCTACAATAACTTTATCGCCTTTTTTCTTTATATCTTCAATTTTCCAAGACATATTTTTAGAATACATTTTAAATCCTTCTTTATCGCTATATATAAGATTACCTAACCCTGATTCGGGAAAATATTTATCTACTTTATCAGAATCTTGAGTCTTTATTGCATTAAACATATTATCTACTTCACTTTTTATTTTATTGTCATTATTACACCCAGTTAATACTAATACTGAGATTGCAAACATTATAATACATATAGTAATTTTCTTCATTAAATTATTTCTCCTTACATTTTTTTAAAAATATTGATTTATCCTTTATATTCTTTGAAAAAGTTGTAGTAATTGCATTTTGAGGGCAAGCTTTTATACAATCACCACATCTAATACATTCTAAACTATTTACATCTTCATATATTGGAATATCAAGTTTACATTTTGCCTGACATGCTGTGCAATTTGTACATTTATCTTTATCAATTTTAAATCTATATATTGAAATAGGATTAAATAAACTATAAATTGCACCTAAAGGACATAAGTACCTACAAAATGGTCTATAAATCATTATTGACATTAATAAAATCAATATCAAAATACTTAATTTCCAGCTAAATAAGAATCCTATGGATTCTTTTAAACTTTCATTTTCTAAAATAAGAGGTACCCCACCTAATAGTGTTCCTGAAGGACAAATCCACTTACAAAACCAAGGATTCCCACCACCTGCTACATTTACAATAGTAATTGGTAAAATAATTACAAAAACTATTAAAACTATGTATTTTAGATATTTTAAATATTTATCACCATAAACTTTTTTTACTTTTAATGGAAATGGTATTTTATATAATAAATCTTGAATAAGTCCAAAAGGACAAAGCCATCCACAAACAAAACGTCCAAAAAAAGCTCCAAATGCCATTAAAAAACCCACAACATAAAATGAAAATTTATAATCCCTACTTGATAAAACGGCTTGTAGTGAACCTATCGGACATGCACCTAGTGCCCCTGGACAAGAATAACAATTTAATCCAGGTACACACAAGTTTTTGCTTTCTCCACCATAAATAGTCCCTTGCAAAAAACCATTTATATATCCATTTGTTAATGCTGTAAATGCAACCTGAGTAATAAGTCTTATATTATTGTTTATTTTTGATAATAACTTCATGATTGCTCTCCTAACCAATACCAATACATTCAAGGCAAATCATAATTGCCTTAGTTAATACTACATTTGCTTCTCCACGATATACGCCCAATACAATAAATGAAATACCAATTACAATAATAGAAATACCTTTTTTATTTTCTTTAATAAAGTTACTCATTACTTTTTACCATCTTTAATCTTTCGTCTATAATTTTTTTCCATTCTTCTTTGCTATTTGCACCTGCAACTTTATCACCTACAAATTTTCCGTTCTTGTCTACAAAATAAGTTGTTGGAAACTCTATAATTCTTTTAAAATCAGTCTTTTTCAAACCTTCAGATACTGTTAATTGTTGATAGGTAGCATTTGATTTTTTCATAATATCTTTAACTAAGTCTCTCTCTTTATCTGAAAGACCAGTTTTCATATCAGCTCCATCAACTTCTACAACTAATCCCTTTATAGCTACATTTGAATTATTACTTTCATATTCTTTTGATAAAGCTTCAAGTTCTGGCATTTCACCTACACATGGACCACACCAAGTAGTCCAAACATTAATAAGTGTAAGGTCTTTACTTGAAAACACCTCCTTTGTTACCTTATTTCCATCTACATCTTTTGTTTCTAGATTAGAGAACCATTCACTATTCTTTTTGCTTGTGTCTATAGGCTTAGACTCTTTTTTACTACAACCAGAAAGTATACCTAAAGCAAAAACACATCCTAAAACTAATACAAAAAACCTTTTCATACTTCACACTCCTAATATCTATATAATATATAAAATTGTTGATTGAAATAAGAGTAACCCATCCTCTATACTATAGTTATTATATTTAATAAATAATAGCTAACCTAAAGAAAACTATATTGAAGATATATAGTTACTAAAATATACTTCTTATCAAACAAAATCTTATATATATAATAAACTGTAAAACTTAAGATTATATACCTATATTTCTAAAGATTTTCTTAAGATATAATTATCTTTTCAATACAATATAATTATTCTTTCAATAAAAGTTCATTAATCGCTATTCTATAAATCCTACTTAACATAAGTTATTATTGATTTAAAGCCATTTATAGTATTAACAAAGTTTTTCTTGACTATATAGTTACTATATACTTTATTATATATAGAGAGTAATAAAAGGAGGTAAAATTTATGGAAAATTTATTTACAAGAAAATTCACTACCTTTGAATTTCTAAAATTTGTTTCTCCTGCAATTATATCCATGGTATTTATATCTTTATACACAATAATAGATGGTATATTTGTGTCAACATTAGTTGGCTCAGATGCTCTTGCCAGTATAAATATTGTACTACCCATAATCAACCTTGTTTGTGGTTTTGGAATAATGATGGCAACTGGTGGAGGAGCTATAGTTTCTATACGTATGGGGGAAAATAGACAAGATGAAGCCAATTCTACATTTTCTTTTATAGTTTTATTTTCATTGATTATTGGAATTTTATTCACAGTAATCTCGTATTTTTTTGTCAAAGAAATATCTATTTTACTTGGAGCAACTGATAAACTACTACCTTATTGTATAACTTATGGTAAAGTAATGATTTTATGTACACCTTTTTATATTTTAAAATTTATATTTGAATATTTTGCAAGAACTGATGGAAACTCTAAATTTAGTTTATTTCTATCAGTAATTGGAGGTGTAACAAATATAATATTAGATTACGTGTTTATTAAATATTTTGGAATGGGTCTTCTAGGTGCTGCTGTTGCAACTGCTATAGGTATCATTTTAACTTGTATTTTAGGTGTAGCCTACTTCTTATCAAGTAAGTCTACATTAAAACTAAAAAAACCGAAAATTGATTTTAGACTTATAAGAGATACAATGATAAATGGTTCTTCTGAAATGGTTACAGAATTATCTACAGGAATTACAACATTCTTATTTAATATAGTTGCTTTAAGATTAGCAGGAGAAACTGGACTTGCAGCTCTTACTATAGTACTTTATGCTCACTTTTTGATGACATCGGTTTATCTAGGTTTTGCTGCTGGAGTATCACCATTGATAAGTTATAATTTTGGTGCTGAAAATAGCGATAAGTTAAAAGAAACATTTAAACATTCTTTAAAATTTATATTTGTTTCTTCTATTTTAGTTTTTATTGTAGCGTTAGTTTTTGCACCACTTATTGTTAGAGTTTTTGTAAATCCTGATAATGGAGTATTTGGTTTAGCTTTACAAGGTCTAAAAATATTTGCTTTTGCTTTTTTATTTGTTGGCATAAATATATTTGCATCAGGATTTTTCACAGCATTTCACAACGGAAAAATTTCAGCTATTATATCTTTTAGTCGTGCCTTTGTTTTTGTAATTATAGGAATTATAATTCTTCCTCCTATATTGCATCTAAATGGATTGTGGCTTACTGTTCCATTTGCTGAAATTATAACTATATTTATATCTATATTGTTTATAAAAAAATATAAGAGTAAATATAAGTATTAGTAAAATATACTTGTTAAAGTTAATAAAGCTAGCTTAAAGTAACCGTATTCAAATTTCACTTTAGAAACTTTATATTTGCAATGAAATTAAAGCCCTTAAAATCCAAAACAAATGGTTTTTAAGGGCTTTTTACTAGTACTATTTAAATCTACTTTTAAGGTAATTTTTATTTTAACTATAATAAATCATTTGCATAATCCTTGATTGGAGCTCTTCTAAGTAGTAATATTATTAAGGCTATACAAATAAATATGGCTCCTACTTTTAACCCTAATAAAACAGAAGGATTTGCAAATAAAATAATAATTTTATCTAAATGTATAAGCATTTTTTGTGTATGTTTAATTGCAAAGTTAACTACATAAATTAATATCAATATTGGTAATCCTATCAATAGAGTAAAGCTAGTAGCTTTTCTAACTCTATATGTAAAAGCACCCAACAAAGCACCTATCAAACCTATACACATTTCACTAATACATAAATTTATAAAATAATTTAAGTAAGCTAGTGGCATATTTGCTGTTGATGATTCTATTATCATGGGTATAGAAGTCCAAAGTAAATCTTGTTTCAGTAAAGATAATACATCCACCTTATAACCAGTTATAAACTCCATAGATAACTTTGATAAAAATATTAAAACTATACTTATAATAGAAAGAACAAAGGACAAAATAATTAAGGTTAGTATAATAGCTTTTATACAATTATTTCTATCTGCCCTTATACTTAAAGCTCCTGAAAAATCTTTATTTACTATGGATATTCCATATACAAATATTAGTATGCTTATATAGTTTAAAAGTGGCGTTGTGAAAGATGATAAGTCTTGTTTAGGCAAATTAGCAAAAGTTACAATAATAAGTGGTAAAACATTTAAAAAAGCACCCATTACCAAAAATAAAATTATATATAGTTTTGTATTTTTATTAAAAAATTTCATATATGGTCTTAATTCATTCAATTACAAAACCTCCTTTTTAGTCATACTTACAAACATATCTTGTAATCCTATGTATCCTACATCTATATTTGAATTTTCAATTATATTTTCATCGTTTTTACTAAAGTCACCATAGTAAAAGTAGGCAACTGTATTTCCAAATGATTTCTTAGGCTTTACATTTCTTATTGCTTCTAACTTTTCTACTTCTTCTCTGCTTCCAGTAATATAATGAGCTTTTTGTTTTATAGTATCAATATCTTCATCTATAATAATCTTACCTTCATTTAATATTATTACATGCTCTAATAAATCATCTATTTCATCAATCAAATGAGTTGATATTATTATCGTTCTTGGATTTTTTATATAATTATCTAAGATTACATTATAAAATTCTTGCCTGTTTACTGCATCTAGGCCAATTGTTGGTTCATCAAATATAGTGATGGCTGAATTGGAACAAATTCCTATTATATTTGAAAGTATAGTCTTCATTCCCCTAGACAATTGTCTATACTTTTTCTTTATATTTAAATCAAAATATTTACATAGTTTTTCTTCTAATGCCTTATCATAATTTTTATAGAAGCTAGAAGAAAACTCGAATATTTGACCTACTTTAAAATCTGAATTATAAAATTCTTTTTCTCTTACAATACAAATATCTTCCAATACTTTTAAATCTTCTTTTATATTTTTTCCTGAAATTTCTATCTCTCCTTCATTCTGAATTAATTGATTTACTATTATATTCAATAATGTAGTTTTCCCAGCACCATTTTTTCCTAATAAACCATATATTTTATTTTCTTCAAAATTCAGAGACACGTTATCAAAAATCTTTTGTTTTTTAAAGCTATGAGATAAATTTTTTATCCTAATAGAGCTACTCATACATTACTCCCCCTTAAAATTTATTATAATATCGACTAATTCTTCTCTGTTTATTTCTAATTTATCTGCTTCTTGAAGTAGATTTTTTATAAAATTATTTTTAAAGTTTTCTTTCCTAACTTCTTTTATGATACTTCTTGCTCCCTCTGATACAAACATTCCTATCCCTCTCTTCTTATATAAAATATTCTTATCAACTAATGTATTTATTCCTTTCAAGACTGTAGCAGGATTAATTTTATAAAGCTTTGAAAGTTCAGTTGTTGATGGAACCTGTTCTTCTTCTTTTATACCATCTGATAATATTTCATCTTCAATTGCTCGTGCTATTTGAATAAATATGGGTTCTTCATTATTTAATATTAATTTCATAGATTCCTCCTTTCTAAGTTAGTTAATTACTTAAGTAACTAACTATATGACTATAGTATATTATAAAATCTTCTCTGTCAATACTAAATAAAAAAACAGAGGGAAATTTCCCTCTGTTTTTTTATTTTATAAATTTATAATTAAACTAGTGTCTAATTGTTATTGATTTATCCATAAATCAATAGTTTTAATAACCTGTTATATCTTCATTTTTTAATATTTTACATATTGAACTAGTACCTAATCTTTCAGCACCTGCCTCTATAAATTTTTCTGCATCAGAAATCGATTTAACACCTCCAGCAGCCTTTATCTTAACATTTTTTCCAACATGCTCTTTCATAAGCTTTATATCTTCCAAAGTAGCTCCACCTGTTCCCATTCCAGTAGATGTCTTTATAAAATCTGCACCAGACACTGTTACTATGTCACACATCTTTACTTTTTCACATTCCTCTAAATAACATGTTTCTATAATAACCTTTAATATTTTCTCTCCAATAATTGCTTTTATTTCTTTTATCTCATTTTCTATCTTCTCATAGTCTCCATTTTTAATGTCTGAAATATTTACAACCATATCAACTTCATCTGCTCCATTTTTAATTGCATCTTCAGCTTCAAATACCTTTGTTGCAGTGGTTTGATATCCTAGAGGAAATCCTATTACTGTACATACCTTTATTTTACTATTTAAATATTCTGCTGCTCTTTTTACATATGATGGTGGTATACAAACTGATGCTACATTCATGTTTATAGCCTCATCACACAAAACCTTAATATCTTCCCATGTCGTTGTAGCCTTTAAAATAGTATGGTCTACCGTTTTTAATATGTGTTTCATAAAATCCTCCTAAATATATAATTAATATAGTTAAACTAGTTTTTTAAGTGTAACTTTCTTTTGGCAATATTTAATATCATATCAACTTCTTCAACTTTAAAAATGGTCATTAGTAATGTATAAATTCCACCTCCAACTATTACTGAAATGGTTAATGATACTAACTCGTTAAGTCTACCTACTCCTAAAAGTCCAAATATAAATTTATACGTAAAATATGATAAAATTCCCATAATAACTGATGCTACTAATGATTTTAAGGTTGCTTTTATTATCTTATCTTGTCCAAAATAACCTACTTTCCTTCTTAAATTTAGGAAAAGTAACAATATACATGCAATTGATGATGAACTAGTTGCAAGAGCAAGACCACCATGAGCCATAGGTTTTATTAAAATTAAATCTAGCACTATATTTACACAAACAGATATAATACCATTTACCATAGGTGTTTTTGTATCTTGTAATGAATAAAAAACTTTACCTAATATATCTCTAAGTCCAAATGCAGTCATTCCAACTGCATAGAAAACTAAAGCAGTTGCTGTCATTTGAGTTGCTCTAGCATCAAAAGCTCCTCTTTCAAATATAATTCTAACAACTGGATTTGCAAAAACAATAGACCCAACTGAAATAGGAATCATAGAAATTATTATCATATTGACACTAGATTTAACTGAACTTGTAAATTTTTTTTGATTATTCTCTGCACTTAATTTCGACAGCATGGGATACATAACAGACACTATTGAGGCTGTAAATGTCCCTGTGACAAAACCATTTAACCTATCTGCATAAGTAAGTGCTGGTATGCTACCTTTAACTAATGTAGATGCTAAAGTTGTATCAACTAATGAGTTTACTTGATTAACAGCAACACCTATAAACACTGGTGAAAGTAATGCCAGCAATTTTATAAGACTATCATCTTTAAAGTCTAAGTAAAATGAATATTTGTAATCTGTTTTTTTAACAAAAAACAGGTAAAAAAGTAGCTGAACTATCATAGCAACTACAGCACCAACTGGAAGTACATATGGTCCAAATACGGTACTTATCATTATTGAAATAATTATTACTATATTATAGGGGATACTACCAAATCCAACTATGATAAAATTTTCTTTTATTTGTAAAAATGCTGACATAACACTAGTGATACCTATAAATATTATTCCTGTTATAAGTACTTTAGTAAATTTTACAGTAAGCTCAAATCTTTCGCCTTCAAATCCTATAGCAAATATACTCACAAGTTGTTTTGAAAAAATCACACCCAGTATAGCTACAATTATGCATATACCAACTATTATATTTAAAACATTGTTTAAAAATTTTACTGCTTGTTTTTCACCTTGTTTACTACTTATATCTTGATACATTGGTATAAAAGTAGTAACTATAGCAGTTCCTATTGCTGCAAATATAATATTTGGTATATTCATAGCTGTCAAATAACTTTCTGTATACAAACCTGTTCCATAAATTGACGATAAAACTAATTCTCTACCCATGCCAAGAATCTTAGATATTACAGTAACTATCATCAAATAAAAAGTTGCTTTAGCTACCTTGCTCATTTTATCACTCCACTTCTAACACACTTCTTTTAGTTCAGTAAAAGCCAGCCTATTATATATAATTTAATATATTATTCCTACATTTTACAAAGATAATAGTAGTTGTTTATTTTTTAATATATCATAAATAATATTACCTTCATGTTTTTTATTTCTACAACATTTTCTATAATTACAATTTAAATCTAATAGTATAAATTTAATTGAGCTCACAGAAATGGAGTTATTATTTTCTAATCTTGGTAAAACAAAAACACTTATATTGGCTATATATTCAAATTTCATTTTATTCATTTCTTATAACTTAATAATCTCCACATAAGGAAAATATATAATCATTTTTAAGTTATATTTTAACATATTTTATCTATTTTGAAAAATTTTAATCACTTTTACTAAATAACTATTCATTTAAAGAAAATTTAAAAAAGTATTCTCCTCAATGAAGAATACTTAACAGAAATATATAAGTGCCTTTTAAAGAAAATATATCAATATGATTATTAATAATCGTCACTAAGCTAGTAAAAACTCAACTTTTCTACAAGTTAAAGTAATGTAGAAGTAATTTTTATTTTATTAACTTCATGTTTTCCTATTGAAAAAACATTATTGACTATATGTAAGTATAACAAAAGAAAAAATAAAAGTAGGAGAATCTTTTTCCTACTTTCTTTTATATTAGCTTTAAAAATATTAATAAAAATGCTTTAATTGTTTTAATTTACTTGGATGTCTTAATTTTCTTATTGCTTTAGCTTCTATTTGTCTTATTCTTTCTCTAGTAACTCCAAACACTTTTCCAATCTGTTCTAAAGTCTTAGGGTCATCATCATCAATGCCAAATCTCATTCTCAAAACCTGCTGTTCTTGTTCTCCAAGACCTGTAAGTAATTCTTCTATTTTTTCTTTTAAATTATGTTGTTCCACTTCATGCATTACAACATCTTTAAAATCAGCATCTGATGGTATAAATTCAACTAAACTACTATCTTCATCTTCTTTTAATGGTGTATCCAAAGATACAACATTTTTATCTCGTTTTAATAATTCCAATACTTTCTCAACCTCAAGACCACAAGCATCTGCAATCTCATCTACAGTTGGTTCTCTTAATAATACATTTAAAAGTTCTTGTTTCTTTTTCTTTACAAAATTTATTCTTTGGTGAAGATGTATAGGTATTCTAATAGTATTTTCGCAATCATCAATATATCTTGTTATGCTTTGTTTTATCCACCATGTGGCATAAGTGCTAAATTTGTATCCTTTTTTATAATCGTACTTCTCTACTGCTTTTATAAGTCCTATATTTCCCGCTTGAATTAAATCTAGCATATCAATACTATCTCTTTTATATCTTTTTGCTATGCTCACTACCAACCTATAATTTGAATTTATAAACTTTTCCTTTGCTACTGAAGATGAGTTGATTATTTCCTTTGCCAGCTCTACCTCTTCTCCCGCTGACAACATTTTGTATTCCTCAATTTCCTTTAAATACATTTTCATCGCATTTGATACATTTGATGAACCCACACAAATATAATTTTCATAATTATTTTCTTTTTTAGTATCCATAATCAAACCCCTTCTATTCATAGAATTTGCTAAAACAAAAATAAATAATTTAAAACTACATAATCTGCAATTACATAATATCCCCTTCTTCAAATAAGTTGTTTTGTATATTATGTATACAAAGTTATAAAAACTATACCTATAATATTATTCTACTTCTAACCCTAATATCCTTCTTATATATATAATTTATTTTATTATATATTGTTATATCCTAAGTTTTTAAATTGATATATGTCTAAAAAAAGACTGTTAATTAAACAGTCTTTATATATATATATGCTTGTTATTTACTTTTCATGATGATTGCATCCACATCCACAATTTTCATCGTGATGATGATGTTCTTCTTCTAAATCTTTAACTTGTTGTTCCATCTCATTAAACTCTTTTACCATTATGTCATAAGTTGGAAGTGCTGCTTCAGTATCATACTCTTCGCCTCTCCAATCAGCATACATCATAGCATCACCATTAGTTAAAACCAATCTACCTGACATAGTTATGTTATCTACTTCTTCTAGAAATTCTATTTGTTTTTGTAAAACTTCCCCTTCTAATTCTACATCTTCATCTAAACACTGTACTATCATTACTGGAGCGTAATAATCCTCATCATCTTTAACATTTACAATAATATCTAAAGTTCCCTCTGCACCTTCTTCAAATTCTGCTAATTCAACATTTGTATCAATCATATCCTGAGGTACTAATAAATCTTCTATTAAATATTTTATTACTCTATCTTTTACTAATTCTTTTGACATTTATTTTTTCTCCTTCCGATTCTATAACATTATCATAATCATTTCTATATTATAGTATACTACATTAATTGTTTTTTCAATCTCTTATAAAAATTATTTTTTTATTATTTACCTTATATTACCTTTTTTATTACAAACTTGTAATCGCATTGATTTAAAAAATAGTTTATATTTAGTATAATAGAAATGTAGCACATATTTTTATTCAATATATTGATAAAATATATATTGAAAATGTAATGTATGTTAAATCTAGGAGGATTATTATGAAGTTTAAAAAACAAATTAGCTCTATTATTATATCTACTATGCTTGTGTTTGGAAGTTTAAACCTTGCTTATGCAGATGGTACAAATGTTGTTACACTTGGAGCTAACTTATCAGAGTCTCAAAAGCAACAAATGCTTAATTATTTTGGAGTTAAAAAAGACCAAGTCTTAGTTTTAGATGTAACAAATGCAGAAGAAAGACAATATTTACAAGGTGTTGCAACAGAGAGCCAACTTGGTAAAGTTACTATTTCTTGCTCATATGTTGAGCCTACAACAAAAGGCAATGGCATTAATGTTAAAACAGCAAATTTAACTTGGGTAACTAGCTCAATGATTGCTTCAACACTTACAACAGCTGGCCTTGAAAATGCAAATGTTATTGCTGCTGCTCCATATCCTGTAAGTGGTACTGGTGCATTGACAGGAATTATGAAAGCATTTGAAGATGCATCAGGAAAAAAACTTGACGAAACAAAAAAGGAAATTGCTTCTGAAGAGTTAGTAGTTACAGGTGATTTAGGAGATGATATAGGTCAAGAAAAAGCAACTGGTGTAATGAATGATATAAAAACAGAAATTGTAAAAAATGGTACAAAGGATACTAATCAAATAGCCAACACAATAAATAATGTTGTAAATAATTACAATATTACTATTACACCAGAACAAAAAGAGCAAATTCAAGGTGTAATGAAAAAAATAGCTGACCAGGATTATGATTACAACAACATGAAAAATACATTAGACAATGTATCAAATAATGTAAATGAACAATTAAAAAAATTAGGTGAAAGTGTTAAGGGCTCTGGAATACTAGATACTATAGGTGGATGGTTTAGTGGAATAGGAGATTGGTTCTCTGGTTTATTCTCAGGAGGAGATAAAAAAGATCTAGGAATCTTAAATAACACTAATGATGAGTCTCTTGGCTCAAATGCTGTGATAAACTCTACAGATGGTGTTCAAATAGATCCACAAGATAATACCAACTCTAATGATAATAGCAATACAAATAATTCAGAAAATAATAGTGAAAATAATGGTAGCTCTCAATCAGGTGAAAATAACACAACTAATAATTCTGAAAATCAATCCAATACTGACGACTCAGTTGGTTTCTTTGAAAAAATAAAAAATTGGCTTTCAGGCTTATTTTAAAAATTAAGTAAAAAAAGAATTGCCTAACATAGAAATTTTCTATAAAAGGCAATTCTTTTTATTTCCAATAAATTCTTATTACTCACTCATTTTTTGAGATTTTTCTATACATGCACATATAGCTTTTATAACAGATGCTCTAAAACCTTCCTCTTCAAGGACTTTAACTGCTTCTATAGTAGTCCCTCCAGGTGAGCATACCATATCTTTTAGTTCACCAGGATGTTTTCCTGTTTCAAGTACCATTTTTGCAGAACCCATAACTGCTTGTGCTGCAAATTTATATGCTTGTTGTCTTGGCATTCCTGCAATTACTGCTGCATCTGCAATAGCTTCTATAAACAAAAACACATAGGCTGGTGCAGAACCACTCGCTCCAATCACTGCTTCTATAAGATATTCTGGTACGACTTCAGTGTTTCCAAAAGAACTAAATACTTCTACCACTGCTTCTAAGTCTTCATCTTTTATATTTTTATTTATAGATATTGAAGACATAGCCTCATTTACAAGTGCAGGAGTATTAGGCATAGTTCTAACTATTTTTTTATTTTCACCTATAATTGCCTCTATATCTTTTATAGATTTTCCTGCTGCTATTGTAACTATAATTTTACTATCATCTACAAAATCTTTTATCTCTTCTAAAATATCATCATATATGTCTGGCTTAACAGCTACAATTACTATATCAGAAGTTCTAGTAACCTCTTTTGAATCTTTTGTAGTATTTATACCAAAATTTGCATGTATTCTATCAAGAGTTCCTTGAGTATATGCTGATGCTGTTACCATATTAGGTTCAACTAATTTTGAATTTACTATACCACCTATCATAGCACTGGCCATATTTCCTGCACCTATAAATCCAATTTTTTTCACTGTAATACTCCTCCTTAAATAGGTAATAACTAAATTTTAAGCTTCTTTAACTGTATCAGAATTTTCAAATGGATTTGGTATACTTACCACTAAAATTCTTACCATCTTATTAGTATAGTTAACCCAATTGTGATTGTTCTTTTCACTATTGTAGTGTATTGTATCACCTGGATACATTTCAATTTGCTCATCACCCAAAAACACTGTAAGAGTGCCCTCTAAAACATATACAAATTCTTCACCACTATGTACATAGCAACAAATTTCTTCACTACTTTTACTTGGAAGAATTTCAATTAATCTTGGTAACATAGTTTTTTCTTTTAAATTAGATGATAAATGATAATGTATAAATGTTGAATTTTCTACATCAAAAACTTCTTTTTCATAACTTCTTAATACAGGTCTCTTATGCTCCTTTGGTTTCATAAAAAAGTAAGTCAAATCTACATCCAATACATTTGCTATTTTACCCAATGAATCTGTTGCCACACTTGTTAATCCTCTTTCAAGTTGTGACAAAAATCCAATTGATAAGTTTGTTTTCTCACTCATATCTTTCAGTGTCATTTGTTTTTGAGTTCTAAGTTGCTTTATTTTTGCTCCTATGTCCTTATTCAAAACCATCACCCCTAAATAATTTTAATTTTTTCATAATATAAATATAAGAATATAAATATAGGCTATTATATCTATAATATTTCACCTCAAAAAAACTTTATTAGTATAAATATAATTTATTCACTTTCTTTTGTCTACACATTTATCATTATTTATAATTTATTATTGTATATATCTCTACCTAATTTAGCAAAAGTTATTAATTATTTTTCTATTTTTTAATATATCTGATTATGATTACTTTTTTTATATTATAAAACTTAAGTTATTCATATAATTTGCTTTATTATTTATATAGTTCATAATATATAAATCTTATTAGTATAATTTTTATCAGATTACTATCTTTAATTTGTGTACATTGCATTATATAGTTTATTTGAATTTAACTATTAAAAATTAAGCTTATTATATTGCTATTTCTACAGATTCTTACATCCTTTATAATAATTATAACATAATTTTACAATTTAATAGTATCTATTCAATGCCTTTTTTTATTTATACAACATCTTATATTTTATAGTCCAAAACTATACATATTTTTCTAATGTTTATACAGATACAGCCTTGTTATTTCCTAATTTAGCAATCGTTATCAAAATATTTATCATCTTTTTAAATTCCATTTTTAATTTTTCTGTCTAACAATAATTTTCATAACAAAGCATATGAAATCATCTTATAACCTCAATCATACGATTTTAAATATATCTCTATTCTAAAGATACTTTCTTTTTTTGTCAAAATTTTTCTATTTTTTATAAATAATTATTTGTTGTAATAAATAATCTGTTTAATATAAAATAAACCAACTTTATGTATAAACACGACTATTCTTAATAAAATGCGTCCAAAAGTTAATATTCATTTATTTTATAGTATAATATTATCATACTTATTTTATTGAAATATATCTTTGTTTGTATAAACAAAACAATTGAAAATAATTATAAAAATCTACTAAAAATACATCTTCTCCTCTATAAATTTATTTATACTAAAATAAAAATTCTGTAAAAAATAAGATATATATTTATAAAAAATAATTTTTATAAATATATATCTTATTGATATCAGTACTTACTCTATATAAAAACGCCATAAAAAATCTTTTGCTTCTTCTGCATAGTCTATATTTATACGTTTACTAATTTTTATATCCAATTCGCCTTCACTACATACCTTTTTTCCTTCATTATCATAATAAAAGTCACTTATATATAATTCTTCACCCATTATACTCTTACTATTTAAGCTTCTATCTATTTTTAAAGCCTTACAAAGTTTTCCTGGTCCATTAGTAATATTTTTTATTTGATACTTACTCAAATTATCATACAATTTATTATATCTATTTATAGATATCTCATCTAAAGAAGTTATTGGTTCCACACCTCTTATCAACACACACTCTGGTACATTTTCTATATTTGCTGATAGATTTAGACAATTGTACATACCATAAATTAAATAAACATATATATGTCCACCATCTAAATACAGAGGCTTAGTTCTCTCAGTTCTTTTATCACCATATACATGTGCACCTTTGTCATTTATACCCATGTATGCCTCTGTCTCTACTATCTTGGTAACAATTGTTTTATTTTCATACTTTCTTATTAAATATTTACCTAATATAGATTTAGCTAAATCAATTCCATTTTTCCTAAAAAAATCCTTTTCCAAAATTTCACCTCATAAAGTTTATTTATAGTCAGTTAAATACAGCTAAAATTATAAGTAAAATTAGTCTGCTTTTAATTGTATATTAATATATAAAATAATGGATTTCAATATTTACTACTTATATATATCAAAAAATTCTATCTCGAATTTTTCAATATTATCATTGTAATTTGATTTATCATAGACTTCTTCAACTACTTCTTTAATTGGGAATATGATTTTCACCTCTGTTCCTTCTCCTAATTTACTATCTATATAAATTTCTCCATTTTGAATTTCAATTAACGATTTTGCAAGACACAATCCTATTCCACTGCCGAATTCGTTTGATATACCACTATTTTCAATTTGTTTAAATCTATTAAATATGTCATTTAATTTTTCCTTTTCTATACCTATTCCAGTATCTTTTATAAGTATTTCTACATTTGCACCTTCTTTATATATTCCTACAAGTATTTCTCCACCTTCTAAAGTAAACTTTATAGCATTTGATAATATATTCAATATTATCCTTTCTATAGATTCTGGGTCAAGACCTACTCTCATAGTTTCCTCATTTGTATCAAAAACTAAGTCGATTCCCTTAGATTTTGCATAACTGCTAATGGATGTAACTATTCTTTCTGTTATATCGATAATATCAAAGTTAACTGCTTTAATCTTATATATTTCTGATTTAACTTGAGAAATATTTATTATATTATCTATTAATCTTAATAATCTAAACATGTTTTGTTTAGTTATTTTTATGTGTTCTCTTAATATATCTTGACAGTCAATTATCTTGCCTTTTTTATAAAGATTCTCGATAAGCTGAACTGAGCTATAGATATTATTTAAAGGAGTCTTGAGTTCATGAGATATATTAGCATAGAACTCCATCTTCATCTGGTCATACTGTCTTTGTTTTATTAATGCTTTTTTAAGTCTCTCAGACTCTCTTTGTACACTTAAATCTTTAATGATTCTCACTCTACTTCTCTTCTGTCCAAAGTATAAGGTTCTTGATATCATATTTACTTCTTTAATATGATTGTTTTCATTTACTATATGAATACTTTTTTCTCTTTCACCTATATTTAAATTGTTTATGTATTTTTTTACCAAGATATTTCTATATTTTTGTGTTGTTACTCCTAGTACATCACTTGATATTCCAAATAATTCTCTAAAAGCTCTATTTGTATAAAGTACTCTTGATGTACTTAAATCTTCAAGAAAAATAGCCTCTGGTATAGCATCTAATAATTTTTCATATATTATTTTTTGTTCATTTACTGTTCTAAGTATATTTATTTCTTTGGTTATATCTCTAAATGTAAGTAACTTAAATAATTTATTATTTGACCAATAATCTCCAACTCTCACTTCTTCAACATGTTCTTCACCATCTGAATCAGACATTACAAAATTAACTATACAATTTGCTGTATCATTATAACTTACTATTTCAGCTTTCTTTTCTTTTGTTAGATTTAATCTTTTAAAGTCTCTATTATCAAAGAAATCTATGTTAAAAGTTTCAAAATATTTTTCTAATGTCATATTAACTAGCTCTTTTGATGTACATTTAAAACTCTTTTCATATTTTTTATTTATGCTTATTACTTTATTCTTCTTTATACCACCTTCTGCACTTCTTACAAGTATAGGAGAGGGTATATTTAATATTATATTTTCATAATCTTTATTTATAGCCCTTATCTCTTTATCCATTTTTATTTCATTTGTAATATTATTTAAGCTTATTAAATAATTACTTTCTTCTTCATTATTACTTAAACTTAGCAAATATATTTTATTATTTAGCTCTACTTGTTTATCAATTATACTTATATCCTTATCAAATTTTTTTAGCTTTTCAGCTACACACTCATCTTCTTTTATAAAATTTAATATGTGATAAAAGTTTTTCATGTCCTTTGAAAATTCATCTTTAAATGCATTATTTGTATAACTTATATTAAAATCATAATCTGTTATTATCCATACATTTGGTATAGTATCAAGTGCTTGTCTTAATAACTCCTTTCTTTCATCTATGTAATTTTTTAATGTTTTCTGTATAGTCATATCCTTTTCTATTGCTAGATTTATCTTACTTAATTGTTCTGACTTTTTACTTAACTTCTTATTTATTGAATTTAATTCATAATATGGATATACTATTCTATTACTTAGACTGTATACATACACATAGTAAGTATGATTACATAACAATAAATACACTACTCCTATTAATCTATCTGTATCTACTATACTAATTTGACAAGTTGTTATAAAACCTATAATAGTTGCAAATAAAGCAAAGTATGATAAATTTTTTATTAAGCTATAATGTTCAGCTTCACTATTGATTTTGTTTAATACAAACAATAAATTGAACAAAGATATGACAATATTAATTGACATAATAATCATATTCAAATAAAAGTTATTAAAAATACTTCGTAGAAAATAATCTACTATTACAAAAGTACTGTTGAAAATCAACAAATGACTTATTCTCAGTTTTTTTATTTTAGAAATTGTTAAGTATATAAATGTAGATATATTAATTATACTTAAATTGAGTATCATAACTTGGAATTTTTGAATCTCTAATTCTGCTATGCCTAAAATCCCCACAAAAACTAATACAAGGCATCCTAATTTTAGTATATTTATAAATTCATCTTTTTCAAAACTAGTTATATAAACTATAGAATATCCAAATATCCAAAGTAAAATTATCCTATACATATTTATGGAAACTGTATACAAATTTATATTCAAAAGTGCAATAATTAAAAATAACCCATTAGCCAATATATAGACCTTATTCTTCCTTAAAGTTCCCTTAGATTCCATATTCCCCACCACTTCTTCATTTTTATATAGTTTTATCTATAAATATGTTACCACAATTCTCCCAAAAAATTTGTCACTTTCTAGTTATAAAAAAAAATGAGTAAAGTTTTTAAAATTTTACTCATTTTATAGATTTTGTATATTTAATTTAAAAAGCTGGAACGATACTTCCTTTATATTCATCTTGTATAAACTTTTTAACTTCTTTACTATTCATAGCTTCTGATAAAGCTTTAATCTTATCACTATCCTTATTATCTTCTCTACAAGCAATTATATTTACATATGGAGAATCACTTGATTCTATTACTATTGCATCTTTAGTAGGATTTAAATTAGCTGTTAAAGCATAATTAGAATTTATTACTGCTCCATCAACATCTTTTAATACTGTTGGTAATTGTTCTGCATTCATTTCTTTTATTTGTATATTTTTAGGATTTTTAGTTATATCTTTTTTAGTTATAAGTTCGCCATCTTTTACTTCTATTAATTTATGTTTTGCTAATAATTTAAGTGCTCTAGCTCCATTAGTCGCATCATTTGGTACAGCTATAACTGCTCCATCTTTTACTTCATCTAATGATTTAACTTTTTCTGAATAGAATCCCATTGGCTCTATATGAACTTTAGATGTATAAGTAAGTTTATATCCTTTTTCCTTAACAGTCTCCTCTAGAAATGGAATATGTTGAAAGAAGTTAGCATCCAAAGAACCTTCATCTAAGGCTGTATTTGGAAGCACATAATCATCAAATATCTTTACTTCTAAATCATATCCTTTTTCTTTTAATAAAGGTTTTGCAACTTCCAATATTTTTGCATGTGGATTTGATGATGCCCCTACTAATATTTTTTTATCCTCTTTGTTTGAACATCCTACTGCTGATATTGCTATTGCTGACACTAATGCTACTGATAATAATTTTTTTAATTTCATTTTTTACTCCCCCTTTAAAAATGTTTTATTGATTAAATTATTTTAGTTTCTTATACGCTAGATTTCCTAAACCTTGTATTATTTGAACTAGTATTACAAGTGCTATTACTGTATAAACCATTACTGCTGTATCAAATCTTTGGTATCCATAAATAAGTGCTATATTACCTAGTCCACCAGCTCCTACTGCACCTGCCATAGCTGTATAACCAAGTATAGAAATTACTGACAATGTAATTCCAGATACAATTGAAGGCATTGCTTCTTTTATCATAACTTTAAATACTATTTGTTTTTTTGTAGCCCCAAAAGATTTGGCAGCTTCTATTAGTCCCTTATCAACTTCATTTAATGAACTTTCTATAATCCTAGCGATAAATGGTGCTGCACCAATAGTTATTGGTACTATTGCAGCAGTTTCTCCTATACTTGTTCCAACAATTAATCTTGTTATTGGAATCATTGCAACTATAAGTATCATAAACGGGAAACTTCTAAATATGTTTACTATAAATCCTAGTGCACTATTAATCGTGCTATTTGGTTTTAATCCATCTGGTTTTGTCACTACTAATATAATTGCTAGTATAAATCCTAATATTGTTGCCACTACAGTTGGTACTATGACCATATATAAAGTTTGTAGTAATGCATTTGGAAATAGTGTTGTTAAAAAATCAATTAGACTATTCATTTATCATTTCCTCCCATCTTATGTCCTTATCTGTAAGATACTGTTTTACTTTCTCTCCGCTTTTATCTGAAACATTTATAATAAGTGAACCTAAAATATCCTCTTTAAATTGTTCTAATTTCCCAAATATTATAGATACATCTATGTTTAACTCTCTTGCCATTGTTGTAATAATAGCATCATTAGAAATGTCTTTAGGGAATAGTATTTTTATATTTGTTCCTTTTGGTAAAATTATACTTTCTTCACCTATTAATTTTCTAAGTCCCTTAGTATTTCTCAAGAAAATTTCTTCTGTATCTCCTACTTCTAATACCTCTCCATTTTCCATTATTGCCACTCTTCCGCAAATTTGTTTTATAACTTCCATTTGATGAGTTACAACTATTATTGTTATTCCTAGGTTTTTGTTTATATCTTCAAGTAATGAAAGAATTGATTTTGTAGTATTTGGGTCTAGTGCTGAAGTTGCTTCATCACAAAGAAGTACTTGTGGGTTTAGTGCTAAAGCTCTAGCAATTGCAACTCTCTGTTTTTGACCACCACTTAAGTTTCTTGGTTTATCATTTTTCTTTTCAGATATACCAACCACTTCTAGTAACTCTAAAACTCTTTTTTTAATTTCTGCCTTTGTATATCCAAAACACTCTAAAGGTAATGCTACATTATCAAATACTGTTTTTCTTTCAAGTAATGAAAAGTGTTGAAAAATCATTCCTAACTCTTTTCTTAAATCCCTCATTTGCTTTTCATTTAATGACTTTACTTCCTTATCAGATACAAGCACACTACCTTCTTGATATTCTTCTAGCCCATTTATGCATCTAAGTAGTGTTGATTTTCCAGCACCACTATGACCTATTATCCCAAAGATTTCTCCAGATTCTATCTCAATACTTACATCTTTAAGTACTTGAGTCTTTCCATAATACTTATTAACATTTTTTATGCTAACCATAAAATTTCCTCCCCACATATTCTGCTCAATTTGTATGTTTATTTTTATTTATGTATTTTAAATTTGTATCTAACAAAATAAAAGCCTGAGTATAAACTCAGGCTTAAAAAGCTATTTATACTCATCTATCAACTATATCAGTTGCAGGATTTAGCACCAATGTATATAAAATATACTGGTTGCCGGGTTTCAAAGGGCCAGTCCCTCCACCACTCTTGATAAGACGTTATTTAATTTAATTCGATTATCATTTGTTGCTATGTTATATATAATATATTTATTAATAATATTTGTCAATAAATTTATTTAAAATTTTTATTTTTTATTATTCCTAATTAAAGATAAATAACTATTTTTTATTGTTTCCTGTTATTCCTAATCTATCATTCATATCTTTTATCATTTTTCTAAAACCACTACCTATATCATTTCCAACATCTTCTGTTCCATGAACTAATTTCATAAAGTCATTTTGACCTTTTTTCATATCTTCATCAGAGACTTTATCTAATTTTGCTAGTCTAGAATCTATATCCTTTACTAATCTTTCACCTTCAGTTATTAATTCATCGTTCATTTTCTTTAATTCGGCATCTTCTGTTTTACCATCTTTTTTAAGAGAAGCTACAAATGATTGTATTTTATCTCTACTGTCTTTATATGCAGCCTTTACATCACTTAAATATTTTTCATTTCCTGGATATTCTTTATCCTTAAACTGATTATTTATACTTTCTGGAGTATCATAAATAGAATATCTATTTAAACCTGCTATATAATCATTATAGCTTGTTGAATAATAATTCATATAGCCTTCATTGTTATTTACTGATTCGTTTGGATTTTTTCCTGCATTTTCATCTGGTTGTTCAGTTTTTTTAGTACATGCTGTCATACCTATAGCTAATACTAACGCAAGTCCTACAAATAAAGTTCTTTTTAATTTCATTTTTATTACCCTCCTAGATGTTTTATATTACAAAAAGTTTTAATAATTCTCTTTCTTACATTTAGTATTTCTATATTTTTATTTTTTATTTACTAAAATTAAACAATTTATAATTTATTTTTTGGGAAATTATAATAGATAAGTAATTAAATAAAAAAATATAATTTTATTATTGATATTGATTATCATTCATAGTATAATTTAATTAATTGATATTAGTTTTCATTTGAAGGAGGTTATCTTTTATGCATTGTTGCAATTCACAATTTTGTTGTAAGAATAAAATTGAATCATCATATATAAAATGGCTTTTAGAAGTTTTAGGTCCAGTTTTTTTAGGCTCTAAACCTGCTGAAATAATAAATATTTCATTTACTGACGTAAATAGAGAGGAAAAAATTAGTGATATTTACAAATATTTATATAAGTGTAAAAAGATAGATTTTATAGCTATTGATAAAGAAAAAAAAGGATTAAAAATATTATTTGTAAATAAAACTGCATTGTCAGAAAGATTAAAATGTAAAAAAACAGTAAATTTTTTGAAGTTTTTAGGATACAAACAAAATACTAATGTAAATGCTTATTTAGAGCATCTAGTTGAAAAACTTAAAACTGATACTTTTCCTGATGAAATAGGTATTTTTTTAGGATATCCCCTTAAAGATGTGATTGGATTTATGGGATATAGTAACTGTGAAGTTTCTATGATTAAATATTGGAAAGTTTACGGTGATCCAAAACAATCAGAAGACACATATTCTAAGTTTTTGCTTCATCGTAAAAAAATGAGAAAATTGCTTGACTACATAAGTGTAGATAAAATAGTAAGCTGTTTCTAATTAGATTTAATTCTATAAAATAATTAAAAATAAAAATACATCCTTTTTTATCATGTTATTACCACAATAACTTAAGGATGTATTTTCTATTTTAATATACTAATTTTGATTATATAACATATCTTTAATATTTATTTTCTTTTCTTGCATTCCATTAGACATCAAGAATTCTTGTGTATCCTCTAACTCTTTTATATCCTTATCTGTTATCTTAGAACTAAAATCATACCAAGAATACATTTCCTTTGTTTCATCTAAAGTTAAACCAACTTCTTTTGATACATCTTCCATTACCTTATCTTTATTTTCATCCATATATTTTAAAGTTTCTTCATGAACTTTCATAAATCTTTTTACTAATTCAGGATATTTTTGAGAAAAATCATCACTTACTGCAGTAACTATTATTCCACTAACTAAACCTTCTCCATTTACTATCATTTTGCTACCTGCATTTATTGTTTTTAGAGCTACTGGACCTGCAAGCATTGCAACATCAGCACTTTTACTTTCTAATGCAGAGGCAGCGCTAGGAATATCCATGTTTACATATTCAACATCATCTATAGTATAACCTTCCTTAGCAAGTGCAGCAATCAATAATTGATGAAGTATAGTCCCTTTTGGCCCTACAATTTTCTTACCTTTTAAATCTTTTATAGATTTGATATTTTCATTGTTAGTTATAAGCATATATCCTTTTGGTGATCTGCTATAGATATTTGTAATTTTAAGCCCAACTCCATTAGAAGCAGCTATTATAGCAGATGTTCCACCTAATGCATGCAAAAAGTCTAATTCTCCAGCAGCTAGTGCCTGAGTTTGTTCTGGGCCTGTTGTTAGTTCATGAAAATTAACTTTTATATTATCCTTTTTAAATTCCTTACCAAATGAATCATCCTTCTTTTCCAGTATACTTGGAACATTAAGTGGAGACTTTACATAGGTTAAATTTATTTCCTTAGGTAAACTAGTCTCTTTTTTTGTAGGAACATCTTTATTACCCTCTTCTTTTGTTGAACATCCCACAGTACCAACCAATACCATTACTAAAGATGTCATTACTGCTAAAATTTTTTTGTTTCTTTTAATCACTTAAAACTCCCCCAATTCCCTTAATATTTCTTTTTTTAAGCTTATATAATAGCTTTTAGTTAAATCTCTATTATATTCATCTTCGACACTAAATTGTTTAATCCCTTTATTTTTACTAAAAACAATTATTTTCTTTGCTATTTCCATAGCTTCTTCGATATTATGAGTTACAAATACTACCCCTTTTTTAGTATTTTTATGGATATTTACTACTTCTTTTTGCATTTTTCTTCTTGTAAAATAATCTAATGCAGCAAATGGTTCATCCATCAATAGAATATCTGGGTTAAAAGAAAGAGCTCTTGCAATACTTACTCTATGAGCCATTCCTCCTGAGAGCTCATTTGGATATGAGTTTTTAAACTTTTCAAGTTTCATCATCTTTAAATATCTATCTAAATCAACCTTATTTCTATTATTTTTTTCAGTATGTAAAAGTATATTTTCACTTACATTTAGCCATGGCATTAGTCTACTTTCTTGAAAAACAACCCCTACTTTTGGGATACACTTTTTATCATTATAAAAAAAATATACATTTCCACTAGTAGCACTTTCAAGACCTGCTAAAATTCTAAGCAAAGTTGTCTTCCCACAGCCACTTTCCCCTAATATAACCGTTATTTCTTCGCTAGATATACTCAATGATATATCATCAAGCACTAAATGTTCTTTATTATCAACTAAATACTTTTTATGTATATTCTCTAATAAAAATCCATTTCTAACCATTTAAATCAACCTGCTTCCCTTTGCTAAATTTTGCTATTGCCATTGAAAATAGATAATCTGAAAGTATACCTAAAAAACCAATAACAAAAATTCCAACCAGTACAATATCAGTTCTTGACATATCCTTACCATCAGAAATCAAGTATCCTAAACCAGAAGAAGCCGCAATAAGTTCTGCACCAATTATAGCTCTAAAGCTATACCCAAGACCTAGACTAAGTCCAACAATAATATCTAACATAGAATTAGGAATTATTATTTTGCAAAAAATTCTTTTCTTAGATAAATTAAAAGACTTTCCTACTTCGATTAATTTACTGTCACAATTTTTTATCCCTTTTAGCGTATTTAAAAATATTGGGAAAAACGATGCTAAAACTATAATTATAATTTTAGACTCTTCACCTATACCAAACCATAAAATCAGCATAGGTATTAAAGCTAGTGGAGGTGTACTTCTCATAAATTCAAATAGTGGCTTGAAATACTCATACATTTTTTTATTTACACCAAATACGATTCCAAGTGGTATTGCTATCAATGAACTTATTAAAAAACCTATAAATATCCTCTTAACACTAGCATAAACATTTAAAAAAATAGAACCATCATTTATCATTTTTATAAAAGTTTCGAAAACTCTTTCAGGTGGAGGCAAAATATAGCTACTCCATATACCTAAAACACATACAATTTTCCATAAAATTAAGATTAGTAAGAAAATGTAATATCCTTTAAACTTTTTATGAATTCTCTCCAGCATCTAAAACTCCTTTTTAATATACCTACCCCTGCTACCATTTTTATTCTTTAAATATATTTTAAATCACAATTAAAATGCACTATAAAAATTAATCTATGCCAATTCTTACTCCACCTGACCTCATTCTGTCAGAAGGTGTTGCATCTGTATTCAGACTAGACAATCTCTCCGATGGTTGTATAATAACTATTTGGCCAGGTTCAACAAACTCCATATGATAAGATTCCCCTGAAGTCTGACCAACAAAAGTTTTCCATGATAGTTTTGCTACTTTAGGATATGGTTCCCTTCCAGTCCATGCTACTAACGCATCTGGGTCAACACAACAAGGCCCTTCAAGTATCAGAGGGTTACCATCTGTTATTATGGCAATATCTTGATTTTGGCTTGTTTTATTTATTAAATGTGTAGTAAAAAGTCCTTTTTGAGATATTACTCCTGAACCAATTAATTTTACACTATAATCTAGTTGTTCTGAAAATGCTAATAAGTTTTCGCTCTCAACACAAATCGAGTCACCTGGGTCAATTGATATTACATCTACATGATAAGCATTTTGTGCTAGGTAAATTTCACCTTCACCTTCAACAACCATTATTGGCATTTGTTCTCCTGTCAATGACCTTTGAACATGTCCTAGTAATGCTCTACCTAAACCACCGCCATTGTTTGGGCCTAATATTAATTTTTCAAAGTTAAAATTTCCTTTAAATGCTACCATAGCACCTTTTTTAGCAAAAAATTTACCACTTCCTCTTGCTATACACATAAGTTCGTTTGTCACATCAAATTTAAACATAATAAACATTTATATTGCTGTATTTAGCAATAATCCCTCCTAATCATATATTTGTCTATAATTATACAGTAAAAATATAATATAGTCTAATTGACTTCAAATATGAAATTTATTATTTATATAAAAAATAAAAGCCTGATAATAAAGTAATTTAAACTTTTTATCAGACTCTTATTTTATCTATCTTTTAGTATCATGGCAACTCTTACTACTTGAGCATCCAGAACAACCACATCCACAACTACTGCCATTCTTTTTTTTGTTATTAACCATATGCATCACAGCCAATGCCATTAATATTACCACAATAGCTGCTATAACAAATGTAGCCATAATCATCACTCCTTATTTATATGAACTAATTTTTCATATAGCTCAAATTACCAATTTTATCTTTTTTTATTGTTCGATTTGAATAAGTTAAAACTCCAAATACTACAGCTATTGCTATAACTATAGATATTATTGCCCCAGCAATACTTCCACCAGTTCCTAAAAGTACACTTCCAACTTGATTGATAAGAAGAGCAACTATATAAGCTGTTAAAGTTTGGAATCCTAATGTAATCCATGTCCATTTCCATGAACCCATTTCTCTTTTTATAGCACCAATAGCTGCAAAACAAGGTGCACAAAGCATGTTAAATGCCATAAATGAAAATGCACTAACTACTGTAAACATACTTGCAACTGAACCAAGAAGTGTTGGGTCTTGTTCTGTTGCATCTGATATACCAAACAAAACACCAAATGTTCCAACTACATTTTCTTTTGCTACTAGACCTGTAACTGTTGCTACTGATGATTGCCAGTTTCCAAATCCAAGAGGCGCAAATATTGGTGCAACTATATTTCCTAGACTAGCCAATATACTATCTCCTGCATCTACCATTTGTAGTGACCAGTTAAATGATTGTAAGAACCATATTACTCCACAAGCAACAAATATAATTGTACCTGCTTTGATTATAAATGCTTTTCCTCTATCCCACATATGAATTAAAACACCTTTTGCACTAGGAACATGATATTGAGGTAGTTCCATAACAAATGGAGATGGTTCTCCAACAAATAAAGAAGTTCTTTTTAATATAATTCCACAAACAATTATCATTACAATTCCTAAGAAATACATTGATGGTGCTACCCATGAAGCCCCTCCAAACAGTGCTCCTGCAAATAAAGCTATTATTGGAATTTTAGCTCCACATGGAATAAATGTAGTCAACATGATAGTCATTTTTCTGTCTCTATCATTTTCTATAGTACGAGTTGACATAACACCTGGAACTCCACAACCTGAACTTATAAGCATTGGTATAAATGACTTTCCTGAAAGACCAAACTTACGGAAGATTCTATCCATTATAAAAGCCACACGTGACATGTATCCACAATCTTCAAGTATTGATAATAGTAAAAATAAAAGCATGATTTGTGGCACAAATCCTAATACAGCTCCAACTCCACCAATTAAGCCATCAACTACAAGACCTTGTAACCAATCAGCTACATTTACGGAAGCTAGGAAATTACTTACATTACCTTGAATAATTTCTCCAAACAATACATCATTTGTCCAATCAGTTGCTATAGCACCCAATGAACTTACTGCTATGTAGTAAACTCCCCACATTATAAGTGCAAAAATAGGTAGTGCTAATATACGGTTTGTTACAATCTTATCTATTTTATCTGAGACAGTTTCTTTACCTTTTCTATTTTTCTTTATTATGCTTGAAATTATTGAACTGATAAATTCATAACGATTTGCTGTGATTATACTTTCACTATCATCATCCAATTCATCTTCACAGCTTCTAGTTATTTCTTCTATATCATTTAATATTCCTTTAGAAATATCAAGCTTTTGTATAACATTTTCATCTCTTTCAAATAACTTGATCGCTAACCAACGTGTTTCCATATCTATATATGGAGTTTTTTCCTCTATTATCTTTTCGATTTTTTCTATTGCTCCTTTGCTTTCATCAACAAAAGGTAACTTAAAATCTAATTTATTGTTACAACTTGCAATTTCAATTGCTTTTTGAGCAGCTTCCATAATTCCTTGCCCTTTAACAGCTGTTACTTCTACTACAGGGCAACCTATAACCTCTGATAATTTTTTAATATTTATCTTATCTCCATTTTTCTTAACAACATCCATCATGTTAAGAGCTATAACAGTAGGTATACCTAATTCCAAAACCTGAGTTGTTAAATATAAATTTCTCTCTATATTTGATGCATCTACAATATTTATTACTGCATCTGGTTTATCATCAAGCATAAAATTACGTGTAACAACTTCCTCTAATGTATATGGTGATAGAGAATAAATCCCTGGTAAATCTACTATTTCTACATCTTTATTTCCTTTTAATTTTCCACCTTTTTTTTCAACTGTTACTCCTGGCCAGTTACCAACATATTGCGATGAACCTGTAAGTCCATTAAACATTGTTGTCTTGCCACAATTAGGATTTCCTATGAGACCTATTTTTATTGACATTTCCATTCCCTCCATTAATATTTAGATACATAATTATTTTTGATACAGAAAATCATTCTCACTATATAATTGCATTAACCCTACTATAATTAAGTTTATTATTCCACAATAATTTTTTCTGCATCTGATTTACGAATTGACAGTTCATAATCTCTAACTGTTATTTCAATTGGGTCTCCAAGAGGAGCTACTTTTCTCACAAACACATCAACACCCCTTGTAATCCCCATATCCATTATACGTCTTCGTGTAGCTCCTTCTCCTTCTAATTTTTTAACTTTTACAGTTTCCCCACACTTAATATCCTTTAGCTTGTTCATGTTACTACCTCCCTATATTATTATCCTACTTGCCATTTTTTTATCTAATGCAATTCTAGTATCCTTTACATCTATTATCAAATTGCCCTCTATCTTAGAAATTATTTTAACATTTGTTCCTACTACAAATCCTATGCTATTTAAAAAGGTTCTTGTCTTATCACTTCCTGAAATCTTCTTTATAACTACTTCTTCTCCTATATTTGATAATACTAATGGCATATGATTTTCCTCCTCCTTATACTAATTTAAATTTATGTGTAGACTTTTCATTCTATTTAAATTCTAGTATCTTATTTTTAAGTTGTGACTCATTAAAATGATTACCTATTTTTTTCCTTCTTTTTACAATTCTTAATTTTGATTTAAGTCTATCACAATAGTATAAGTTTTGCAAGTGATTATTGTATTCTTTTGATTTTTTTTCTCAATTAAGCTTCTTCCTCATATAAATATTATTCATTTTAGCATAATTTCTATAAAATAAAGATGCTTTTAGATAGTATCTTTGACTATCTAAAAGCACCTTTATTTTTCATCTATTCTATATTTATTTATATATTTAATTCTTCTTTAGAAACATTTTTTATTATTACTTTCATCTTTTTCTGTAAAAAATGCTCTATCTAATTTTAAAATATCAATAGACAAATATATTTTGACATACTCTTTTCTTCTATGCATGAGTGTGTTACAAACAAAAAATTTTTAAATTCTCTTATAAGTAATTATAGTCTCTATTAACTTGAATGTTTAGATAGAAACTCCATTTGTTGAAGATTAAATGTTTGTGCATGAGTATTAGAATAATTTTTTGAATATGTATCAATAAAACCATGATTTGCCTCTGCAATTTCAATTTGAATGTTTTGTTTTTTAACAAGTTGAGAGGCAACAAAATCAACATCAAATGAATCGTATTTTGCAAATACCAATAAAACAGGACATTTTGGAATTACATCTATATAATCTCTAATTCGAGAACCATAACAGCAAATTATTCCATCACACAATGAATTTTCACTGCATCTCCATGCAATTGTTGCACCTACACTATACCCAATAACGAATACATGCTTATATTTTAATTTTAAATCATTTATAAGTTTTTCTACTTTTTCATAAATATTAAATCCTATATTAGTTATAAAAAAATTATATGCATCTTGGGATTTTAAATAAGAAAAAACTTTCCCACTACCCAAAAGTTCAGGACAGAATACATCATATCCATCTTGATAGTATTTTTGACAAATATCCTTTATAAAGTTATTAATTCCATAAATTTCATGTAGCACTACAATAGCTATCTTACTTTTATGTGTATACTTAATCAGTTTATCCACCACCTTTATTAAACAGTCAATATTTTTATACTTAGTTTAATGTATTCCTATATGTATGTCAATTTACTGTTTTAGAATCTAATTTACTCTTTAATTCCATATTTTTATATTTGAATACTTCCTATTAGCTTTAATTGACCTAAGGGAAATTCCTAATACCCTAAAAAAAGCACTCATTTTACCACGATTGAATGAGCCTTGACATGACGATAAAGAGACAAGGAAGATAGCACAAAAGCTGTACATTTCCCTTTCTTCATTCATACAACTAGACTATTTTACTTTGATTTCAAACATAAAAATAGCTTTTATCATCTGTGTATGAATTTATCCTTTTAGTTCTTCATCAACTTGCATATTGACCGAACCACTCTCATTGTAACACGGACGTAGGCATAATTTGGATATATAAGTGTTATAGAATTTCAAAATTTCCTTGATTGCTTTTTCATCAATCTGACGATATGCTCAAAAGAAGATAACCTCGTGTTTATTCACCTTTTAAGATTGTTTCATATCTCTTTTTTTAAAACTTTCATAGCAGTTATATCTCCCTAACTTCATCATTGCCATTATATCAAATATCTTTAGTTGATACATGTTTGCAAACCAGACACCATGAAATTATAAATATAATAATCGAAACTAGAATACTTATTGCCATTGACAAAGTACCGTTATCAATCAATTTACTCATGCCGAATACAAATCCTGCTGCAAGTGGATATGCTATTATTGCACCAACCACACTTTTTTCTTCATCAAGTAAATAAAAGCATGGAAGCATAATTCCGCCAGAAAAGAATGTCATAACTATACTCAAGCATGTAAACAATGGCAAAAATCTAAAATTCATATCATTTATAACAAAAGATACCATTGTACTGAAAATTATTCCAAACACTATGCCAAGCAAACATAGTAGCACATACATAAGATATTTACTGCTTATAATTGTTCTTTTAGGTGTTGGAAATGTTACAGCTGTTTTTAACCAACCACATTTTTTGTCAATATTAATTATCGTTGCTACACTCATACCTAGTACAGTTGTTGCTATAACAATCAAAACTTGTGGAGTTGCAAAAAAAGATACTCCAAACCCAATAACAGCAAAAGTAATCAGTAGTGTAATAATTGATGACTTGATAATGTAATAATCTTTTAAAAGCAAACCTTTCATACTATTTATCCCCCTTTACATACATAAGCATAATTTCATCTATACTCGCTGGTACAATCATAATTTTCGGATATTTTCTTTCTGTCTGCTGCCTATTAGAAATCAATATTTGCCATTCATAATCTTGTTTTCTATATGCAATAATATCAGCTTTATCTATTTCATTAAATTGCTTTGAATTACATTTTATAATTCCATATTTTTCTAATAACTCGTCTTTTGGTTTTGAAAATAATACTTTTCCTTTATGTATGAATACAATATAATCTGCAATTTTTTCTAAATCACTGGTAATATGAGATGAAACCAATATTGAGTGTTCTTCATCTTGAATAAAATCTAAAAACATTTCTAAAATATCATCTCTTATTATTGGGTCAAGACCACTTGTAGCCTCATCAAGAATTAGCAATTTTGAATTATGAGATAATGCTACCGAAATAGAATACTTCATTTTCATTCCTTTAGAATACTCTTTAAGTTTTTTATTAACTGGAAGTTCAAATTTATTAAGTAGTTCTAAATATTTTTGGCTATCCCATTCTTTGTAAATGTTTTGAAATACCTTTCCTAACTTTTTAGGAGTTAAACTGTCTGGATAATTACTTCCGTCAAAAACAACACCTATATGTTCTTTTGTTTCGGCATTTACACTTTTTCCGTTAAATACAGATACTTCTCCTTGTTCGGTAACAGTCAATCCTAGAATAGCATTGATTGTAGTGCTTTTTCCAGCACCATTTTCGCCAATCAGACCTACGATACTTCCTTGTGGTACTTTAAAAGAAATGTTATCCAGTTTAAAATCCTGGTATTGTTTCGTTATTCCTTTAAGCTCTAATGCAATTTTTTCCATAGTATCATTCCTCCTCATACAATAATGTTAATAGCAATTGTAATTTATTAAATTTAATTCCACTTACTTTAGCTATTTCAATGGCTTCTGAAAAATGGCTTTCTATTTTTTTCTGTTGTTCTTCTAAATAAAAATCTTGATTTTGAGCAGAAACAAAACACCCCTTTCCAGCTGTTGTTTCTATAAAACCGTCTGTTTGAAGTACATCATAAGACTTTTGTACTGTCAAAACACTTATATGCAGAGATTTAGCCAGCCCTCTTATGGATGGCAAAGCTTCTCCAGCTTTCAATTCTCCATTGATAATCAGTGCTTTTATCTGTGAAGAAATTTGTTCATAAATAGGAACACTAGCATGATTATTGATAAATATTTCCACTATTTTTCTCCTTTCGCATTATACTGTATTACTTATACAAGTACAGTATAATACGAAATAGTACAGTTGTCAATAAATTAAAGACTTGCATAACACTTTATGCTATACAAGCCTTTTATTATTTATCCTATATTATTCTAGTTGCTATCCTTATGCAGTAATAAGCTCAAACTATAATCCATTGTAAAAGAACTGTACAACATACTTTCCCTTTATTCCTCTTGATACCCCTTTAACAGTTCATCACAACGGTCAATACTATGCCATACCTTATAGCATTTCATCAGCCTGTCCATTTTTTGACGCTGAATTAACTTCTTTATCTCCAATAATTCATCAATAGATATTTTTATATCGCTCATATAATTGTTGATATATTCCGACATCTTGACTTTCATATAAAACTGCCACTCCTCATGACTTTGGAAAAATTCATCATGGGCATATTTTCCAGCGACACATTGAAATCTTCTTCCCGTTCTACTACTTCCATGATGAACTGTTCCATATGGTAAGTATGTTTCCATTCTCCAGATAACAATTCATTTGGTGTAACATCTAATACATTTGTTATCTTTTTCAGCGTTTCATAAGGTAGGAAAATTCAATCCTCCTTCAATCTTGGAATGGCTCTGCATATTGATACTGATAGCATCTGCAAATTCCTGCTGTTTCATTTTTCTGTGCTTTCTGATTATCTGGATATTCTCTCCCAAAAGTTTGTATTTCATGGCATAACCCTCCACATTGTTTCGTTACTTGTTATTTATAAGCCTGTCGTACTTAATTATTTGTGCAAAATCAAGAAAAATTCATTGACAGATAAGCATGTAATGATTATTATGTATTCGTAAATATAAATAATCACAATAGATTGAAATATACAATCATTTTAAGCTCTATTTGTTGATTATTAAACTTATGAGAATGAATAATGGTTGAAATGGGTGCTGGATAGATACTAAGAATCGCCCTAAGACAGAGCCAATAGTAATAGACGAATGGGGAAATTTCCTATTTGTCAATCAGAATGGTAATCCAAAGGTTGCGATTGATTACAATGGGTTATTTAACCATATTGTGAAGAAATACAACAAGCAACATGGTTACAGCCTTACCACATATCACACCATATATATTACGCCATACATTCTGTGCGAAACTGGCACAACGGAACATGAACCCGAAAGATTTACAGTATTTCATGGGACATTCGAGTATCGGTATCACAACAAACTGGTGCGCTCATTCGTCCATTGACAGTGCCAAGACAGAGGTTAAGCATCTGATTGCATAAAAGTATTTACCACGATATTTACCACGTTTGATGGGAAAAATATAAGAAGATAAACCTAGAAACATGAGTATTGATATAAAGTAAAATGCCCGAATAGCTTATAAAATAAGGCTATTCGGACATATAAGAAGATTAAAAAGATAATCAAAAATCTATATATAATTTTTTATAAATTTATTTTCCAAAATATCTATTTAATAATCCTAAGAATGCTTTACCATGTCTAGCTTCATCTTTACACATTTCATGTACTGTATCATGTATAGCATCTAATCCTAATTCTTTAGCTTTTTTAGCTAATTTTAATTTTCCATCAGTTGCACCATATTCAGCATCAACTCTAACTCTTAAGTTTTCTTTTGTATCTGCAACTACAACTTCTCCAAGAAGTTCTGCAAATTTAGCAGCATGTTCTGCTTCTTCAAAAGCTATTCTCTTATAAGCTTCTCCAACTTCTGGATATCCTTCTCTATCAGCTTGTCTACTCATTGCTAAATACATTCCTACTTCTGTACACTCTCCAACAAAATTAGCTCTTAATCCTTCGATTACTTCTTCATCTACACCTTGAGCTACTCCTATTCTGTGCTCATCAGCCCAATTCTTTTCGCCTTTCATTTCTTCAAACTTATCAGCTCCAACTTTACATACTGGACATTGTGCTGGTGCAGCATCCCCTTCATGTATATATCCACATACTGTACAAACAAATTTTTTCATAATTAATTTCCTCCTAATATTTTATATATCAAATTAAATTTTTTATTTTCTAAGTTAGTCTATATATACCCGCGTCATATACCTTTAAACAATTTTTTTTAAATTTTTTTATTAATTTTTAATTTCGATTTGTTAACAGTATATTTCTGTGATAATGACCTTTTAGCTTTATTAGTTCTTTATGGTTTCCAGACTCTACAATTCGCCCATTTTCTAAAACTATTATATTGTCACAATTTGATATAGTACTTAGTCTATGAGCTATAATTATACTAGTCTTTCCATAAGTTATATTATTTATTGCCTCTTGAATCTTAGCTTCAGTTGCTATATCTATATTACTTGTAGCTTCATCTAAAATAAGTATTGGTGCATTTTTTAATACCGCCCTAGCAATACTAATTAGTTGTTTTTGCCCCTCACTTAAATCCTCACCCCTATCCGATAAAACAGTCTCATATCCTTCACGCATCTTAATTATAAACTTGTGTAAATTTGCTATTTTACTAGCAGATATAACCTGTTCATCAGTTGCTGTTAGATTTCCATATCTTATATTTTCCATAACAGTGTCATTAAATATATAACTTTCTTGTGGAACTACTCCAAAATAATTTCTTAAACAATTCCTATCAACTGAATATATATCATTCCCATCTAAAAATATCTTCCCTTTTTCTACTTGATAGAAATTTGTAATCAGATTTATAATTGTCGTTTTTCCACTACCAGTTTCTCCTATTATGGCATTTGATGTTCCAGCCTTGATTTTTAAGTTTATATCACTTAAAATATTCTTTTTTGAGTCATAAGAAAAACTTACATCTTTAAATTCAATATCTCCATTTATAAAAGATTTTTTTAAATTACTATTTTTATTGTTGTAAATATCACTTTTAGTGCTACTATTTATTTGTGCTTCTTCTTGCTCATCCATAATTTCAAAGACTCTTTCACATCCTGCTACAGCTGAAAGCAGTGTATTAAATAAGTTAGCTAATTCATTTAAAGGTCTTGTAAATTGTCTTACATAACTTAAAAAACTTGCTATAACTCCTATAGTTATAACGTCTTTAGACGCAAGTACTCCACCTATAATACATATAATTGCAAACCCTATGTTACTAATTACGTTCATAATAGGCATTAAAAGAGATGTATAAATCTGTGATTTAAGTGAAATACTCAAAAGCCTATCATTGACTTCTTTGAAGTCACTTACAGATTTTTTCTCATAATTAAAAGCTTTTACTACATTTATATTTGATATCATTTCCTCAATATGAGAATTTAGCTTTCCTAGCTCCACTTGTTGTTGCTTAAAAAAAACTCTAGTCCTCTTTGCAATAAAATTACTCAGAAGCATTACTACTGGTATTAATACAATACTGCAAAAAGTTAAAATAGGACTTAATATAAACATCATAATGAAAGTTAGCAATATGTTTAAAATTCCTGTAATTAATTGTACTAATGAAGTTGAAATACCTGTACTAATATTATCAACATCATTTGTTACTCTACTCATAATATCTCCAGTGGGACTCTTATCAAAGAAAGTTATTGGTAAATTCCTAAATTTTAGAAATAAATTACTTCTCATATCTCTAACTATACTTTGAGATAATCTAGCTGTAAATACCCCCTTGGACAGCTTAACTAAAAATTCAATTATATAAAATAAAAGTAAAATAAGTATTCCTTTTAAGAAAACAGACTTTGAATATATATCAATATTTATTATGTCAACTACTTTTCCAAGAGTATATGGTATTATAGTTGATATAATTGAATCAATTATTACTAGTAAAAAAATCAATCTAGTAATTTTTTTATCTTTTTTAAAGTACATAAAAACTCTTTTAAATGTTTTTTTAAAATCTTTAGGCTTTGCTTTTTTCTTTAGTCTACTCACCTTTTGATTTCCAGTACTCAAATTCAATACACTTCCTCCTTAATTTACATCTTCATTTACTAGATTTTGCAACTCAAAAATCTTTTTATAAGTTGGAGAACTAACCAGTAAATCTTCATGTGCAGCAAATCCAACCACCTCTCCCTCATCTAAAACTAAAATCTTATCACAGTCAATTATAGAACTAATTTTTTGTGAAATAGTTATAATAGTACATTTCTTGTTTTCATTTTCTCTTAAATTATTTATATAATCTTTTATATTTTTCCTTATAACTGTTTCTGTATTGATGTCCATCGCACTAAAACAATCGTCAAGAATTAATATTTGTGGTTTTTTTGCTATAGCTCTAGCTATTGTAACTCTTTGTCTTTGTCCTCCTGATAGGTTTTTACCCCTTTGAAACAAAACTTCATCATAAGAATCTTCAAGCTTTGTTATAAATTGATTTGCATTTGCTATTTCGCATGCTTTTACAACATCTTCCTCACTTATATCTTTATTTCCCATAATTATATTTTCTGATATACTCTTTCCAAACACACTGCTATTTTGAAAAACTACACCTATTTTTTCTCTTAAACTTTCTTTAGATATACTATATATGCTATGCTCTCCTATCTTAATATCTCCTTTATCAACCATATATAATTTTTGGATTAAATTGATTAAAGAAGTCTTTCCTGAACCAGTTTGGCCAATCACGCCAATATTTTGCCCTTCTTTTATTTTAAAAGATATGTCTTTTAATATCTTCTCATCTATATTTTTATTATACGAAAAGTCTACATTTTCAAAAATTATATCACCATTTATAAATTCTAATTCTCTTTCTTTACCATCTAAATCAGTATTTTTGATAATCACTTCTTCATTCTCATCAAGCAAGACTTCACTTATTCTTTCATAAGAAGCTTTTGCTCTCACAAAAACATTAAAAACATGTGAAATCATTATAAGTGATGTTAATATTCTAGTCATGTAGTTTACATAGGCAACTATAATTCCAATTTTAATTTCTCCAGAATAAATTAAATATCTCCCAATCAGCAATATTATTATTATAGCAATATTAATAATTATTGTAATTGTTGGTCTAAAAAATGACATCATTGTTGTAGCTTTTCTACTATTTTGAAAAAGTTCATTATTTAATTCTTCAAAACGTTTATTCTCATAATCATACCTACAAAATAATTTAACTACCTTTATTCCACCTAAAAACTGTCTCAATTTTGAGTTTATTTTATCTGTACTTTCTTGTACTTTTTTAAATAACTTATATCCAATCTTCATATTAAACAATATTATAATAAATATAATTGAAACTGCAATTAAAATAATTATTGACATTTTTAAATTTAATTTTATTGCTATAATTAAACTTCCTATACACATAATTGGTGATTTTATAAAAACTCTCATCATTCCATGAACAAATAATTGTATCTGATTAATATCATTAGTAATTCTTGTTATTAGTGAGGCTCTACCAAACTTATCTACTTGCTTCAACGAATATGTATTTATCTTTTCAAATACATCCTGTCTTAAATCATAAGAAAAACACTGAGAAACTCTTGCTGAGATTATACTCCTTATTATTGAAAATACTGCTCCTAAAAAAGTTATACCTATCATTAAAGCTCCTGTTGATAATATGTAGTCTAAGTCCTTATTTGAAACCCCTATATCAATTATTTTAGCCATTATAGTTGGTTGTGCCAAATCACAAAAAGCTTCCAATGTTAAGAAAAATATTGCTGTTAAAAACAAGACTATATATTTTTTTATATATTTTTTAAAATACCTCATTCAATCATCCCTTCATAGCATTTTCTCACTATTAAAAGTATATCACAATCAATAATTTAATTGATTATATCAATTATAAATATTTGATTTATTCTTAATTTTTATACTATATATTTTATAAATTATTTGTTTTTATTTCCCATATTTTTATATATTTATAGCATACTATTATATATAATATATATGTATTAAAATTAAGACAAAACTTTAACTTTACTATTTGTGTAAAAAGTAATATAATTTAAAATTGATTATAAATCTAACTTTTTTATCTATTAAAATATTCAGGAGGTGAGACATTTGAAAAAAACAAATGCTTTAAAAGAAGTTTTAAACTGGAATAATATGAAAAATTTAAGACCTTCAAAGGGTTTAAAAAATATATTAGAAATTTTTAAAAGCGACCTAAAAGATATACGTGGAAATTATGCAGTACTTATAATAGTTGTAGGACTTGCTTTTTTACCATCTTTATATGCTTGGTTTAATATAAAAGCATCTTGGGACCCATATGGGAGTACTGCTAATATGCTTGTAGCAGTAACAAATGAAGATAAAGGTAATGAGATAGCAGGACAGAAAATTAATATCGGAGACCAGTTAATTGAACAACTTAAAGATAATAAAAGTTTAGGTTGGCAGTTTGTAGATGAGAAAACGGCTCTTGAAGGTGTTAAAAAAGGTACTTATTATGCATCACTTAAGATTCCAAAAAATTTCACAAAAGATTTAACTTCCCTAATTACAGATGATGTTAAAAAGGGTGAGCTTATCTATACAGTAAATGAAAAGATAAATGCAGTTGCACCAAAGATTACTGACAAAGGAGCTTCTGCAATACAGTTACAAGTTAATCAAACAATAATAAAGACAGTGAGTGAAATAGTTCTTGGGGTATCAAATGGAGTTGGTGCAGGAATTGAACATGGGCTTCCAAAACTAACAAAGGTTGAAAGTTCTCTTATCGACCTTCAAAAAAGATTTGACCATATAAATAAGACTGTCGATTTAGCTGCTGATGCTACTTCAAAGCTATCAGGTACAGTTAAAGATATTAAAGCTGATTTACCTACAATTAAAAAGACTTTAAACGATACAAAATTATTATCAAGTGATGTAAAAAAATTCTTAGAGGATACAAATAACAATGTAGATGAACTTTCTCCTCTTATAAAGTCTGATTTAAATTTAATGGTTGACCTTTCATCCTCTGCATCTTCTCTTACATTAAATTTAATTGATGCAGTGAACAGTGGAAGTGAAGATGTACCTAAATTGATAGACAATTTATCAGAAAAACTTTCTAACTTACAATCTTTAAATGATACTTTAGAAGATTTTTTAACTAAATTGAATCAGCTTACATCAAACAATAGACTGGATGATGTAATAAATAGCCTTGAAAATTCCAGCAATAAAATAGATTCTTCTATATCAACATTAAATGATATTAAAGATAAGGTTATATCTGGGCAACAGCCATCTATAAGTGCCTTAAATAACGTTTTAAGCTTATCAAATGGTATAGGAAGAATTAATTTAAATATTTTAAATAATTTTGACTCAAAAATATCAAAACCTATAAACAGTATATTTGAAAAAAGCATAAATGTAGCAAATGATATAATTACTGTTTTAGATAAAGCAGAAGCAAAACTTCCAAAGGTTGAAGAGATTCTTACTACTTCTTTAAGTCTTTCAGGAAATGCACAAGAAAGTATATCATTAATAAGAGAAAAACTTCCTTTGGCAAAAGGAATGTTAGATGACTTAGTTGATACTTTAAGTAAAATTAGCAATGGTGAGGATATGAAAAAGCTAGTTAACTTACTTGAAAGTGATATATTGACAAAATCAAACTTTTTAAAGGAACCTGTTGAAGTAAAGACAGAAAAATTATATCCAATTGCCAACTATGGTTCTGCAATGACACCATTTTATAGTGTTCTTTCTACATGGGTAGGTATATTACTGCTTTCAGCATTATTATCTACATCTGTACATGGAAACTATAAGCCTTATGAGATTTATTTTGGAAGAGGACTTACTTTTTTAAGTATAGCTCTCGTTCAAGGATTTATAATTGGAACTGGAGATATATTATTATTAGGAGTAACAGCAGAGCATCCAATTTTACTAATAATTCTACTCATGTTTACTAGTATGGTGTTTAATTTTATAGTTTACTCTTTGGTGTCTGTATTTGGAAATATAGGAAAGGCAATTGCAATAGTACTACTAGTCGTACAAATTGGCTCTTCTGGTGGTACATTCCCTATACAAGTTACACCTACATTCTTCCAAAGAATAAATCCTATAATGCCATTTACTTACGCAATAGGTGCCACAAGGGAAGCTGTTGGTGGTATATATCCTCCAAATTTAATTAAAGATATATTAGTATTACTATTATTTATGATTTTGTTCATCTGCTTAAATGTGCTTCTAAAGGGTCCTATAAATAGAGTTATAAAACCATTTAACAAAAAATTTGGTGATAGTAATTTAACTGGACATTAGACACTTTATTATATCTTTAAAAATCCTATAAAAATAATCTATAGTTTAAGTTTATATTAAAGGTAGTAGCTTCTCAGTTACTACCTTTTTCTAGTTTCTAGTTAATAAGCTATCCCTCATAATTACTTATAAATGACTGATATTCATTCATTGACTTTCAAAATACCATATGCTATTATGTACTTGAAATCAGAAGGAGGGTGCTATATGCCACGTATTACTAAAGAACCTAATGAGCGTAGACAAGAAATTTTAGATACTGCAATGAAGTTATTTTATGAAAATGGATATGAAAAAACTTCTATTACTGATATTGCAAAATATATGAATGTTGCACAAGGTTTGTGTTATCGTTATTTTCCATCAAAAGAAATCTTATTTGATAGTGCTATAGACCAGTATGCACAAACTTTAGTAGATAAAATGCTACCTACACTAAACAATAAAAATAAAACATTGAAACAAATAATTGAAGAAGCACCAACATTTATTGATATAGAAACTGATGATAATCTTTATTACAAAGTATGTCATGGAGAACAAAACAAAAAAATTCATGACCAGTTATCTTTGAGATTCTGCGAGAAGCTTGTGCCAATTGTAAAAAAACAAATTGAACTAGCTAATTCTCGAGGAGAAATTAATATTCCTGATTCCGATACAACAGCATACTTTTGTGTATATGGTCAACAAGGTATATTACTACGTAATGACATTTCTAATGATGAAAAGATAGAAAGAATTCGTTCTTTCCTAACTCATCTTATGAATGTTTAAATATATATCTGCTCAACAATCAGAGATACATATATTTTACAAACATAATTTAGCATTACATTCTATCTTTCACTTCTATTCTAAAGATATACAGATTGACACTTTTTATATCACTCTGTATATCTTTAGATGAACTTGCAGTTACATTAATCCTTTGTAGTTCTCTCCCTCTAAAAAATAAATATCACTTTTACAGATATTCTAGCTTTATTTTCTTTATAATTTATAAAAGCATATCATAGAAATTTAATATTAAATTACTTCACCTAACACAACCTAAGCATTTAATTCATATAATCAGTTATTCCAGATTTTAAGTTATACAAATTCTTAAAACCTTCTTCAGCTAACAAATTACATGCAGTAACACTTCTATGGCCACTTCTACAATAAACTATTACCTTTTTATCCTTATAGTCATAAATTTCATCTATACTATTAATTAACTCTTGTAAAGATATGTTTATCGCATTTTCTATTTTACTTTCATTAAATTCATCTTTAGTTCTTACATCTAACAATAAAATATCTTTTTCATTTTTCATCATTTCCTCAAGTTGATTTTTATTTATAGTCTTGTACATAATTTAAGATTCCTCCATTTTATTTATATATTACTTATACCCTTTATTTTTTATCAGATAACAAAATATTATATTTTTATTTTTCTCATATATATAAAATGTATACTTATCATAAATACACTTTTCTCAAACAATAATCTGTTGATTAAAACAATTAAGAATGTTATGCTAATTATAATTATTAAAAGGGAAAAGAGGTAATTTAATATGTTTAAGCAAAGATTATGTAAGTTATTATCTAGCACATTAGTACTTAGTATGCTATTTACAGCTACTCCAAATATTACTTTTGCTGATAATGATACACAAAATAGTTCCAATAAGTATCAAAGCTCTGATATAGAGTTAAATGATTATAGTAAAGGTTCGGAGTCTTACACAAAAACTAGAGCTCTTGCTAAAGAAAAAATTCAAACTTTATTATCTAAATACGGCGCTGTAAGTGCTCAATATGCTTTAATTGATAATGGTAAAATTGAGATTTCTGGAAATGGTGGAGTATACAGCAAACAAGATAATAAAAATTTAACTAAGGATAATATGTACAATATTGCATCTATCAGTAAAGTATTTACTACAACAGCTGTTATGAAGTTGGTTGAAGAGGGAAAATTAAATTTAGACACTCCTGTAGTAAATTATATACCTGAATTTAAAATGGCTGATGATAGATACAAAGAAATCACTCCAAGAATGTTATTAAATCACTCATCAGGGTTAATGGGAAGTAGTTTAAAAAATGCCCTTTTATTAGGAGACAATGATTCTTATGGCCATGATAGTTTCTTAGAAGAATTAAAGAAACAAAGATTAAAAGCTAAGCCAGGAGCTTTTTCTGTTTATTGTAATGATGGATTTACTTTAGCTGAAATTTTAGTAGAAAGAGTATCTGGTATGTCATTTACTAATTTTCTTGATAAATACATAAATAATCCGCTTAACTTACAAAATACAAAAACTCCAGAAAATAGTTTTGACAGTTCAAGACTTGCAAAAGCCTATGTACCTTATTGGGAAGATGCAGTTCCACAAGATAACTTTAATACTATAGGTATGGGTGGTTTATATTCAAGTGCAGAAAACTTATGTACATTTGCACAAACATTTATGAAAAAATCAAATGGGATTCTTTCTCCTACTTCAGTAAAAGCTATGGAAAATAAAGAATATTTAAATGGTCTATGGCCTGAAGGAGAAGACTCTATACTTGGATATGGTTTAGGATGGGATTGTGTCAACACTTATCCATTTAATCAATATAATCTAAAAGCACTTACAAAAGGTGGGGATTCCTTATTATTCCATAGTAATCTTACAGTGCTTCCAGATGAAAATATGGCAGTTGCAGTTGTTTCTTCTGGTGGAAGTAGTCAACTTAACGAAGTAATTGGGCAAGAAATTTTACTATCTGCATTAAAAGAGAAAGGTAAAATTAAGGAAATAAAACCTGATAAAACATTTAGTAAGCCACAACAAGTCAAAATGCCAAGTTATTTAAAAGAAAATAGTGGACTTTATGCTTCTTCAAATATGCTAAAAGTTGATGTTAATGATAATGGTACTCTAACAGTATCTTCTCCTTACATAGAAAATGGACCTGAAGATAAATATGTATACATAGGTCAAGATAGATTTGTATCTGAAAAAGGTAATAGTTGCCTAAAATTTGTAAAAGAAAAAAATAATATCACATATTTAAATATGAGCTCTTATGATGATGTTCCTGGATTAGGTCAGACAGCAAGTTTATACTATGTAGCTCAAAAGGTAGATAGCAATAATATATCAAATAGTGTCAAAGAAGCATGGGAAAAAAGAGGTGAAAAAGGTTACTATCTAGTAGATGAAAAATATACTTCTCAACACTATATGTTTGGTTCTGTTAAAGCAATTCTTGGTATTTCTGATAAAACTCCAGGTTTTTTAGCTAATACTAAAATAGTAGATGAGAATAATTCAAATGCTTTTATAGAAATCCCTGGTGTAATGGGTCGTGACTTGAGTGATATTAAACTGTATAAAGAAAATGGTACAGAATACTTAAAATTCGCAACACAAACATATGTAAGTGAAGATTCCCTAACTAGTTTATCATCAGAAAAATCTTCCACATATCAACTAGATTCAAATGGCTATGCAAAATGGTACAAAATTGGTGATGATATAGCAAACAAAAAAATAGAAGTTAATCTTCCTCAAAATTCATCTTTTGCAGTTTATGATGATAAAGGAACTCCTGTAAACTACTCTTTAGTAACAAAGAATAATAGAGTTAGATTGCCAAAAGGAGGAGTAATAGTTTTCTTAGGAAGTCCAAATGCTAGATTTGAAGTTACATACCAAGATGAAGTAAATGCAAATGCACTAACAGGAACTGATAGATATGAAACTTCTATCAAAATAAGCCAAGCAGGTTGGGAAAATGCTGAAAACGCCGTTTTAATAAATGACTCTGCAATTGCAGATGCTTTGGCTGCAACACCATTCGCATATAAAAAAGATGCTCCTATCTTGTTGACTGGAAGCTCTCAAATAAATGAAAAGACTTTAGCTGAATTAAAGAGATTAAAAGTTAAAAATGTATATGTAATTGGTGGTGAAGCTTCTGTAAACGAAAAATCTTTAGATACTATAAAGTCAGATAATATCTCTGTATCTAGAATTTCAGGAAATGATAGATATGAGACTTCTCTGAATCTTGCTAAAGAATTAAAAGGAATTAGTAATGTATCAAAAATATCAGTAGTTAATGGTGAAAAAGGATTAGCAGATGCAATAAGTATTGGTGCAGCATCAGCTCAAAATGATATGCCTATAATACTTACTAATGAAAATAGTAATATAACTGAAATAAATAATTTATTCAAAGATAAAAAAATAGATAAGTCTTATATAATTGGTGGAGAATACACAGTTTCTAAAAATATAGAAAGTAAACTTAAAAATCCACAAAGAATATCAGGTAGCACTAGAAATGAAACAAATGCAAAAGTAATAAAAGAGTTTTACAAAGATTCTACTATAATCAATCTATATGTTGCTAAAAATGGAATCAATAAACAAGATGATTTAATAGACGGTTTATCTGTTGGGGTTTTAGCTGGAAAAACTAAATCGCCTGTAATACTAGTAGGAAATTTACTAGACTATAGTCAAAAAGAACTATTTAAAACTATGAGATTTAAATCAGTAACACAAATCGGTGGAAATGGAAATGAAAATTCATTTAAACAAATTAAAGAAATAGCTTAACATTTTGAAATGGGCTATATTCAAATAAAATTATTTGAATATAGCCCGTTTTTATTTCAATTATAAAATGTATATCTATAAAAATAAAGCTTAAATATTTCATTCTTTTTACTACTGATAATATACCTCATGATAAGTTTCTTTAGTCATAGATAAGTCAAAATACTTTGAGTATTTTTAAATTAATCTTTATTTATCATTCATACTTAGTAATTTATCTAAGTATACTGACTTTAATTGCTTACTAGCCAAAACTTTTTTAGCTGGTTCAAGTTTTAATATGGCTGATAGTATCGCTCCCATAGCTCTGTGACTAGCTAAGGCATTATTATCAAAAATTAAATTTTGTAATTGCCCTTTCTCGATTGCCATGAGAACTGCTCTATGTACTGAATTTGCAGGAGTTATTATTTTTTCATTTCTCTTTAATAGCATAATACTATTTTTGTGACAATTTCTAACACAAATTCCACAACCTAGACATCTATCCTCATCAATTTTTATATATTCTTTATCATTTTCTTTTACTTTACTTATTGCATCTATTGGACATGCAGTTATACATTTACCACACTTTACACAGCTTTCATGGTTTATATTTGGTATAAAACTAGTTGTTTGCACTGGATGAAGATTTCCAAATCTTTTTGCTGCTACTAATGCCTCACAACAGCAACCACAACAATTACATATAAATGTAACTCCTTTTCGAACATTTTCTCCACATTGAACTAAATTATGTTCATATGCTTGATGAAGTAATTCCTTACATTCTACTTTATCTACACGTCTTGCAAATTTATTGTTTATTAAAGAATTAGCTACATTGTCAAATGTCATACATATATCCATAGGAGCATCACAGGCTTTTCCAACATGTTGCATTCTATGTCTACAATAACACATACTTATACCTATCTGAGTCGATTCATCAATTATATGAGTGGCTCTTTCATAATCTAAAATACTTACTTCATTATCATTAGTCAATACTTCTTCTTGAACATAAACTCTTCCAAGTTTTGTTTCTGTTGAATAAAATAAATCTTTAATAAAGTCTTCTTCTACATTCATATACTGATAGTAAAGTTCTGATAAAAGTTTTTGGTCTATATCATGTCTTGTTCTCATCATGGCAAATTCAAAAAAACCAGCCATTGGAGGAGGCATTATATATTTTTTACCTTTTTTATCTTCTATATCTAGTATTAGTGCCCTGCTAGCTAACTTATCTAGCACCCTATATGCTTCACTTTCACTTATACTCCAAATTTTAGCTGCTGTTTTTACTCTAAAAGGCTTTATTGGAAGTTGTGCCACTAATTTTGCCTCTTGCTCTGTAAAAAGTACATTTAATATTTTGTATAATGTATCGGATGGTGGAGCACCCTGTGGAAATTTATTTATTCTCTCTTCTAAGCTTTTATACATGTTTTTAGCAGTTATATGAGAAATAGTAATCACCTTCTTTTTCTTTTGTTTTCCAATAGAATCAAATATCTTTCCTTATTATCTAAACTCCTACTTTATATAATACCAATTCTTTCTAAATAGTTAAATACCTCTAGCAATTTATTTATTAGATTTCTTATATAAATAAAAACCGTTTAATCAGCATAATTATAGTTTATACCAATTAAACGGTTTTAATAATAATTTATATACTTTCTTTTCTTATATTATCTATTATATTCTCCTTATTTAATTTATTCATAGGTATATATGCTGCTATAAAGGTTATTATAAAAACACTCACTATACATATGACAATTGCTGTCCATGGTATAACTGTAGAAAATTCAATTACACCTGAAACTAATTTATTCATAATTAATATCATCCCAATACCAATTGGTACGCCAAACAATAAAGATAAAATACCATAGATAAAACTTTCTAAGTATATCATTTTTCTAAAGCCTACAGGAGTAACACCTATTGATTGTATTATCGCTAGTTCTCTTTTTCTTAGATTTATACTTGTACTTACTGTATTTAGTATATTTGTAACACTTACTAGAGATATCACTACTATAAACCCATATACAAAAACTTTAATAGCTTTTAAATTTTGCTTTGCACTTTTGTCACTTGTATTTTCATCATGGAAATTGACATTATTTTTCTTAGCCAAAGACTCTATACTCTTCCTAGTCTGAGCACTCCCCCCTGAGTCAATAAAGACAATACCTTTCTCTAACTTTAAATCCATATTTTCAGCAACCTCATCATAAGTTATAAATTGCAACTCCATATTTTGATAACCCATTCCTAGACGTTCTTCATCTGTTATACCAAGAATTTTTATGTTTACTTTTTTCTTTGAATCATTTTCGCCAGTATATTCACAAATTATAGTATCTCCAACTTTGTAATTAGTTAGCTCTACTACTCCTTTCTTACCCTTTGTTTCAAAGTAACTTTTTCTAACAAATATCACTCCATTTTCTTTAATCGCTCTTTCTTTGTCAAAAGAGCCTTTTATTAAGTTTTTTGTTTTATTTTGTATCGCAGTTTCTCCAGGAAAAATTAATTCGTTGTTGTTAAACTCATATTCATAACTATCTCCAACCTTACGTTGTTGATAATAATCCTTAATTAGATTTTCTTTAGATTTATTTATTTTATCCTTATCTACTCCTATAGAAATATACTCTCCTACAGCTACTTCAAAGTTTTTTATTCCAGATATATTTTTTAGTTTATTTATAGTATCATCCATAGACTTGGATATTTGTCTTGAACTTAAATATAAATCGTAGTTTCTTTGAGAATTTCTGATTTCTTCACCTTTTAAGAAATTCGCCATAAATCCGCTAAAAGATATAAATATTACTATACTTACTATTAAAGAAAAAAGTGTCACAATAAATTTCTTTCTATTTCTTCTTACACTTTTATATGCAAGTACACCTTCTGTTCCAAAAACTAATCTAATAAGTTTCGAATTTTTAACCTTACCTACTTTGTAATCTCCACTGCTCCTTATTACACTAAGAGGAGAAATATTAGAAGCTGTTATTGCAGGTAGGAGAATTGATATGAAAATTGTAAGCAAAACAATTATTATACTGATAATTATTATTAATGGATTATATACTATTTGTAAACCCATCTGTGATACAACTGATTCTGTAAGATATTTATTTATAGCTTTAAATACTAAATCTATAGCTACTGTTCCAGACAATAGACCTATTGGTATACCAATACAGCTAATTATAATACCTTCAATAAAAACTAATCTTTTAATTTGGTTAGTTGTAGCTCCTATAGAATTTAATATTCCAAACTGCTTTTTTCGTTCAGTTATAGAAATACTAAAAGAATTATATACTGTAGCAATTGTACATATAATTACTAAAATAGTTACCATAGTAATTATAGCTTTTATAGAACTATTTATATTTGCATACTTACTAGCTCCTTGTAATCTCAATAAATGTTCATTGTATTTTATCATTTCAGAGTTTGATGCTTTATCTTTATTTGTATATATATTATTACTTATTTTTCTTGTTATTTCATATATATCTTTAGGATTTTTTGCTGTTATTGATATATTCACTGTCTCTTTCTTATTATCTATAGGATTAAAGTAAGTTAAACCAGTAGCAATTTGGTCAGTGAGTTCAAATCCTGGTCTTTTAATTATACCTACAATTTTAAACGTCTTTTCTTTTTCATTTGCAATATAATCTCCTTCATGAAATACACTCATATCATCAATTTTTTTGTTATTTCTATCAAGCACGTCACCTACTTTTAAGGTTATATTATCTCCTATTTTTAGCTTTTTCTCCATAAGATTAACTATATTTTCACTTAAAATAATTTCTCCACCTTTAGCTGGGAATCTACCTTCTTTTATAGAAACTCTATATCCTTCCATAGCATTTTTATCATATTGTTTAATGCTTAATATACCGTTTACAGTATCTTCTATTCTAGAGTATCCAAGTTGATTAGTAAGTGCATAACTTTTTATCTCAGCTGATTTTGTTACATAGTCTATATTTTTTTTGTTTACATTGTAGAATTTAGCATGATAACTTCCATCATTTTTTATGGTCTCTCTTATTTGATAATCCATAAAACTTTCAAATATGTTACCTATACCACAAATTAATGCAGTTGAAAGTATTATTCCAATTATAGTCACAATAGTTCGTCTTTTATTTTGTTTTAGGTATCTAACAGTTAGGGATGTATATAGATTCATTTACATCACCTCATCACTTTTTATAATTCCATCTTCTATGCCTATAATTCTATCCGCCTGAAGTGCTATGTTTTTGTCATGAGTTATCATTATTAATGTCTGATTGTATTTTTTTACTGATACTTTTAATAGTTCTAGTATTTCTTTTGAGTTTTTGCTATCTAGATTACCTGTTGGCTCATCTGCTAATACTATAGATGGTCTATTAATTAAAGCACGCCCTATAGATGTTCTTTGTTGCTGACCTCCTGATAATTGATTAGGAAGATGATTTTCTCTGTCGCTTAGACCCAATGTTTTCATTAAATCATTCAAGTATTCTTTATCAATCTTTCTATTATCGAGCTCTGCTGGAAGTAATATATTTTCTTTGACATTTAAAACAGGAATCAAATTATAGAATTGATATATAAGACCTATATTTCTTCTTCTAAAGATTGCCAAATCCTTAGTTTTTAGATTATATATATCTACATCATTTATATAAACATTACCACTAGTAGGTCTATCAACACCTCCCAATAAGTGTAATAATGTACTCTTTCCACTTCCACTTGGCCCTGTTATTGCTATAAACTCACCTTTTTCGATAGACAAGCTTACATTTTTTATTGCATCGACTTTTGTTTCATTTTTACCATAGCTTTTGGTTAGATTTTCTACTCTTAAAATTTCCATAACAACCTCCAATATTTATCTTCTATACTTCATATATTAGACTCAAGCTATTACTATAAAGTGAATTAAATATTACAGATTAGTCACTATTATCACCATATATCTTATGAAATACTATATGAAATTCCGTTCCTTTACCTTTTTCACTATTTACATAAATATCTCCATTTTGGCTTTCTATTATGGATTTTGCCATTGCAAGCCCTATGCCTACACTATCCTTTTTTGAACTACTTTTCCCTCTATAGAAACGTTTAAAAATATGTTGTATATCTTTTTTATCTATTCCTTCACCATCGTCTTTTATTATTAACTCTGAAAATAATGGATTTTCTTTGTAAATTATAATTATATTTCCAAAATCAGGAGTATGTTCTATACAGTTTTTTATTATATTTACTAAAGCCTCCACTGACCAATCAATATCACCAACATAAGATACATCACCATTTCCTTCTATACTTAACTTTTGTTTTTTAATCTCCATAGGTATTTTCATTGGTTGCATTGCTTTATGTATAAGTTCACTAAATTTTATTTTTTCTTTCTTAAACTTTATAACTTTAGCTTCCACTTTTGATAATTTAAGCATACTTTTAATCAACCAGTCCATACGATTTAGTTGATTTTTTATCTTGTCTAAAAAGTCTATTTTTACTTCATATGGTACATCATTATATAATAAATCGCTTAGTATAATTAAGGAAGTCATAGGAGTTTTCAACTGATGTGATATATCTGAAATTGTATTATTTAAAAATATTTTTTCTGATTTTAAAAGTTCAACTTTTTCATTGAGAATTGTTGTCATCTTCAATAACTCTGTTTTTAAAAGACCTATCTGTCCTTCTTGATTTCTATTTTTCATATCAAATTCTTTTCCCTCGGAGCTGTAGTAAACATACTTAGTCATATCTGATAAGTCATTATACATAGCTCTAAAATATTTAAGTATCAACATAAATATCAACATAAAAATTATGCAAACTAAGATTATATTTATTTTTATAGTGTTTGAAAGTAATTTAGAAGTAAGAGGCTCAGAATTTATTTTAATAGTTTTGTCATAGTTATACTTACTTAATATTTTCTCACCAAATTCTACATTTTGCATGGACTTTCCTTGTGTTATTATATCTACGATATCACTTTCTAGTTTGGGATACTTGTTAACTAAGGTTCCTATTATCGCTTGATTATTTTTTACAATCATATTTTTAGTTGTATTTATATTGATTATGCTAAATCCAATTGATATAAGAATTACCATCAGCATTAAAATAATGTATCTATTAAAAAATTTCTTTACTTCAGGATTATATAGAAACATTATTTTCACTTCCTATCCATTTATAACCTAGTCCTCTTACAGTTTCTATGTAAATTGGTTTACATAAATCATCTCCTATTTTTTCTCTAAGTCTTTTTATATAAACAGTTAAAGTATTATCGCTAACAAAATCATAAGTTACATCCCAAAGCTTTTCTAATATTTGAGTTCTACTCAAAACTGTATTTTTATTCTGTATAAGAATTAAAAGAAGCTTATATTCAACAGATGTCAGAAATATTTCTTTGTCATTTTTATATACTCTAGCTTCTAATGTATATATGTTTAAATCTCTAAATTTAAGTATCTTCTTATTTTCTTCTATAGCGTCACCTTTTCTTCTTAAAACAGCTTTTATCCTCGATATTAATTCTCTAATTCTAAAAGGTTTTGTTATATAATCATCTCCACCTATATCAAGCCCCATTACAATATTTACTTCTTCATCACAAGCAGTTAAAAATATTATAGGAATCTGAGAAAACTTTCTTATATACTCACAAAATTCATATCCTGTTCCATCTGGTAACATTACATCCAGTAGTACCATACTATATTCATTAGAAGATATCATTTCTCTTCCACTCGATAAATCCTTTGATATATCTACACTAAATCCCTCTTGCTCTAATGCATACTTTATTCCAAAAGAGATAGTGCTGTCATCCTCAACTATCAATAACTTTAACATAACTATTTCCCTTCTTCACATTTTAATTTTAAACTATTTACATATACAACTTTTATTATACACAATTGTTTTAAATACTAAAATATATTTAGAATTACAAAATAGTCACAAACAATTACTAACAAACATAAAAATAAAAATGCAAGTTGACACTTAACTATTTTAGAAATGATATTTTTTTTTCTCAAGTTAAGCTACAACTCACATTTTAGATATTTAATTTTATATAAACTGGTATTCTCCTCTTTTTCACTATTTAAAGCTTACTTTATTCTTCCTCATATTTTTTATATTCTTCTTCTTTATAGATATTATTTTTTTTGTCATCTTCATGTAAATCAATGTCTTTTTTATCATTTTTAACACTATTTACATAATGCATCATTTCTTCTTGAGAAACATGTGGACAATTTTCACAATTTATTCTTCTTGAATTAAATTCTCTTACTTTTTTTTTTAATTCTTCATATTCATAATCTTGTTTTTTATCACTACAATCACATTCATAACCAAATTCATCATATTTATAGTCATTGTATTGATTATTTCCATAATACTCTGTATCAATCATTTGAGACATTTGAGATTTAGACTTAATGTTTTTTATCATCCTATAAGTTGCATATGCACCTACTCCTGTAATCACGGCTCCTGCAAACATCATTGGCTTACTCATTCCATCATCTTTTTTATTCATTTGTCTTTTAATTAAATATGTTAACATATTTTTTCTCCTTTCTGATTTCTATTTATAGATAGTATCTGTATTATTTTGATAAAAATTATGTTATTTTTAAATTACAATTTTTACAAGTAATATATCTCATCTTGTAGAATATAAATTTATATTTTGTACTTGATAACGCTTTTTGTGTTATACTATATATATAACAAGTATTTTTATTTAAACGATATTATGGAGGTTTTTTATGATTTTAAATTTAGATTTTAATAGCGATAAGTCTATTTATGTACAAATTAAAGAAGAGATAACTAAAGCTATAGCTTCAGGAGAATTGAAAATAAATGAATCACTTCCATCTGTAAGAAGTATGGCTGAAAATATTGGTGTAAATCTACATACTGTAAATAAATCTTATAATGAACTAAAAGAAGAAGGATTTTTAAATATTGATAGAAGAAAAGGTGCAATCGTAGCTCAACTGCCAATAGAAACAGAAAACTCAACTCGCCAAAAAAATAGACTTGATTTAGAACTTTTAGTAGCAAAATCTTATTTATCAGGTATTAATAAAGAAGAGTTTTTGACATTAAGTAAAAATCTATTTGATAAGTATGAGGTGAAATACTATGAATAAGATTGAATGTCTATTTACAATATTTTCAGCCTTAATTTTGATGTATGCTACTTTTTATTTTATGCCACATCTTATTGGCAAAAATCATATTTATGGTGTTTCTATAAACCAAGAACATAGAGACTATCCTGATTTTATAACACTTGATAAAAAATTTAAAAAACTTTTATTTATAGGATTTATTGTAATTTTTATTTTAGTTTTAGCTCTAGTTTTTATGTTTGATAAAATAGAATTTTCTTATTCTATTAGTATTATAGGTTTTTTACTATATGAAAGTATATTATATATCTATATTCATAAAAAAGTTAAAATGACTAAATCAAAGTTTTGCACTGAATTAAGCCAGATAAGTGTAGATTCAAAATTGGTAATAGACATGGATTTTATAAATGAAAAAAATAAAATAATAAAAAAATTTAAGATATTGTATTTAATACCAGTATTACTTACTTTTGGAATAAGCATTTTTATATTGCTTAACTATAATCAATTGCCAGATTTAATTACTACACACTCTACTATAACAGGAAAACCTGATGGATTTATGGAAAAATCCTATCTTAGTGTGTTTAAATTAATAGGTCTTGAGTTTTGTATAATGGTTTTATTATATATAACATCTATTGGAGCTATAAAAGCAAGAATTAAAGTAGATACAAATAAAATTGAAGAAAGTAAAACTAAAAACATTAAATATCTAAATAAAATTGGTTATTTATTTTTTATATTGATGATTATGATGATAGTACAATTTTTTATTGTTTTTTTATCATTAAAAATAAATCCAAATTTATTAACTGTTATAAATATAATAATGCTTTTAGTTATAATTTATTTAATGGTAACATATATTAATTCTCCAAATTTAAAATTCAATTCCTCTTATACTCCAGATAACGATGAAAAGTACTGGATAGGAGGTATTATATATAATAATCCAAACGACCCATCATTTATGGTTGATAAAAGATTTGGCATAGGCTGGACTATAAATTTGGGAAATCCTATTGGAAAGATATTATATATTCTTATAGCTATATTTTTAATCTTTTCACTTTTTAGTGTTATAAAATCTCTTTTACTTTAAATACCATAAAAGGTATCTTACTTGTATTATTGGGTATTATATTTTGTAAGATAAGAAATATTTCATATTATCATTGAAATATAGTATTTATATATTACTAGGAATGGAGATTTGCATAATGTTGTCAAAAACTGAAATTAAATACTTTAATGATTGTGCTTCTGAGATACTTTCATCTGAAAAAGTACAACTTATGAGAACATTTCCTCATCATGGCAATGTTTCATGTCTTGAACATAGTTTATCAGTAGCATATTATAGTTATCTATTATGTAAAAAATTACATTTAAATGTTGATATTCAAAGCGTTATTAGAGGGGCTCTACTGCATGATTTTTTTCTTTATGACTGGCATTATAAAGGTGATAGAAAAGGATTACATGGTTTTACTCATCCTAAAGAAGCACTAAAAAACGCAAATTTATTCTTTCAAATAAATGAAAAAGAAACAGACATTATTTTAAAACATATGTGGCCACTTACTGCTAGACCTCCTAGATACAAAGAAGCATTAATTGTTTGTTTATTAGATAAGTTTTGTTGTCTGGTTGAGACTCTAAAGATACACTCACTACTATCTCCTTACCACATATAAAATAAGTCTTTGATATTGTTATAATTCAATTTAAAAAGAGGTATTAAGATTAAATTTAACTTAATACCTCTTTATTAATTTATTATTTATTTTTGTCATATGCTTATAAAACATAACCTTAGCCTTGATAACTTACTCTTCTTATAGACATACTTACAACTTTAAATAATAGCATACCAGCTATTAAGTTTATCAATATTGCTGGTGCCACTGCTACCATAAATAATGCTGTGAATGAACCTCCAGGAAGACCTACTATAGCTTGAGCAATTAGTAAAAATAGAGTTCCACTTATAACTGTTCCTACTGGGAATATTATTGTTGCTGCTATTAAATCTTGTTTTTTACTACTTAATCTTTTCATAAATGGTAATTTATAAATTATATACATTATCATGAACATTATATTTATTGTAATAGTCTTGTCAAATATATTTGGAATCTGACCACCTGGAAATTTAGTTGTTAGTGCTGCAAATATTCCTGTTACAATTCCTGCTACCAAACAAATCTTATAATCATCCTTATTTAATATCATTATTATAAACATCATTGCTAGTGATATATCTGGTTGCATTGGAAGTCCTATGGCAGGTGTAAGTTGATGTATTAATAATCCCATAGCTAAAAGTATCGCATTTAAAGTTAATTTTTTTGTATTTGTTTTCATTGTAATATTTCCCCCTAATTTGTTTAATATTTATTTCATTTTCGTGCCAATTTTCCATATCATTCTCTTTAGCTTTAGAAGTTCATAACATCTCTTTCACCACCTTTTACTTTAAATTATATATTTTCTTTATTAATAGTTTTTGCAAAATAAAAAACTCCGTCCTAAATCAATAGGACGGAGATTATCCGCGTTGCCACCTAAATTATATAAAAAATAAGCTTAAAACTTAATTCTTATACATCTCATTATAAGGTACTTACATACCCAATTCGCTGTAACGTGCGACTGACGATAAAGTCTACTCTCATAAAAATATGATTTCAATTTATTCCTCTAAGGTCCATTCACTATATTCCTTCTTGCTAAGATTCCACCATCCTCAGCTCTCTATGTTGAAGCTAAACATAATTACTCTTCCTTGTCATAGGATTTTTAATTTGCTGTTGCTATTATAATATTCTAAATTTTTATAATTGTCAACCGTATTTTTTATTTTATTTAAAATTTACAAAAAATGTAGAATAATTTTTATAAATGCTTTAAACTTTTATTTAAATATTAAATTAGGAAGGATGATATTATGTTTAGAGAAATGAGATTAAAAAAGAGAGAAATGACAAAAGAAGATACTATAGAAGTATTAAAAAATGGTGAATTTGGTACTTTTTCTACTATATGTGAAAATGGCTACCCTTATGGAGTTGCTGTAAATTATGTATACTTTAATGATTCTATATATTTTCATTGCGCAAGAAATGGACATAAATTAGATAATATCTCAGCAAACAACAAGGTTTCTTTCTTAGTAGTTGCTAATGAAAGTGTTATTCCAGACAAATTTAGTACTACATATGCTAGTGCTGTAGTGTTTGGAAAAGCGTCAACAGTAGACAATGAGGAAAAGAAAAATGCTCTTGTAGAAATAATAAAAAAATATTCTAAGGGCTTTATTGAAGAAGGTATGAAATACATAGAAAAAGATATAAATTTAACAACTGTAGTTAAAATAGAAATAGACCATATTTCTGGTAAAGCTTCTCGTTTATAATAATATATACAATATAACAAAGTGGCTATAGGTATGGCCATTTTGTTATATTTATTTCTCATTATTTTTATTAATTGAAAATTCTTAAAATATTTTAAAGAACTTCCTCAATACCTATATAAAAATTATTGAAGGAAAGGTTGAAAATAATTATGAAATCCAAGAAAAAACCAAAGTTTTTACTTATTAGTACACTTGTAATAATAACTATGTTATCAACAGGAGCAACAGCTTTAGAAATCCATACATCTTCACAAATACATAATTATAGTGATATCAGCAATAGAGGAAATTTCAATACCTCTGCTAATTCCAAGGTAGGTGCAGACTCACAAAAAAGCAGTGATAGTTTACCTCACAATACACAAAACCTAAATGTTTCTTTGGATATCTGCAATGGAGGTGTAGAAATACTACCAACCTCATCCAACAAAATAATAGCAAATTACAACAGCCAATACTACAATATTAAAATGACAAAACAAAATGGAAAATGGGTTATATCTATATCAGGAAAAACAGCTAAAATGGGCAATTCTAGCTATGTTCAACTCCATATTCCAAATATAAAATGCAATATGGATGTAAATGTGCTTGATGGTAGCTTTAGTTATGATTTCCCCGAAAATTGTATTGATGCAATAAATGTTACTGCCAAAGATTCAAGTATTGAATTTACTTCAAAAAATCAATACAAAAATAGCACTATTTCTCTATCCGCAACAGATAAAGAATTTCTTGAATATGGTCTAATTAATTATCCAGATTATTTTACTAAGACGCATAAAGGATTTGAGTATAAGAATGGTACAAGAAAAAATCAAATTGACATTTCGCTAACAGGATTTACTAATGTTGATTTTAGAGATTAAAATATAAGAAATTGAGGGCTTTAGCCCTCTTTTTCTTTGCCTCCCTGTATCCATCTTTATATTTTATTGTTTATTTTTCCTTTTGGTCTACTGACTCTTAATCAGAGCCTCATTACTGTTGTTCTTAAATACTGGTTGAAATTACCATACTCAACTTTTGTCAACATTTCTGGATAAGACATCACAATTAACTGATGTCCATTACATTCTTCATGGTATGGAGGGTGAATATGTTCAAAATCATTTGCCTCATATCCAACCCTCTCATAAAAACCTTGTCGCTTGATAGAAATTTTATTAATGGGAGGGTCGATTTCTAGAATAACAGTTTTCCCTCGCTGGTTTAGCAGCTCCAAAGCTCTTTTTCCGTACTTTTTATTGCGCATCTCAGGATTGATACAGAAATGTTCCACATAAATAAAATTCTCTGTTTCCCAACATAAAAGGATACCAACCATGTCATTTTCATCATAAATCAGGTTAAATTGATATTCCTCATGACCCATAATTTCTGCTTGTAAAGACGGTTTTCTCTGTTCATGAAAAGGAAAACTTATGTTGTACAACTCTATTGCCTCTAAATACAATTTATCTTCATATGTTCTTAGCCTCTCAAAGCGCATTTTGCTATCCTCCTATTATAAAACAACCTTCGATTTACCACACTGCATCTTTTTAGCCTAATGCTAATGAAACTCTAATTAGCTCTTATTTAGATTATAGTATCTGTCCAAATATCAAATGAATCATAATGTTAAACCATGGCTAAATGTATATCTATTTTTTATATATACTAAGATTGTTTAGATAATCTCTTATACCAAACTTAACATCATCACTTGGTCTTATATCAGAGTTATCTCCTGCTATATGAAGTATTCCATATGCTGGATGACCTCCTCTTACCGTACATGGAACTGATAATAGAGTCATCCCCATATGTTGAGCAAATATATTCATTGATTGTAAAGCCAGTTCTCCTCCTCCACGTTGTGAGCCTGCTGTAGCAAAACAACCAAATATTTTTCCACTTAAAGGGGCTCCTACCCATACATCAGAAAAACTATCCATAAACATCTTCATTTGCCCAGATACATTTCCATAATATGTTGGTGAACCCATAAATATTACATCATAATCTAGTAATTCTTTTCCAGATTTAATTACATTTATACTTTCAAATTCATCTTTATATTCCTTTGAATTTATCAAATAATACTGAGGAAGTGTTTTTGCAACTTCATCACTTACTTTAAATATATCCACCTCTATATTCATTTCTTCAAGTACCTTTTTATACTCCCTTGCTAATAAATATGTACTCCCACAAACGCTATGAAAAATTACTGCTACTTTCATTTTTATCCCCCTAATCAAAATCAAATTTATTTTTTATATAGTACTTTTATTATCAAGTACCATTAAATGATGCTAAATGGATTTAAATATACATTGCTTTTTATTACTTCAATCTCTTCAAATTCATCCAAAAATCTCTTCATAACATGTTTAAATATATCTTCTGTATCAAAATGCCCACAATCAACTATACACATTCCCATATCAAGTGCATCTTGTGCCTCATGATATTTTACATCACCAGTTATTAGAACATCTGCTCCTTGTCTCTTAGCCTTTTTCACAAACTCAGAACCAGCTCCTGTTACAACAGCAACTTTTGTTATCTCTGTATTGAGGTTTCCAACTACCCTTATATGCTTCATATTTAATTTTTCTTTTATTTTATTAGAAAGATTCTCTAATGTCGTACTTTCATCAAGTTTACTTATTCTACCTAATCCAAATGTTTTTCCTTTATTTTCTAGCTTGTACAAATCATAAGCAACTTCTTCATAAGGATGTGCATCTAGCATAGAACTTATCACTCCACCTAAATGCTTCTGTGGTACTACAGTTTCAATTTTAACCTCATTTACACTTTCTATATCATTTATACTTCCAAGGAACGGATTGGAACCTTCTAATGGCTTAAATTGACCTTCTCCTTCTATCGAAAATGTACAGTTACTATAATTTCCTATATGACCTGCTCCTGAATTACTTAGAGCCTTTCTCAATACTTCTGAATAATTACATGGAACATATACTGCAAGTTTGTATAAAGTCTCACTTTCAGTGACGTCTAAAACTTTTGAGTTATTAAATTCCATAATTTCCATAAAATAATCATTTAAACCATCAAATGCTATGTCAAAATTGGTATGCATAGAATAAAGGGCTATATCATTTTTAATAAGCTTTTGTATAAGTCTACCTTTTAAGTCTGCACTATTAATCTTATTGATTTTTCCAAATATAAAAGGATGATGTGTAACAATTAAATCAATATTTTGAGATATAGCTTCATTGATTACATTTTCATTGGCTTCTAAGGATACCAGAATCTTCTTTACATCCATATCAAAATCTCCAACTATAAGACCTACATTATCCCAATCTTCAGCTAAGCTTAGAGGATACTTTTTTTCAATTTTTCTAGTAAGACTCTTCAGTAACATATTTACCTCCTATTTATTTTATTAAATTTTCAAGTTTTCTTATTGCCATTTTACTTTCTTCTCTCTTCTTATCTATTTCTTCTCCATTTTTACCTTCTAGTTGATTAACTATAGCACTATATGTTTTTATTTTTTTTTCTATAAAGTCATGAAAAAGAGAATCTTTATTTTCTAAAAGTTTTATTCCAACTTCAAATTGTATCTCATCTTCTATTATAGTATTTTTACCTGTATATTTGGCAACTATTATTTCATATATCCTAAAATCTTCTCTCACTAAAACCTCTTTTAAAATTTCATAACCATTATTCAGAAGATAGCGTCTAAGCTCTTCTTGTGCCTGCATAGGCTGTAATATCAATTTTTCTACACTATGTGCTACTTCTTTTTTAGCCTCTAGAAGTTCACTTATCAATATACCTCCCATACCAGCAATTATTACTTCTTCAATTTCACCTATTTCAAGTATCTCTATACCAGAACCCAATCGTAAATCAACTTTCTTTAAAAGATTGTTCTGTATGACCTCTTTTCGTGCATTGTCAAGAGGTCCTTTATTGACATCTGCTAACACTGCAAATGGGACTCTTCCCTCTTTTAGCAAATAAACTGGTATGTATCCATGGTCCGTTCCTATATCAGCTATCTTTTTACCCTCTGATACCAATGATGCTATTTTTAATAATCTATCTGTTAGTTTCAAAGATATATCTCCTTTCAATTCTTTTATTTGCTCTTGATTTTAGACTAAAACCAAGATAAAAAATAATATAAAATCTCTACCACAAAATAGCCATGAGATATCACTTATCCCATGGCCTTTATTACAAAAACATTAATGATGTATCTTTTTAATCTAAATAATCTCTAAGTTTTTTTGATCTACTTGGATGTCTTAATTTTCTTAGTGCTTTTGCTTCTATTTGTCTTATTCTTTCTCTAGTTACATCAAACTCTTTTCCAACCTCTTCAAGAGTTCTAGCTCTTCCATCTTCAAGACCAAATCTAAGTTTTAATACTTTTTGCTCTCTATCATTTAATGAGCCAAGGACATCTTCTATTTGTTCTTTAAGTAGAGAATATGCTGCTGCCTCAGCTGGAGCTGGTGCATCATCATCTGGAATAAAGTCTCCTAAATGACTGTCCTCTTCTTCGCCTATTGGAGTTTCTAAAGACACTGGGTCTTGAGCTATTTTCATTATCTCTCTTACTTTATCTTCTGTCATTTCCATTTCTTTTGCAATTTCTTCTGGTTTTGGGTCTCTTCCAAGTTCTTGAAGCAGTTGTCTTGATACTCTTATTAATTTATTTATAGTCTCTACCATATGCACTGGTATTCTTATAGTTCTAGCTTGGTCTGCTATAGCACGTGTTATAGCTTGTCTTATCCACCATGTTGCATAAGTACTAAACTTGTAGCCCTTTGTATAATCAAATTTTTCAACAGCTTTTATAAGACCTAAATTTCCTTCTTGTATTAAGTCTAAGAAAAGCATACCTCTACCTACATATCTTTTTGCTATACTTACAACTAGTCTTAAGTTCGCTTCAACTAATCTTTGCTTTGCTATCTCATCGCCTTCATGCATTCTTCTAGCAAATTCTACCTCTTCATGTGGCTTAAGTAGAGGAATTTTTCCTATTTCTTTTAAGTACATTCTAACAGGGTCATCTATACTTATCCCTTTTGGTAATGATAAATCCACAGTTTCTATTTCTATTGCAGAAGAGTCCTCATGTGAAATTACTTCTGCATCTTCATCTATGTGGCTCATATTTAAATCGTCATCAGTAGCCGAAAAGTCTATATCAGCTTTATAGTTCTTTGTTTCTGTTATTTCTATTCCCAAATTACCTAAAGTTTCATAAAGATTTTCTACCTGATCCTTATCAAGTTCAGTTTCAGAAAAAGCTTCCATTATTTCTGCAAGCGTCAATGAACCTTGCTTTTTTCCTTTTTCTATTAATGTCTTAGCGGTAACTTTTTTTAACTCTTTTTTATTCGACTTATTTTCCACACTCAAACCTCCTTTCTCTACAAGCTTTTTAAAATTTTATTTATCTCAACTATTTTTAAAGCAATTTCCATAACTTTACCATCTACCTCTTTCATATCATTATTATTTTCTAATTCTTGTTGTTCTTTCAACAAGTTATTAATTTGTTCTTCTAATGAGTTCTTTCTGATATTTGTTATTATTCCTTCTATTTCTTTTGTGCTCTCTAAGTTTATACTATTCAAAGAAATTGAATTTAATTCTTTTAAGTATTCTTCGGATATGTTTAAACTTTTCAATTTGTCAATAGTTATTTTGTCCAATTCTTGATTTTTAATCATGTAATTTAAAATTTCTTTACTTTCATCCAATAAAAAATCACTTTCTTCTACCTTAAGTAACGCTATTTCTCTAATTTTTTTGTCTTCTAACATTATTTTTATTAGAGTTTCTTCAACTAATTGTTTTCCATCTTGTCTAACTTCGACTTTTTCAATTACTTTTTCTTCTATCTTTTTCTGGTTTTTGTTATTATATGGTTTATTGTAGTTTTTACCATATACTTCCCTTTTTATAGACTCGACATTAATATCTATTTTATTGCTTAAATATTTTGTATAAAAATCAATTTCTACAGGACTTGTCAATTGTTTTATAATCTTAGAAGCTTCTTTTGCAAACTTCACTCGTTCTTCATCTTTTTGAATATTGAATTCTTTTTTAAGATGATCTATTTTATATTTTATGTAGTGAGTAGAAACATCCATTGCCTTTTTATAATCACTAAGTCCGTATTTTCTTACAAATTCATCTGGGTCTTTAGAATCTTTCAAATCCAAAACTTTTACAGTAATACCTAATTTAATAAGTATATCTATAGCTCTTAAAGTCGCTTTTATTCCAGCTTCATCAGAGTCATAAGATATAATAGCAGTATCCGCATATCTTTTTATTAAAATACCTTGTTGTTCAGTCAAGGCTGTTCCAAGGGTTGCTACTACATTTCTTATACCATACTGATAAAGTGAAATTAAATCCATATATCCTTCAACTAAGACTATAGTTTTATTATCTAAATTTTTTCTAGCAAAATTTAATCCATATAAATTTTGTTTTTTATTGAAAATTAATGTGTCTGGAGAATTTAAGTATTTTGGTAAAGAATCATCTAGTACTCTTCCTCCAAATCCAATTATGTTTCCTCTATAATCAAATATAGGAAACATAACTCTATTTCTAAATTTATCATAGCAATTAGTTCCATCTCTATTTCTTGCAATTAGACCGCACTCCAGTAAATCTTGTTTTGTATACCCTTTATTAATAAGAGTATTCATAAGAGAATTCCATGAATCCAAAGAAAATCCTAGACCAAACTTTTTAATTATTTTATCATCTAGCCCTCTAATCCTTAAATATTCATACCCAAGATTTTTACTTCCTAATAAGTTTGAAAGATAAAATCTAGCAGCTTCTGTATGAATATCTTGAAACTTTTTAGATTTCTCTATTTTCATTCTAGTTTCTTCATTCATGTTGGTATTAATTTCTATACCGCATTTATTTGCTAAAATTTTTACAGCATCCATAAAATCTAAATTTTCCATTTTCATGACAAAATTTATCACATCTCCACCTTCACCACAACCAAAACACTTATAAATTTGTTTTGACGTATTTATATAAAAAGATGGAGTTTTTTCCCCATGAAATGGACATAATCCTTTATAATTAGCTCCAGATTGTTTTATACTCATATATTCAGATATTATACTTGCTATATCACATCTAGCTTTTATTTCTTCAATAATGTCTTTTATATCATTCATATTATCACCTTCTGGTGTAATTTTTTGTGTTAACATTTCTATTCTACACTATATTCTAAATTTGTCAATCACTCAATATACAGAATTCGACTTTTTTTATTGATATCCTTCTTATTAATCAAAAAATTTTTATTTTTTATGTTAATTCCATCAATATTAAATTTTTATTTATATCAAATATTCTAACTATTAAATTATATATCTATTATCTTATAAATTCACATCAAAAACTATCACGAATAAAAAAGAGGCTCTTGCCTCTTTTTAATAAACACTAATTGATTTCATCAAATCTTCAAATTCATCAAAGCAGAGAGATTGAATCCCATCTGATAGAGCATTTTCTGGGTCTGGATGAACTTCTATCATTATTCCATCTGCTCCACATGCAAGTGATGCCATTGACATAGGTTTTACTAAATATCTAACTCCAGTAGCATGACTTGGGTCTACTACAACAGGAAGTCCCGTTTCTTTTTGAATAATCGGTACAGCAGCTAGGTCTAATGTATTTCTAGTATAATCATTGTATGTTCTTATACCTCTCTCACACATTATAATATTACTATTTCCTTCTATTGCTATATATTCTGCTGCACCTATCCATTCAGTAATTGTTGATGCGATTCCTCTTTTTAACATAACAGGCTTATTCTGTTTTCCGACTTCACTTAAAAGAGTAAAGTTTTGCATATTTCTTGAGCCAATTTGAATTATATCACTGACACTATATAATTCATCCATATCTCTTATGTCCATAAGTTCTGTAATAACAGCTATACCAACCTCTTCTTTAACTGCTTTTAATATTTCAAGACCTTCTTTTTTTAATCCTTGAAATGAGTTTGGTGATGTTCTTGGCTTATATGCTCCTCCTCTTAAAATATTTGCACCATGACTTTTTACAAATTTAGCAGTCTTTAAAAGTTGCTCATAACTTTCTATTGCACATGGTCCAGCTATTACAAGTTTATCTTCTTTTACAGTTATTTTTTTATTATTTGTATTTATCACTATCTTTGAATTATCATTAAATAGGTTTTTTCTCATAACCTACAAGCTCCTTTACTTCTTCTATTTCTTTAGCAGATAGGAGGTTTAAATATTCTTTTATTGATTTTTTATTTATTAAAAGTTCCTCATTCAAATCCATAAGTGGTATCAAAACAAAAGCTCTATCTTGAATCCTTGGATGTGGTATTAGTAATCTTTCATCAGTTAAAACTACATCATTAAAAAATAGTATATCTACATCGATAGTTCTTGGACCCCAATGTACTATTCTCTCTCTATGCAATTCTTCCTCTATTTTTTGACAATATTCTAACAACTCATAAGGTTCAAACTCTGTTTCTATCTCTACACACATATTAAGAAAATCTGCTTGTTCTGTATATCCCCATGGCTTTGTTTCATATAATTTTGATTCTTTTACTTCATATATAGAATCACTATCTCTCAAAAGTTCACATGCTTTTGATAAATTATCAAATCTATTGCCCATATTAGTCCCTATTCCCAAATAAGCCTTATTCATCTCTTGTTCTCCTTATCTCAACACCAAAGTAGTCATAAATTCCATTTACAGGAGCTTCTGGCTTTCTAACTCTAACCATAACTCCATTTACAAGGTTAAATTTATTTAGGACTTCTTCAGCAATATTCTCTGCCAAAGCCTCCAAAAGATTAAATTGTTTATTTTCTGTAATATCCTTAACAACACTATAAACTTCAGCATAGTTTACAGATTTATTTATATCATCACTAAGTCCTGCTTCTCTTGAATCAACATAAAGTTCCATGTCGACAAAAAATTTCTGACCTAGAAAATTTTCTTCTTTAAGCACACCATGATATCCATAGAATCCTAGATTACTAAGTAATATTTTATCCATCATACTACACCTACTTTCTATATATTGCATCAGTCATTTTAGCTGCCATTAAATTTTCATAAACATCATGCACTCTAACTATATCTACACCATCTCTTATTCCAAGTACAGTAGTAGCTATTGTGCCTTCCAATCTCTTTTTAGGTTCAACTGGAAGTACTTTTCCTATTACTGATTTTCGAGATGTACCAAGTAAAATAGGATAGTCTAATTCTTTTAATTCTTTTAATCTTCTTAATACTTCTATATTTTGCTCAAATGTCTTCCCAAACCCTATCCCTGGATCAAGAACTATTTTTTCTTTTTTTACTCCACAGCCTATTGCCATTTTTATGCTCTCTTTAAAGAAGTCTTTTATTGACTCCATTATATCTTTGTCATAGTTTGTCCCATCTTGATTATGCATTATACATACTTCTGCATCATATTTTCCCACTACAGAAGCCATATTCTTATCTTTTCTAAGACCCCAAACATCATTTACCATAGTGACACCTAATTTTAGGGCTTCTTCTGCAACATCTGCCTTGTAAGTATCTATTGATATTGGTATATCTAATTCTTTTTTAAGTTTTTTTATCACAGGGATTACTCTTCTTAGTTCTTCCTCCGAATCCACATAGATATGACCTGGACGTGTAGATTCACCACCTAAGTCAATTATATCAGCACCTTGTTCAACCATTTCTTTTGCATGTTTTATTGCTATGTCTAAATTACTAAAGTCTCCTCCATCTGAAAAACTATCTGGAGTTACATTTAATATACCCATTATATAAGTTCTTTTACCATAATCAAACACAGTTAATGACACTCCCTTAAATTAAAATTTATATCTTATCAAGCGATTATTATCTACAATAATTCACTACTTCATAGTAATTAAACTCATAGCTTCAGCTCTTGATGCAATATCTTTTTCAAATATACCTCTAACCGCTGATGTAACAGTTTTTGAACCAGGTTTTTTTACACCTCTCATTGTCATACACATATGTTCAGCTTCTACTACTACTAAAACACCATATGGCTGCAACTCTTCCATTATTATGTCTGCCGCATTTTTAGTAATTCTTTCTTGTAGTTGAGGTCTTTTTGCTAATGTATCTATTACTCTAGCAAGCTTAGAAAGCCCTGTAAGTCTTCCACCTTTTGGTAAATAAGCGATATGTGCCTTTCCAAAAAAAGGAACTAAATGATGCTCACAGCATGAATAAAATGGAATATCTTTTACTAATACTAATTCTTCATGCTTTTCATCTGCAAAAAGAACTTTTAAGTGGTCTCTTGGTTCTTCACTAAGACCAGAGAATATCTCTTCATACATTCTAGCAACTCTATTTGGAGTCTCTATTAGACCTTCTCTATCTGGGTCTTCACCAATTGCTTCTAATATTTCTCTTACTGCATGTTGTATTTTTTCTTTATCTACTTTATTCATTTAAACTCCCCCCATTGACTCGTGACTAGAAGATTAATTTTATAATCTTTTTTGTCTCAATTTCTTTAAAAATATAATTATAAACATCTAAAAGTTTTTGATAGTCATAATTTTCACTTACCTTTGATACTAGGTTAAAAAGTTCATTATTTTCTTTTTTCAAAACTTTTAGCAATTTTTTATCTTTTGGTACCCATTTATCATTTATATTAAAGTACCCAATTATTATATCTTTTAAATATAAATTCGTCAAAAAATGATATTCAAAAACATCAAATTTTTCTTTATTTTTCAACTTTGATATCTTTGTTCCAATATCTTGTTTCAAAAAAGACTTTTCTTCTAAAGATAATTTACTAGGACCCTTTAAGTAAATATCTCTACTTATATCTTTTATGGTATCGGATATATTCTCCATATCAAAGAGAACCTTAGCATCTTTCATCTCTTTCACAAAGAAGTACTCTCTATCTGATAATAATTTTTTTACACCATCTTTTGAAAAATAATTTATATCAAATTCTATTCCCTTTTGTTCAAACAGTACTCGCTCTTGTTTTTCCCCTTCTTTTACAAAAACAAATACATCAATATCATTAATTTCTAAATCATAAAAACTAAAATCTACATCTTTACTAGAACCCACTAGAAATACTGCTAATGTGTTTGGATTGTCTATTATTTTTTTTATATTTTCACTATATACTTTATAAGTATGACTTACCATCTCTTATCTCCAATAAATTGTTAATATTTTAATTTATTACAAACACTCTATTATTTTATTAAAAATAACATTTTCTTTGTTAAATTCTGTCTTGTCAATTTCTGTAACTTTCATTGCTCCCATAAGACTATTTGTGACAAAAACAAAATCAAAACTACTAATTTCTGATATATTAATTTCATTTTCCACCAACTCTATATGTAATTCGTCACAAATCTTTATAATCCTTTTTTTTATTGTTCCATTTAAAATTGGTAATTTACTACTTGGTGTATATACTTTACTTCCTCTTATAAAGAATATATTGCTCATAGAACACTCTAAAATCACACCATCTGAATTTATAAATATCCCATCATTGTATCCATTCTTATTTGCAATATCTTTAGTATAAATATTTTCAAAATAATTAGTAGTCTTATGTCTATAGATTAGGCTATCACCCCTGACTATAGGCGATATAGTCAATTTCAAACCTTTATTATATGTTTCTTTATTGTATGGAATTTCTCTAATAGATATATTGTAACCTTCATCAAAAACGGTAATCCTAAGTGCTTTATTAATAATATTTTCTTTTTCTATGTATTTAACAATTTCATCTATTAGGAATCGCTTTTCATAATTTATATTCAAATCCAAACATGTTATCGAATTAAGCATCCTATCTATATGTGTATTTAAATCTATAGCTATACCATCTTTAACTTTAATAGTCTCAAATAACCCAATTCCAAATTTACTCAAGCTACTATTAAAGCTTAAATTATTCTTCATAATATCCCCTCAAGGCTTTCATTATAGATTTTGCTTTATCTAGTGTTTCTTGGTATTCTTCATCTGGGTCAGAATCCCAAGTCATACCTCCTCCAACTTGAAAATATACTTTTTTATCTTTTTTTATTATAGTTCTAATTGCTATATTAAAATCCATATCACCATTAAAACCTATATACCCAATTGAACCAGTATATACATTTCTCTGTGTTGGTTCCAGTTCATCTATAATTTCCATTGCTCTAATTTTAGGTGCTCCTGTTATAGAACCACCTGGAAAAGTTGCTTTTATTATATCAGTAGCATCCTTATCATCTTTTAGTTGCCCTACAACTGTTGAAACCAGATGGTTTACATTTGCATAAGGTTCAATTACAAACAACTCTGGAACTTTGACACTTCCAGTTTTAGATATTCTACCAATATCATTTCTTTCTAAATCCACTATCATAAGTAGCTCTGCTCTATCTTTTTCACTATTTTTAAGCTCCTCTTGAAGCTTTAAATCTTCTTCCTTATTTTTACCTCTTGGTCGAGTGCCTTTTATTGGTCTTGCCTCTATTTTTTTATCAATACATCTTATAAATCTCTCTGGAGAATTTGATAAGATATGTGCTTCTTCAAAATTTAAAAATGCTCCAAATGGTGCTGGACTAAATCTTCTTAAATCTCGATATAACTCAAAACTTGTCAGTTCTGTTTCCCCACTAAACCTTTGTGTCAAGTTAGCTTGATATATGTCACCTTGTTTTATGTACTCTCTAACATTTTCAACTGCATTTTTAAATTCTTCCTTTGTAAAATTAGATTTAAGTTGAATAGGTTTTACATCTTTTTCCTGATAACATATACTATCTATTCCTTTTTTCTCTTCTCTTAATATTTTTTCTTCTATATCAGCTATTATTTTTTCTTCTACTTTTATATCTATATCTGGAGTAGCTATGTAAGTTTTTTCCTTTAAATGGTCTATTACTATAACATGGTTATAAAATCCAAAATACATATCAGGTATCTCAATATCATCTATAGCAGTTCTAGGTAATTTTTCTATATAATTTCCCAAATCATAAGACAAATATCCTACAGCTCCACCTATAAATGGCAAATTAGTTTTATTTATAACTTTATATTTATCTAATTCTTTTTTCAAATTTTCTAATGGATTTTCATCAGTATTTTTATATCTTAATACTTTAAATGGCTGGCTACTTATAAAAGAATATCTTCCTAATTTTTCTTTGTCCATAGCACTATCTAATATAAAACTATCATTTTCATTTCTAAAAATAGTAAATATCTCAAAAGAATTTAATTTAGTTTTTATTTCTCTTATCATCTTATATATCCATCCTTTCCCTAGCTTCTTTTATAAAGTTTTTCAGCATTTCATGACCATACTCTGATAAAATAGCTTCTGGATGAAATTGTACTCCTTCTATTAAATACTTCTTATGTCTAATTCCCATTACTTCACCTATATTTGTTGTTGCAGTAACTTCAAGTTCTTCTGGAACTGTATCAGAATCAATTATAAGCGAATGATACCTAGTAACATTTAAAGGATTTTTAAGACCACTAAAAACTCCCTTATTAATATGGTTTATACTATATACTTTTCCATGAACAGGCTGTTGTGCTTTTATTATATTACCCCCAAAAACATGTCCAATAGTTTGGTGCCCTAAACAAATTCCTAGTATAGGCTTCTTACCTTTAAAATATTCAACAATATCTATACAAATCCCAGCTTCTTTTGGAGAACATGGACCTGGAGATAACACAATTACCTCTGGATTTAGTTCTTCAATACCTCTTAATGTTATTTCGTTGTTTCTTTTTACTATAACTGTTTCCCCCAATTCTTCTATATATTGTACTAAGTTATATACAAAAGAATCATAATTGTCTATCATGAGAATCATACTATAAATCTCCCCCCCAAAAAAAATTATTTCATTAATTCAGAAACTGTAACAAACTTAAAGCCTTTTTCTATCATCTTTGGAATAAACATGTCCAAAGCTTTAACTGTATCATTAGTTGCATAGTCATGTAAAAGTATTATATCTCCATTTTGTACTTTATTAATTATTTTATCTGCGATACTATTAGCTCCAGGATTTTTCCAATCCTTCACATCTACTCCTGTCCATAAAACTACTTTATAATCATGCTTTTTTGCAATTTCTAATAAATCCTTTTCTCTGTAACTCCCAAATGGTGGTCTAAATAATGTAGGTTTCTTTCCAGTAACTTTCTTTAAAATTTCTTCACACTTAACAATCTCTTCTTCAATTTGACTAGAAGTTAAATTGCTTATATCAGGATGATTAAAAGTATGATTTCCTATTTCATGCCCTTCTTTACTTGCTCTTACCAATGGTTCTTTATACCACTGTGCATGTTTTCCAGCTATAAAAAAAGTAGCCTTTACGTTATACTTCTTTAACACATCTAAGACTTGACTAGTTTCTTTAGGATGAGGTCCATCATCAAAGGTAATTGCTATTAGTTTCTTTTCCCTTGAACCATGTTTAATTAAAATATTTTCATTTGTGTCCGTCATTAAAGCAGAAACCTTACTAAAATTGGCTATTAGTATTATTCCACAAAACAAGACTACTGCTATTAAGCACTTAAATATTGTCTTTTTTTTCCCTGGTGTCATTTTTAAACTTCCTTTCAAATATTTTAGTTATTTATAAAAATTTTGAGTGTAATACGTTTTATAACTTCCTCCAAATATTACTCCAACTCCAATATTATTATAATTCCCCAAAATATTTTTTCTATGTCCTTCTGAATTCATCCAAGCTTCATGTGCATATATTGCATTAATCTGTCCTGCTGCTATGTTTTCTCCTGCTGAGGTATATATTATTCCTTCTCTTTTCATTCTATCAAATGGAGTTTCATCTTTTTTGTTTATATGGTCAAAAAAATTATTATCTCTCATATCTTCACTGTGTTTTCTTGAACTTAAAGTAGCTTGTTCACTATATCTTAGTGAATTCAATCCTCTTTGATTTCTAACACTGTTTACAAGGTCTATAATTTCAAATTCAAAACATTTTTTAAGCTCTTCTTTATCGGTTGGATATAATTCTTTGAACTCATCTTCTGTAGTTTTATCAATTATTAAATATGAACAAACTCTATTTTTTTCATGAATATCATAGAAAATTGTAATATATTTACCTCCCTTACTTATTATATCATATTGATTTTCTGAATTTATTATATATCTAGTATTTCCTTTTTTCTTATATTTTAATGGCGTAATCTTGTTTCTCACTGTCTGTCTATCTTGATTTATTTTTATATCTTGATTTTCACATGAGTCCATAGAGTTGCTGTAAAGTGCAACTACCTCATCACTTTCAATACCAACCATTGCAAAATCTTTTCCATATTGGTTGTATACATACCAGTCAAATCCATATTCACTAGTATCAATTCTGCCAGGCTTTCCAATATTAGCTAAAACTTGAGTTAAGTTTTCTCCTAAATTTAGTTTTTCAAAATTTTTTATATTAGTCTCGTTTAAATTATTCTCTCCATTATCATCTGGTTGTGAGTTTTGATTTTTCTCATCTTCCTTTTTCTTTGAATTATCACCTAAGTTTATTTTATCTAAAAACTCACTCCATATTTCGCTTTGAAAAAATTCTTCTTTCAAATCATCTACTTCTCTCAATAATTCAGGACTATAAAATAAAACAATAAGTATTACTAATACTAAAGCAATTAATTTTTTCAATATATTCCTCCTTTAAAAAACTTCACTAAAAATTTCTAATATATACATTATCATGTATTAATAATGATAATATATACTGATTAAATCCTATTAACATCTGTTTATATTTTTTTTATTTAATAAGTATTATAAAAAAGCTTTACCTATTAATAGATAAAGCTACAATCTTAATGAAAATATTTCATCTAAAGTTCTGTCAAAGATAGATGGCTTATCAAATTTCCAAGTTCCTTCATAAACTAATTCATTATTTAGATAAAAAGTACCTTGGCCATGCTTTTTACCATGCATAAATTCTCCTACATATTTCTTTCCTTTTGCCCATATGTAAGTTCCTTTTCCATGAATCAAATTATTTTTCCATTCTCCTTCATAAAGTATTTCTCCTTCACTATTATAACAAATACCATATCCCTCCATCTTTCCACCTTTAAATTCTCCTGCATATATACATCCATCATTCCATTTATAGATGCCTTTTCCATCTTTTTTGCCATTCTTCCAAGTTCCAATATATTCATCTTTACTGTTATAGAGCATATTCCCAATGCCATTCATCATGTCTTCCTCAAAATAACCTATATACTCATTACCGTTTGAAAATACAAAATTTCCTTTTCCATTTTTTTTATCTTGTTTAAACTCTCCTATGTACTCCATATCAGTTCCTTCATCCACAAAAAAAGTATATGAACCTTGACCTTCCATCTTTCCTTCTAAAAACTTTCCTACATATACATCTCCATTAGAAAATTTATATATTTTATTTTTTGGCTTTTTTGTGTCTACATCATCTATATCTCGAATTGTTTTTCCTTCTAATTCCAAGACTTCACTTTCTGATGCAAAATCACCTTTTTTTAAAACACGTTTTTTCATATTTTTTATGCTTCTAATCTCTTTGTTTACTTCATTTATATATTTTAAATAATTATCATACAAATCAACATATTCTTTAGATAAATTCATAATGCCATTCCTCCAACGTTATTCATAGATATTTTATTAAATCTATTAAATTTATTATATCCTAATATTGGTCATGTTTTCTACACATTGAGTAATTTTTTCAATTTTAATTTTAAAATAATCTCTTTGAAAGTGATACACAAATAGTAAATAAGCCATAGTTTATTATATTTTAAAATAAATGAAGCTGAGGACTATAATATATAAATTTACATATTACAAACCCTCAGCTTATATTTTTATAGTTTATAAGTCTTTTGCTTTAAATCCTCTTCCTTTTACCTCTGTAACATCATTTACAGATATAAATGCTTTTTTATCATATTTTAAAGCTATATCCTTTATCTTTGGTATCTCATTTGATGAAACTATTGTATATATAATCTTCTTTTTTTGATGAGTGTATGCACCCTCTGCATCCAAGAAAGTTACACCTCTAACTAAACTTCTCATTATGTCTTCTGCTATTAAATCGACTTGAGTTGACATTACCATAACAGATTTTTGATAATTCATTGCATCTTTAATAAAATTCATTGAATATGCATTTAGAAATAATCCTATGAGAGTATATAATGCTAAATCTAAACCAAATAAAAAACTTCCTGTAAGTACTATTAAACCATTGATTGCTAAAGCAGTATCTTTCATTTCTATATTTTTCTTAATTTTCAGTATTGCAGCTATGATGTCTGTACCACCTTGAGAAGACCTAGTTCTAAATACAATACCAACTCCTAAACCAGATAATACACCTCCATACACACTTTGAAGTAATATATCATTGATAGGTATGATATTACTTACTTCCTGAGTTGCACCTAATAATAATGAAAATACAATCATATTGAATAAACTTGAAATACAAAATTCCTTTTCTAGGTATATAAAACCTAAAATAAATATTGGAATATTGATTAAAAATGTTAATAGACCCACATTGATATTTGTCAAATAGTTTATAGATGTTGCTATACCTGTAGCACCTCCACTTAATAGATGTGCTGGTCTTAAGAACCCATTTATTCCTATAGATGTCATCAACATCCCCAGTAGCATTGTTAAATATCTTAAAGCTGGATGTTTCTGTAGGGTATTCTTAACTTCACTCATTTCTTTCTCCCTTCAATTCTTCTAAATCCTTAGAATTTTAAAAACTTACTTATATATATATTATTACTGATGTAATAGATAATATTTCAAGCAAATTTTTTCATAGAATTTCTTGAACTGTCATCTATTACATCATCTATTATAGTATCTTTTTTATATATGTCTAGTGTATTTTTTTATATTCCAAAATTTCAAAGTACTTAAATTCTCTCATTTATGCTTCAAATTAAAATTCTTCTAGCACAATATGATACTATATATTATGTAACTTGCAATATAGTAAATTTATAGTATTTTTTCTTAAATATTTATTTTTATAGTATTTTAGTAAACTTAACCATATAATGCTTTATTCATAATTAATTTTTAAATGAAATTTTTGTTTTTATAATTTCAGCACATGATTTTTTTATTTCATTATTTGCATTTTTTTAATTTAGTTTTTATTTTAAAATTTTTTTATTTTTATTTTGTTTTAAGAATTCAAGATACCTATTGTTATTTTATATTTTTATATAAAATTCATTATAATCGGGATTAATATTACTGTAATTGTACCAGAAACCCCAATAGAAACTCCACTCATCGCTCCTTCCACTTCTCCAAGTTCAAAAGCTTTAGTTGTTCCCAAAGCATGTGCCGATGTCCCAAGTGCAATTCCTTTAGCAATTGGATGATTTATATTTCCAAGTTTAAATACGGTAGAAGCAACCATCCCCCCAAAAATACCTGTAAAAATTATAGCTACTACTGTTATTGACTCTACACCATTTAAAGAATTTGCTAAAGATATTCCCATTGGTGTTGTTATAGATTTTGGAATAAGTGAATTTATTATACTTACATCTGAATTAGCTATTTTACCAATTATTAATACAGATACAAAGGAAATTATTATACCACAACCTATTCCTATAACAATCTCAAGCATATGCTTTTTAAATAATTCAAACTGTTTATAAAGTGGAACTGCAAGCACTACTGTAACAGGTCCTAAAAAGAAATTTATGCTATCTGCTCCTATCTTGTAGTTTTCATAAGGAATTTTTGTTATGCTTAGAAATAATATGATTCCTACAATAGCAATTAACATAGGATTGCATATAGGATTATTTGTTTTTCTCTGAATGTATCTCCCTAAATTAAAAAACACGATTGTTACTATTATGCCAAATACTGGCGTTTGTAATACATTATACATTCTTTTGCCCTTCTTCCTTCTTTTTTATCATTTTTTCCACTATAATTCCAGTGGTATACATTACCACTAGTGTACTTAGACATATAACTAGCAAAAGTACTAATACATTTTCTTTTATTAGGTCTAATGATTTTATAAGTGATACTCCTGCTGGTATAAAAAATACAGCCATATTATCAAGGAAAAATCCACTTATATTTTCTATACTACTTAAATCCAACACTTTAAATTGTAGCAATAGGAATAATAATAGCATGCCAACTATACTCCCAGGAATAAGTATAACACCTTGTATAAATGAGCTTATATACTCTCCTATTACCCATATACATAAAATTATTACTAATTGATTGAAAACTTTCATTTTCCACCTCCAAAAACTAAAGAGATTGTTTCAAACCATATATTTGTAGTTTTATCAACAAGCAAATATCTTTCTTCAAACAGAAAGTTATGATTTAATACAATCTCTCTTTAAATTTATTTTTATTTTAATTTAATAAAATACATACTTGGTTGTTTCAAAAAACTTAATTATATAAATCTATTTTTTGCTTAAAATTTCTTTTATTTTTGAATTGTTATACATACTATCTGGAACTTCACTTCTTAAACTATAAAAAGTTTTTTTTGCATTTTCTAAATCTCCATTATCATAATAAAGCATGCCTAACTCATAGTATGAATCATCATAGTATTGGTCATTTTTAGTATAAGTATTTATATACTTCTTATAATACTTTATGGCTTCATCCTTATTTCCCAATGCTTTATTTGTTATTGCTAATTGATATATTGATTCAGAAATATATTTTTTAGTTTTCCCTGAGGAAACTATACTTTTGAAACTATCTATCGCTTTTTCATATTCTTTATTTTTCTTTAAATCCAAAGCCTCATAGTATAAATCTTCCTCATTAGCTACAGTTATTTCTTTTTCTGGTTCTTTATTTTTAGCTTCATCTAACTCTTTATTTGTTTTTTCTAATTCTTTATTTGTTTCACCCAGTTTTTTATCAGTTTCAGTTAACTTCTCATCTTTCTTACTTATTTGATTATTCAAGGTTTCTATTCTCTTTTTACTTTGAATAAAATATACACCCATTGCAATTACAATACAAGCAAGTACAATATATGGTAAGCTATTTTTCTTCTTTTTAACTCGTTTTTCTTCTTCTTTTTTACTTGTATCTTCTTGTTTTTCTTCTTCTTTTTCAAATACTGGATTATCTTTATCTATCTCTTTGAGTCTGTCCAAATATCCTTCTCTCTTTTTTACATTACCTAGTTTATCATACAATAAAGATAAGATTACATATGGTTCTATTAGTTGTGGTTCTTCCTCTACTATATTCTCCAAAATATGTATTGACTCATAATTCATTTCTTCATTTATAAACCTTATAGAATGATTGTATCTGCCTAAAAATGTTTTGAAATCTTCAGATGAAATTAAATTAACATATTTTCTTGATATATGATTATTTTCATAACATAGAGCAGTATAAAAACTCTCAAATGCTTTAGCAAAGTCACATTTTAATAACTTTAGAAGCCCTCTAAGATTTAATATATCAATATCTTTAGGATTTATTTCTAAAGCTTTATTTACCATATTAATAGCACTAGTTATATAGTCTTTATATGCTAAATCCAATGCATTATTGTATCTCTTATATGATTCTAATTTTAACTCCTTTGATGTTGTGTCTGACTTTGACTTCAAAGCTCCTTGTAAATTTAAAAGAGTCTCTTCTTTATAATTGGTAGTCACATAACTTTGCTTTAATGCTTTTAGTGTCTCATCACCATCTTCTTCTTCTATGTTAAAAAAAGTCAAATCGCTTTTATTTTCTTCTATCAAAGATATATCTAAAATTTTTCTAGGCATGTTTTCTATATCTTGTTTTATATCTTTCACTAAAATAATACTCACCTCCACTTCAAAATATATATTTAAGATAACATATTTAATATGTCAAGTCAAAACTATACATTTTTTACCATTATTCTCATAATAAAAAAGGTAACCCCATTCTTTTTATGAAAAGGTTACCTTTTTTACAATATTACTAACTTTTAATGTTGAACTTTTTTACTTTCCTATAAAGTGTAGCTATGCCTATATTCAATGCTTCTGCTACTTTTTTCATTCCTTCTGTATTACTTCCATATTTTTTGATAGCATTTTCTATAGCTTCTCTTTCAAGGTCATCCATAGTCTTAACCTCTTGTTTGTATAGTTCATCCAATTTAAAAGATATTAAATCAGACATACTCCTTACAAAAGCAGTTAACTCCTTATCTTTTGAAAGTATCTTTTCTTTTTGCTCTTCATTGAATGCAGCTATACCCAAGATTCCAAGTATATGTTCTCCCATTTTAACAGGAGTACATATATCCGCTAACTCTTTACAGTTTTCTCTATTTGCACATTTATTGCAGTTCTCTTCTATTTCCTTATTTATAACATAGGATTTTCCATCTTTTAAAACAAGAGAATACACAGATTTCTCTGATATTGTTTCTCCTATTTTACCTCTGAATATTCCTGTTCCTGCTATCCTAGTTAAATCTTTTGTAACTAAAGTAACATCTACATCTAACACATTAGAAATATTCTCGCAAATACTTTGAACGTAATTAGTTATATTATTTAAATTCAAAGTAATCCCTCCTATTTAGATTTATATTTTTTAATACTCTACATAAATCCTATTCTTGAGAACTTTAAGCTTGTGGTTGTGGTTGTGTCTCACTAGGTTTATTATCAGTTGGTGGTGTTTCTGGTTTTGGTTTATTATCTGTATTTTGGTTATTTGTATTTTGATTATCTTTATTTTCATCTGTCTTTGGCTTTTCTTCTGGTTTTGGTTCCATAGTTCCAACTAATATAATACCTTCCTTCTTAGGATAATATGAATTAGCTATTTTTTCAGTTTTAATTTTCTTGCCATTTGCATCATTAAATGTTCTATATGTTGATACAGAGTATGCATTTCTTCCACTCTTATCTACTTTTTCTTTTCCTTTAGGCATTGAAGAATCATTGACCCTCTTCATTGTAGTTTGTGAGACACCATCTAATTTTGTTGATATTGTTATATTCTGTTTATCTTCTGCACTTCCATATATATTGCAAACAAGTTGATTTCCTGAAACGTAATTTTTTATGTAAATTGGATGCTTAAGATTGTTTTTAAATAGGAAATCTATTCCACTGTCTGCAACAGTAGCATCTCTTCCTTTTGGAACATAACTTGATGGTATCGTATGATTTTTTACATTAGTAATTTCTAAGCCTGCATATAAAACAGAATTATATAGTGTCGATGAAACTTGGCAAACTCCTCCACCATAATCATCTTCCATTTCTCCCTCTACTATAACAGGAGCACTTTTATATCCATTTGCTTTGCTTCTTTTTCCTGTATGTTCATTAAACGAAAAAGTTTCTCCTGGCATAAGTAAAATGTTACTTATACTATCTGTTGCTAATTTTATATTTATACTTCTATTTACTTGAGAAGTTTTAAATGTTGTTGCATATTTACCTAAATTTGTGTCTATATTAGCAAGTTGCTCTTTTTTTATTTTTGCTGAAGTAGCTTTTACTACTAACTTATTTGTATACTTTCCTTTTTTAACCTGACTATCAAAACTATTCATACTCTTAGAAATATCCATTTTAAGTCCATCAGAATCTGGTACAACCTTTACCTTTTCACTACTTATATCAATCGTTGCATCTTTTACCTCTACATCTATTTCTTTAGCTATCTTTTCCATTTCTGCTTTTAATTTATTTTTATCATAATTTGTTACTACTACTAAATCACTCTTTTTACCAAAATTTGCTGAAATAGTTTTTGATAAGTTGCTAAAGAAACCATTCTTTCTATTTAGATTATATGCATTTTCTACAGTTTTATCCAAATCAGCAGATAAATTTAAGTCTTGACTTTTAACTTTCCAATTTCTATTGTTGTAGTTAAATTCAACATTATCTAAATTGTATTTTTTAGCTAACTCCTGCTTAGCCTGCGATTTAGTTAATCCTCCAACACTTATGCCATTAACATATGTGTTTTTTGCTATTTTCTCCCCTTTGAACTGCATGCACATTATACCTACAAATATTACTAATAATAATGCTACAGCTCCAATAGCTATAACTAGCTTTTTGTTCACATTAATCATCCCTTACTTCTCCTTACAATAAAATTATTTATATACACCTACTATTATATTACTACATAATATGCCTTAAAAAACCAAAAACTTTTTAATTATATAATAATTTAACATTATTGATATAAATAACTAATATTCACTTAATCCTTTTTCTGATATGGAATATATTTTTTCATTGTATATGTTGATAGCATAAACTTCTTTTCCTCTAAATAATCCTTTGTTTACTACAGCATAATAATAAATATTTTTTTGTTTTCCAAATAATTCTTCTAAACTTTTTTTACTTTTCACATATTTATCAGCTTTTTCTATATCCAATATATCAACCTTTTTATATTTATTTTCTTTCTCATCAAGGGTATTAGTCAACACAAATTTAGCTTTATCTTTAGTAATACCAAATTGATAACTTCCATCTTCTAATATTCTAAAATATCCTTCTCCATAATCTACCTTATAATCTTTTTTACCATCTTTATATGAATATAAATCTTTAGTTTTTGCACTTATTAAAACTTCATTTATTAATTTATCGTACTCATATACCTCAGCATAATAGTATTTATCGTTTTTTACCATTTGTGGAAGTGAGTTTATAGATAGATTTGCCTTTTCTTTCCCACTTTTTTTAGAGATTATATTTATAATGTCATCAGATGTTAAAGTATACAATGATAAATTCTTTTTATACTTCTTCTCTAAACTTTGTACCTTTTCATCGTCTGAATAGTCTTCTTTTAGATAGTCTATATACTGTAATGCCTTCTCATAATCACCAGAAGTGTTTGCTTCTTCTGCTTTACTTATATAGTAATCATACATTTCTTCAACACATTGTTTTTTAGCGTTTTGAGCTAGATTGTAATATTTTTCGTCTTCTTTTAATACTTTATTATATTTTTCAATAGCATCATAATACTTATATACTTTTTGGTCTTTTATTGCAGAGTCATAAACATCTCTAGATTCTTTAATTGTTTCTACATTTTGCTTGTATACATCTAGGTTACCACCTATACCATTTAAAATTGAAATAGTATTTATGTAAGCAATTGCCACATTGTAAGTAATATTTTCTTCTTTATACATTTCTCCAACTCTATCAGCTTGAGTTATTAAATCATCTACATTTATATTTATTTTATCTAATGATTTTACTGTATTTATTAGTCCAATAAAACTTTCTTGACTTATATCTCCATCTAAATATTTGTCACCACTATTTAATAATAATTTATTTATTTTTTTAGAAACGGATTTATTAAATCTTTCCATTTTTGAATCAGAAAACTTTTTATCTACACTTGCATAGTAATCCACAGCAATAGAGTATTGTCTTTTCTCTACAATTTTTAACAGCTCATTTGCTTCATTTCCTACACTAAATTCATTACTACTTAAGAAAAATACTATGATTAAAACAAGTATGCCTAATGCTGATAATGAAACTGCTACTATAGATTTTCTTTTTTCATCAATAAAATCTACAGTTTTTTCAAATAAATCTCTAAAATTCATTATAGTTCCCTCTCTATTTAGCAATATTTATATTTATGATAAACTAAATTTCTTATTGGTTATTATATCATAATTCCTGAAAAAAAATAAAAACACAAGTTAAATCGTGTTTTTATTTTACCTACCAATCATTATTTTATACATAAATATTTCCTTTACATAAATTATGATATCTTTCTTTTTATATCCCTAGAATGACTTTTTTGTTTTTTATTAGCACTGACATTTTTCATTCTTGTTGTATGTATAGTTTTGTTAGCAAATATTTTTCTAGCATTGCATAAAACAACTCCTGTAGTCAAGCATACTGTAAGCACACTCGCCATTAAAAAGTAATAATCCAATCCTACATGTACTCCCATAACTGAATTTATTAATACTAATGCAAAAGTCATTGCAAAACATATCATCATGGAGATAACTAAAATTCTTAGAATTTTTTTCAATTCAATCACCTCGTATAATCACTAATATTGACACTACCCCTTATCCATTACTATACCAAATTAGTAAAAAAATAGCAATTATTATTGTCATTTATATTACGAAAATATTAAATATTTTTAATAAATATCTTTTTTTGACATTAGTATTCCTTCATTTTAATAAAATAGTAACACTAATCTGTGCTAATTAATAGAATGAAATAAATGATAATTTATTGAGGGGTGATTTACATGCCAAATTTGCCAAGTTTAGGATCCAAGGCGCCTGATTTTAAAGCCAATACAACAGATGGCCCTATTAGACTATCTGATTACAAAGGTAATTGGGTTGTTTTATTTTCACATCCTGGTGATTTTACACCAGTTTGTACTACTGAATTTTTATGCTTTGCTAAATATTATGATGAATTTAAGAAAAGAAATACAGAATTAATCGGCCTAAGTGTTGATAGCAATAGCTCTCATTTAGCTTGGATGTACAATATGTTTTTACTTACAGGTGTAGAAATCCCATTCCCTATCATAGAAGATAGAGATATGAGAATTGCCAAATTATATGGCATGATATCAAAACCAATGAGTGATACATCTACCATCCGTTCTGTCTTTATTATAGATAATAATCAAATATTAAGAACTATTCTTTATTATCCATTGACTACAGGCAGAAATATACCAGAAATACTTAGAATAGTAGATGCTCTTCAAACTAGTGATAGAGATAATGTAGTTACTCCTGCAAACTGGTTCCCTGGAATGCCTGTTATTTTGCCATATCCTAAAAACTATAAAGAGTTAAAAAATAGAGTAAATAGTTGTAATAAAAAGTATTCATGTATGGATTGGTATCTATGCTTTGTGCCAGATAATTACACAGATGAAGAATATACTAAAAATATTGATGATACTTACAATTGTAAAAAAGAACATACTAAAAATATTGAAAATGATTACGAACAAGAAAATGTTAAGTGTATAAACAAATCTCATGACCACAAACAAGAATACAATAAGGATGTTAAAGATAGTTGTGATTGCGAACAAAAACATACTAAAAATACTAACAAAATTCATAACTCCAAACAGAATAAACTTAAAGATAAATCCTGCGATGAAATAAAATACAAATATGATAAATGTAGTAAAGAGGATAATAGCTATGATAAATGCGATAAAGAAGATAGTAGCTATGAGGATTTCTATAAACAAAATTACAAAAATTATGATTATACAAGTGAAAAAAATTCTAAAAAAATAGCTATGAAAACATTAAAAGACTCAAAAAAGTTAGTTAGACCACAAATAAATGACCCATATAATCCAATAGTTGAAAATATAAATTGTCCAGATATAAATCCGATTGTAATGGAATATGTTCTTGGTAATCCAACTAATGTAGATGCACAGCTATTAGATGCAGTTATTTTCGCATTTGCTGAAATAGACCAATATGGTAATTTATTTATTCCTTATCCTAGATTCTTAAACCAATTACTTGCGCTTAAAGCTGAAAAACCTAGCTTAAAAGTAATTGTAGCCATTGGCGGTTGGGGAGCTGAGGGATTCTCTGATGCAGCTTTGACTCCTACATCTAGATATAACTTTGCAAGACAAGTCAATCAAATGATAAATGAATATGCTTTAGATGGAGTAGATATAGACTGGGAATATCCTGGAAGTGGTGCAGCTGGTATAAAATCAAGACCTCAAGATAGAGAAAATTTCACACTTTTACTAACAGCTATAAGAGATGTTATAGGAGATGAAAAATGGCTTAGTGTAGCTGGAACAGGAGATATGGGATATATAAACTCAAGTGCTGAAATAGATAAAATAGCTCCAATAATAGATTATTTTAATCTTATGAGTTATGATTTCACAGCAGGTGAAACAGGACCAAATGGTAGAAAACATCAAGCAAACCTTTTTGATTCAGACTTATCCTTACCAGGATATAGTGTTGATGCAATGGTCAGAAACCTTGAAAATGCTGGAATGCCTTCTGAAAAAATCCTTCTTGGTCTACCATTTTATGGAAGATTAGGTGCTACTATAACAAGAACTTACGATGAACTTAGAAAAGATTATATAAATAAAAATGGATATGAATATAGATTTGATAGAGTTGCTCAGGTTCCATATTTAGTTAAAGATGGAGAATTTGCAATGTCATATGATGATTCATTATCCATATTCCTAAAAACTCAATATGTGCTTAGAAACTGTTTAGGTGGTGTATTCTCTTGGACATCAACTTATGACCAGGCAAATATATTAGCTAGAACTATGTCTATTGGTATAAATGACCCTGAATTGTTAAAAGAAGAACTTGAAGGTCTTTATGGCCAATTCTAATTAGACATAATATAAAATTTTATAATTTTGCCATATAAAAAAGCAGATTGCATTATATTAAATGAGCTTTACTTAATTGATAATAATATCAATTATTTTGAAATCAGAAACTTATCTTATTATAATACAATCCTGCTTTTTTTGTTATAAGTCAATAAATTTTTAACGGTATGCTAATTTCTAATTATATACCAATAGCTTTTTTAGCTAGCTTATCAGCTTCTTCATTGTATTTATTTCCAGAATGAGCTTTAACTTTCATAAATTTGACATTTAACTTAGTTTTGATACTATCATAAAAGTTTTTATATGCTATAGTTCCTTCTTTGTTTGTTTTCCAAACTCCAGTACACCACTTTTCAATACCTTCATAATCAAAATATAAAATCAGGTTTTGAATATTATTATCAATGCAGTACTGCATTGCAATTTTAGAAGCTTCTATCTCACCAGCCACATTTCTCATACCTACTAGAATTTGCTCATTTCCCTTTTTACTATAAGTTTTTATGACTTCATTACTCTTTAGAATTACAACACCTGAACCATACATCTTTATTGAATGCTCATAACTACCATCAACATATGCCTCTATAAATTCTTCATCTTCTTTAAATATTGTTTTTGTTGCTCCATAAACATATTCTTTTGCTTCCTGTAATGTAGCAAAACTCTTGTATTCAGCTCCTGAAAATCCATTTACTTGTTTTTTACACTCATCCCATGTATCATATATTCCAATTTTTTTGCCCTTTTTCACAGCATAAAACTTTTGTTTTGCCAAATATATCACTCCCACCATTAGTTTTTATGTTTTTCTCTCATAAATACATCTAGATTTATCAAATAATTTTTATCGAAATATTTTACTTTCATATCTTTATTTTCAATATCTATATGATATACCTCTCCTTTTACAGCTCTTTGCCTTATATTTTCATTGATATCTTTTTTTATAGTATTTTTATCAACGTCATCATTATCTATTTTAGTATTGACCTGTAATGCTTTTATAGTATCAAATATAACAGATTTTAGTATTAGGCTTCTAGATTTATTTAAGTGTTGTTTTGCATAAGTATAGAAGTCATTACTATTCATCTTTAAAATTTTACAACCATGCAAATCTTGCTCTAGCCTTTTTAATGTGCTTATATTAGTGCCAACATCAAAAATCACAAAACATCCATAATCATATTTACTTCTTAAAAGTCTTCCCATAGCTTGCTTTACTTTTATAGTCATCTGCGGATAATTTATACTATAATAATCTACATTATACTTCTTCATTATAGTATAATACAAAGGGTCTTTAGGGTTTAAATTAGGAAGTTTGTCCAAAGTTACACATACCAAACCATCGCCTGGAATATCAACTCCTTCAAAACAGCCTTTTGAACCAAGTACTACACACTTTCTATTTAAATCATTAAGATGTCTAACACCTTTTTTATTAGCATAAATTTCTAAATTTAAACCATGCAAATATTTTTTTAATATCTCATAAGTTTTTTCTTGTCTATTTTTACTATTAAACAGAGCTAATGTATGCCCTTCTGTAATGCGTGATATATTCGATATAATTTTACTTATTTCATTTGGAAATTCAGTATTTTTATACTCACAAATATCAGAAAATGCGACTACAGAAACCATATTCTTATAATCAAAAATTGGTTCTATAATTTTTTCTATATTCTTAACCCTATCTATTCCCAATGTATTTTTAAAATAAGACATGTTTTCAGATAAACTTAAGGTTGCTGATAAAAATATTCCTTTCTCTAACTGCGATAAAATATTTTCTTCAAACAAATCTGCTATTTTTAATGGAACTACTCTAAATTCAAAATCATTATAATTCTTTTCAATTTCAACTATTCTTGCATAGTCGTCATTCTCATCATACTCCAGGAAAATTTCAAAAACAATTTTTATATCCTCTAAATCTCTTGTCTTTGCTTTTCCAAACTTATATATATCTGCTTCTTTATCTATACTATCATCATCAATATTCCTATAAATTACAATTATTATTGAAACTAAATTTTTTATTATTTTTTCACAACTTAGTTTTATCTTTTCACTATATAATCTATAGCTAACTTCAGCATCTATATCATCTTTTTTTATTTTTCCTGCTACTTCATCTATTTGTAAATTTAATTCCCATCTTAAGTTATAATTGCTTACATTATTATATTCGCTACAGTTACCAAATGATAATATTGAATCTATTTCTTCAATAATAAGATTTATACTCCTAGCAATCTTTTGTTTATCTTTTCTTTCAATTTTTAATATATGATAGAATTTATCAAAAGCCTTTATTTTCTTCATGTTTCTATTAGTTTTTTTATACATAAAACTACTCTCTTGTATAAATTCATAAGGATAAATTTCTTGCAATAAGTATCTTAAAGACTTTGAATTTATGATACTTGAAAAAAAATCATATCCTTTTTCAGTTAAATTGTGAGCCTCATCTACTATTATGTTTTCTAAAGGCTTTTCATCTTTATATGGCCATTTAGCCAGTAAAGAGTGGTTTATTACTGTTATATGTTCATCTTTTAACTCTTCTATCCTATTTTTATATAGACAATCTTTTTTACATTTTTTAGGTTTACACATGTTTGGGTCACAACTTATATTTCTTAAGTGAGTATTTATTTCCTTGAAGTTATCCAACACCCAATAGTTTATTTCTTCTATATCTCCATATTTGCCACCTTCAACTAATCTTTCTAAAAATATTAAAGATAAGATTTCTTCTTTAGTAGGTTCTTGAGACTCATAATCTACTATATATGCTTCTAATCTGTCTATACATATATAGTTGTTTTTTCCCTTTATATATCCATAACTTACTTTACCATTTAACCCTAAAGAATTTAACACATTTGGAATATCTTTATTTATCAATTGTATCTGCAATTCTTTTGTATCGGTAGAAATTAGTAATCTTTTTTTATTAATTCTGGCTTCTAATATAGCTGGCAATAAGTATCCAACACTTTTTCCTATCCCTGTTGGTGCCTCTATGCACGCAATTTTTTTGTCATCTTCATTATTTCTAAACAATTCTCGTATTGCCTTAGTAAGCTCATACTGACCTGGTCTATATTCATATGTAAATCCTTCTTTACTTTCCCAGATATGCTTATATTTTAATAATTCTTCATATTTCTTTTCTTGCTCACGTAAAATTTTTAAAGTTTCTTTTTCCTTTACATTTTCTCCTTTTGGATTAAACTCTTCATGTTCTTTTATAATACTTACATCATGAAATAAATCATAGTTTGCTTCTTCTAAGAATTTACTCCATTCCCATTTTCCAAGATTAAACTTATTTAGATAGGAATTTATTTTAAAACTTAATGGCTCTAGACTAGCTTTCTCATGATTATTAAATCTTATTAAAAGAGAATTTACAATATTTATAGTATCAATAGCATCTGATAAAGCTCTATTCTTGGTCTCAGATTTATCGCTAGTTAAAATACTTTTTAAATACCCCAAACTATAATCCTTATGATATGGCTCTAAAATAACTGCTAACTCAATTGAATCAATCAATTTATTTTTTAGCTTTGGCATATAGTACTCAAAAAACTTTCTTTTAAAACTTAAATCATGACATATAATCAGACTATCTCCTACAAAATTTCTTAACTCCTCTTCTACCATTTCTAGATTAAAAGCGTCTTCTAAATCAATTTTCTTAAGATTATCACATAGAGAGAATACTTCTATAGGCACTTCAGCTTTATTTTTTATTAACGATTGATATGTCTCAGCTTCCCAATCTTCAATTTTAACAGCTCCAACTTCTAAAATTTCTGAATTTAAATAGTCTATTCCACTAATTTCTATATCTAAAAAAACAACATCATTCAATATACTTATTATATTATCCATTTTTATATCCCTTCAAGTTAATCCAATTTAACTTCTACACAATAATTGCTCCTTATATTTTATCATTTATATGTATTTTGTTTAAGATAATTAATATTATTTTATATATCTTAAAAAAAACTTCTTTAATTTATTATTTGTATATATGAATATTTTTAACTATAAATATTCAAACTATATTGTAAGAAAGATTTACTTGAAATTTTAAATAAGAGGTGACATTGTGAAAAAAGATAGCCTAAAAAAATACATTATGATAGGGGCATTTGCTCTAATACTTTTTGGAATTGCTAGTATGAACTTTAAATCACTAGATAAAACAAAAACTCAAATTTCTAGTCCAACACTTGATACACATGAATACGATTGGTATTTTAACCCTAGAGAGGATGGTAAACAACCCTCCCCTATAAAAGAAGCCAATTTTTTTAAGAAATATGACTCATATTATGTAGGAAACCCTAATGAAAAAGTTATATACTTATCATTCGATGCTGGATATGAAAGTGGGAACACTCCAAAGTTACTAGATACACTAAAAAAACACAATGCAAAGGCACAGTTTTTCGTAGTTGAAAGTTATATAAAAAGTAATCCAGATTTAATAAAACGTATGGAAAAAGAAGGTCATTTGGTTTGTAATCATTCAAAAAGTCATCCATCAATGGCTGGAATTACAGATTTTGAAAAATTCAAAGAAGAAATTGTAAGTGTAGAAAAAGCATATAAAGATGTTACTGGAAAAGAAATGCCTAAATATTTTAGACCACCAATGGGTAAATTTAGTGAACAATCTCTAAAATACACACAAGACTTGGGTTATAAATCTATATTTTGGAGTTTTGCTTATGTAGATTGGTATGAAAAGAAACAACCTACTCATGAGTTTGCTAAAAACAAAATTTACTCTAGAACACATCCTGGTGCAATAGTTCTATTACATCCAAATTCTTCAACTAATACTGAGATATTGGATGAAGTACTTACACATTGGGAAAAAGAAGGTTACAAGCTTAAAACGCTTGACTATTTAAGCAGTAAAAAATAACATTTTAATTAAAATAAAACTCCCTCATGAATTATAGTAAAAATAAATCTATTTATAAATACTTTAATTCTTGATGGAGTTTTGTGTTTTTAGAATTATTTAAAAAGTATTGTCCATTCATTTGTCTCTTCATATCCTATACTATGATATATTTTTCCTGCTATTTCATTATTATAAAAAAGACATGGTATTTTCCCTTCTGACAATAGTTCTTTACTTAAATTGTACACCATATAACTAGCAAGCCCTTTTTTTCTATGCTCTTTGTCTGTACTTACAGAAACTATCATTGCCAAAAAACTAGTTTCCATACCAGTTGATACAGTACTAATCATAATATTATTATCTTTTATGAAATATCCTCTTACATTACCTTCTTTTAAGTATTCTTTTCTTGCTTCTATGTATTTTGGACTTACCTTATATCCTGATTCATTTAAAAGTTTTCCTACTTCATCAATGTCTTTTTCATATGCCTTTTCTATCCTATATTCATTCATAGTAGAAAAATCCAACTCTTTTATTTTCTTTAATATACAAAATTTATTATCCAATTTTTCATAAAAATCTTTGTATATACTCACTAGTCTATCTATTACACACTTTTTTCCACTTATACTTTCTATATCTAATCCTTTTATATGGCTTTCCATTTCTTCTACATCAAAATTATTTTCTAAACTATAGATTATAAATGTTGATTTATTTTTTAATATTATAGAAGTTATACTTCCTTCTTTTGTCTGAGACCACACTTCTTGAGAATCAGAACTAAATCCATAGTTTTCAACATATCCAATTATAAATAAGTTTAAACTTTCTTCATGTGATACATATTGCCAGAATTTTTTTTCTAAAGTATTATCTATTTTTACAATCAAGTGTACATCCTCCTTTTGTGTTAATAATGATATACCTTATAATTTATAGTATCATTTAAAGTTATTAACTTCTACTAAATATTCTAAATTTTTTAAAATAATTTAAATTTGTAAATTCATAATTTTTTCAGAAAAATCAATCAGTGATTATATGATATTTTCTACTTTACAAAATTGAACTATATTTGTAAATTTCTATGCAATATGTTGGTATTTCTGTTTATATTCTTTTAATGCCTCATCCCAAGCTTCCTCTACTGAGATACCTCTTTTAGTTGCAATCCTTTGTGCTAATTCTATTATTCTCATAGCTTTTCTTGATATATTCATATATTTTCCTCCTCTAAATTATCATAAATTATTTTTAAATTATTTAATTTGTATCAAATATATTACTTACTTATATATTACTAACTATTTATGTACTAAGTGTGAACTATATTAGAAGAAATTTAGAACTTAATAAAACACAAATTTTATATATACTTCATATAGATTTGTCCTATTATAAAAGCAGTGATATAATTTATTATCATTTTATGGAGGTGATATATTATAAAAATAAGAGATGAATATACATGCCCTCTTGAAATTGTACATGATATCATTAAAGGAAAATGGAAGACTATAATTGTATTTAAATTGAGACAATGTAATAAAACATTCTCTGACTTAGAGCATAGTATAGATGGAATAAGTCAAAAAATGTTAATCCAACAGTTAAAAGAACTTCGAGAATTTGGTATTGTTGATAAAATCAGTTCAACTGGATATCCATTACATACTGAATATTTTCTTACTAATCGTGGCAAAAAAATGTTACAAGCCGTAGAGATAATGCAAGAAATAGGTATAGAATATATGCTTGAACATGGACAACAAGAATTTTTAGACAATAAAGGAATCTGTTATAATAAATAGTTCTATACATACCAAAAAGTAAGTAATTTACATTTCATTTAGCAGTATTATAATAAAAACATATAAGGAGGTATAAATATGTCTATAGCTTTAATTTTAATTGATATTCAAAATGATTATTTTAAAAATGGGAAATGTGAATTATTTAATACAGAAAAAACTGCTGAAAATGCTAAAAAAATACTGACACTCTTTAGAAAAAATAACTTACCAATTATTCATGTACAGCATATATCAATGAGTTCAACTGCATCATTCTTTCTACCTGACACTTATGGTTCAAAGATAAATAAAATTGTTTTTCCACTTGAGAATGAAGAAATTATCATTAAACATACACCAGATAGTTTTTTTAAAACGTGTTTACAAAGTTGTCTTGAAGAAAAAAACATAGATAAATTAGTGATTTGTGGAATGATGAGTCATATGTGTATTGATACAAGTGTAAGGACAGCAAAGAAACTTGGATACGATATTACTCTTATAAGCGATGCTTGCACAACAAAAAATTTATTTTGGGATGACAAAGAGATTTCTTCTGAAACTGTACATCAAGTATTTATGGCATCCTTACAACATAGTTTTGCAGATATAAAAAATACAGACATTTTTTTGTCTAATTATTGTAAATAAAAATATTTACTATTATAAAGAGTAATCTTAATTAATTTAAGTTTGCTCTTTAATCATATAATCTTATATATCCCTTATACCATTTTTATATACATAAAATACTTTTTCATATTTTAGATTTAGATGCAACAATCATATAATTTTCAAATGTTACTATATCCACATAAAAAATGTAGTGTTATAGTATATATAATATTACATAAAAGGGGGTGCTAGATAGATGAATAATCATATACTTATTCAATTTGAATATATAGCAAGAATCATTATTGCTGGTTTATGTGGAGCTTTGATTGGATATGAAAGAAAGAATAGGCTAAAAGAAGCTGGAATCCGAACTCATTTTATAGTAGCACTAGGATCAGCACTTATAATCATTGTTTCCAAATATGGATTTGATGATGTAGTAGGTACTCCAGGTATTGGTTTAGACCCTGCTCGAGTTGCAGCACAGGTTGTCAGTGGAATAGGTTTTTTAGGAGCAGGATTAATATTTATCAGAAATCAATCAGTAAGCGGACTTACTACAGCTGCTGGTATATGGGCGACAGCAGGTACAGGTCTTGCAATTGGTTGTGGATTATACTTACTTGGTATTGTTTCAAGCATTATTATCGTTATCACTCAAATACTACTTCATAGAGATAGGAAATGGATGAAACTCCCTACAGCAGAACAGGTTTCTCTTAAAATTTCTAACAGCACCGATTCAATCTCATATATTGAAGAAAAATTTAAACAGTCTAAAATTGAAATTATAAATATGAATATTAAACGCATTGATGGAGATTGGCTAGAAGTAATTATCTATACTAAATTACCTAAAGGATATAAAAAGACGAATCTGTTAAAGTTGTTTAGTGATAATCCTCTTATAGAATCTTTAGAGATATAATATAAAAAATAGACTAGCTAAACACTAGTCTATTTCTTTGTTACTAATAACATGTTTTACAAGCTACATATCCATTTGCTTCTGCTTCTTCTCTACTCATTGAAATTGCACCTTCCATATTATGTGCAGTAGGAGAAGAATGATATTTATTTGATTTAGATTTTCCTCCATTTGCATATACAGTTTCAGATGTTTTTTGGTTGGTTGGATTTGATTCTTCAGTCTTAGGATTTGGAGCTTGAGCGTTTTCTGTTGACTTGTCAGCATTTTCTTTAGCAAGTTTTTCTGCTTTTTCCTTTTCTTCCTTTTCATTCTGAGTTAACTCTAAATCCTCTTGTTTTTTCTTTTCTTCTAACTCTTTTTTCTTTTGTTGCTCTAATTTATCTTTTTCTTCTTTTGCTTTTAATTCTTGTTTTTCTTTTACTTCATTGTCTTTTATATCCTGTTCTTCTTCTTTTCTTTTTATTACTTGTTGCTCATTCAAATTAGGTTCTGTTGCTACTTTGAGCGTTGCTCCCCACCATACCCAATTGAACATTAAGAGTATAAATACCACAAATAAGCTTATAACAACTTTTAATGTTTTTACTAATTTATTACTATTTTTATTTATACTTTTTACTAAAAATAAAATAGAAAATAATAATAATGTTAATGGTAATAATAAAATTCCTATAATAACAATTAATATCTTTTGCCAACTTTTTAATACTTTAAACTTCTCAAACATAAATTCCCCTCCAAAACATTAAGTTAACTACTTTATCATCCATAACTATTAATCTAATAAGATTTATGTCTGATAAATGTTGATATTAATTTTTAATAATTCCTTAATTTTCATCCTATATCCCCCTCTTTATACATTACTAATTAAATTATATAGTAAACAAATAATAAATGTTGTCGAAAATCAAAATTATATATTCTTAACTGGATATAAATATAAAGATAATTATTACTAATTTTCAATCTAAGCACTATATACTTATACTTTAACTAATATAAAATATAATTAAGACTTACTCTTATGTCACTCATAAAATGAAAAATGAAACAGTAAATATTTTAGAAGGTCTTAAAATATAATTTGCCACCGATTTTATAATACGGTGGCAAATTAGTGGTAAATTTACATTTTTTTATATTATTTATTGTCTAATCCATTAAAATTTAGCTATTTAGTTATAGGAACTTGAATTTCAGTTACAAATTCATCTACAATTCCAGTTTCATGTATATCTATTTTATATATCTCTATTGGTGCCGCATTTATTTTATAGTTATTTTCTTCTATAAATCTAAATACTTTTTCCATATATATTTTATTATTGGAGTTACTTCCAGTATAATTTAATGTTACATAATACCCTTCATCAAAAACTATATTATATATCTCCTCATTATCTTCCAAAAAACAAAATACAGACTTAAACTCATTAAAGATACCATTATTGATTGCTTCAATAGAAAAAGCAGAACCAATATTATTATTTCCAAGTATATTAAATCTGTCTTCATATTCTTTTTGAAGCTTTTGAATTAAGAAATCAAAATCTTCATCTCTTTCTATATCAGCATTTAATTCTAAGGCTTTCCTTTTTTCTATATATACAACTTCTATCTCGTCTATTTTAGTATTTTGAATCACACTTTCAATTGAACTTAATCTTGTTATGATATTTTCCTTGTGACTTACAAGCTCAAGCATCTTTTTGTCAATTAAATCAAGTTCTTCATTTAATATAGTTTTTGTAGATTCTATACTTCTATCATCTAAATATTCTTTTATCTTTTTCATTGGAAAATTCAAACTTCTAAATTCTTTTATCAAATTCAATTTCCATATATCAGATATATTATACATTCTATATCCATTGGTATCTCTAAATGGTTTTAGAATTCCTATTTCTTCATAGTACATTAAAGAATCTCTACCTATACCATATATTTTAGATATTTCTCCTATTTTATAATAATCTTTCATTTATATAATAAAGTCCTCCATAATTATATTTTTTCTTAAAAATAAATAACTCGTCTATTTTCCTAATTCTATTTTAGAATATACTAAAAAATCTTCTAAAACAAGGTTTCAAAAATAAATTGTATTTAGTTAACTATCTAAATATATCTATACTTTGTTCATTATTCTATTATAATATTGATTATGACATTTCTGACTTTAAGCTTTTTAAAAGATATATTTGACTTTATATTTACACCTATGCCATTATATTTTTATACACTATTTTTTATTTCCGAAATATCGCTTTATAAATTTAATGATATTAATATATTATTTCAGTATATTGTTCAAATATTAATTAACATTTAAATATTTTTAGTATAAACACAGTTATTATCAAAAAATCAAAGTATCTTATGGGGGAATACTATGCCAAATTATGATTATATAAAAATGTTAAATAAAAAAGTAGAACTATTGTCTAAAGATTTAGAGAAAAGAAATTGTAAATTAAAAGTCTCAAACGAAATAGATTTTTTTACTAAAATACCAAATAGAAAATTTATATACCAATATATTGATAATTGTATTTCAAAAAATACTTCTATTGGAATTATGTTATTAAATATTGATAACTTTAAATTATTCAATGATATATATGGATACCTAGTGGGAGAAAATTTATTAATTAATCTTACTCAAAAACTATTGTATTATGTTCCAGAATCTAAAGGAATAGTTGGCCATTTAAAAGGAGAAGGATTTTTAATTGCTATCCCAAATGTATCGAAGGAAGAATTAGATGATATGGGAACATCTATTATAAAATGCGCTAGGGAATTAAAAATACAACTTCCTAATGAAAAAGAAATCTATTCTAATGTTACATTTAGTATTGGTAGTGCAATTTGGGATGGTAAATCAGATATAACTACTTTAATACTTTTAAATCAAGTATATAGCGCTTTAAAGAAAGCTAAAAGTGAAGGTAAGAATAGATACATTTCATTTGATTTTAAAGATAATAATTTTTATAATAAATTAGAAAATGATAAAGAATTTTTATCAGAAATATCATACGCTTTATTAGATAAACAAATTGAGGTATTTTATCAACCACTTTATAATATAAAAAGTAATACTATAGTTGGATGTGAAGCACTTGCACGCTGGAGACATCCTCTTAAAGGGCTTCTCACTCCAGATAAATTTATACCTTTATTTGAACAATCTGGATTGATAATAGAATTAGATTTATATTTATTCGAACAGAACTGTATAAATATAAGAAGATGGATTGATAGCAATGATGTGTTTGTTCCAATTTGTTGTAATTTTTCTCGTCTTCATTTTTTTAGCCCTAATTTTCCAAGCACTTTAAAAAGTATCGCTGAGAAATATAATGTAGCTACATCAAATTTTAGCATTGAAATTACAGAAAATATATTGATAGAAAATACAAATACAATTATTCAACAACTAAATGAATTGCGTTCTTTTGGTTTTTCTGTATCAATGGATGATTTTGGCTCTGGATATTCATCTTTTGGTATGTTACAAAACCTTCCTTTTGATGTAATAAAAATTGATAAAATATTTTTATCTCATAACTTAAACGATTTTAAAAATACAACAATTTTATATTCTATAATAAATATTGCAAGAGCTCTTGGTATACTTACAGTGTGTGAAGGGGTTGAAACAGAACAACAAGTAGAGTTTATCAAAAGCATAAACTGTGACATTGCTCAAGGTTTTTATTATGCAAAACCTATGGAATGTAAGCAATTTGAAAAGTTACTATCTAAAAAAAATACTTCAGGCAAAATGTCTATTGAATATTCTGATATAGGAAAATCTTTAATAGAAAAAATCTTTGATGCATTTTTTATTATGCAAGATATGCAAAAACTAAGAGCAAATGTTATTGAAAATATTAAATGGTTTGATTTTTATAACAAAAAAGAACTTACATCTTTTCCTGAGGTAATAGAATACTTTGAAAAACATATCAAAGGTAAAAAATTTTCTATTCTTTATAAAAGTATAACTCCACATGATGTTAGTTCAGATTCATTACTAATTAGTGGAGAAGCTGTTTTATCTGATGAAACTACAGGTTGTCAAAATTATAGTAATTTCTATTTTAGTGCAAATTGTATTATTTCAAAAAATAAATTAATCTTAACAAAAATACATTTAGATTTAATTAAAACTGCTGGCTATATAAATGAATTTGAATCATATTCAATACCTAAAATGACAAATACTCATCTAGATGAAAGTAGTACTTTATCACAATTTTATTCAATGCTACCTGTAGGTATCATTCGCTATGATTTATTTGGTGATATGATTATTACATATATGAACGAAGAAATGTTTGATATTATAGGTTATACAAAAGAACAATTTTTTGGTGAAATGAGTGGCAACTTAAGAGCAATTGTTCATCCAGATGATTTAGACTTCGTTTATAAAAAAAGCTTAGAAATGATTGATACAAATAAGATTGAACCTTTTTTATACAGATTTATAAAGCGTAATGGTCAAATTGTTACAGTTATGTATAAACAATGTAATCTTTCTGCAATTGATGGAAGGTCTATTGCACAAGGTATGTATATAGATGTTGATAAAATAAAAAATTTAATAGATATTTAATTTTAAATGTGTCAACTATAAATAAATTATAAGTACCTTTATAGATTTATTAAATTAAAACTCCAATTTATGTATAATTAATAACAAGCATTCTACTATATAATTAATCACAATCGTTCGACAAATTGATGATAAAATTCCCACTATGTGCTATAAGTTAATATATAATGCAATAAAATTAATTTAATTTTAGGGCACTAAGCTATTTAGAGTAACTACTTTTAATTTATTTGTGTTTTTATAATAAAATCATTTGATGCTATAAATCAGAGTTAACACAGATAAATTAAGTTTTTATATAAAAAACCTACTTTTACTTAAAATATTGCATAAAATTTTCTTATTTCATAAAAAGGTCATAGTTCAACAAAGTTTTCTAATTTAAAAGTATTAATATATAATATAATTAATTTATATAATAGTAAGAAAGGAGAATATCATGAGCACACTCTCAAAAAAAGCACCAGAATTGGTAAGACATATTTTAATGAGTTTTTATGTAAATCGAGATATTAATGAGGTATTAAGATATATGTCAAAAGATATTACTTGGATTGGTCCAGGAGAACAAGAATTTCTCACTTCTTTTAATGAAATAAAAGACTATTTTTATGCTGGTCAAAATGAAGTTCCTTCTTGTGATATGAATAATGAAACATTTGAAGTTGTAAGTGAAGATAAATATAGATGTATCGTAGTAGGAAAATATACTATTCGTACTAAAGAAAATGACCAAATGATTTTAGAGGTATGTCAGCGTTGTACATTTGAAATAATTGAAAACAATGGACAATTATTGGTGAGACATATGCACATATCAAACCCATACAGTGAAATGCAAGTTGATGAATTCTTCCCTAATAAAATAGGAACACAAAGTTATGATTATTTGCAAAGATTACTAAAGGAAAAGACAGAAGTAATTGAAATGATTACCAATAATATCAATGGTGGATTAAAAGGAAGCAATGATGATGATACATATTCATTTTTCTATGTCAATGAGGGATTACCTAAAATATTAGGATATACATATGATGAGTTTATGGAAATGAGTGGTGGCTCTGCAGTAGGTGCTGTATACCCACCAGATTTACCTAAAGCACTAGAAGATTGTGAACGATGTTTTGCAAAAGGCTCTACCTATTCATCTGAATATAGAATACGTAAAAAAGATGGAACATTAATGTGGGTATTAGATTCTGGAATGAAATCATTAAATAGTGATGGTATTGTAAAAATTAATAGCATTATTACAGATATCACCCAACTAAAAAATATAGAATCTGAATTAAAGTTAGAAAGAGAACGATATCGTATTGCTTTACAAAATATTACAGATATTATGTTTGAATATGATATTGAAAATGATAATTTTGTAAGATATCAACGAGTTGAAATAGACCGAAAAATTGAACTAGAAAATTTTGAAACAAGAAATTATTCCAACATATTAAAAGATGGGAAAAGTATTCATCTTGATGATATTGGTAAATTATTAGAAGTACTTCGTGGAAACCTTCGTGAAACAATTGAAATACGAAAGTTAGAATCATTAATTAAAGATGAGTGGAGATGGATTCGTGTTCAATGTTCAGTTATCTATGATGGTGATCATAATCCAATCAAAACAATTGGTGTTTTGAAAGATATAACTGAAGATAAATCTAAATTAGAAAAATTAATTGCTCAAACTCAACGAGATCCATTAACACAGCTTTATAATCAAAAAGCATCAGAAAATTTTATAGATGAGTATCTCATCAATACTGAACAAAAAAATAGTGAAGCTTTAATGGTTATTGACATTGATGACTTTAAAACTGTAAATGATACTTTTGGACATTTAGAAGGAAATGAAGTTTTAGTTGCTGTTTCAAAAATATTAATGCAAAATACAGATGATAAGGATATAGTTGCTCGTATCGGCGGAGATGAGTTTATGATATTTATGAAATCGCTATCAAATGATTCTGTAATAAAAAGCATTAATGATATTTTAACTGATGTAAGTAAAGTAAAAGCAAAAAACAATCATCAAATAACATTGAGTATTGGCATTGCTTTTGCTACAGATTCAAGTAAATCATATAAAAACTTATTTTCTAAAGCAGATGAAGCTTTGTATTTAGCAAAAGCAAGTGGTAAAAATTGTTACAGAATATGTGAATAATATACTTATTTAGTATATTCCATATTAATATAACCTAACTATTTTTATTACAATATTACATTATAAACTATTCTATTATAATTATATTTTTTTATTATTTTTTTGAAAATGATATTATAATTATAATAATCTCAAATAACAAAAAGGGGTTATCTCAAAATGAAAATTTGAATCATCTCCTTTTACTTTTATAAAACCTTTGAAATTACTATTATTTATTATTTGCTGTTGACATTGGTACTATACCATAGTTTATCATCTATATTAGTAATAAATAAAATTATTAATTAATAGTTTCATAATTTTTATAATAGCTTTACAAGGAGTGATAATAAATGGATACAAAAATATCTATAGACGAAAACATAAGTTTGGGCAAGAGGTTTTTTAAATACTTAGCTCCATCTGTAGTTGCAATGTGGGTTTTCTCATTGTATACAATGGTTGATGGAATATTTGTAAGTAAAGGAGTTGGAGAATTAGCCTTAGCTGCTGTTAATATATCTATGCCTTTTATTAATTTTATATTTGCAGTTTCTTTGTTATTTTCAACTGGTGCCTCTACTATAATTGCAATTTATCTGGGCAAAAAAGATATCAAATCTGCAAATGAAGTTTTTTCATTTAACTTAGTATCAATAATTATACTATCATTAATTATATTGGCAGTAACCTTTTTTAACTTAGATAAATTGGCACTATTTTTAGGTGCCACAGAATCTACAATCGGTATGGTTAAAGACTACCTAGGAATAATAATATTTTTTAATGGTTTTTTTATAGTTTCCTATTCTTTAGAAGTTATAATAAAAACTGATGGATTCCCAATATTGGCTACTGTTGGTGTTATAATATCAGCCCTTACAAACATCATACTAGATTATTTATTTGTAATAGAGTTTGGATGGGGCGTAAAGGGTGCTGGTATTGCGACTGGTTTGTCTCAAGTTTTTTCTACTGTTTTTTTCTTAATACACTTTTTGAGAAAAAACTCAACTTTGAATTTTTCTAAATTTAAGGTTAGTTTTAAGACACTTAGAAAAATCCTCTTTATAGGTTTCCCTGATTCAACTACTGAATTAAGTTGTGGTATAGTTGTTTTACTTTTTAACTTGAGCCTTACTAAATATATAGGAGAAAATGCTCTTATTTATTATAGTGTTATAAACTATATAAACACATTGGTTCTTATGACTATGATGGGTATAACTCAGGGTATGCAACCACTTACTAGTTTTTATTATGGTGCAGGCAACATCGATAATGTAAAGAAATTATTGAAGATGGGAGTAAAAGCTACAATAATAGCTTCAATAGCTGTATTTGCAATCTGTATGACTTTTTCAGAATCAATAGTTTCTCTGTTTATTCACCCAGAAGAGACTCTATTATTCAATGAAGGAGTTCGTGTATTTAAAATATTCTCTATATCATTCTTATTAGTTGGATTTAATGTAATAATTTCAGGATTCTTTGTTTCAGTAGAAAAACCATCAATTTCTACAGTTATATCTCTTGGTAGAGGACTTGTAATTGTCTCTCTAAGTTTAATTGTAATGATACTAATGTTTGGTGGTCAAGGAATATGGATGACTACTATTGTTTCTGAATTTATATGTCTTATTGCATCAATGATTTTCCTAAAGAAGAATTTTTCTACACTAGATTCTAGTCTAAAAAAATAGCTTAAACAAAAGTAGAAATAATAATGTATAAAATAAAGAATACCTATTATACAATCTTGCAAACATCGATACTTTGCATACATTAAGATTGTATAATAGGTATTTTATTTATGTACTTATTTTATTTCTAAATAGCCATAACCATCTTTTATTACATTTCCTTTTACTTCATATTCTACAGGAGTTCTAAATACTGGTCCATCTACTACAAATGTATGATACTCTCCATGCTCTCCACATGGGTCTGAGCCTGTTTCTTTTATCTTTTTCACAAGTTCTCTAGTTAATTTTTTTCCTAAAAATTCCTCTCCTAAATGCTTTAAGTTTACTTTTGTTATGACGCTACAAAATCCACTATCTATAAATTCATATACCAATTCCTCTCTGCTTTCTTGCCACAATGGTAGTTCTACCTTCATCCCAACTGCATCACATCTGTCAGAGTCCCATTTTTTGTGACTTTCTATATCTATATCTCCATATGCACATATTGTTGCTCCCATGTTTTTAGCTTTTATTAAAGCTCTCTCAAAACTCTCTTCATACCCTTCTACTCCACATTCAGCAACTAACAGAGGTAGTCCGATACTATCACTTACTTGTTTAAGCATCTTATGCTCTAAGTTATGAGTCCATGATTTTCCATGTTCTTCACTTATAGTTGTCAAGAGTGCCACAGGCTTATATCCTTTTTCCAACATTCTATTTAATGCTAATATACTATCTTTACCACCACTAAATGACATTACAAATTTTTCATCAGCCATTCCTAACACCTCTTTCTTTTAACTTTACTTACTATCCTAATTATACCAAATTTTTAAGTTATATAGCAAATTATATGGTATTTTAAATCATTAGTTTACTATAAAGAATGTACCTAAAATTAAAAGTATAACCCCTATGTATTTATATAAATGCATTGTTTCTTGTCCCAAAATCACGCTATCAATAAAAAAGCCGATTAGAACCTGAGATACAAGTGTTAATATAAGTGTATTTGATACCCCTAAGTTTGGAATTGCTTTTACTGTAAAATATATTATTAGCCCTCCAAATACTCCTCCTAACAATAACTTATAATTAAAATCATTTAAAGATACTAAACATTTTAAATCCCCAGCAACTATTATGCTTGCTAAAAAAAATATTGCTCCTACAGTCAAACTTATAAATGTGGCAACCAATGCTGTTGTACTCTTACCTAGTTCTCCATTTATAAAAGCTTCAAGAGCAGTAGACCCACCTGCCAATAATGCAAATATTATTGCCCATAATTTTGTCATGGACAAGCCTCCTCCTATATAATTCTATTAATAAGAGTTTATGATACAACCTATTAATTAATTACTAAGTAGAGTTTTATTTTTATACTATGTGGCTTTATTTGAATATAAATTTCTGTTATAATTGTTCTATTGATTTTGGAGGTGATTTTATGTATACAAATTTTAATATCAATTTTGATAACTTTAATAAAAAAGAAAATGCTACTAAATTTATGATAATGGGAGTGTTACTTGTTATATTGGGATTCTTGTGCATTACGTTTAAGACTCTAGGTATAAAATTAATCTCTTGGACTTTTGGTGTTGCACTTTTATTCTTTGCATATTTAAATCTTAAAAACATCAATGAGTTAAAAAAATATGCTGCTAAAGAAGAAATTAAACCGTCTACCAATGTTCAATGGATTCTAATAGTTACATGTATACTACTTTTTGTATTTCCTCAAAAAATACAGAGTATTTTCTCATTACTTTTGGGATTTTATTTAATTTTTAATCAGCTTGTAGTATTTGTAAATAGTAAAAATAATCCATATTCTAAGTTTACAACTTGGAATATAGTTAAAACTTTATTTGGTATATGCCTTATATTGTCACCACTATTTTTATCTAGATTTATAGTCTCAATAATGTCATTTTTCATAATATTATTTGGACTTGCTCTATTTTTTTCTGGAAATAAATCTAGAAAATATTAATTATTTTATTGCTTTATTTTACCTTACTTAAAATAGAATTTGTTTAAGTCACCTATTTGTGGTAATATGTTTTTTGTACAAATTTAATGTACAATTTTATTAGAAATAGGTGATTACTTTGGATAAATTTAAATATGCTTTTGATAATAAAAGATATCATACTTGGAATTACTACCTTAGAAATACATTTGGAGAAAAAGTCTTTAAAGTATCAATAAATGCAGGATTTACTTGCCCAAATATTGACGGAAGTATTGGCTATGGTGGTTGTACTTATTGCAGTAAAGAAGGTTCAGGCGACTTTGCTGGAAATCCTAAGGATAATCTTATTAATCAATTTTATAATATAAGAGAAATGATGTTAAAAAAATGGCCTCATGCTAAATATATTGGCTATTTTCAAGCTTATACAAATACTTATGCACCTCTTGAGATTTTAAAAGAGAAATATGAAACTATACTATCTCTTGATGATGTTATAGGTCTTTCAATCTCAACAAGGCCTGACTGTTTGCCAGATGATGTAGTCGATTATCTATCCGAACTTAATGAAAGAACTAATCTATGGGTTGAACTTGGACTTCAGACAATTCATGATTCTACATCTAAAATTATAAATAGAGGACATGATTATAAAGCATTTGTTGAAGGTGTTGAAAAATTAAAGGCTAAAAATATAAAAGTAGTTGTACACATTATAAATGGTCTACCTGGTGAAGATTATAATATGATGATGGAAACTGCTAAGGCAGTCGGCAAAATGAATGTAGATGGTATAAAAATACATCTATTACATGTTATAAAAGATACTCCGATGGAGAAAATGCTTCAAAATGGGATGTTAACTCTTATGAGCCAAGATGAATACATTAATCTTGTTTGTGACCAACTAGAAATATTACCTGAAACTATGATAATTCATAGACTTACTGGTGATGGTAAAAGAGATGAACTTGTTGGACCTTTATGGAGTTTAAAAAAATGGGAGATTTTAAATCAAATTGATGATACATTAAAATCTCGAAAGTCCTATCAGGGATGTAAATTTATTCAAGATTAAATAATGATTAACATATTAAATAGTGATTAAAGATAACATAATAACTATAGATATATTTATAGAAAATATAAATATATCTATAGTTATTTTATTCTATAGTTATTTTATTCTATAGTTATTTTATTGTTCACAAATCAAATTTCATATTAAAAATTACAATAAAAAATACTCCTATACAAATGTACAAGGGCAAAATATATAGTCTTAAATACTTTCTGTTTTTTCAGTTTGTTTTAATTTATTAGACTTATAAAACATTTTTATTCCATCATAAGAAAGATTAAGTGCTATTACAGCTGATATCAACATTAGCATCACTCCAAACAGCTTTCCTATAGAAAAATTTTCTCCTAACATAGTGCCTCCAATTATAACAGAACCAACTAATTCTACTGATGCTACAACACCTGCAACAGATAGCTCTACACCTTTAGATATACCTGCTGCATAAAAAATATATGCAAGTGCTGCTGGAACAACTCCTAACATCAACATACAAGATAAAATATTTAAATCTTTAGCATAATTTAATATTTCCCATGGTCTAGCAGAAGGAATCATAAATATCGCTCCAAATAAAAAGCTGTAAACTAATATTGTTGAACTTGAAAATTCCTTTAAAGCATTCTTACTAATAGTTGGCATAAGTGCATACGCTATTGCAGATAATATTCCAAGTAATAAGCCCATAGTACTTAAGTTTTGAAAATTCAAACTTCCACCAGTTACTGCCATAATAGCACCAATAAAGCAAAAAATCAGCGAAAATATTTTACTTTTAGTAATACTCTCTTTATAAAAAAATTTTGAAAATACAGCTAAAAACAATGGCGATGTATACAATAAAACTGCTGATACAGATACACCTACAGTATCAATAGCTTTAAAGTAACATAAATTAAACATAGCTTGACATATAATTCCTATTATTACTGAATAAATAATTCCTTTTTTGTTTATTTTTAAAATATGTGGTGTTCTTATAGCTGAATAAACACCTAAAACTATAAATCCAAAAAATAATCTTGTAAATGCTACTTGTTCTGATGTCAGCCCATTTCCCATCAAAAACTTTCCAAACAACCCAAGTGTAGCCCATAAGATTCCTGCTGTTGCTATAAATACATACCCTTTACTTTTTTCTCCCATCTTAAATACCCCTCTACTATTATTTAGTCAATACACATCATTTTTATCAAGCAAAAAACATGCCACTTTTATTTTATTTATATCGACACTAAAAACTTAGAATTTGCAACAATATTACTAGTTTTTCAACTTTTCTATAGTAATTTCAAGTATATTTTAAGTTGATTTAGACTCGTTTTAACTGTAAAATAAGTTATATATAACTTATTTAAAGTTAAAATAGACTGAAATTTATGTATTATATAAAGATTATACTTTTAATTATATTTAATAAATTAAACCTATTTTAATATATCATTAAAAATTTAGGGGGGAAATAGGGAAAATGAATTTAGATTTAGAGTTTTATAAAAAAATATTAGAGGCTTCTCATGATGAAATATGTGCATCTGATGATAAAGGTATAATAATATATTGTAATAAGGCATTTGAAGAAAATTATGGTCTAAAAAAAGAGGATATTTTAGGGAAAAACGTTTCTTTCTTAGAAGAATCTGGATATTCAACAAAAAGCCCCATACCAGTGGTATTGAGAACAAAGTCTAAATTTTCACTTGAACAAGATACTCAAACAGGAAAAAAACTTATTATAACTGCAAGCCCTGTATTTGATGAAAACGGCGAGCTAGAATTCACTGTTGAAAATTGTAGAGATATAACCGAACTTAATAATATAAAAAATAAACTTGAAGACACAAAAAAACAAGTGAAAAAATACAAATCTGAGGTGGAAACACTATATAGAACAGCTCTTAGGATTGAAGACACAGTAATTATGGATGGTGTAGTCATGAGACCTATTATGAATACAGTCAACCATGTTTCTAAAACTGATGTAAGTGTACTATTATTAGGAGAATCTGGAACAGGAAAGAGTTCACTTGCTAGATATATACATCACAACAGCAACAGGGCAAGCGGTCCATTTATAACTATAAACTGTGCAACCATATCTCCACAACTACTTGAATCTGAACTTTTTGGATATACTTCAGGTGCTTTTACAGGTGCAAGTACCAAAGGTAAAGTTGGTCTTGTAGAATTGGCTAATGGAGGAACTCTTTTTTTAGACGAAATAGGTGATATACCACAAAATCTACAGGCAAAATTTTTACAATTGATACAAGATAGGACTTTTACTCCTGTTGGAAGTTTAAAAAATAAAAAAGTTGACATAAGAATTATATCTGCTACAAATGCTGACTTAATTTCTAAAGTAAAAGAAAAAAAATTTAGAGAAGATTTATATTATAGATTAAATGTTATAGAAATAAAACTCCCTCCACTTAGAGAAAGAAAAGATAATTTAGTAGAGATTATAAAATATTATTTTAATAGATATTCAAGTGACTTTAATCTAAACAAGACAATTTCAAAAGAAGCTATAAATATTATTGCAAACTACAGATTTCCAGGTAATATAAGAGAGTTACAGAATATAATTCAAAAAATCTTACTTACTTGTAGAGATAATCATATAACAACAGACGATTTACCAAATATACTCACTAAAAATGTAAATACTGTCAATAGTGGAAATAATTTTCCAACATATACAACTGACGTAGATAATTCTCTACCTATTGATTATAAAAACAAAAACTTTAACACTTTAATTATGGAGTATGAAAAAAATGTAATTTTAGATGCTTATGAAAAATTGGGCAGTTCTTATAAAGTAGCTAGACTCCTTGAAATTTCCCAATCTAAAGCTAATAGACTGATTAGAAAGTATACTAATACTTAATTTTAAATTTGATAAATAAAAACTTAACATTATTTACATATTGTAAATTTCGCCAATTACTGGTATTATGAATATGGTTGAAATTATTTAAATAAATGTGATTGACTTAATTTCATATATTTACCATTAAACTTTTATCATAAATATCATATCATAATAATATATTTAATAAGTCTAATAAACTATACGAGGTGTAAATATGTTAATGAATACCCATTTTATTATGGCAAAATCGATACTTAATAATATAGATGAAAATAAAACATTCTTTATAAGCGAAAAAAATTTTATATATGGTAATATAAAACCAGATGCTTTTTCTAAATACAAATTAAAAAAACATTATATGGATGAATCATTTAATATGGTTGCTTCTAAAATAAAATATCTGTGCAGTCTTACTATAGACAGCGTTTCTAAATATTTTTCAGTAAGTAGACTTAGTCAAGAGCTTGGTGTTATCTGCCACTTTTTATGCGATTTTTTCTGCTTAGCTCATAGTGAACGCTGGGAATTTAAGCATAGTTTGAACAAACATGTCACTTATGAAAGAGAACTTGGAGCATTTGCAAAGGATGTTGATTTATCTAAAATTAAAGGTAGTACTATAAATAACGGATTTGAAAAATTTTTTGTTAAACTTTACAATGAATACAAAAATAAAAGCGACTATATGAATGATTTAAAATTTTCAGCATATACTTGCAATAGTGTTATAAATTATATATTAGATTCTATTTTAGCTAATACAATAAAATCATACCATATAGCAAATTGTGGTTAACTTAAGAATTTTAAACTGACAATTAATACAATCAAAATGACTGCTCTACAGAATATAAAATCTAGTTTTATAATTCTCTTGAACAGTCATTTTTTATACTGAATAGGTAATACCTTATAAAATTTATTACTTAGTAAATCAACATACAAAAATAACTTACTAGTTTTTTATTACTTAACATCAATCTTATATCTAATTATTTATTTTTATTATAGCATCTATAGCACTTTTTACACTATCTACTACATAATTTGCACTTTGTTTTACTTCTTCTCTTGCCTTTGACATTACAAAACTGTATTTAAAACCTTCTAACATACAAATATCATTTGGAGAATCTCCAATAGTAGCAACTTCATCTGGATTTACATTCAGAGTTTTTATTACATGTTCTATACTACCTCTTTTTGATACACTTTTAGGAACTATGTTTAAAGTATAAGTACTAGAAAAATATATTTCCAACACTTCCCTAAACTCACGTTTTAAATATAACTCTATTCTAGACAACTCTTCTAAATTTTCAGAGCATATACCAATATTACCTATAAGATTATCAAAACTATCTCTTTTCTCAAAATCAGGGTCCACTATAAAATCACTAGAATAATGTCTAAAAGCTGTCGTATCACTATCTACAATTACATCTCCTTTATATTTAAAATACAATTGTGCATCAGTTGATTCAAATCTATCAATAACTTTTTTTACTAATTTATCATCTATAGTTTGCTTAAAAATCACATTATAATCTTTATCATGTATAAATGCGCCATTTTCACATATATAATAGCCATTCATATCTAAGCTCCCTTCAATAATATCACGAGCTTGTTTAAAAACCCTACCTGTAGCAACATTAAACTGTACTCCGCTTTTTTCTATTTCCTCAATTGCTGCTATGTCCTCTTTTGTTATAGCTCCATTTTCATATAAAGTTCCATCTAAATCACAAAATATATGTTTTATCATAAATTAAAAGCCTCCAAAAATGATTTTATATTATATCAATACTTTAAATATACCCAATATCATAATAATTTAAAGTTTTTCTAATTGTATTCTCAGTTCATTAAGTAAATCTCTAGTAGCTCTTAATCTTATCTTTCTTCTATCTCCATTAAATATATTTTTCTTCACTATTGTTTTTCCATTTATATATATTGCAGTATAAACAAGTCCTACAGGCTTTTCCTCGGTCCCTCCACCAGGTCCAGCTACTCCAGTTGTAGATATGCCTATATTAGCTCCAAACCCTTTAGCAATGCCCTCAGCCATTTCTATTGCTGTTTGCTCACTTACTGCTCCAAAGTCTTCTAAAGTTTCTTTTTTTACTCCCAATCTTTTCATTTTGGATTCATTAGAATATGTTACACATCCTTCAAGAAATACAGAAGATATTCCTGGATAGTTTATAAGAGATGAAGATACCAAACCTCCAGTACAAGATTCAGCCACTGCTATTGTTAAGTTTTTTTCTACAAGAAGCTTAGAAACAGCATCCTCTAATGCAGACTCTCCTTCAGATACTGAAATATCTCCTTCAGTATATACATATTTCCCTACTCTATCCTTTATCTTTTCTTCTACTGGTTTTATCAATTCAAAAGCTAGTTCTTCATTTTCAGCTTTTGCAGTTATTCTTATTGTAACTTCTAATTCCTTTGCATACAAAGCAACTGTTGGATTAGTTTGCTCATCAATTATATCTAAAATTTCCAATTCTAGATTTGACTCACCTATTCCATACAATCTTAAAGTTTTTGATACTAGCATTTCCTTTGTAAATTGTTGTAGGTAAGGTTTGACACTCTCATTAAACATTGCCTTCATTTCTCTTGGAGGTCCAGGTAGTACTATTATACTTTTATCATCTTTCTTTAAAATTGCTCCTGGTGCTGTTCCATTATTATTTTTTAATACTATAGCATCCTTTGGAAAATATACCTGTTTCATATTATTTTCAGCCATTTTCTTTCCTGTTTTAACAAAGAATGATTCTAAGACTTCTAATGATGGTTTATGTAATTCTAATTCTTGTCCAAAATACTCTGCTGCAGTTTCTTTTGTCATATCATCACCAGTTGGTCCAAGACCTCCTGTAGTAATTACTAAATCACTTCTTTTTAAGCTTTCATCAAAACATTCTAAGAGTCTCTGCTTATTGTCTCCAACTGTACTTTGATGATATACTTCTATTCCCAATGCTGCAAGTTCTTTAGCTAAAAATTGAGAATTCGTATTTACTATATCTCCCAACAATATCTCTGTTCCTACACTTATTATTTCTGCTTTCAAATTTTATCACTCCTTGATTTATAGCCATTAAGACTAGTCTTAAGTTCATACCACTAATTTTAGCAAAAATAAGAACATAAATAAAGTTAAAAAATCATTCAACTCTATCTGTAAGTTAGATTATCACTCTAAAACCACACATAATATAAACTTAGCATATAGTGGTACTTTCATCATCAACCATTAATTCATATAATTAAGTAAGTAAATTAAAAAATTTAATTTAAAAATAATAAAATTTAAAATAGGAGTGTATAATATGAAAATAGCAGTTATAATGGGTGGAATATCATCAGAGAGAGAAGTTTCTTTAAATTCAGGAAAAGAAATATATAATAACCTTGATAAAAGTAAATACAATGTTGTAAAGGTAATAATAGATGATAAAAGAGATATATTTACAAAAATACCAGAAGATACAGATTTTGCAGTACTAGCACTACATGGAAAATTTGGTGAAGATGGATGCATTCAATCAGTACTTGAGACTATGGATATACCATATTCTGGATGTGGACCTCTTTGTAGTGGAATGTGTATGGACAAAAATATCACTAAAAAAATGCTTAGAGATTCAGACCTTCCTACTGCTCCATGGGCTTTAGTAAAATCAGTTGATGAAATAAATTATGATGAGATAGATAAAATAGGATATCCAGTATTTATAAAACCAAATTCAGGAGGTTCAAGTGTTGCTACATTCTTTATTCATTCCAAAAATGAAGTTGAAGAAGCAGTTCGTAAAGGTTTAGAGGTTGATGAGTTTGTAATGATTGAAAAATATATACCAGGTGGAGAATATACTTCATTTATATTAAATGGCGAAGTATTTCCTACTATATCTATAAAATCAGACTCAGGATTCTTTGATTATGAAGCTAAGTACTCACTTGAAAAAGGAGCAAAAGAAGAAGTTGTTTATTTAGATGATGAACTCCAAAAAAGAGTAAATGAGATTTCTGAGACTTGTTGGAAAATTTTTAATTGCAAAGCATATGTAAGAGTTGATATGATTATAAGTGAAGGTATTCCTTATGTTCTTGAGCTAAATACTCTTCCTGGCATGACTAAAACTAGTTTAATACCTAGAAGTGCTGCTGCTAAAGGTCTTGAGTATAGCCAATTATTAGATAAACTTATAGAATACTCTTTAAATTAGATAATACAATTTGAGGTGGTAATTTGATATTTTCAAATCTAAGATTAAATGATAGTGAACCAATTTATATACAAATTAAAAATTATATAAGTGATATGATATCAAAAGGATTAATTCCAGACAATAGTAAGCTCCCTTCTACAAGGGAGCTTAGTCAGCTTTTACAAGTTAGTAGAAATTCCATAGTCTTAACTTATGAAGAACTAAAATCAGAAGGCTTAATCTACTCTGTTTCAGGAAAAGGTACATTTGTTAATTCAAAAAATAAATCTTCGAACACTACATGGTCTTTAAATTGGGATTGTTTAGAGAATACATACTCTAAAAAAGCTAATGAATTAGATATTATAAAAAGTGAAATACCTTGGAGCTCTAACCTAATATCATTTAAAAGTATATCTCCCGATGGAGATTTATTTGATATGGAGGAATTAAAAAAATCTTTTTTAAATAGAATCTCATTAGAAGGTCACAAACTACTTAACTATGGATATGCACAAGGTTATAAACCTCTTATTGACTATTTGCTGGAATATATGACAAATAAGGGGGTTGATATTAATAACAAAGATATATTAATTACAAATGGATTTACAGAAGGCTTTGATATTATTATGTCCTCTTTCACTCAAGAAAAAGACTATATAATCTGTGAAAATCCTACTCACAACACAGCTATAAAAATTATGAAGTCACACAATCTCAATATTTTAGGTGTGGATATATGTGAAAATGGTTTAGATTTCAATATTCTCGAAAATCGTTTAATTGAGTACAAAAATAAAATAAAATTTGCATATATTACTCCTTCTTATCATAATCCAACGGGAATTGTAATGACTCCTGAAAATAGATATAGATTCTATAACCTTATGAAAAAATACAATATAGCAATTATAGAAGATGGCTTTAATGAAGAGTTACTCTACAATAGTTCTCATATATTTCCCATCTGCTCTCTTGATAATATGAATAATGGCGTTGTGTATATTGGTAGTTTTTCAAAAATTTTATTTCCTGGAATGAGGATTGGATGGATATTTGCAGATAAAAAAGTTATAGATAAGTTAGAAAGTGTAAAAAGGTGCAGAAATATACATGTATCTTTTTTAGACCAAGGTATTTTATTTGATTATTTAAGTAATGGGGGATTTGAAAAATACGTAAAAAAAATACGTAAATTCTATGGGGATAAATTTAACTTCGCCTATGAATGTGTAAAAAAATATATACAAACGGAATATATCTTAGGTGATGGTGGCTTGCATATATTTATAAAGCTTAAGAATATAGATACTAGAAAGTTACTAGAAAAATGTTATAAAAAAAATGTTATCTTCATGCCTGGAGATTTATTCTTTACAGATGGCTCTGGTTCTGACACTTTAAGACTTGGATTTTCGAGACTCTCTTTTGAGGATATTGAAACTGGTATAAAAATAATAGGAGAAACTATATATGAAATGTCCTAGGTTAACTAAATATTGTTAGCCTAGTTTATTTTTATGAGGTATAATATATATAGTTTATATGAATCTAACATGGGGGATAATATGAGTAAAAAGTCAAAACGAAAGAAGATTAATAAATTAAAACTAACAATTGTAATAACTGTATTATTTCTTGCCTTACTATCTATATATGAGATATTTTTCTCTAAATCCAACAAAAAAGATAATATAAAAAGTCAAGAAACTATGCAAGATAAAAATAATACAACAGATGATTCTAAAAATAATCAAAACTCTACTAAAAAGCAGGAAGATAACAATATTAAGCCTACTTTTTCATCTTCTTCAATACCAGATAATATAAAAAACAAAATGATTGGTAAATCTATGCCTTCTGATGAACCTATAAGCTTTGATAGTTTATCTTACTTGAAACTTACCTACTACGGATTTGATGAAAAAACTCATCAAGGTGAAATGATAGTAAATAGTGAACTAGCTCCAGAAGTTGTCGATATTTTTAAAGAATTATATGAAAAAAAATATCCAATTGAAAAAATTAAATTAATAGATGATTATGACGCTGTAGATGAAAAATCTATGTCTGATAATAATACATCTGCATTTTGTTATAGAACTGTAGCTGGTACAAATACTGTCTCAAATCATGGTAAAGGACGAGCCATAGATATAAATCCATTGCAAAACCCACATGTTTCTGGAGACAATATTAGCCCTAAGGTAAGCACTGTTTATGCAGATAGGTCTACTTTAAAATTTGGAATGATAAAAAAGGGTGATGATTGTTATAATGCTTTTGTAAGCAGAGGTTGGAGTTGGGGCGGATATTGGAAAAACCCAGATTACCAACATTTTGAAAAATAATAGATTAGAAATAAAGGTGAATTATATGAATTTAATGACATTGGAAAACATAAGTAAAAGCTATTCTGAAAAAAAATTACTTGAAAATATATCTCTTGGTATCAATGATGGAGAAAAAATAGGACTTATTGGTGTAAATGGTACTGGTAAATCTACTTTACTTAAAATTATTGCAGGAGCTGAAGAAAGTGAAACTGGCAATATAACAAAGGCTAATGGTACTAGAGTAGAATATCTTCCTCAAAACCCAACTTATAATGAAAATTCAACTGTTCTAGAACAAGTATTTAATGGGACTTCAGAAGAATTAAAACTACTTGGTAAGTATCAAGAAACTTTAGAAAAACTTAATTCTAATTTTACAGATGAACTAAATAAAAAGTTATTATCTATACATGAGAAGATAGATGCTTTAAATCTTTGGGATTTAGAAAGTGAAGCCAAATCTGTACTTACTAAGCTTGGTATAAATGATTTTAATCAAAAAATAATAGAGCTTTCTGGTGGTCAAAGAAAAAGAGTTTCTCTAGCCTCAGCTCTTATTACTCCTTGTGAGCTTTTAATACTAGATGAACCAACAAACCATCTAGATAATGATACCATCGATTGGCTTGAAGAATACCTAAATTCAAGAAAAGGTTCATTGCTTATGATAACTCATGATAGATATTTTTTAGACCATGTTACAAATAGAATAATTGAATTAGATAAAGGTAGATTATTTAGCTATGATGGTAATTATTCAATATTTTTAGAAAAGAAAATGGAAAGACTTACATTAGAATCAAGTATGGAAGATAAACGACAGAATTTAATTAGAACAGAGCTTGCTTGGGTTAGACGTGGAGCTCAAGCTCGTAGTACAAAACAAAAAGCTCGTCTACAAAGATTTGATGAACTCGTAAATAGAGACTCTTTCAAACTTGATGAAAATATCGATATATCTGTTGCCTCAAGTAGACTTGGAAATAAAATAATAGAAATACACAATATATCTAAATCTTTTGAAGAAAATACAGTCATAGATAGCTTAGAATATACTTTAGCACGTGCAGATAGAATTGGTATAATAGGTAAAAATGGTATGGGTAAATCAACTCTAATAAACATAATAAATGGGAAATTGGCCCCTGATAGTGGATATATCTCAATTGGAGAAACTGTAAAAATAGGTTGCTTTTCTCAAGATGATTCTCATATGGACATTAATATAAGGGCTATAGACTATGTAAAAGAAGCTAGCGATTATATAGAAACTTCTGATGGTACTAGGATTACAGCTTCTCAAATGTGTGAAAGATTCCTTTTTAATGGTACTATGCAGTATACTTTGATAGGTAAACTATCTGGTGGTGAAAGAAGAAGACTACACCTTCTTAGAATTCTTATGACAGCTCCTAATGTACTTCTTTTGGATGAGCCTACAAACGACTTAGATATTGAAACACTAAAAATATTAGAGGAATATCTTGATGAATTTAAAGGTGTAGTAATTACAGTATCACATGATAGATACTTCCTAGATAGAATCTGTAATAAAATATTCGCATATGAAGGAAATGGAAAAATTCATATTTATACAGGTAATTATAGTGACTATCTTATTTATAGAGAAATTCAAGGAATTGAATTTGAAGAGTCTAAAAAAGAATCACTTAAAAATGATGATTCAACTACTCCAAAAAAAGAAAAACCTAAAAATGATAAAAAACTTAAATTCTCATATAATGAGCAAAGAGAGTTTGAAAATATTGATTCTGACATAGAAAAACTTGAATCTAAAATTGCAAAACTTGATGAAAGTACTTCAAAATTTGCAACTGATTTTACTAAACTTCAAGAAATTTTAGATGAAAAATCAAAACTGGAAAAAGAACTTGAGTACAAATATGAAAGATGGGAATATCTAAATAATTTAGCTGACGAAATAGCTAATAATAAATAATATTAAAATATCTAAGTTTAGTGACCTTTACTTTAAGTTTATAAGTTATAAATATTTAAAAGAGCTATATGTCTTTAAAAACATATAGCTCTTTTATAACTATCTTCTAATTTTTATATTCAGATATATCCTATAATAATTCTTTCTTATATGTCTATATCCATTCTTTCAACATAGTGACAATTGACATCAATATGATTTAAAAAAACCAACAACCTTTCATAAAGTGGATGAGATTCTTCTCCATATTTGGATTCTAAGTTTTCACCTATTTCTCTAACAGTCTTTTGACCATCAATTTGTAAAAATACGAAACTAGAATATTCATCTAGCTCTATTTTTTTATATTTAGGTATTCTAGCTTTTAACTTTCTAAAAAATCTTTGAATCTTATGGTCCTGTTTTTCAAGTATAGTTACAATACTATTTTCATCTACTTCATATTCAAGTCCATCAGTAATTTTAAATACAATATCTAAAACATCATTACTCTTGCTCATTATTTTTTACTTTAGATAAAATAATAGGTAATGCTGTAAGTACAACTAGAACTACTAGTAAAGCAATTGCCATTGAATTTGTCGCAGCAAATCCACTTGGTACTTTTGGAGTTATAACTCCAGTTACTTGTAATATTATACCTATTAAACCAATGATAGATCCACCTGCAACAAGACCAGAAGATAAACTTATACCATTAGAAACTTTAGCTTCTTTTTCTTTTTCAGATTTAGATACTAATTCAACAAATAGACGAATTAATGCTCCAACTAATATTATAGAAGTTGTTGCTATTGGTAAATAGAATCCTATAGCTATAGTCATTATTGGTAATTTTAATGCATATAACACAATTGCCATAAATACTCCAACAATAATCATAACCCAAGGTAAACTACCTGACATAATACCAGAAGTTAATGTTGACATTAAGTTTGCTTGTGGTAATGCAAATTGTACATTATCACCAGTAGCTTTAAGTTGGTCAGAAAGTAATAAGATTACTCCTACAACAACTATAACACCAACTATACTTGCAATTGTGAAGTAACGTTGCATTTCGTTTTTACTACCACCAATGATGTAAGTTACTTTTTGAGATTGAGTATATCCTCCAGCTATAGCAATAGCAACAACTATAAATGACCCAAATAAAAGTAATGATTTATTAGCTTCTAAATCAGTCCATCCCATTACAACAAATACTAATGTTACAATAACTAAAGAAGCTATAGTCATACCAGAAACTGGAAGATTTGATGTTCCTATTGTTCCTGTTAAACGTCCAGCTACTATGACGAATAATAAAGATAATAAAAGAGATATGATAGCTCCAATAATTGCCATAGCAATGTTACCAGAAATTAAGAACGCTGCTAAGAATCCAACTACTACTCCACCTAATAAAAGTATCATTTGTATAGATGAACCTTCTTCTGCATCTCCAGTACTTGATTTAGCTTTAAGTGTTTCTTTTATAGAAGCGATTATAGTTGGAATAAGTTTTATTGCACCAATAATACCTCCACAAAGCATCATACCAGCACCTATATATTTTACATAACTACTAGATATAGCTCCAACATCCATTTGATTAAGAGGCATCGCAGGATTATTCCATACCATAGCTCCATCTTTAGCCATATCAGTAAAGTAACCTATTAAAGGTGCAATACCAAAGTTTGATAAGATACTTCCTGCAAACATTGTTAAAGAAACTTCAAGTCCTACTATAAACCCAATTCCTAAAAGTAGAGGGTTTACTTCAATATCAAATTTCCATTTGTAGAATTTACTTCCTACAAGACTCATTACATTGTTTGCTACATTTAAAAATGAACCAGTTAATACAGTGATAAATCCACTTATTACAAATCCAATTCCCATGTATTTAATTGAGTCTCCACCAGCCTCTGAAGCAACAAGTGTTTCAGATATAGCCATTGATTCTGGGTACATAAGTTTACCATGTTCTTCAACTATTAAATAATTGTGAACTATTGCTGCAACTCCTATACCAAAGAAAACACCACCAACTCCAACAGCTAAGCCTTCTAAAAATGTAATTTGGCTTCCAATTAAGATAACTGCTGGTAATACGAAAATGAATCCACTTGCAACAGATTCTCCACCACTTGACATACCTTGGATTAAATTCTTACCAAGAATACCCTTTTGACGAGCAAATGCTCCAACAAAAGCAGAACCTATTATAGCTCCTGGAATACCTGCTGCAACTGTAAGACCAGCTTTCATTCCAGAATAAGTTGTAGATGCGGCAAAAATGGCAGCTAAAATAATACCGATAATCAGTACAGCTACATTTCCACCGGTTCTGGACTTATCTGTGATGTATGGAACGTAATCTTTTCCACTAACCTCACCATAAGCTCCCTTAGGTAATTTTTTGTTCATAAAATTTTCACCCCTTTTCAGTTTGTATATATTATAACATATATACATATAAAACTTAACTTTTTATTATTTTACAAATAGCGAGTAAAAACTACTAAAATTTAATACCATATTATTAATTTCTACTTTTAGATATTTTTATGCTAATTTTCTTTTTATTTTTCGATTATACTAAAAATAATTAAGATAAAAAGTAAAAAAAAATTTTATATTAAAATTAAATTTGTTATAAAAACACTTTAAAACACGGAAAAGTATAAAAAATACAATAATCATCCCTATAAACAGATTTTCACCACAGTAAAAATGTACAGAAAATTCTTTCTTTTATGTCAATTGATTAATTCTTAAAAATAGGTGTCATAAAGAAATTTTTATAGTCCCTTTATAACACCTGTCATAATACAAAATCACTCTGGCAATGCCCTTTTATTTACTTTTCCAATTGGGGTAACTGGTATTTTATCTATCCTCATTATTATCGTTGGAATCATATATGGAGGTAAATGCTCATTTAAATATTCTCTAACTGTTATGTCATTTATTTTTTCGCTATCATCATCATCAATCACATAATATGCACATATATACATATCTCCGTCCTCATTTGTTCTTGATATACAGACAACACTTTTAATTTCTGCAATATTGTTTATTATGTTTTCAATCTCATACAACTCTATTCTAAATTCATCAATTTTTACTTGATTATCCATCCTACCAATATAATCTAAGTTTCCATCATCTAACCATCTTACCAAATCACCAGTCCTATACATTAATTTATTGTGTTCACAAGTTTTGTAAGGATTTTCTACAAATACTTGCTCTGTTAACCCTTTTTTATTTAAATAGCCTCTTGATATTTGGATTCCTGATAAACAGAGTTCTCCTGGAACTCCAATTGGACATAGTTTATTTTTTTTATCTAATACATATGCATAAGTATTAAAGATTGGCTTACCTATTGGTATTTTCCCATACTCTTTATCCACATGAAAAGAAGTTGATACAACAGTAAATTCTGTTGGTCCATACTCATTATATAACTCATAGTTACGTTTTCTATATCCTTTTAATCTTTCTCCTCCAGTCTGCACAACCCTAAGTGAACTATTGTTACAGTTTTGTATAAATAATCTTGCAAACGCTGTTGGTAATGCTAATATAGTTATATCATTTTCCTCACAATACTCATTTACTGTATATTCATCAAATTTTGCTTCTTCTGGCATAATGTTTATTGAAGCACCCATCAATAGATATGGAAATAGTTGTTTCATTACAGCATCAAAACTAAAACTTAAATATATTCCACATCTATCATTTTCTGTAGCACTTATAGCTTCTATACTATAATAACACATGTTTACTAAACTCTTATGCTCTATAGCTATAGTCTTTGGTCTACCAGTTGACCCTGATGTAGATATTGTATATGCACAGTTTGATGGTGTTATTTTTTCAGTTAAGTCATATCTGGTTTTAAATATGTCTTCATCATTTATATCAATTACTATTGTGTTTTCATTTATAACCTTACATCTAAGTTCGTCTGTAGTTATTACTACTTTTGCATTACTGTCTTCAAGAAGGTAATTTAATCTTTCTTCTGGATTACTTGTGTCTATCGGAAAGAATGCTCCTCCTGATTTCATAATTCCTATGGCTGTAACAATTATATTAATGTCTCTTGGCAACATTACAGCTACTATATCTTCACTTTTTACCCCTATATGATTTAAATAACCTGCAAGTCTATCAGTTAATTCATCAAGTTCTCTATATGTCAAATTTCTATTTTCATCTCTAGCACCTACATTATTAGGTGTTATCTCAACTTGTTTCCTAAATAAATCAATATAACTTCTGTCATATGGTATCTCACATTGATTATCATTAAAATCTTTCAATAATATTCTTTCTTCTTTTTTACATACAAATTCCAAATCTTCTATTAAAATATTGTTATTCCTTATTATCTGTTCTATTATATAATCAAATTGATTTAATATTCTTCTAATAGTTTCTCTTTTATATATAGATGGCTTATATTTTATTTTTATTTTTAATGCCCTTTTAGTATAAACTATTACAGATAAATCATATCCTTTTTTTTCTATGTCATAGTCATATGATAAATCAAAACTTTTAGCTACAAATATTGTATTTATAAGTTTAGTGTTCAAATGATTTTTATTCTCTATATCTGATAGTAAATAATATCCATATTCTAAAGACCTACTCCATTGCCTTTTCAATTTTTTTACAACATCTATAAATTTTTCGCTTTGTCTAACCTTAACTCTTATTGGAATTATATTTATTGTTTTTCCAAAAACTACATCATCTTCATATGTATACTTTTGTAATATCAGTCCATAGATAGTTTCTATAATAGAACTTATGCTTATATTATTCATTTTAGAATACTGAATTAATTTTTCATGTTTTTCAATATCAATCTTAAAAATTTCATCTACAACTTCGTCAGAACAATCTTTATAAAAAAAATCATTTGGAATTTTTGCTAGATTGGTATAATCATCTAGCAAATCCATCCAATAATTCATAGCTCGTTCTAAATTAACTTCATACATATCAAAATTCCCCCTTACTACTAAATCTATAGAAAAAATTCTTTTGGAATTTTATTTTTTTAAGTACAGAAATATATTAATAATACATATGCAAGCTCTAAACACATGAGCTTGCATAAACTTATACTTATATATTATGACTATTAAATTCGTAATATTTATAATGTTTAAAATATATTATAACACATATATGATTTTATTTTCTTACATTTATATAATATATAAATTATAAATTGTTATTTAATTAATGCATAATTATATTGTTTAGAATATGATATATTATATTAATTAAAATTTTATAAGAAGAAGTTATATTTATTGAAAGGAGTTTTACAAATGAACATTTATGCTCACAGAGGTTTTAGTGGAAAATATCCAGAAAACACTATTCTCGCTTTTAAAAAATGCTTAGATATGGATATATACGGAATAGAACTTGATGTTCACAAGACTAAAGATGGAAAAGTTGTAGTTATTCATGATGAAACAGTCGATAGAACTTTTAATGGACATGGTTTTGTAAAAGACCTTACTTTAAGAAAACTAAAAACCTTAAACTCATCCTTTGAAGGTTACCAAAACAATAAAGAATGTAAAATTCCAACTTTAGAAGAAGTATTAATTTTAATTTCGCCTACAGACTTAATCTTAAATATAGAACTAAAAACTGACAAAGTAAATTACACTAACATAGAAAAGGATGTTTTGAAACTTATTTTAAAATACAATATGAAAAATAGAGTTCTTATATCTAGTTTTAATAGTAATAGCTTAAAAAATTTTCATAAATTAGACCCCAGTATAAAAACAGCTTTATTGTGCTACTTGCCCATAAACAATGTAGTTGAATTTGCTAAATTTCTAGGAAATAGCTATCTTCATCCTCCTTTAATTCTAGTAAATGAATCTCTAGTTGAACTTTGTCACAAAAACTTACTAGGTGTCAATGTATATACTGTAAACGAAGAAGAAGATATGCTACACTGCCTAGCCCTTAATGTAGATGGTATTTTTACTAACTATCCAGATATAGCTTTAAAACTTTTACAATCAAAGCAATACAGCTAGTTATATAGTAGTTTATACTCCTTGACTTTTATATGATTAATATGTACAATTTTATTAAATTTAGCTTGGAGGTATACTTATGGATAACTTATTAAATGAATTTGAAGCTTTAAAAAGTAATTTAGATAATTTACCAATAGAAAAAATAGAAAATTACGATTTGAGTAAGACAGCTTTATTTATAATTGATGTAAATAATGGTTTTGCAAAACAAGGTGCCTTATACTCCCCTAGAGTAGAATCTTTGATAAAGCCAATTGAAATTTTCACAAAAAAAATATCAAATAAACTAAATAAAGTAATTGCATTTACTGATTGTCATACCCCCAAATCTATAGAACTTTTAAGTTATCCAGTTCACTGTTTAGAAAATGATGTGGAAAGTGAATTGGTTGATGAACTTAAATCTATAGAAAATCTACAAGTTCTACCTAAAAACTCTACTAACGGATTTTTCGCACTAGAAAATCTGAACTTTGATGGTATAGATAATATAATTATAGTTGGTGATTGCACAGATATATGTATATATCAATTTGCAATAACACTAAAATCTTATTTTAATCAATATGATATGAAAAAAAACATAGTTGTTCCTATGAATTTAGTAGACACTTATGACATTCCCAATGTTCATCCTGCGGAGATTTTAAACCTAGTATTTTTTAATAGTATGCTTCAAAATGGAGTTAATGTATTAAAAGAAATTCGTTTATAATAAATACTTTATATATTTGTATAGAGATACAGTTTTGATAATAAGATTATTCTATACAAATATTACTTAATACAATTAATTTAACATAACTAAAGTATGTAAATATAGAAATCGCAATTTAAATGTTCTTCTACATGTCTTCTGTAAGAGAAATTAAATTGCGATTTCTATTTTTTACATAATACTAATCAACTATACTGCTTCAATAGTTAAATTTATTTTTTAATAATCGTATTTATTTGTAGTTTCACACATAACTACTTTTATCTTTTTATTAAACATATTCTTATATTCTAATAAAAACTCATTTAATTCTGAGTCCATAAGATTTATTTTTTTATCACTACAAAGCATTATTTTTTCTTGATCTATTATTACATTAATATCATTTAAATCATTTTTTATGAATGTTGTTATACAACTCTTAGGTTGAATTTTTTCACCATATTTCTCATAAAATCCTGCACTCTTTTTAAACGATTCTAAATCTTCTGTAGATACTTTGCTGGAAGTATTATTACTCATAAAACCTGCTGTAGAAGGGTCGATTCCAAAGTTTCTAAGTTGTTTTTCTACTTCTTCAGTGTCCATACCATATCTTTCCATGAACTGTTTTTGTATTTTCATAAACTTTTCTTGAGATATGTCATTATCTTTCATATAATCAAATATTTTTCTTGAAAATTCAGCCATCGACATCTTTCCATCCATAACAGAAAAATATAAGTTATATATGTATTGCTCAAATTTATCTACATCAGAATCTTTAACTTTGTTTTTTAATTCGTTAAAGTCAATTATTCTATCATCAGACATTTTTTATCCTCCTAGCTAAATTTTTACTTGTATAAGATTATACCATACTTCTAATATATTTATATACACACTATTTTTTTAATTTAACCATTTTTTCTGTTGCATCTAATTCACACATTCTTCCTAAAGGAATAGTTATCATTGGTATACAGTGCCCAGATTGTAGATTATATATAGCTGGCTTATTAACCTTCTGTGCAAATTCCTCCAATAGTTCTATTAAATCATCTTCTTTGATACAGTTTTTAAAATCTCCAAAAATTATACCATTACATTCATCCAGTTTTCCTAAAGAATACAATTGAGTTAACATCCTGTCTAATTTATATTGACATTCTCCAATTTCTTCAATAAATAAAATTTTATCCTTTGCATCTATTTCATATTTAGTTCCTATTGTAGAAATTATTAGAGATAAGTTTCCTCCCATTATTATTCCCTCTGCTTTGCCTTCACATACAGTATAAATCTTTTCTTCTTTTGGATTTTCTAAATATAGCTCATCTTTAAATTCTAAAGCATCTACTAGAGATTTATAAGTAAATTCATCCCATTTTGCTACATCTGCTGCCATTATTCCATGATATGGTAAAAGACCACAATTTTTATAAAAAGCTAGATTTAAACCTGTTATATCAGAAAAACCTATAAATGGTTTAGGATTTTGTTTTATTATTTCATAATTTATTTTATCTAGTATTCTTGTTGTTCCATAACCTCCTCTTAAACACATAATCATATCTACTTCTTCATCTAGGAACATCTCTTCTATATCTCTTACTCTAATATCATCATTCCCAGCTAAATAACCTTTATAATTTAGTCCACAACTTTCAGAAAATTTAACTTCATAACCATACTTCTCTAAATTAAATTTTATTTCTTCTAGACTTGTATTTCTCAATGGTCCAGAAGGCGCAATTACTCCTAACATCTAAACACCTCTTATTCTAAAATGATATATTCTAATTTATGCTAAACCTCTCTACTATAATTATAAGACATTTTATTTATACTTGATACAGAATAATGATTTATATAGAATAATATAATTATAATAATGAAGAAAAATAAATTTTTAATATAGTTAGGATGTGTTTTATGATTAATATTAAAGCTCTTTGCCATGATATAAATGATTGGGTTATAGATATTCGAAGAGATTTACACAAAACTCCAGAACTTGGATTAGAAGAATTTCAAACTAAGAAAAAAATTATTAAGTATTTGGATGAAATAGGTATAAGTTATATTGAATATGAAAATCACACAGGATTGACTGCATATATAAATGTAAATCCAAACTTTGAGACAGTTGCTATAAGAGCTGATATAGATGCTTTGCCTATAACAGAAGAACTCAATCCACCTTATAAATCCATTAATCTAGGCAAAATGCACGCATGTGGCCATGATGCACATACTGCTATTTTACTTGGTACTTGTAATATACTATTTAAATTAAAGGATTATTTAAATGTAAATGTAAAGTTTTTTTTCCAACCTGCTGAAGAAACTATTGGTGGTGCCAAACTTATGATAGAAGATGGATGTATGAAAAATCCAGATGTAAATTATATATTTGGTCTTCATGTAAATCCCAATATTGATAAAAGTTTAATTGAACTAAAATACAATACTTTAAATGCATCAACAGATACACTTTGTATAACTGTATATGGCTCAAAATGTCATGGAGCTTATCCACATCAAGGTGTTGATGCCATAGTTATCTCTGCTCATATCATAACTGCTTTGCAAACAATTGTTAGCCGAAATACAAACCCTACTGATTCCGTAGTTATTTCTTTAGGAAAAATTGAAGGCGGAATTAAAGAAAATATAGTTTGTGATAAAGTTGTTATAAAAGGAACCTTAAGGACTTTAACCCAAGAAACCAGGGACTTTTCAAAAAAACGAATCAAAGAAGTTTGTGATTTTACTTGCAAAACATTTAGAGGAAAGATTGATGTTGAAATTGAAGAAGGTTATCCTGCCCTTATAAATTCAAATTCTCTTGTGAATTATGTTAAACAAAATGCAGTAGAATTATTTGGAAAAGAAAATATTTTGATTAAAGATACACCTACTCTTGGTGCTGAAGATTTTTCATATTTTTTGAAGTATTGTGAAGGTGCTTTTTATCACCTTGGTTGTGCAAATCAGGAAAAAAATATTAATTCTCCTCTTCATACAGCTACCTTTGATATTGATGAAGATTGTCTTATCACTGGCGTTATGCTTCATGCGAAAAATGTATTATCCTTTTAATCATATACTTCTATCTCCTTTTTATATTGACTCTCACATGGTGTTAGGGTTTACTCTAAAATTACAAATGACAAACCAAATAATTGGAGGTAATATTATGAAACAAAGTTTAGTAAATCCTATAGGAAAAATACGTGTTCAAGGTGAAGAAATTTCTATCGAATTGGATAAAAAGTATATACCTGCATTAAAAGAGCTTGATGAATTTAGTCATTTAAATGTAATCTGGTGGTTTGATGGATTTGATAACGTTGAAGCAAGAAGTATCTTAGAAACTCCAAAGCCTTATAAAAAAGCACCTGATGTTATGGGAATATTTGCAACAAGGTCACCTATTAGACCTAATCCAATAGCATTAACTACTGTACAAATTATTAGCATCGACCATGAGCATGGTACAATAAAAATTCCATATATTGATGCTAATGATAATAGCCCTGTTATCGACTTAAAACCATATACTCCAAGTATTGATAGAATTGAAAATCCATCAGTTCCTGAATGGTGCAATCATTGGCCTAAATGTGTAGAAAAATCAGAAGAATTTGATTGGGAAAATGAATTTGAATTTTAGTTTATTTAAAGTAGAGTATTAAATTAAGAGATTTTAATTTAATACTCTACTTTATTATATTTTAATTATATAAAGTATTCGTTGTATTTAATTTTCTTGAATTATATAATTGCTTTTATCCACTTTCATATTGGCAAATTATCTTGTATACTTAATGTAAATAATTATAAAGGAGAATACTCATGACAATATTTAGTCTACAAGCAGCAAATTTATTTGGATGGATAGCTATGGTTCTTGGCGTTATTATGTCAATTAATGATAGTAAAAAGCATTTGCCAAAATTTAAGAACTTAAACTATATTTTCTTTGCTTTTATGGGCTTATTCTATGCATTTACTTTATTTGCACTTGCCCAAAGTTTTACATCACATATATTTAGAATAGTAAATTGTATCATTTATATAATAGTTTTAATTGCATGCAATAAAGTTTCTACAAATAAAAATCTCAACAGTAGTTTTTGGACATTAGTAGGATTTTCAATAAATCCTATTTTAGCAATAATCATTGTATTTTTTATAAAAAACAAAAAATATAATTAGAACAAAATATTTTATTAAGGGTTATTTGATAACTACAAAATATACTTGAGTATATATTATTAGTTTATTATAACCCCCTAAATATCTTCTTTCTTACTAATTCTATAGAATGATTCTATAACTCAACTCTTTCTACTAATGTTAAAACGCTACAATCATTAAACAAGCTTAAAAATAATATCTATCAATGTTTTAAGTATGTTAAACTAGTAAATGTAGCTACTTCTATGTTACAATCTTATATAAATATTGTATATAGCAAAACTGGTCTAATAGATACTAATAGCGTTATATTTTTAATATCAGTTATTTTTCAGTTACAGATTTAATAATAATTAATAATGAGACATAATATTTTTCTGCCTTTTATTAATTGTATATTTACTGTTATCTATTGTTATCATTAATAATAAATTTAAGGGGGATTATATTATGAAGTTATATTTAAGTGCCGATATAGAAGGTACTTGTGGCATTGTAAATTGGGATGAAACAAAGCTTGAATGCGAATTTTCAGAGCACTATAGAACACAAATGAGTAAAGAAATAGCTTCTGCATGTAATGGAGCTACTCAGTCTGGTATGCAAGAAATACTTGTTAAAGATGCACATGATAGTGGCAGAAATATTAATCCAGATATTTTGCCTGAAAATGTCAAAATACTTAGAGGATGGACTAAAGACCCACTAGTTATGATGGCTGGGATTGATGAAAGTTTTGATGCATGTGTATTTACTGGTTATCATTCTGGAGCTACTTGTAATGGTAATCCACTTTCTCATACTATGGATATTGACTATGACTACTTTAAAATAAATGATGAGATAGCATCTGAATTTACTATAAATGCTTATGCTGCTGCATACTATAATGTTCCTGTGGCATTTTTAAGTGGAGATGAAATGCTTTGTGAAAGTGCAAAAAAACTAAACCCAAATATAATCACTGTTCCTGTTTCAAAAGGAATTGGAAATGGCTCAATTTCAATTCATCCAAATCTTGCACTAAAAAAAATAGAAGAAGGTGTTAGAGAATCTTTATCTGGAGATTTATCTAGACATTTAATAAAATTACCAAACAAGTTTAAAATTGAAATAAAGTTTAGAGAACATTACAAGGCTTTTAAAGCTTCTTTCTACCCAAATATGAAGAAAATAGATTCTCAAACAATACTATTTGAAACAGAAGATTATTATGAATTTTTAAGAATGTTGTTATTTATATAAATTTCATGTTATACATAAGGAGTTGATTGAGATAAGTAATAAAAGAAGGATTCCTTTAGGCGAATTTATTTCTGTATTTTTATTTTTTGCTGTTTTTTTTGGTATAACTTTTTGTATTTTCACTGTTATAGGAATTGGCTTCTTATCATTCTTAGGTTTTGAATATAAATCTCTTGGGTCTGTACTAATTTTCTTTTTAATATATTTTTGTATAACTACCCCAATTGATTTTCTATGCACTACCATTTTAGATATATTTAGATATGTAAACAAATTGCCGTATTCAATTTACAAATTTTGCGAATTTATAATTTATTTTATACTAACTTTTTTAGCTATGAACATAATTGATACATTTATGGGTTCAATAACGATTCCTTTAAGTACAGAAATTTTATTTGCCTTACTTTCTTATCTCTTATCTGAATGCATGGATTTTTTTGATAAAGATAAGAAAAAATCTTAATAAAAAGATAGATTACTTAATAGAAGATTTATATATTCCTATTATCTAATCTATCTTTATTTGTGTAATCTTTTATATTTAAAATATAGTTTCTTCTATTTCTTTAGTCATCTTTATAGCATCATCGAAAAATTTATCTATATGCACCACTTCATCACTCACTCTTGAATACTCTGCTGCAAATGCCATTATATGACTTTCTATAGCATCTTTTGCTGCTACTTTTCCTTTTTCTAAGTTTTTACTTGAAACTAATTTAATGAACTCAGCTATGAGATTTCTATCATATTCTTCTACCATATTTTTCTTATTTGATGGATTTATAACTACTTCTTCATTTTTTCCAAATTCTTTAATTCTTATCTCATTTTTATTTAAATCTCCACCAACTTCTCCATGACTAAACATCATCTTTATAGTTCTTCCATTTTCTTTAGTAAATGCACATAGATTAAAAGTAGCTGTTACTCCATTTTCAAATTGTAATATATTTACCATGTTATCTACAACATTATTATCACATCTGTAAACACATCTTCCATATGGGCTTGTTTCAAGTATCTTTAAAAGATTCTCTTTTGTAGGATTTATATGTACAGCTCTATTTATATTTCTGTCATTTTCTAGATAAATTTGTTTTGAAGAATATGGACATTTCTTTTCTACTAAACATTGAAGGCAATTCTGTGCCATTTCTCCCCCAGCATTTTCATTGTTAAGATGCTTTAAACTTCCAAATGCAGAGATTTTTTTACATCTACTACCTACCAAATATAATAGAATATCCATATCATGACAACTCTTCGCCAAAATCAAAGGGCTTGTCTCATTACTATTTCTCCAATTTCCTCTAGTAAAACTATGAGCAAAATGCCAATATCCTATATTCTCATTATATTGTATACTAACTAACTCTCCTAATTTTTTGCTTTCTACAATTTCTCTTAATTTATTGTAAAATGGAGAGTATCTAAGTACATGACAAATCATAAAAATCTTATCTTTATATTTATCACACAGGTCATTTATATGTACTAATCCATCTAAACTATTAGACATTGGTTTTTCCAATAATATATGATAACCCTTTTGAAGAGCTAAACTTGCTACGTCATAATGTCTATCATCATTTGTAGCTATTATGACTGCATCTGCCATTTTATCCTGTTTAAAGAATTCTTCTAGAGTTTCAAATACATTTTTGCTATTTAAGTTATACTTTTGTGCAAACAATTCACGTCTTCCTTCTTTAGGTTCTGCTACAGCAACTATCTCACATATATCAGAATTTTCATAAACATATGGAGCATACGCATATGTACCTCTATTACCTGCTCCAATCACAGCAACTTTTACTTTTTCCATACTTTAAATTATCCCCTTTATATTATTTCTACTACTTTATTATATTCTATTTTTATATATATTTGGATATTTTTGATAAAAGAAACAGCAGTTATAGTTTTTTACTTTTAACTGCTGTTTTGACTTAATATGCTATACCTTTTTAGCTTAATATTATTTATTTTTAATATAAACTTTGATACTATTTGTTCATTTATTTTGCTTGTCAATTTCTTTATCCAATTTGTCTAATTTTTTATTGTATAAAAACATATAAAATGCTGCTGAAAATACTATTACATATCCCACAATACTTAGTGTATCTGGATAAACATTAAACAAGAATATACTCAAGATTGCTGAAAATATTATATTACTATAGTCAAATATAGAAATTTCTTTGGCTGGCGCATACTTATATGCTAAAGTTATACCAAATTGACCTAAACTTGCAAATACTCCACCCAATAACAAATACACAAGTTGCATAAGAGTCATTGGTTCATACACTGCAAAAGCTATTGGTCCTACAGTAACTAATGAAAAAACTGAAAAGAAAAACACAATTGTATAATAATCTTCTCTATCTCCGAGAATTCTTAAACAAGTATATGCCATTGCTGCAAATACAGCTCCTGCAACGCCTCCTAGATATGGAATTACTTCAACACTAAATGTTGGTTTTATTATAAATAAAGCTCCTATAAATGCAATTATAATTGCCCCTATCTGTTTTATGTTTATTTTTTCTTTTAGAATAATTGCACAAAATATAACTACGAGAAAAGGACTCATTTTATTTAGCATATTAGCATCTGAAAGCATCAACTTATCAATTGCATAATAATTAAATATAACTCCTAAAGTTCCAAAGATTGACCTATATAAAAGAACCTTCATATTTTCTTTTTTACCTGTTAAACTTCCTTTATGTTTTATAATAAGCCAAAACGCTATTATAGCCGATACCAAGTTTCTAAAAAATACTTTTTGAAAACTTGGCAAATCGCCTGCCAGTTTTACAAATGCAGACATCATTGCAAAACCAAGAGCTGATGCCATTATAAACATTATACCTTTTATTCGATTTGATTTGATTGTACTACTCATATTTACCTCTTTTCTATAAAAATACATAAACCTATATTTAAAAACTACTTAAAAACTAAAATTTATAAATTGAAATAATAATTATCTAAATATTCCAATTTATACTATAATTAAAAGTATAAATTATGTCAAGTAACTAATAAACCTTTTCAATTAATAACAATAATAATTATAAGTAAAAAGTTATATCTTTTTATAGATTATTCTCCAAATATATAATATAATTCTATATAGTATAGACTTTTTTTAATTTATTATTTAGATTTTTAGTGGATTTTTTAATTATGGAGGTATTTAAAATATGGAAATAAAAAGATATGAAGGAACTGGAAGAATGAGTAGAGCTGTAGTTCACAACAATACAGTTTATTTATGTGGACAAACTCATGCTGAAGGAGGAGTAGTTGAGCAAACTACTGAAGTTTTAAATAAAATAGAAGATTTATTAAACAAATACGGTTCAGACAAACAACATTTACTATCTGTTACTATTTATTTAAGAGATATGAAAGACTTTGAAGCTATGAACTCTGTATGGGATGCTTGGGTTGAAAAAGGATTTGAACCTGCTAGAGCTTGTGTTGAAGCTAGACTTGCTAGAGAGCACTTATTAGTTGAAATGAGCGTTGTTGCGGCTACAAAATAATTTCTTTAACTTTAATAAGTAAATATAATCACTTTAACCTATAAGGAGATATAGTATTGATTTATACTATATCTCCTTATTATTTAATTTATTAATTTAATTATTTTCTATTGGCACTATCAATCTAGATGGGTATTTACTTCCATGATAAATTGTATTTTTTGCTTTTATATACTCAATACTGTTATAACCATCTTTAGTGTTACTATTTTGGAATATAAAGTTTTTTGCACTAGATGTTATATCTAACCTAATTCGATGTCCAGTTTTAAATGTATTTGATATTTTTGAAGTTGTTATTGTGAACTTATAAATTTCTCCTTCTTCCATAAATTCTGACTTATAAAAACTATTTCTGAATCTAGCACTTAGTATACCATCAGCTAATTTAATTGAGTTTCCATCTGAATCCACATCCATAATTTTTATGACCCAATCAGTATCTTTTGCAGAACTTGATGCAAAGAATTCCAACTTTATATCACCTGTTATAGTAAATTCTTCACTAAAAGCATCTGATGTATAACACAACATATCACTTCTTTTCTCCAAATCTTTATAATTATTTGGAACTCCCACTTCATTTTCTGACATATCAATCAACTGTATTGAAGGGTCTTTTGGATTATATATGTAGCTATCATAACTATATTTTGAACATTCTTCAAAAGATAGTTTTCCATCCCCTAAAGATGTATTAGCATTTCCACCACTTATTAAATAGATGCTTTTATCTATTTTATTTTCTATTGGCCAATTTTCTGCCATCTTCCATTCATTCGAACCTACTGAATAATACTCTATTGGAGCAGTCTTATCTATATCATTTTCTATTCCTTTTAAGTATTTATCAAACCATAATAGATAGTTATAGTCTACATCATACCTCAATGAATTATCTCCAAAAGGAATATCATTTATATCCCTTATAGTGTTTGAATTATGCATCCATGGACCTAATATAGCCTTTCTCTTTCCTCTTTCATAATTTTTTATTACATCCAAAGCTTCTGTAGTACCCATACCATTATCATCATACCATCCAGATATGACTAATGCAGGCACATTTATTTTATCTTTTTTTAGATGCCAATCCATCCTATCCCAATATTCATCCTTTTCTACTCTTTTTATCCACTCTTCTAAAAATTCTATTCTATATCCAAGTGCTTCAATAGGTATATTTTGTATTGGTCTTATATTTAAAACATCATCCCAGTCATCTCTTATCATTTTACTTCTATCAACTTTATTTCTTGATACCATAAATGCCCATGCAAGCATTCCAGATACAAAAGCTCCACCTTTTCTTGGTATATCAATGAAAGGGCTACCTGCTGTAACTATACTAATTAAAGCTTTTAGGTGTTTGTTTCCTGAAGATGCAGCTGCCCATTGAACATAACCAAGGTATGATGCTCCCAGCATTCCAACAACTTCATTTGACCATTCTTGTGCTACTATCCAATTTATAGTACTATCTCCATCTTCTCTTTCATATATCATAGGCTCCCACTTACCTTCTGATTCATTTCTTCCCCTGACATCTTGTATTACAACAGCATATCCCCTTTGTACATACTTATAATATATTTCTTTATCATTTTCTTTTCCATATGGAGTTCTCATAAGAATTGTGGGTACTTTTTTAGTAGAGTCTTCAAACTTAGGAAGATATACATCTGTAGAAAGTTTTATTCCATCTTTCATATCAATCATGTAATTTCCATCAAATTTTATAGGATATATCTCTTCATTTTCATGTGTTTTTTTCCACTCTTTTAATATCGTATAATCCTCATATCCATCCATAATTAATATAGTACAAGTTTCCCTAGACAAACATATAAATCCAACTACTTTATTATCCAAAACAATTACATCTAAAGGAAATTTTTTATTTCTTTGAACCCAGATATAGTCATTAAACTTAGAATATGTTTCTCCTAACTCATTTACAACTATACTTTTGTCTGTGTTTATTAAACTATTGCTATAAACATTAAATTTTTCAAATAAAAATTTCAAATCTATTTTTGTAAGATTTAAATAATATGTGCCTTCCTCTTTACTCATAGGTTTTATTTCTTCTATTTCATTTGTAAAAGGATTCAGCTTTTCAATAAGTAAAACTTCGTCAAATACTACATTACCACTATATAAACCAGATATATATAACTTAAACTTTCTCAATAAAGTCACCTCCTATAGACCAAGAAACATTTTTATTGCATATGCCACCGATATGCCTGCATAATTTCCTAATACTCCACCAATTACCCCCATAACTACAGCTACACTTACAAGCGAATTCCATTTTGCTGAAGCAGCTACTAAAGCTGATGTTGGACCATCAGCAATTGCTCCTACTATAGAAAGTATTACATATTGGTACTTTATCTTTAACATTCTAGTTACAAATAGATGGAAGGCAAATGAAGCAAATATTATGCTAAAGCAGTAAAACGTTATAGTAAAAGTTGAACCTAAAAACTCTTTTATATCTACTGAAAATCCTATTGTACATAAAAAGAATAATGCAACAAATAATCCTAAATCTAAATTACCCTTTAATTTTTTTACTGGTTTTAACTGAGCAATTATAATCGAAATTGTTGTAACTAAAAGAATTCTTGCTGCACTACTAAAACTTGAACTAAAATATCCTGAAAGTATTGTTGCAATCTCTGTAACAACAAAACCTATAGCCAACATCCAAGCAATATCTTTTATACTCCACTCTTTTGATTGCATAAATTCTTCGTTCTGGCAATCTTCTAATTCCGATTCTTCTACATGATATGGCCAAAACTTTTGAAATTTCTTCGAATTTTTTAATACTGCTGGAAGTGCAAACATAAATATTAATGTTGGAACTCCAATTACATAATCTGCTGCATTTGCTGCTGCTAGAGTCTGCCTACTTACATTAAGACCAGTTCCAATAGCTGTAAGATTAGCGCTTCCTCCAGTATATGTACCTACAAACATCCCTGCGACTTTCCATCCTTCTGATATTTCGCCTGCAAATACCAATCCAAATAAAAACGCCATTATGCTTACTGTCAATACTGCCACAAAAATTGCTATTAAAGGCTCTCTTGATAGCTTTGTCATTTCTTTTAAGTCAACACTCATCAACATTATAGTCATGGAAACTGGTATAGCATATGTAGAAATAGTTCCATATAATTCTGTACTTACTGGAACTACTTTTAAATTTGAAAGTATTATTCCCATTATGATTATTGTAAGTGCTGGTCCTAAGCTTTTAGTTACTTTATATTTTTGTAAGTAAAGTCCAAATGCAATCATAGCTGTCATTATTGCAAGTATACTACCTGTACTTGAAAAAAGTGTATTCATATTTAACCCCCTAATTTCATCATAAGTTCACTTCTATTCCTAAACCTGGTTTATTTACAAGATTCATAATATCTCCATCCATTTCAAATCCTCCAGATATACTTTCTAATTCTTCACAAAACATAAAACTATCAAGGTCAGCTTCTGTTATATTCTTCTTAGATGCTATTAAATTGGCTGCTGCTGTTATACCAATCCTTGTTTCAAGCATACATCCTAACATACAATTAACCCCACTTGCTTCAGCTATATTGTTGATTTTTATTGCAGGATAAATTCCGCCAGATTTCATTAACTTGATATTAAACGTATCAACTGCATTTTTCTTTATAGCTTTAATTGCATCTATTGGTGAATGTAATGACTCATCTATCATAATCTTGGTATTACTCTTATTTCTTATGTAGGCAGTTCCATCTAAATCCCAATGTGGAAGTGCTTGTTCAATCGCATCAACACCAAATTTTTCTAGTTTTTTGATAGTATTTATACTACTATTTACATTCCAACCTTGATTTGCATCTATTCTAATTCTTATATTATCTCCAACAGCTTCTCTAATTAATTTTACAGCTTCAATATCTTCTTCAGGTCTTATTCCAGCTTTAAGCTTCAATATTCTAAAACCTTCTCTAACTCTTCCCAGTGCTTCTTCCGCCATTTTCTCTGGTTTATCTATACCTATAGTTACATCTGTTTGAACTTTGTTATCATATCCTCCAAGAACCTTATAAAGAGGTACATTCATAATTTTACCTTTAAGGTCATACAAAGCTATATCAATTGCTGCTTTAGCAGAAGTATTACCTATTATGATTCCATCCATAATTGTATGTATAGTTTCAATATCCAATGGGTCTTTACCTATAAGTTCCTTCTTAAACATAATTAATATAGAAAGTACAGTATCTAAAGCTTCACCTGTAACTGCTGCAAGAGGAGCAGCTTCTCCAAATCCATAGTAACCTTCATCAGTCTCAATTTTTAAGATTATGCTCTCTCCATATTCAATTGTTCCAAACGAAACTACAACAGGCTTTCTTAATTTAATTCTTAATTTCTCAAATTTAATATCTGTTATTTTCATGTTAACCTCCTTATTTTTGAAGTAATAATTTAATTTTTTTACTTTTACACTTCAAATTATATTATTACTTCAATACTTCTGTCAATATAATTTACTGAAAATTTACTTTTTTCTAAAATATTCTACAATACCACCCTTTAAATTAATAATCATAAATTAAATTCTTCTGCATTATATTAATTCATCAATAATTTATTTTTATAAGATTTTATTTGCATCTCACTAATTGCTAATTCTTAAAATCTTCCATGCATCTTTCTTGCTACTACTTCTATGTTATGCTATAATTACTTTGTTTTAATCGAATATTTTGTATAAATTTTATTATTTGGAGGTTCTTATGCTAGGGGAAAAAATGAGAAATATAAGAAAAAACAAGAAAAAAACACTAAGTGATGTTTCCAAATTGACAGACTTATCTATAAGTTATATATCTCAAATCGAAAGAGATGCTATCGAACCATCCCTGTCTTCATTAAGAAAAATCGCTGAAGTTTTAGATACTCCTTTATATATGTTTATGGATGATAATAATACTGATGATTTAGTCATCAGAAAAGAAGATAGAGTTATGATGAAGTTTCCAAAAAGTGAAATGTTTTATGAGATAGTATCTCCAATGCCAACAGCTGATTTTGCACCTTCAATTTTACTTGTAGAATTTGAACTTAATCCAGAAAGTGAAGATGCTAAAGATTGTATCTATCATGCATCAGAGGAAATCATGGTAGTAACAAGTGGTATAGTTGATATTTGTATGGGTGAAAAAATAGTAAGATTAAATCCAGGGGACTCAACATTTATAAAAGCCAATGTACCTCATAAAATCATCAATCCAAGTAAAGATACAATAGCTCGTGGATATGGTGTTATATCACCTCCCATTTGGCCGATAAAGTCCAAGTAAATATCTATAATACAATTGTTTAATACTTAAAATGTTTAATACATAGAACCAAAACGTAAGCTCTTTTAAAATTAATGTATCTACTCAAATAAAAATAGCTATTTGACTAATTCAAACCATTTTAATAATGGCAAATAGTAAATAGCTATTTCTAAATTGTATTTTAAATTGTAACAAAAATTAATATTAATTAAATTTAAATTAAACCGCTATATCATTTAATACTTTGGCTTTAACAACTCTTATATTTTTCATACTTTTATATATATCTTGAATCTTATCTTCTTGTTCTCTCAATAATCTATGAGCTTCATATATATCTACAAACTCAAACTTTACTACATCATTTGGTTTTGCTTGTGACAACTTATATAAATCTACACTTATAACATTCCCTATTTTAGTATAGCCACCACTAGTCTGTCTATCTGATAGCATTATAATAGGTTTCCCATGTCCAGGTACTTGTATAGCTCCATAAGAAATACCATCAGAGATAATATCTGCTCCATTAAGGTGCTTTATACTCTCTCCATCTAGTCTACAACCCATTCTATCTATTTCATTTGTAACTTTGTATTCATTTGATAAGAATTTTTCTACTTCATCTTTAGAAAAAGCATCAAATTGAGGGCCTTTTACAATTCTCAGTACTATTTCTGAACTATAATTTGGAATATATTTTGAATTTAATTTTTTATTTATTGTAAAATCTTTTTCCTGAGCAAAAGTATTTATATAATCGCCTTTTTTAAGTGCTCTACCTTCAAATCCACCAATCTTAGCTCTTGTATAAGTTGATTTACTTCCCATTGCAAGTGGCACATCTATTCCACCAGCTATTGATACATATGCTCTAGCTCCTGATTTTACACCTCTAAATGATAATATGTCACCAGGATTTATTTGATATGACCTCCAATTTTGAATCTCTTTTCCATTTATTCTAGCTCCTAAATCTCCGCCAGTTACTGCTATTTGTGTATATTCATCAAAGGTAATTGTAGGACCTAACATTAGAACCTCCAAAGAAGCTTCATCTTCAGAATTTCCAACTAATATATTTCCTACTCTATGTGCATATTCGTCCATTGCTCCACACCCAGATACACCATATTGTCCATATCCAACTCTACCTCTGTCTTGTATTAATGTTTGGAAACCTCCTAATTCTACTTTAAATCCCATATATACCACTCCCTGCATTATCACTATTTTTAAACACTTAAATTATTTTTTTCAATTTCTATAAATTCATCTAAAGTTATTGGAACAAACTTTATAAAATCTCCAGCTCGAAGTAAAATTTGCTCTTCTCTATTTTCATCATATAGTTTTAAAGGTGTTCTCCCAATTATTTGCCATCCACCAGGGCTATCTATAGGATATACACCTGTCTGAGAACCAGCTATTCCCACACTTCCACCGTAAATTTTAATTCTTGGTACTTCTAATCTAGGTGTAGCTATTCTTTCATCCATTCCACCTAGATATGGAAATCCAGGAGTAAATCCTAACATATATATTAAATACTCTCTGCCTGTGTGTATATTTATGACTTCATCTACAGTCAGATTATTGTAGCTTGCAACAGTTTCAATATCTATACCAAATACCTTATCATAACATACTGGAATTTCATGCATTTTAGGTTTTGGTAGCTCTATACTTTCTAAATTATTTTCTATTTTTTTTAAACTCTCAATTAAACTATCAAAATCTATTTTCAAGGGATTGTAACTTATCATAAGTGACCTGTATGTTGGCACCATTTCTGTAACAATACCTTTAAGATTTGATATTTCTATCGCTCTCATAAACGAAATTACTTTTTTATTTATATCTTCTGATATCTCATTTCCAAATTCAGCAACTACTGCTTTGTCTCCTGATAGCAAGTATCTAGTTTCCATAAATGTCACCTCTTCTAAATTAAGCAAATAAAGTACTTAGACTACTAAGAGAAGTTATTCCTGCATAAGCAGATATTAAAACTACTATTAATCCAAATATCAAAAGCCATGTAGGATGTTTATAATCACCAACAATATCTTTTCTCTTAGATGCTATAAGCATTATTCCTAAAGTTATTGGAAGTATTAAACCATTTAAAGCACCTGCTAAAATTAATAGAGTTGCTGGTTTACCTATAAATGCCATTATAAGTGTTGATATAGCTATAAATGCTATTATAAAGTACTTTTCATTTTTTGCTATAAAAGGATTTAACGTCTTTAAGAAGGAAACTGATGTATAAGCAGCTCCTATAACTGATGTAATTGCAGCAGACCATAATACAAGCCCAAAGAATTTATATCCTATCGCTCCTGCACTAAACTTGAAAGCTGAAGCTGCTGGATTTTCTGGGTCAAGTTGAAGCCCTTTTGAAACTACTGCTAATATTGCTAAAAATAGAAGTACCCTCATCATAGTTGCAACCAATATCCCTAAAAGAGATGATTTAGTTATTTCTTTTATATTTTCTTCACCTGTTATTCCAGCATCTATTAATCTATGTCCTCCAGCAAATGTTATATATCCTCCAACACTTCCTCCAAGTAGAGTTATTATTGGAAATATCAATGTCTTTGGATTTTCTGGTTTTACCATTCTATAAACTGCTTCTCCAACAGGAGGATGATTTGATATTGCTACATATCCAACTATAATTATCATGCCTAATGCTAAAAACTTAGTTATCTTATCTACTAAAGAATTTGAATTCTTTGACATAAATACAAATATTGCTATTAACCCACTTAATATAGTTCCTAATGTCATATTCATATTAAACATTACATTCATACCAAGTGCAGCTCCACCAACATTTCCTATATTAAAAGCTAATCCACCAAGGCCTACTAAAAAAGCTACAAAGTAACCCAAGCCAGGTACTATTTTATTTGCTATATCTTGACCTCTAAGCCCTGATACACCAATTACTCTCCATACATTTACTTGAGCTCCTATAAAAAGGATAGTTGTAATTAATACTACAAATGAAAAACTTGGCCCAAAATCTTGAGTAAACTGTGCTGTCTGAGTTAAAAACCCTGGCCCAATTGCTGATGTTGCCATTATAAATGCGGCTCCTATAAGTGCCCCAACGTCTTTTTTACCTTTTTCTTTATCAGTAATATTTTTTGTACTCATATTTTATTTCCCCCTCATATTATCAACCTTACAATATGTCCTCTGATGAACAAACTTCCATATTTTCTAATGGACAAACTTCTATACTTTCTAATTCAAAACGTTTTCTTATTTCTTTAACAAACTCTATTGCCTTTGGATTGTCTCCATGCACACATATAGAGTCTGCTTTAATATGTATAATTTCACCAGTTATAGTTTCCACTGTTCCTTCTTTTACCATCTTAACAACTCTATCTATTGCAGTTTCTGTATCATGTATAACGGCTCCTTCTACATTTCTTGGAACCAAAAAACCGTTGCTATCATAGGCTCTATCTGCAAATACTTCATTTGCAAACTTAAGTCCAATCTCTTTAGCTGAACTTATCATTTCACTATTATATAGCCCTAACAAAGTAATATCTTTATTAACTTCATATATAGCTTCACAAATAGCCATGGCTAAATTTTTATCTTTTGCAGCCATATTGTATAAAGCTCCATGTGGCTTTACATGCTGTATATTACATCCATTTGAACTTGCAAATGCCATTAATGCTCCCAATTGATACTTTGTATAATCTTTAGCTTCTTGTTTTGTTATTTTCATCTCACGTCTTCCAAATCCTATTAAATCTAAAAAACCTGGATGTGCTCCTATTTTAACTCCATTTTCTTTGGCAAGTTTTACTGTTTTATCCATGTGACTAGGATCTCCTGCATGAAATCCACAGGCTATATTAGCTGATGAAATATATTTTAAGACTTCTTCATCTAAACCAATCTTATATGTTCCAAAACTTTCTCCTAAATCGCTATTTAAATCTACTTTATACAATTTATGACCCCCCTTGCTAACATTTTGATAGAATAAGTAGTTTTAATTTTTAAATTTTGTTTATTATATATATTGCATGAAATATTTTATTACTTGTATGCATTTTTATTTTTCCAACTATTTCAATACATTTAATTAATATAATTTTACCATTTAAGGAATTTTTTTGCAATTATTTTAAATCGACATTCATTTGTAGTTCTTTTTCAAAAAACATTTTTCCTATTTTTTAGTTAATAATTAATTATTTATAGATAAATTATAGCTTTTGACTTTCATTTTTAAAGCATTTTTCAATTTTAATAACTTTATATGCAAGACAGAAGTGTTTTTTTTCATTCATTTGTTTATTTCATCTATATAATTATTTATTTTTCTCCATAGAATGTCTTTACATTCCCTTAAATACTTCATTACATACTTTGAAGAGCAAAATAAAAATATGTATACTAAATGCACGTTAAAATATTATTTTAAAAAAACGACAATATTTGTACATAATGTAGACATATAAATTTATAAATTATACAATAGTATTATTAAGATTATATATTTTTTAACATAAATTTTATATTGGAGGAAAAACAATGGAAAAAAACTATACTATGCCAATATACCAAAAGATAGCTTTGGATATTGCAAATAAAATATATACAGGTGAAATACAGGAAGATTCAGTATTGTTTGGACGCTCTGTTTTGGCTGGTAAATACAACGTATCACCAGAAACTATAAGGAGAGCTGTTAAAATTTTAGAAGATATTGGTGTTGTTAAAAGCATAAAAGGTAAAGGTGTTATTGTATTATCACCAGGCAAAGCTTCTTCTTTTATAAAAAAATATAGAGACATTACAAATATATCATCATATAAATCAACACTTTACAATTTAATAGATACTAAATCAAATCTAGAAAATGAAATCTTAGATACTATAAATAAAATTATAGATTATTCTAATAGACTCGAAATAATAAACCCCTTAGTGCCCGTTCAGTTCACAATAAATTCTAATTGTAAGTACATTGGCCAAACAGCTGCACAAACTAAGTTTTGGCAAAATACAGGGGCTACAATCGTTGCAATTAAAAGAGGTGAGGAACTTATAATCTCTCCTGGTCCATATATTGAATTTTTAGAAGGAGATATTCTTTTGGTTGTTGGAGACCAGCATATTTATAATTCTATACCAATGTTTTTATACGAAAATGAAAAATAGATTATACTACTTGGTTACAACTATACAAAAATATAAATTTGAGAATAAAAAAGTAAAAATAAAAAAGTAGAGCTTTACAAAAGCCCTACTTTTAAATTCAAATGCATCTAACCTTTAAAGGTCTTGCTCATCTTCTTTTTCCCAACTTAAAGCTCTTGACACAGCTTTCTTCCAACCTTTATATAATCTACTTCTCTTCTCTTCACTCATATTTGGATTAAACTCTTTTTCGACTGACCATTTTGATGTAATTTCATTTCTTCCAATATAGAATCCTACACACAATCCTGCTAAATAAGCAGCTCCCAAAGCTGTAGTTTCTACTATTTTAGGTCTATCTATATCTACATTTAGTATATCTGACTGGAATTGCATTAAGAAATTATTATTACTTGCTCCTCCATCAACCTTTAATGACTTTAATTTTAATTTTGAATCGTGTTGCATTGCTTCTAATACATCTTTTGTTTGGTACGCAATTGATTCCAATGTTGCTCTAATTATATGCTCTTTTTTTGCACCTCTTGTAATACCCAATATTGACCCTCTAGCATACATATCCCAATATGGAGCACCAAGACCTGTAAATGCAGGTACTACATACACACCATTAGTATCTTCTACTCTATTTGCATAAATTTCACTATCGCTTGCAGATTCAATCATTTTAAGTTCATCTCTAAGCCATTGGATAGATGCCCCTCCAATAAATATACTTCCTTCTAATGCATAAGTTACTTTTCCATCAACACCCCAAGCAATTGTTGTAAGCAAACCATGTTTAGATTTAACTATATTGTTACCTGTGTTCATAAGTAGAAAGCAACCTGTTCCATAAGTATTTTTTGCAGTACCTTCTTCAATACAATTTTGACCAAACAAGGCTGCTTGTTGGTCTCCTGCGCATCCAGCAATAGGTATTTTAGCTCCTGATAGCATACGTTCATCTGTATGACCATAGACATAGCTAGAAGGTTTTACTACTGGTAACATACTTATTGGTATATCTAGTTCTCGTAGTATGTCTTTATCCCACTCTAAGTTATTTATATTGTACATCATCGTTCTAGATGCATTTGAATAATCTGTTATATGTACTTTTCCACGCGTTAAGTTCCATATTAACCATGTATCTATAGTACCAAATAATAATTCGCCTTGTTCTGCTTTTTCTCTAGCACCTTCTACATTATCTAGTATCCACTTTATTTTTGTTGCTGAAAAGTATGCATCTATCAAAAGACCCGTTTTTTCCTTTATCGATTCCTCTAATCCTTTACTTTTGAGTACATCACAGATTTCTGATGTTCTTCTACATTGCCATACTATTGCGTTATAAATCGGTTTCCCAGTATACCTACTCCAAACAATGGTAGTCTCTCTTTGATTAGTTATACCTATTGAAGCAATTTCTTCTGGTCTTATACCTGCTGTTTCTATGACCTCTCTCATTACCCCACTTTGTGAACCCCATATTTCCATAGGGTCATGTTCTACCCAGCCAGCTTTTGGATAAATCTGTTTAAATTCCTTTTGCGCAATTTTTACTATTTCACCTTTTTTATTAAATAATATAGCTCTTGAACTAGTTGTTCCTTGGTCTAGTGCCATTACATACTTCTTTTCCATCATTTTACTCTCCTTATCATATAATAATATTATTAACTTATTAAAAAGAAAAATCTAATATTACATAATTTTAGTACATATTCCTGTTTAAATATAAAAAATATAAATTTAATTAGATTAAATACTTATATAATAAGACATTTATTTTACATCATATCTATATATTAATATTATACATTATAGCTTTCATATTGATTAATAAATTTTAAAGGTTTATAATAAACAGTGTTCATAATAATTTTAATAGAAGAGGTGGTCATATGCCTAAGATTTTAGAAAACGTTAAGGAAGATATACTAAAAGTGTCTCGAGATATGATTTTGGAAGAAGATTACTCAAATATTAGTATAAGAAAAATAGCTCAAAGGTGTGGTATAAGCGCAGGTACAGTATATAATTACTTCAAATCAAAACAAGAAATAATAGAATATATTACAAAATCAGAATGGGATTTATTGATAAGGCGAATTGAATACTCTAATAAAAATAGTGATAATTACATTGAAAAACTAAATATTATCTTTACAGAAATAAGAAATTTTATAAACAAGGTTCATAATATTCAATATGATGATTTTTTAGATACTTTTGGAGTGGAAAGATTTATCGAAATGAAAAAACATAAAAATGATTTTCATGAGCAACTTTCAAATAAAGTATATGAAGCTTTAGAACAAGAAAATTTCTTTAATAATGATAAATTAGTATGTAATATCATAATCAAAATGTTTTTTTCATACTCAACATATCTTCATATAGAATTTGAAGATTTAAAGCCATATATTGAAAAATTAATACATTAAGGTGGTGTTTACCTTGAATTCTAATACTAGTGTTCAAAGCAAAGATAATAATCCAAAGTTATTTTTAGTACTCACTCTCTATCTTCTAGGTATATTTATGGGAGCTATTGATACTGGAATAGTATCACCAGCAAGAACAATTATACAAAATAGCCTAGGTGTAAATGAAAAAACAGGAATTTGGATGATTACTATATATACACTAACATATGCGTCTGTAATCCCTATCTCTGGTAAATTAGCAGATAAAATAGGAAGAAAATATGTATATTTAGTTAGTATATTTCTATTTGGTAGTGGTTCATTAATCTGTGGATTATCATCATTATTTTCCAACTTTTATATTTTACTAATTGGCCGTGTTATACAAGCTATTGGTGGAGGCGGAATTATGCCAATTGCTACAGCAGAATTTGGAACCACTTTCCCAGAAAACAAAAGAGGCATGGCTTTAGGTTTAGTTGGAGCAACCTATGGTATTGCAAATATTTTAGGCTCAAGTATAGGTAGTACAATACTAAGTATATTTGGAACTCAAAATTGGAAATGGTTGTTTTTTGTTAATCTTCCAATATGCTTGGTTATAATTATTGGAGGAATACTATTTATTAAAAATAATAAGTCTCCATCTACAGAGAAAATAGATAAATTAGGAACATTAATGTTGATATGTATAATAGTATCTTTGTTATATGGTCTTATGAATATAGACTTTTTTAATTTTAAAAATTCTATACAAGATACATCAGTTTATCCTTATTTATTGACATTTATAATACTTATACCTATTTTTATATTTGTTGAAAATAAAGCTAAAGACCCTATTTTGAATTTCGAATATTTTTTAAATCCAAGAATACTAATAGTACTCATTCTATCTTTAATTGTTGGCATTGGAATGATGGGTATGGTATTTGTTCCACAATATGCTGAAAATGCATTAAAAATAAATGCTGGTTCTGGTGGATATTTTGTTGCCATATTAGGATTATTTGCAGGTATCGCTGCCCCTCTGAGTGGAAGACTTATCGATAAATTTGGTGCAAAAAAGATACTATTACTTGGATTTTCAGTATCTATGATAGGCTCTCTTTATCTAGTTTTAATTGCACTAAAAACCAATACAGTATTTAGTGTATGTGTAAGTCTAATATTTATGGGATTAGGAATGGGATTTACTATGGGAACACCTTTAAATTACATGATGCTTTCAAATACAAAAATAGAAGAATCTAATTCTGCACTTGCAACACTATCTCTGATACGCTCAATTGGAACTTCAATTTCGCCTGCAATAATGATTGGATTTATAGCACATGCGGGATTATCTGTACAGGATAATATTATGGATATAGTTGGTAAGCCATCAACACCTAAAATAGTTCAACTTGAAGAACTTGAAACTATGATAGATGATTTAAAGTCAGACCCAGAAATGGCTAAGAATTTAAAAAATATTTCTATACCAAATATGAACGATTCATCAAGTATTAATATGGATATGACAGATGGCAAACTACCAAAATACTTACTAGACAAAGTTCAATCAGCAGATACAACCAATATTACCAACATCACAAAAGAAATATCAACAACAATGTTTGATGAAAAAGTTCCTTCTGTAATTACAAAAATAGAATCAAATGTTCAAAAAGGAATAGATGGTACTCAAAGTGGAATAAATGGTATTGAGGAAGGCGAAAACAAACTAAACAGTGGCATCAAAGGAATTCAAACTGGTATTGACAATATGGTAAAAGCTAGAACTGGTATTAATCAAGGAATAGCTGGAATAAAAAAAGGTATCGCTGGAACTGATAAAGGCATAAAAGGTATGGAACAAGGTATAAAAAAACAAGATAAAGCTATAAATGAAATGACACTTGCTTATAATAAAATACCTACAATACCACAAGGTACTACTCCTCCTGATAACGAAAATTCATCAAATAATCAAGAACAAAATAACACTAGTAATTCTGACTCAAACAGTAATAAAAATGATTCTACAGAAAATAAAAATAATAATTCTAGTGAGAATAAATCAAATTTAAATGAAAAAAAAGAAGCTCTAAATGCTCAAATACAACAACTTAAAAAAGCAAGAGCTGAGTTAAATACCAAATTACAAAAAACTAAGTCTCAAAGAAAACAATTACGTAAAAAACTTAAAAACATGGAATCTCAAAAGAAAGAACTTCAGACAAAATTAAATGATTCCATGAATAAAAAACAAGACATGGAAAAAGGTTTTGACACAATGGAGCAACAAAAAAAATCGCTTCAATTAGTTCTAGCAAAGACACAAGAAGTAAAAGATGAAATACCAAAAGCTTTTAATAAGTCAAAACTCGATTATATAAATTCTATAGAAAACAATAAAATAAAAATAGAAAATACACTACAATCTACTCTAAATTTAGGATTTAGACAGATGTATATAACAGTTTTTTGTGTAAATTTACTTGCATTCATAATATTGTTATTCTATAAAGAAAACAAAACTAGATAAACAAGTCCAATAGTATTATATTGTAAGCTTATGCTATATTTTAAACATTTGAAATTCTTTATCTTTAACTAATATAAACTACAATATAATACTATTCTCTTCCTAATATCTATTCTTAATATAATTTTTATATATTCTTCATTATTAGAAAATTATATTTTCATATCCAAGTATACTTTAAAAGTAATCTATAAAATATATTATTAAAACTACTTTATTTTCAATATCTACTTTTGCCTATTAAAAGATATCTATAAATCAAAATAAACCATATATTTTCAATTATAATATGTTAAAATCATAGTATGAGTATATTAATTTAAGTAAAATGTCATTTAGACTTTATTTTAGTAATTTTATAGAACAAAAGGAATATATCTCGATTTTTAATGTCATTTAGACTTTTATTTATGAAAAGAAAGGAGTGTGTTCATGGATACTTTAGGAAAAAGAATTGCTTATTTGAGAAACTCCAGAAAACTTACCCAGCGTAAACTTATGGATATTTTAAAATTTGAAAACTTAGGTAAGTTTGAAACTGGAGGTAGGAAGCCTAATTGCGATATATTAATGTCAATAGCTGATTATTTTGATGTTAGCACTGACTGGCTTCTATATGGAAAAGAAAAAGTAAACTCCAATAATAGTGTTGAAGAAAATAAGGAAGATTATTTGTATAATCTACATGTAACTGATGACGAAATGATGATATTAAATCTCTATAGGCAATTGAATGAACGTGATAAAATAAAAATAGAAGGAATGCTAGAGTTTAAGATATCTGAATATAATGAATTAGAAAAACATTCTCCTTCTGATAGTAACGATAAACCAGTTTAAACATACATAACTTGATACGAATTTACATCATTTATAAAGATTCTTTTTTTGTGCTAAATTGACAACTAAAATATGGATATTAAGTTGCTCAAATAAACTATAATTTAATTACAAACACATTTATTGTAGTTAGATTAACATATCCATATTTTAGTTTATATGTTTTTTATATGTTTTTAAAAATATTCTATCTCACTATGTAATTCTTTCTATCTCTAATTAATATATTATTTATGTCTTTAATTCTTCCAACATCTTTTTATATACAATTGTACATCCTTTGTAATTTTCCTCTCTAAGAAGGATTGAACATGAAGTAGAATATTTAGTTAAAATATCCAGTTTTTCCATGTTTAAACTTCGTACACCATTGAGAGCTGTAATAAAATCATCAATTGCTCTACAGCACTCTATTACCCCTTCTGAATCTAATTTACACATAATAATATGCCCCTTCTTCATATATTAGTTATTAATATTAATCTTCTTCTGAATATTCTATATTAAGCAATTGATAAATTGATGATTTATATTTTTTTCCTGTTCTTCTGCCATTTAAAATAGCTGACAAATAGTTTTCATTAACACCGACTTTTTTTGCTAATTCTCTTTGAGTCATGTTTAATTCAATAAGCCTTTGCTTGACCTGTATTCCCAAAAAAGGTATCCATTTTTTTCGAGTATCCATTTAATCAAGTTTCCTTTCTAAGTGGATTTATATTTAATTTTATTATTAAATTTATACACCTCCCTCTGTTTAGTATATTTTTTAAATATGTACAAATATTAAGTACATGAATTTATTTAATACTAAATAAGATTTTTTGATTACTTTGTGCTAAAATTAGGATGTAATTTCGTATCATTAAATTAATTATAAGGTCACTTTGACCTTAAGTCAATATTTTTATGTCATTTTGACCTTAATTTTGCAACTATTTATATTTTAAAAAGTCTTTCTGACATTAATTGAATGGAGAGTGTTTATGGATACTTTAGGAGAAAGAATTGTTTATTTAAGAAAAACAAAAAAACTTAAGCAATATGAATTAGAAGAAATGTTAAACTGTGATAATTTGAGTAAATTTGAAAGAAATATTAGAAAACCAAATTATGAGATATTAAAATCCATAGCTGATATATTTAATGTTTCTGTAGACTGGCTATTAAATGGAGATAATATATCACAAGAATCAAATTTAATTTGCGATTCCTCACCAAACTATCCATTTAATAGCATAAGTTCTGATGAAATAAAACTTTTAAAAAACTTTAGAAAACTAAGTGATTATGATAGAGCAAAAATAGAAGGTATGATTGAATTAAAACTTCATGAATATGAAAAAGAGAAAGACTTTGAAAAAACTGAGTATAATAAAAATAAAGATAAAAAAATAGATGAATAATTTTTATGTTGCTTTTGATACGATTTTACATCATTTCTTTGCTCTAATATTTTTATTTCATTTATTTTCTTTTTTATAGTTTTATGATAAAATAATTAGTATATTTTGCTTTACTTGAATGTAATTATTTATACAAAAGTCAAACATAATATAAATGTAGTAAATTTTTAGTTTCAAGTAATCTCTCGTTATTATAACTAAATATTTATTAAAATTAGGAGGATAAAATGGGCTTAAAAGACAAATTCGCGCAATCATTTGCTAGATCAAAAACTATGAGTGGCCCTGAGAAAAAGGCTAATGAAATAATGGGTAAATTACTTCTTAAGAAGGCTATATTACCTATCGTTTTAATGTTCGTGATAATAATCGCTGGAGCTATGCTGAAAATCAATTCTTGGGTTACACTTGGCATAAATTTAGTTATTGCTGTTGGTGCTTTCTTCTACATAAGAAATTCTAGTAAAAAGTATCAAAACTTTAAACCTTATGTTGGCAATTTGATTAGTTTAGAGAAAAAAGGTAAAAAAGAGTATGTTGCTATCATAAAACAAGGTAAATTACCAGTTAAATTACAAATTGCTTATGGTGGTGAAGACCTTGAACATATTAAGAAAAATCAAATGGTTCAAATAAGTTATAATCCAGATGCTAAGATAGCTATTTTAGTTAACAGACAATAATTTTATAGTTTAATTATAAAAAGAGGTAGCATTTAATGCTACCTCTTTTATATTTGTTCATTTTTTCAATTTGTTTCGTTTTATTTAGTTTTCTAATTAAGCTAATTTATTCAAGTTTCCTATCTATTTGTTTTACACATTTATTTATATATATTTCTTTATTTGTATTTTAATTATGCTTTTCTAAGTACTTTAACACAAGCTCAAAAGTTTCTTTTCTATCATGCCCAACAAATTCAATATATTTATCAGAATAATTTTTTACGACTTCAGTAGATTTTCCACCTATAGAAAAAATATTTTTTGCCATTTTATTTTTATAGTCCTTTATATCAATTAATAAGCTTTTTTCTATATAAAATGACATTATGGTTGCAATTGCTTTATCAACTTCTCCAGAATATACTATTACATTTTCATAAGATTCCTGTAAGTTATCTTCTTCTTTTATATTTTTATTTAAAATTCCCTCTGCTATTAGTTTTGCAATTGTGTGTTTGCTTCTAATATAATAATCAGTGTCTACTTTACTGTCTACAAAACAAGTTTCGATTAGTATTGCTGGTGCTTTTGTATGATTAAGCCAGTATAGGTTTCTTATATCTTCTTTCGCTCCTCTATTTTTAAACACAGTTGAAAGTTTTGAGTTTACTCTTTTTGCATATATTTCTCCGTTATTTGTTTTATATATTGTTTCTGTTCCCATAGGATTTAGAGTTGTTTTATTTGCATTAAAATGGATTTGTACTGCTAGGTCTACATCTTGTTTGTTGGCTATTTGGCATTGTTCTGATAGATATTCATTTGATTTGTCTATTTTACCAGTATATGTTGTTGCTCCTCCTAGTTTTAGCCATTTTACTATTAGGTCTGTTAGGATTCTGTTTTCTTTTCCTTCGTCTATATAGCCAACTGCCCCAGTTCCTTTTCCTGACAATGTGTGACCTGGTACTATTGCTACTTTCATATTATACATCTTCTTTTTGTAACATATCTTTTATATCAGTTACATTTTCTTTAATTTCCTCTACATCTATCTTCATTATTCCCATCTGTACAAGTATATTTTTATTTATTTCTTGTTGTTGAGTAGATAATTCTATAAAATTCTCTACAGTTTTTTTGTACATATCTCTATCTTCTTTTTTCTCTTCCATAGTGTTTTTAAATAGAAGAGCACATAATATCCCTATTGCCCCTAGACTACTCAATTCGGTTACTAACTTATCCATTATAGTCTCCTATCATCTAATTTTTTTATACTTACATCTTGAATTTTTACTATATTTTAATATCATATAGTACTCTATATTTTGACACTGCTACTTATATATTTAGTGTTTTAATTTTTTATTTCTTTTATAAATTAATTAAATCTATAAAATATTAATATAGCAAAAAATAAGTACAAGGTCTTGACTTTAGTAAGTAAGACCTTGTACTTTGCATAAAAAAAATAACTACTATATAGTTATTCTAAGTTTACTATTCAACTGGTATTTCTAGTTCTTCACATCTAATTCTAACTTGTTCTCTAATTATTGTTGGTACCTCTTCTATAGTTTTCTTTCCTCTTAAAATTAATGCTACATATACTTCTACCATTCCACTTTCACCTCCAGATTTTGATGTGTTAAATGTGCTTATACTGCGAACTTCATTGACAAGACTTTGACTTAATAACATCTCATATATTTCTGCATTTGCTATAAAGTTACTTGTTATATCATCATCTTGCTTTACTTGACCTGCACTTATGTCTGAAATATCTTTATATTGCATTTCTACTTTTCTACCTTGTTTGATTTGCTCTATTTTGTTTTTATCAAATTTAAACAATTTTTAACACCTCCATTTTAAGCTTCTGATTCGTTGTTTTCTGCATCATATCTAAAAATCATAGATGGACGTTTTATAGCTGTCCATTTATCTCCTTTTTCTACTATGATTTTAGGTTGAGCACTTTTTATGTTGGCTTCTTCTAATTCATAGATTTCTTGATAGCTTGAATCTGATTTTTTAATTTCAACTAGTTTCATGTCTTTAAATAAATCAGATTTATTTATTTTTACTTGAACCTTAGTCTTATTTATTAATTGATATATAGGGTCTCCAAGGTTTAAATCTTCTTCAAGACCTCTATCTAGTGTAATTGTAATATCTTGCTCATTAGATGTTGTATTGACTACTTTGTACATTCTATTGCCTATCATAACATAAGAGTCTTTAATTATAGAATTTCCAGTACTCTCTTTAAAAATAAATAAAGATGCATATAAATCATCACCTTTACAGTAAGCTCTAAATAGTATCTTATTCTCTCCTATCTTAATTTTATCTGGTGGTACTTCAAATGATATTTTTTCAGTAGTTAAGTCACTTATAGATTTTATACTTTCTCCATTTATAAGCATTTCTATTCTGCTTATATCTTTATTAGGGTCTTGTATTTTTATCTTAATTGATGAAATTGACTTTTCAGTAATTTCTATAGCAGCATTTGTTGTTCCTACTTCTGATATAATATATAATGTATTGTCTGTTGCAAGCACATCCTTTACTGTATTTACATCTTCAGAAATAGGTACTATAGTAAATTCTTTTAAAAATTCTACTGGTTGTTCAATTTTATATACATCTCTATTTTTCCCAGTAACCCATACTGAATTATCATTTTTAAGTACTAATATATGGTCACTTCCAAAAGATTTTATTTCTCTTATGTCTGTTAATGCTTTTGTAAAGAACTTAATTATAGTATTTTCACTATCACTTCCTAATCCTAAAGTACCTTTATCATTATACCCTTGTACAAATAATTCATTGCTTGTAGTTACTACTAATGTATAGTTTTTACCACAATGTACTTCTTTACAGCTAGATACAGTTGTAATTCTTTGTAATTCAGTAACTGGATTATTATGACCTATACCTAATTGGTACTCTGAGTTTTTACCAATAGACCAAAGACTATCATCAGATTTTATAAAGTAAGTAAAGTTATCTCCACATGAAACATGTTTTACATCTGATATATTAATCTGCACAAATTCATCTACTTGATTTATAGACAAGTCTTGTAATAGTTCTCCATGGTAGTTTGTACCACATCCATACATTGTTCCATCATTAAGCAATACAATAATATGAGTTTTAGAAATAGATACTTCTTTTATATTTTCATATGGAAGTTCAGTATAAAGGTCTCCTTTATATAAGTTTCCTAATACTAAGCCATAGTCTATATCTTTTGTAGTAGGTATAACTATCTTATTGTTTAGAAGTATAAAATTATGTCTATTTTTAATAGATGTTAAATCTCCCATTACAAAATTCATATGCTTATAATTAAATATTCTATTATCATTATTTCTACTATCATATCTATTACCAACACCTAATTGCCCATAATTATTTAATCCACAAATATATATATCATTAGTATCTTTTATTGCTATATTAGCATACTCTAGAGGAAGTATTTTCTTTACTCTTGTATTGGTTTTTATAAATGTATCTCTTTTTGCTACATCACCAAGACCTAATTGTCCATAATCATTAAAACCTGTGCCATATAAGTCACCATTATCACTTACATAATATCCACATCTACAACTCATACTTATGTCTTTTGCCTTTGATGCTATTTTTTTAATCTTCTCTGGAGTCTCACTTCCTGTACCTGAACCATTACTACATTTACCTGCAGTATATACATCACCTTCACTTGTAAGTAAAAGTACTGCATTATTTCTGTTTGGAGCTACTTTTACTACATTTGAAATTGGAATTTCAGAAAATGAACTTTGATTACTATTACTATTTAGACCTAAGCAATAATCAGTATTTAATCCTGTACTATATGCCGTATTATAGATTGTTATTATATAAGTATTTATTTCATTTGGTATAACTTCTTTTACATTTTCCATACACTTTATAAAACTGTATTGGTCAGTAGTATTTCCCATACCTAGCTGTGAATTATTATTGTATCCACAACAATATGCAATATTCGTATCCTTTACAATGAATGTTGTTGTATCTGAGCAGTATACATCTCTTACATTGGTTATATTGTTCACTGTAAATGTCAATACATCTGGATGGTTACTTTCACTTCCTAAGCCCAGTTGCCCATGAGTATTTTCTCCACATGAATATAGTGTGTTATCATCTTTGATTGCATGTGAGTGAGTAGTTCCTAAAACAACATCTCTTACATTTTGTATATTTACTTTGGTAAAGGTATTTCTGTTTACTATATCACCTAGTCCCAACTGTCCTTTAGTATTTAATCCTGTAGAATATAGTGTTCCATCATTTCTAATTGCAAATGTTGTGTTACCATCTATACTTGTTGATATTTTCTTTATATTATCAAGGTTTATTTGAGTAAACTTATTTCTATTTATTGTATCTCCCAAACCTAATTGTCCATAGTTATTATTTCCTGTGGCGTAGGCTGTACCATCATTTTTGACTATAAACATTGTATTTCTTGATGTTGTAATTTCTTTTATATCATCCATAAATATAAATGAGTTTGATTGTTCAGTTATATTTGTGAATTTTCTTATTGGTTCATTATTATATTCTCCTATACCTAGTTTGTTAAATTGATTTGCTCCTGTTACGTATATATTATTCTTTTTATCTACTACTACTACAGTATTTCCTTTTACAATTATATCTTTTATGTCTTTTAATCCTGTATCATAATTACTTGCACCCTCTATATTTGTTGAATTCCCAAATTGCCCACTATTAGCAATCCCTTTTCCATATAACTTGGAATTACTATGATATATTATAAAATTACTTCCTAAATTAGAAATCTCAGAATTAATACTAGTGTAACTTTTATATCCAGTAATGGTTGAGCCAAATGTTTTTGGATATCCAGTAATATATGAACTTCCTTTCTTAAAAAATAATATATTATTTGACATCCCTATTACTTTTTCAATTCCACTAAAATCAGTCTCTTGTATAAAATAAGTATTATGATTTGAATTTGTAGCTTCAATAAAAATTCCATATCTTGAATAATCAGATATACTTGGACTACTATTTGATGTTCTTAAATATCCATGATATCCTGTTAAATAAACATAACCTCTTTCGTCAATTATTGCACAGCCATCATAAAAAGGAAAAACATCAGTTATTTTAGGTAACGTTCTAATGCCATTTGATGTAGAAGATGTTGAGTTTGTTCTACATTGAGATACTAGTGCTTTGCTTTGGTTATTATTATTTCCTGTACCTAATTGATAACTATAATTGTATCCAGAAACATATAGTTTCCCTTCACTGTTTATCATATATACAGAATAATCATATACTGCTATCTTTTCAATATTACTTATTCCCTGCTTATATGGATAATTAGAAGCTCTTTCTATATTATTATAAGAACTATTCCCCCAACCATATACTTCTTTTGAATGATTTAAGGCTATTACATAACTGCTTTCTACACAAAACTCCTTTATATTTTCTATTTCTATTTTTGTAAATATATTTCTATTAACTTCATCTCTTAAACCCAATTGTCCACTATTATTTAAACCACAAGAATATAAAGTTCCATTATTCTTAAGCACAAAAGTAGAACTTCCACTTCCCTTTATATCCAAAACATTATCTATATCTACCTTAGTCATAACTGACCTATTAATAGTATCTCCCAGTCCTAACTGTCCATTATTATTTAACCCACAAGCATACAATGTACCATCATTCATAACAATAAACATATTGTTATTTGTCAACTCTATCTTCTTATAATCTTGAAAATTATCACTTAACTTTACATTTAAAAATTCACTATTATCCTTTGTAACATACAAATAATCATCATTGACCAATAGACCTGAATAATTATCTAAATTTGAAGATTGTACCTTTGAAAACTCATACAGAAAAGTTGTATGAAAAAATGAACCAAGTTGACCTGCTAAATTACAGCCAGATACAAATATCTCTTTTGAACCATTTATTAAAAAATTAAATTGAGAACCACACTTAATATCTTTTATATTTTCTACATTAACTTTAACAAAAGTATTTCTTGCTGCTACATCTTTGTTGGCATTTGCTAGTTGACCATAATTATTTTGTCCTGTACTAAATAGTGTATTATCATATTTTAATATCATAGTATGACCATTTCCACAAGAAGCATACTTAACATTATTTATACTAGAAAGAGTAAATACAATTGAATTATTATTATTTCCTGTACCAAGTTGACCAACACTATTAGCACCTGTAGTATACATAGTTCCATCATTCTTAATAAGGATTGTATGACTACTACCACACGCTATCTGTTTTACATTATCCATACCTTCTATTTTATTAAAAACACTCTTATTTAAAGTACTATTAATTCCCAACTGCCCACTTGAATTTAATCCACATGCATGTGCTGTCCCATCCATTTTTATGATAAATACAGATTGATTATAAGTTACTACATCCTTTACACTATCTATATTCACCTTAGTGAAAGTGGCTCTGTTGTTAGTATCACCTAGTCCAAGTTGACCACTTGAATTTAAACCTGCTGAATATAATGTTCCATCATTTTTAAGTATAAAAGTAAAGTCATAACCACATGCAACAGTTTTTACATCATCTATCGGTAACTTAGTAAATTCATAATATACTGTAGACTCAATTACACCTAATTGACCTACATTACTCGTTCCTGCTCCATATGCAAATCCATCTTTAGTTACTGCTACACTATGCTTTGAACCACAAGATACGTATTTTACATTATCAATTTTTACTTTACTAAACATCCTTCTCTCTGACGAATCCTTTCCAAGTCCTAATTGAAAACCTGTATTATCACCACAAGCATATAAATTCCCATCTGATTTTAAACCAAAGGTACTATTACTTATACCAGTAAAAAATGCTACAAAATCATAATCATTATATCTTTTATCAAAATCATCAATCAATATATTCTTATCGTTAAAATAAGCACCACGTTGTAAAAGTTTATTTTGCTTCATTATCAGAACTCCCCCCTTTATTTATCTTATTTCATATGAATACTTATTTAGAGTTATATCTTTTTGTTCTTTTAAATAAGTATTACTAGATTTTGTCTCAACAAAGTTATTATCCATCTCATGTATATATCTAACTCTATTTGCACTAAATGGCAATACCACATCTCTAAAAATCACATTACCCATTTCACCTGTTATACATTTTCTATTTAAATCTAACTTAAGTCCTTCTATAGCTACTATGTTATTTCCATTTGCTAATGTATCATACCAATAACCAGCCTCATCTACAGTTACTTCTGACTCTAATTCTAGGTATATTAATATATCTAGCACTTTTTCAGATAATTTGTTATAGCTATTTTTTAATACTGATATATCAGTTTGTATTTGACCACTTATAACATCATCAAAAGATATGTTTTCTATTTTTTTAACTACCTCATTTATAGCTCCTGATAAATCTTTGGAATCTGTAGTTAATATATTTACATCACCAATGTTTACTTTTATTTCTTTTATATTCTTATCAAACTTATCATCTAAATCTTGAATATCCTTTTGAGTTACAAAAACCAATGTAGGGTCTACTTCTAATGTAATATTTGAAGTATTAGACAGCTGTAAAATCATCTTTACAACTAAATCTTTAATACTTCCATCTTCAGCACGTGGCTTATACGTCTCTGGATATTTGCCTATAGCTATTATATTATTTTCACTATCCAAAACAGCAGCTTCTCTTATCATAAATCCACCAACTGTTCCTGGTAAAATAGTCTCTATAACTATCCAATTAGGATTCTTCTCATCAATTCTTAGAGAATTTATATTTCCTTCCCAAACTACATTCTTTAAAGCAGTTTGCTCTTCTGTCGGCTCATAATATTCTCCATTACTATCTCCAACTTGAAACTTGGTTAATCCTACAAGCTCTCCTAGTGCAGTCGCATTTGCTATTTTTTCTCTACCAATTTTGGTTAATATTATATAAAACTTTTCTTCCAACTATACCACCTCCGATTTAGGATAAACTATTACATTTTCTACACCAGTATTATTTGCAATAGCTATATTAATCTTACAATTACTCTCAATACATTTAATACTTAAAGGATAGACCTTTATTTCTTCTCTACTTATCATTCCAGCTCCGCAATTTACAACAGCGCTACACTTTATAATTGGTTCAAAGTATGGATGAACTTTTACCTCTTCACTGCACACCATACCTCCACCACAATAAACCATACTTTCATCTAATATTATAGGCTCTAGATAATGTAACAAGTGCGCAGGCTTTACCTTTTCAATCATATCACTACAATCTAAAAGAGTTTTATAGTCACAATTATTTGCTATAAAACTCAGTACGAATGTAAACTTATCACTATAAACTTTTATATCTGTTTCTGATTTTGTATATGCCTCACAGATACTTTTTATAACATCAATAGTACTAGTACCTCTGCTTCTCATTTTAGCTTTTATATTGCTACGTCTTGTGTCAAAATCAAGTTCTTTTTTTCAATGCAGAGTATATCTTCCCACATATCTAATCCCCATGTTGCTGTATCAACAAATAATTGGTTAAAAGTATCATCAATATCTTCTTTAAGAATATTTAATTCTGTATCGTATGCACCTTGTATCTCTTCTACAATGTAATTTCTATCAAATGATGGTAGTTTATCAATTAGCTTCATTGATTTTCCACCTCACTAAAATTAACAGTTGTTACACTAGGTATTTTATCTTCATTAATAGTTATATTGTCTGTACTTCCATTTATAAGTAGGTTACTTAAATCATGTACACCAGCAGTATTTATAAGTATTCCCATGACTTTTGTATAGATTATCTCTCCTCTAATATCTCTAAAGTATGTATTTATACTTTCTAAGAAAGATTCTTTGACATTGTCTAATGTATATCCATCTTCTAGTTTCATTACTGCACTTATATTTATTTCTATTGGTAATGGTGTCACAACTGTTATAGTTGGTCCAATAGGCTTCTCTTCATCTATATGTTGCTGACACCTTTCAATCGTTTCTGTATCAACGGCTTGATTATTTTTCCCAAATATCAAGACCTTAACTGTTCCTGGACCATCCCATCTTGGATAAACCTTAACATTATAGACTCCATCTACTTCCAAAGCCCATTCTTCATAGTGAGCTTTATTTCCACTTGTAGCTTGATTTCTTTGGATTTTATAAAATCTTTCCTTTAGTTCTTCATCCGTCTCTATATCTGTACCACCTTCAAAACTTCTTGTGTTAGTAATCTTTGTAACTCCAGATATATTATCAACTAATTTAAATTCACAATTTGTAGGTAAATTATATTTCTTACCAACTTCTAGAGCTTGAACTGGGCTATTGTCACCTTCTTCACTACCAATAGTTACATCTTTTATTACTACAAATAGTAAATCTCTATATGATATTACTGTGCCATTACTTATTACAGTTCCTTTCTCTCCAATAAATTCAACTTCTCCATTTGACTCTGTACCCAACTTTCTATATACACCAAATTCATTGACTCTTTTATCGAGAAACTGGTTATATGTGTCTTGTATAAAAGCCATTTTATGTATCTTAAAAAGTTCTAGATATATCTTTGAAAGTTCTAGATTATTTCCAGATACCATGTTGCTTAGAAAAGAACCTTCACCCTTATAAATATCAAGCTTAATATTTTCAAGAGTTCTATTTTTTATTACTTCATATGTCTGGTCACTATACATTTATTTCCACCTCCCCATAGATAGTGGATACTTTTACATTTGCACTCAATATGTCTCTGTTAAAGTTAGCACTTTTTACATTTACTTCTAATATATATGGATTTATTAGAAGGGCCTCTTTTATGAATCTACTAGCTTCACTTTCTGTAAGGCCTTTTGTATATTTTTGTCCTATTAGTTCTGAAAGCTCTGTCCCATATTCTAAAGAGTATATCTCATGTTCATATCTATTTGTCCTTATACACTTGTATATCCAAACTTTTAAGGCCTCTTTTTTTTCAATTATTTTAAAGTCACCTTTTTCTAAAACAGGTTCATCTTTTTCAAAATCCCAGGCCACTTCACGAAAGATTGGCAATTCTTCCGTTTTAGGCAAGATATAATCTTCTGGGACACCTATAAAGGGAAATATTGTACTCATTATAAGCTCACCAACTTACTTACAACAGCAAATTTTTCGCCTATTCTAAACATTATTACCATATCTCCAGATTCAAAAGTATCTATAAATGGATTTTTTACTTCATGTTTGTGTTCTTGATTGGTTTCTGTATCAAATGATTCTATCTGTCTATCAAGCATCCAACTATCTATCAAAATATCTTCTTTTTCTAATATGATGTTATTTGTCTCTATTTTTAAATCTGGTAATTTATTTTCAATTTTTCCAATAAAAAAAGAAGGTTGGTTATGATACTTTCCTTCTTCTCTTATTATTCCTATAAATTCATTTATTGGATTAGCCATTATATCACCATCCTTTTATAATACTCTCCTAGCTGTATTAAAATCTTTTCTACTGCTTAACTTACTTATTTTAACTACATCACCTTTTTTTGGAGCATGTAAAAACTCTCCATTGCCTATATATAGTCCAACATGGCTGACTGGATTATGAAAAAATACTAAATCTCCTGCTTGAAGATTTTTTTGTTCTACTTTCTTGCCTTTTTTAGATTGTTGATTTGACGTTCTTGGTAAACTAACATTAACTTTTTTAAAACAATAGACCATTAAACCAGAACAGTCAAAACTACTTGGTCCATTTCCACCCCATTTATAAGGTTTACCTAGATGTTTTTTTGCTTCTGATATTACTATTTTAGCTTTATCAGATACATTACCAGAATAACCACCAATAATAATTTTTCCTTTTCTTCTTCCAAATTTACTAGCTTCTTCAACATTTCCAAATAAAATATCTATGTGGTATGTTCCATTCTTTTCTATGGTTATTGCAGGTCCTACATCATTTACTTTATAGACTCCATCACGACCAGAAACTCCTGTAATTACCTGTATTTCATCTCCATAGTTCAATAGAGGATGTTTATTTAAAAACTCTTTTGTATAATAAGTTTGCTCATATTTACCAACCATAGGAGCAGCACAAGTTTTTTTAGATGGGTCAAGTTTTTTCTTTCTACAATCTGTATCTCCACCTTCTTCTTTTCTAGGACAGTAAGCTGTAAATTCTGCTGTAAACTCTTTTCCCCCTGTATAACCTTCTCCTCCTAAATTACTTTCTTCCTTAGGTTCATCCTGTCCTGCTGATTTTTCATCCATAAGATTTTGAAAATTAAGTTCAAGTTCAATTTGATACTCTCCATTTTGCCAGGTATGCTTATCTGTATCTATATAAAATAGTCCTACAAGCTTTGTATAAGAATCTTTAACTTTTACCCCTCTACCAGTTATACAACTTACATCTCCATAACCTTTAAGAGAACAGCTTTTTTCTATACCTTTAAACTCACTATCCACATCTACATCTTGATTCTCTTGTTGCTGAATTACTTTTTGTATTATTACATTTACTTCTTTAAAAATTTCATTATCTATTTTTTCACTAATTTTACTTCCATACTGGTCTACTACTATTACCTTATTTTTTACATTTTCCATACTCTCTGAAAAGGTGGTATTTATAATATTAAATTCCTCTTCAAACATAACACTTAATGTAACAGTTCCTTTTTCAATAACATTAAACTTATCTAAATTGGCTTCTATCATATACTTTTTCTTTGTCTTTTTACTTGCCTCTGTATATGCACTCATTATCGTGTCATATCCATTTACTCCTATAAACATCTTAGTATACTTAACATTAGTCTTTGCTATTGTACCAACTGCAAGCTTATTTTCAGCAAATACTTGCTTTGCTATATCTTCAACTAACTTGTCTTTAAAATTGTATGACACTTCACTTTGTGTAAGTAGAAATCCCATATCTTTGGATACAAAACTAATTTCATTACTACTTGAATCTTTAGACCTATTAATTATCATTCCTCTAAAAAGCTCTTTCTCATCTAAATAAAAACAAATCGTACTAGCTATTGGTATATCTATTTGTTGAAAATTCACATCAAAAGAGGATTGGATTATTGAAAACTCTAGAGTTCTTGATGGAGATTTATAATCACCTGACCAAGAAACTTTATCTACTATATCAGTTATATCATATATACTTCCATTTTTTATGTGTACCCAAATTTTAATAATAAAAAATCACCTGCCTTTTCATTTAACTCTATCAGCAGTTATTTACAACTTATTACCCATAATAGCTATTTTTTTGGAGTTACCTTTGGTATTTTTATTCTTTTATACTCTTTTAAGTCTAATGTGAAATACACATCTCGAGTCCCATCTCTTTCTTCATAGTTAAATCCCTCAATTATGACCTCCATATTTATATTTGTTTCTGTAATTGTAAACCTTAATATAAGCCCTTCATTCATCCATTTTTCAATCTTATTTACACAGTCATATGGCGATGGAAAACCTGTATAATCACAGAAAGTATAGTCTTTATTTGGAAAAAAACTTGACATTGAAATACTTTTAAGAGCTACACCTCCAAAAGTCGCTATCTCACCTATTTTGAGTATACTAGAAGAGTTTACAGCAGCTTTTCCATTAATACTAAAGGAAGATGGAAATACTGGAAATCTAAATCTATCTTCTGCTTGTCTAAGCCACATTTCCATTATAATACACCTCCCAATTGTGCCATTTTTATACTTGAAACTAATTTTGATGTAACTTTTTCTATGTCAGCTTCTTCTCTAATTACTATTGTATCAGCTAACTTGGCTATGCTTATATTTCCACCACTTTTTCCGCTTCTATATTGATTGGCTTCTTGTTTAGTTAGAACCATTTCCCCCTCATGAAGCCTTGTTGGGTAGTCATTATAAGGTACATAATTTAATCCAAAGGCATTTCCAAACAATGCATTTATATCAGGATTTGTACCTGAATCATGAGCTAATCCACTGTCCATACCTTCTTTTTCATATTTCTTTCTTCTCTCTGTAATATATTTACCTATTTTAGCAGTTATAGGGCTTTCATTTATAGACTTAACCATCTTCTTCCATGAATCGCAAATTAAATTTATAAAATCAGATAAGTTTTTTAATGCATCAAGAAAAGAATCTAAAAGTGGCTCCAAAAACTTCCATGCCTCTTCTAAAATTGGACCTAATGTTTCCCATACAGTTTTCCATACATTACCCATAGTTTCAATAAAATAATTTATTTGTGGAGCATGCTCTCCTAAAAAGGTAAAGATTCTCGTAATAATGGGACTAACAGCCTCAACTACAGGTCCTATCAACTGAAATGCTGTAGTTACTATCGTACCAAATATGCTTATTAACCCTTGTGCAATTGGTGATTTATTGTTTATACTGTCTAGTAAATTATTTACTAAGTTTACTACTGGTAATAATGAATCTATCAGTGCAGTAAAGTCAATATTTTGTAATAGGGTACTTCCTGTGTTAACAATTGCTTTTGGAGCATTCCCTATCATTCTTGCTGCACTATTTTCAAAATTTTCTTGTTTATTTTCAGCCATCATTTTACGTTTTTCAACTTCACTAGAAAGTCTAAATTGAGTAGAATCAGGAATCCTTTTTTTATTCTTTATACTTCTAAATTGCATTTGTTCATCTTTATTACTAGTAATTCCTCTACCATTCACTACATTACCTATCTTTTCAGCCATTCTTTTAGATAGACTAGCTAAATTTGATAACCCACTTTCTATAAAAGTTTTTATTTTCTTTATTCCTTGACCTAAAATATCATCGAAAGGTTTAACAATACTCTTCAAACCATTATTAATACTTGTTTGAGCAGCAGCTATTATACCTGGTATTGTTTCACTCATTTCTTTAGCTAGTCCCATTTGCTTTATACTTATACCTTCCAATGCTTCATCAAAAGTTTTATAATTTTCTCCTACCAAAGTATTAAGAGATTCCATATTACCCTTTGCTGCACTTAAAAAAGCTGCTGATACATCTTGTGTGCTACTTGTATCCATATTTAAAGCTCTAACATCTACCATAGCCTGAGTTATATCTTCTTCTTTTTTACCCCCAGTAATATTACTAATCATTTTAGCTTTAGTTCCCATTGCAACAACATCTTCAGGATCAAAAGGTGTATCATTTGCCATATCTACTAAACGATCATAATACTTATCAACATCTTTTTTACTAGTACTCCCAGTATTTCTTTTCATTACACTTTCTAGGACAACTTTCTGATTTTGCTCTTGACCAAGTAAGTCAACACCCTTTTTCACAGCAACACTTATAGTAGCACCATTTGTTAAATCTGATATCTTCCCCTTTATAGAACTAAGTATTCCACTCGCCATATCCTTTACAGCTATTGCACCTGTCCATACCTTCCCTGCAAACAATCTCAACTTAGGAAATACCTTACTTATAATACTACTTGCCATATCTTTAAGATTAACAATTCCTTGCCAGCTATTTTTAATAAAGTATTTCAATTTTTCCAAGAGATTACTTACAACACCCTTAGCTGTATCCTTTATTTTTATTACAACTGGCCATGCTTTGTCACTAATCTTTTTTAACTTTTCAAGTACTTTACCAAGTGCCTTTTTTGCACTTGAATTTTCTATCTTTAGCCTTATATTAGAAGCAAGGCTTCTTAAGAAACTTATTTTTGAATTAGCTTTTTCAATCTCTTTAGCTTTAAAATCAAATATTATTATAATTTTGGCATTTGAGTTCAATTCATTTTTCTTTTGAATCAGCTTACTGAAATAATCAATAATCATAGCTATAGTTACTGCTAGTCTCATAATACTTCCATTTAAACTTCCAATCGTTCCTGAAGTAGCATTTATACTAGAACTTAACTTTGTCATAGTGGAACTTGCACTACTAGCAGTAGTCTGAACTTTTCTTAAAGAAGAATTCAAACTATTTAATCTACTACTTGCACTTCCAATAGAATTTTTTATACTACTAGCCATCACATTAGTTGAAAGTGAAACCGCCACAGTTGCTCTTCTAAAAGTATCCGTTACTGATATAATTTGATTCATCTTTGGAGTGTAATTATCTGTAAGATACATATTTATACCTTCTTCTCTTACATTACCCACTATATACCACCTCCCGTCAAAGGACAAACTCCATATCCATGCTTCATTTTCTCAACTTCTTCCTCAATTTCTAAGGCGAAAAAAGCTTCAATAAGCTTTAATTCGCCTTTATCCATTGCATAAAAAAGGGACGGTCTAATACCTTTTTTCTTCCAATAATAATACATTATTGTCGTTTTAGTATCCGTCCCTATTAGTTTTTTACCTCTTCTATTACTGCATTTTTACCATAACCCATTACATCTTGAAGGATTCTGTATAAATTAGTAATTTCGCCTGGTAACAATAGCTTTCTCGCTAATTCCTTTGGAGTTGGAGCCTTAAATTTATCCATTAACTCCTTATTTTTAAATAAAAGATTTCCATCTAAATCACATATACCTTCTATAACTGTAAGCATCTGCATTTCTGGTAAATCTATATCTGTTTTCATATTCTCATCAATTTTAAGACATATATTTTGTATCTCTTCATCTTTACTTATTGTCAATGCTCTACACATTACTTTAAACTCTTGGCCAAATATATTAGATAATCTTTTTAGTTCAACTATAGTACTTGGTCTTTCTAAATTTTCTGTATCTGCATTTAAAAGTAAGTCTACTATATTTACATTTTTTGGTAATCCATTTTCACTCATTATTATTTACTCCTTTATCAATCAATTTCTATTCACTGACTGTCTATGTTTATTAACTACATTTATATATATTAACTATCCATACAAAACTAAATTATATCAAGGAAGTCATACTCAGTAAATGTAAAAGGAGCTTCTATTTCTCCTTTTACTCCAACTTCCCAATCAGCTAAAGTTAAATCATCAAAAGCTATGTTTTTTACTGCTATTCTTTCCGCTCCATAAGAATCTGGGTCATTTAGCTTAGATATAGCTACAAATCTAGGTTCAGAACCTCTTTTTATTTTCTCTCCAATTAACTTATGCATTCTTGAGCTAACATGATATAAAGTTATTGAACCTTTCCCTTTGTATCCCATATACTTCGTATCAGTTCCCATTTGACCTGCTATTATAATATCTTCTTTTGTAAATTCCATCTTTGCTTGAAATTTCTTTACTTCCGCTACTTTATCTCCATCAAGCCAAAGTTCTCCCCAAGTACCACTCATTACATTTCTAGCTTCCATATTTGCCATATTAACAATCCTCCTATATTTCTATTGATAAATCTATATCTTCCATAGCATCTAGTGCTTTTATTGTTGCTTTTAAAAATACTTTAGAGCCAGTATTAGCTTCTTTTATTTCTTGTGAAGTCATATAAGATAAATCTATTCCCTTTGATTTCAGATACGATTTTTGTGCTTCAAAATCTATTTCAACAGTAGAATTGGACTCTATAAGAGCAGATTTTTCTAGTTCTTCTAAATAACTTTTTATAGATACTATTAATAGACATTTATTATCGTAACTATTAGTAACTTTTCCTATATAGTCATCTATAATTACCTTTCTTATATCACTATGTATAATATCCAAAGTGTCAACTATCTTGATTTTTTGGAACATCTCTCCTTTTTCTTCAGTTAAATCAGTTAAAGAATTTATTCCTCTAGCAATTCTTATAGCTCCAGCTTCTTTAATAAGAATAAGCTCTCCATTATTAACTTTTGACTCTGCATCGGCTTTAGTAATTTTAGGTATATCAACAACATCACTAAGCTTAGTATAAGTTATTGATTGACTTAAAGGTGTCCCTGTTATAATACCAGCTATCCTACTCGTAAACTCATCAGCACTATACTTCTTTGTTCCAACTAGTGCATCTTCTGTAGTAAAATTAATTATTCCCTCATGATTTCCTGCAACTTTGCCCAATATAGCTTTAACTTTAACTTTGTCTGTATCTCTAAGTTTAATTATCCAGCTTTTGATAACAGTCTTATCAGCTTCTATTGCTTTAGGCATGCATAAATAATTAAATTCTTTAGTTTCTAAAAAGTCTAAGGCACTTTGAACCTCTTCCTCTTCTCCTAGCACATAAACTAATACTTTATTTGGTGCATTGACATTTCCCATCAAAGCCATATTTATATAGTCTTTATTTTCAACAGATAAATCAGCTGGTATATCTTCTTTTTCATGTATTTCATTGAATCCTAGTGCTTTGGTATCTTTAAGCACTATTGCAATTATTCCTCTAGCTGAACGCTCTTTAACAGTTGTAGCTAGCTCCTTAAATGATATATTGATACTTGGTAATCCCATAGCCATACTATCACTCTCCTAAGTTTAAATTTATTTCTTCCATATTTTCATATACTTCTTCTTCCTCATATATACTATCAAGAAAGTTTAATGTAATTGAAAAGTTCAATGTATAAATTGACTCTTCTTTTTTAATACTTTGTTCAATTTTAGTTATATTTAATTTTCTATTTCTTACATTTACAGTTCTATTAAATAGTTTATCAAGTTCATCTGAAACTTCATACATTCTTATATTATTTGATTGTGGTCTTGGTAAATATTTTATAGACATAACAACATCTTTGTTGTTTGTCTTTAACATTATGGGTGTACAAATAGCTGATACCATACTTACAAAAAAACAAGACCCTTCAGAGCCTTGCACACTTTCATCATCAATAAAAATACTTTCATCAAAACTTTTTTTAAGTATATCAATAATTGTTTCTAATATTTCTTTGTATTTAAGCAAATAATCACCACTCTATCACTAAATATTTTTTTACTTAATGTGACAATCTTCTTATGAGTAGCATAAGTAATTTTTAAAGATACATCTAATTTCTCTATTGTTATGCTCCCTCTATATTTTTAGGTAATATCATATTTTTCAATTCCTCACCTCCCTCACTGTAGATTTCTTTCACAATAACATTATCTCACATATTTTAGGGGCTGTTGTTGCTATAGTGTGTATAAAGTGTTGTAAAAGTGTTATGTTTTTTATAATATTTCACTTAGCTTACAAATCATCTTTTTCTTTAAGTTGTAGCAAGAAGTTCTATCTAAATGCAATTTCATAGAAATATATGTCATGTTATTTTTTGTCTTACTATTATAGAATAGATTAAAAAATTCCATTTCCATATCATTTAGACAAGTTAGAGCATTTTCTATTTTTTCCTTTTCTATTTCTATATCATCTTTTTCCATTTTTAATTTTCTTAATCTCTCCTCTTTTTTTACAACTTCATTTTCAACAGAAGAGCTTATATTATATGTAGTACTAGTCTTTTCAGTATAAACTACAGCTCCACATCCAAAGTATTCATTTTCACATCTTTTTATATCTAGGTTAATATTCTTTATTTTTACATCCAAATACTTGTAGTTATGTAATCTTTCATCTATTTCCTTAAGTAATATATCTTTTTTATTATCCATTATATTTCTCCTTTTTATATTTTATTGTCTTTAGCTTTAACTTTATAATGATAGTTTCTAATCAATAGTCTTATTGCAAATTCCACAACCTTTAAAGAACATTTTGTTCTATATATATTTAAAAAATTTTATCTATATTTTGTTCTAAAATAACAGAATTTTTTTATGCAAAATGAATCATAAATTTTTATGTTTCTTTCTATTCTTGATACATAATTATTTGTAATTCCTACTTTTTTCAAGTTTAGCTTGTGCCAGACTCATAGACTCTCTGTAATCTTTTAAATTATTTTTAAACATGCTTTTCTCCTCCTAGTATAATTAAGAATATTTTGTTCTTATCTATTACCATTATATAGAATTGTTTGTTCTTTATCAATATTTTTTTAGAAAAAATTATTCTTTTTTATTTTATCAGTTTTAATTTTTAGAACAATTTGTTATAATTTATACATAAGGTGGTGTTATAATGTTTGCCAAAAGATTAAGAGAACTTAGAAAGGAATTTGGATTTACTCAAAGAGAACTTGGTGAAAAAGTAGGAGTTTCTCAAAGAGTTTTAGGATACTATGAAACAGAAAACAGATTTCCTGATGAACATATTTTAAATAAATTGGCTGATGTATTTAATGTATCAGTTGATTACCTTCTTGGAAGAACCTTGGTTAAGGAAAATATTGACACTGTTGCGGCACATAGAAAAAATCCACATGAAGACTTGCCTGAAGAAGCTCAAGAACAACTTAATGATTATATAGAATTTTTACTAAATAAATATAAAAAAAAATAAACTATATAATGAGCAGATTTATTTCTCTGCTCTTTTAATATAACTTTTCATCAAACATACATTCTATATTAGGGGGATTTTTATGAATAATTTGGATAAACTTTTTGAATTAGCTTCTCAAGAAGAGATAGTAATTCATTATACCACTCATATTGCAGGTGACTTAGAAGGATTATATATAAACAGGCATGGTATAAAAGTTATATCATTACTCAATAACTTAAAACAAAATACCAATAAACTTACATCCATATTAGCAGAGGAGCTTGGACATCATTTCACTAGTTTTGGATACTATATATCCTCTTATAACGATTATTACACAAAAATCATTATAGACAAATGTGAAAATAAAGCTTTAAAATGGGCTTGTGAATTTTTAATTACAGAAGAAGATATAATAAATATAATTAATTCTGGTATTACTTGCGTTTATGAAATGGCTGACATACTTAATGTAGATATCAAATTTTTTCAAAAAAGATTGGAATTCTTATCATTAAAAAAACAAGCTTTACCACTTGGTAATAATAAATATCTTGTATTAACTAATTTGCCATATTTCTACATATTTGATCCAATTTCATAATAAAATGGTAGTAATTTTAATTGACTTAATAGCAAAAATCTATATATTTATTTTAGCAAATTTTGGTTTCTATAAACTCAATATTAATATATAATAATGATAGCACATTATTTAAAATTCTAAAAACAAATACATGCTTTTTTAAGAAAGGTTGTTTGATGAATGTATAAAGAAAAGTTTTTTGATAATTATTTTAAGTTCTTAGCACTATTTTTTTGGCCAATTATGTGGTATAAGTGGATAGTAATTTCAAATGGTACTCTTGAAAATACATTATTTACTGCTTATACAATTGTTGCAATTATTTACATCATTTTATACTCAATATTTATAATAAAATATAAAGACATTACACAAATAGATTTCTTTTACAGGATAAGCACTTTACTTGCATTTATATTTACTCTTTTTAGTTTCTTGATATATCCAAAGAGTTTATTTTTCTTGTATCTAAAGATAGTTTTTACTGGAATATATTTTTATTATTCAATAGTAAAAACACTTAAATTTAAACATGAAGAAGGAATAGTGGGAATTATGGCCTCAATTCTATTGATTGTAATCACCTTGTTCTATTAAATCTAAGTCTATTTGACTTAATATGACTTTAAATGTTAGACATATACATCGTTTTCTGATATTATTTAAGTTGGTAGCTTTATATTAATAATGAAATACACTATAAAAGGAGTTAACTATTATGGAAAATATGGAAAAACAAGTTTTAGTAACAGTTGGAGAAAAAGAGATAACTAATATCGATATTGAAAATGCATTAAAATCATTAGACCCTTATCAAGCAATGCAATTTAAAACTGAAGAAGGAAAAAAACATTTATTAAATGATTTAGTAAACCAAGAACTATTCTTCTTAGATGCTAAGGAAGAAAAATTAGATGAAGAAGAAGTATTTAAATTAGAAATGAAAAAGATAGAAGCAAATGTATTAAAGCAATTTGCTATAAATAAAGTTTTATCTAGTGTTGATGTAACAGAAGATGAAAAAGTAAAATTCTTTGAAGCTAATAAGAGCTCTTTTTCTAAACCAGAAAGCGCAACTGCTAAACATATACTAGTAGATAGTGATGAAAAAGCTAAAGAAATACTTGCTCAAATAAAATCAGAAGAAATATCTTTTGAAGATGCTGCTATTAAACATTCTTCTTGCCCATCTAAAGATATGGGTGGTGATTTAGGAACATTCGGTAGAGGACAAATGGTTCCTGAGTTTGAAGAAGCTGTATTCTCTATGGCTAAAGGTGAAGTAAGTGAGCCAGTTAAAACTCAATTTGGATACCATATAATAAAGTTAGAAGACCTTCAAGAAAGTACAGAATCTACATTTGATGAAGTTGAAGCTGAAGTTGAAAAAAGTTTATTATACCAAAAACAAAATGAAGTTTATGGAAATAAAATAAATGCTCTTAACGCTAAATATGGAAATCTTGTAAAATACAACGACTAATAATAAAACAACAGATAAAAAAAGCTGTCTTATCTATAATTCTTAGAAAAGACAGCTTTTATATTAAAGTTTAAGAATTTAATTTCATATTATTATTCTTTTATTACAAAGAATAGAAGTAGAAACTTGAAAAGTTTCAAAAAATTTTCTAATTATCATCTGCTAAATTTTTATATCCACGTATTATCTCATAACAATAACCTATTACATCTCTTCTTTTTATTATTCCAATAAATGTATCTTGGTCATCTATAACAGGAATAAAATTTTGATTTAAAGATTTTATTACTAAATCTTCAATGTCTGCATTGATGGAAACAGGAGAATTATCCATTTTTCTATTGATATCTGTTACTGGAACATCTTCCAATCCTTTTAGGTCCAGATTTAAGTCGTTTTTTAATGTCCATAAAAAATCACCTTCTGTTATAGTTCCAATATATTTACCCTCTTTGCTTATTATTGGAATCGCAGAGTATTTGTGATATTCCATTTTTTCTAGGGCTTGCCTTATAGTGTAGTCTTCATATATATATGCTACTTCACTTTTTGGTGTTAGAAAGAATAATATGTTCATTACACTACCCACCGTTACCGAAAACTTACAAATATTATCCAATATTTATAATGTTACTTTTTTGCAGTAACTTTCTCCTTTCTCATTTTCTAAGTATTTTTTAGATACTATACGCTGTAACAAGCGTTTTTCTTTTAATAGCTTTAAATGTCTATGCTTTATTAATATTTTTGTATGGTCTATCAGCGTCACTTATTCTTTTTATAGAAAATTAACTAGAGATTAATTGACTTAAACTTAGCCATAATAATTTTACTCTACACTATTAATTTTAACATATTTATCTTATTATTAATGCCTTTATTTTAATAATTTTAATTTATTTTGAAATTAATTTAGTTTCCAAAAAACTGAAAAAACCGCTAAACGATTAGCGGCTTATCTGTCATATTACTAGAATACTAATATATATGAATTTTTAATTATAATCTAACTACATTAGCAGCTTGAGGACCTTTAGCTCCATCTACTACTTCGAATTCAACACTTTGTCCTTCTTCTAATGATTTGTATCCATCTCCTGTTATAGCTGAGAAATGTACGAAAACATCTCCTTCACCTTCTACAGATATAAATCCAAATCCTTTTTCATTGTTAAACCATTTAACTACACCAGTTTTCATTAATAAATCCTCCTAAAAAAACACAATTATTTAGCTACTATTTCCTGTAACCTTATTACTACTTTATCACATATAGCTATGTTTGTCAATTATTATTATTTTTATACATTAATAAGCATTTTTTTTAATTTATAATATTAAATCATTGTTATCTTTTATACTTTATTTTTCTTTATACATTTTTAATAGTTTATTTTTATTATATGGAATCTTATAGATTTATCACTCCAACCTAAATCCCATGGCACAAGCATTCTATCAGTATTATGACAGGTTACCAAAGGATATCCTCTTGAATCCAATCCTGTTACAGTTGAAACATGTGTTATTCTACCTTTTTTTTCATATCCTACAAAATCTCCAGGACGTAGATTATAAGCTTCTTTGTAAACATCTTCGTAAGAACCTTTAGCTATTAATGAGCCTCTTCCACTATAGAGAGCATAATTTTTAAAAGCTTGTGCATTTACCCATGCTTTTGTTCCTGCTCTTTCACTATAATTCCAAATTGAATTTTTCTTAAACTTTCCACTTTCAAACATTATCTGTGATGCAAAGTTGGCACAATCTCCACCTTCTGGATTATAATCTCTATAATTTGGATTAAACTTCATACCATGTTCTTCGTCTGCTGCTGCTCCACAGTATTTATGTGCATAATCTATAGCCTTCTTTTGCTCCTCTGTGAGCTGTAGCTCTACAGCATTTTGTTGACCAATATAGCTTCTTATATCATCAGATTTTATATTTTCTAAATTTAAAGAATCTGCAAAAGGGTCTGTATACCACTCTTTAGTTATGACATATTGATTATCTATGATTTTTACATTTAGATAATGATATGTACCTATTCTAAATGCATTTTCTTTGTCCTTTTGATTTTCATATGAGTACTTATACTCAGTTGATACAGAACATATTATGCCATATAAGTCTTTTTCTTTTTCTTTTATTTTTTTAACTTTGACTCTTGTTTTTATATCTTTAAACTTTACACCTTGTTTACTAGACCAATTTTCTAAATACTTCATCTTTTTTACTTCATTTTCATAAGCCCAAAGACCAAACTTTTTTTCTGTCTCATAAAGGCCTTTTAAAATATTTTCATTTTTCTCCAATATTGCCTTATTTCTGTAGTCAAATAAATTTTCAAGCAATAGCTTATACTGGTCTTTTACATCATCACCTTCAACAGTAGCAGATTCTATAACTTTTTCTTTCATATTTTTCATACTTAAATCATTAATTAAAAATACACCTGCTGTAGTAGCTAAAGATAAAAATACAAATGCCATTATACCTTTGATGTACTTATTTTTATTTTTCAGTATTTTCAAAGCTACACCTCCCAAATAGTACACCTTACGAATAAATTCACAAAAAAGCTGTTATTATATATAATAATTTTCATATTTAATAATTCTCTATCTTATTATGTCCAATATTAAAAATTAATTGTATTGATACACTGTTTTTTTTACAAATTTTTATTTTATAATCTACTTTTTTCTTTTTTTTATAGTAATATATATGTATATAAATATTTTGTTATCATTATGATTAATACATACTAATGGAGGGTTTTTTATGCAAAAAAAAGTCGCAGCAATTAATGACTTATCTGGAATAGGAAAATGTTCATTATCAGTTGCTATACCTATACTTTCAGCATTAAAGGTTCAATGTTGTCCATTTCCAACAGCTATACTTTCAAGTCAAACTGGTTATCCTGAGTTTACATTTTTAGATTGTACTGATGAGATGGTAAAATATTCAACTGTTTGGAAAAATTTAAAAGTCAACTTTGACAGTATATATAGTGGTTTTTTAGGTTCAAAACATCAAATTGAAATAGTGGCAAATTTTATAAATGATTATCCAAATGCTTTTATTGTAGTTGACCCTGTAATGGGTGATAATGGAATTATGTATCCAATCTTTACAGAAGAAATGAGACATGAAATTAAAGAATTAGTTAGACATTCAGATTTAACTACTCCTAATTTAACAGAAGCCTGTTTCTTAACTGGAAATGACTATACAAAAAAGGATTATAATAGAGATGAACTTATAAATATTGCAAAGTCTGTATCTTCTTTAGGACCTAGTAAGGTTGTAATCACAGGCATATTAGAAGATGATAATATATTAAATTTAGCTTATGATAGAGATACTGACCATGTATTTTTTACATCAGTTAAATACAATAATTGCTCTTATAGTGGAACAGGAGACATATTTACATCTATACTTTGTGGTATGTTAGTGAATAAATATGATTTGGGAATGGCTGTTAATATAGCAACTGACTTTATATATAAAACTATAAATTACACATCTCAATTTGATACCAATAGAAATGATGGGGTTATGTTTGAAAACTTTTTATCAGATTTAACTAGTATATAAAATTCAAAAAAATTATCCATTTTGCAAATACCTATAATATAAAATTTAGGTATTTAAAAAATGGATATTATTTATTAAATTATTGGTATTTCAATTGTTACCATGGCACCACCAGTTTTTATAGAGTTTTCAATATACAAAGTCCCATCATGTTTTTGGACAATATTATTTACAATGTATAGACCCATACCGTAATGAGATTTAGAGTTCCTACTTAAATCACCTGTATAAAATTGTTCTTTAGCTTTTGATAAATCTTCCTTAGAAAAACCTCTTCCACAATCTGTAATTACAAATTTTAAGTATCTTTGATTTACTAATACATCAAAATATAAATTACTTTGATTTGTTGAATAATCAATAGCATTTGAAATTATATTCATAATAGCTCTAAATAATAATTCTCTATCTATTATTATATTCTTAGGTAAATCATCTTGCTTATAAAATTCCACACTTAAACTTTTTGTACTGGAGAGTGCTTCTATTTGCACCAAAACATCCTCTATAAATTTATCAATATTAATACTTTCTTTATTAATCATATAACCTTTATCTGCTTTAGATATGTATATTAGAGTATTAATATATTTTTCTATCTGAGTAGCGCTATTTGCTATATATTCCATATATTCTAATAGCTCAGCATTTTCATTTATTTCAATTAATAAATCAGTATTTCCATGTATAATGGTTAATGGTGTCTTTATATCATGTGCTAATGCAGATATCTGTTCTTTTCGAGTTTCTTCCAGTCTCCACTGCTTTTCTAAAGAATCTTTTAATGCTAACTTCATTTTTTCTATAGAAAAAAGAACATTGTCAATTTCATAAATATCACTAGACTCTATTGTAAAATCTAAATCTTGCTGTTGTATTTTTTCTGTAGCATTTTTCAAAAGGTCCATTTTTGCATTAATTTTTTTACCAAAGGATTTTGATAGTATAACCATTTCAATAAAAAATGCTATAACAAAAATAATAATCCCTAATACTTCTGGTTTTGGTAAATATTTTCTTAAAGCTGGAGAATTAAATTCTGATACTATATCATATCTTATTATACATACTTCATTTGGTCTAAAAAGTTTTATATAATTGTCTGACGAATGGCCGCTTTTTACTTCGATACCTTTCATTAAATTCCAGGTTTCTTTTGCTTCTTCATTATTAAAAGTTCCTGAAGTTAATCTACCATCTAAAGTATAGATTCCATAATCACAAAAATCTGGTATTATATCTTTAGTTACTTTTTCACTTGAAATAATTTCATCTTTATATTTATAGATTTGCTTTTCTGCATAATTGGATGGCAATACTACTCCTAATGATAATAACACAGAAAACAAAAATACTAAAAGAATTCCCAAAGTAATTGTTATAACAAAGAATACAGATAAATATCTTACAAAAATAGTTCTTAACTTTACAACTTTTTTATTATTAAACTTTTTTTCCCAAAACATTCGTATCATATCCTCCAAACAGTTTAATTAACAAATAAACAACTATGTATCTGATTATTTTTATCTCTTTTATGCTATCAAATTATACTATAATATAATAATACAAATAATCTAAATAAACAATTAGTTATTTTATTCTTCAGATTTCTTACCTTCCCATTTAGAAAACCAAATACATAAAATTACAAATGCAAAAATAGTTGCAAAACCACAAATTAAACCTATTAACTGAAACTCTTGAATGGATTCAATTTCTTTAGAACTTGAAAAAGATGCCCAAACACTTACAAATCTAACGCCCCATGCACAAGGAATATATTGCCATATACCATCTCCTAGTCCAGTTAGTAATAGTGCTGAGAGTAAAGTTTCCACTATACCTACTCCAATTGATGCTCCTTTTCCAAATCTCAAACTTAAGAATAAATGTAATATATATTCAAATAGATTACTTCCAACTAAAATTAAAATTGAAATCATATAAAAACTTAGTGTAAAAAGATTATCATTAAAAATAGTATTTATACCAAATTTAAAACCTAAAACAGAAACTAATGTTGCTCCAAAACCAAGGCATATTAAAATTATATATTTACTCATGAGTGTAAGGTATTTTGGATTAGATGCTGTTAGTATATGCTTATAATTTCCTGAGTAATATTCTTGTTCAACACACATTGAACACATAATACTTGATAATAAAGGAAAAGCTATAGCTATAACTTGTAAATATACTACTATCTTTGATATACTATCATAACCTGAAATATTGTAATATCCTAAAAATAAGCCTATTCCTACTAATACAATACAAAAGTGTATTAGTACTATGTAAGTTCTTTTTAGTTTTATCAAGTCAGAATTAAATAGTCTTATTAGTTGTGCCATATTATTTCACCTCTCTATTTTTAAACCAAACACTTGTAGCTAAAGTAAATAATATAAATAAAACAATAGATATTAATATCCCTGGTAAAATAACATTAGTACTTAAAAGTTCATTCCCTTCTGGTACAGGAAGCCCATTTGGTAAAATATGCAATACCGCAGCCATTAATCTTGATGGAATTGAATATGGAAATAAGTACCATGAACTTGTAGTTGAAAAAACAGCTACTCCAAGCACAGTGAAAAACATATTTATTAAAACTGTAATAAACAAACCAAATTTTGAAGCTAAAAACATACAAAGTGGAATTTGCCACATAAATAGTAAGATAAGTACTATAGTTCCAATAATATTTTGATTTATTAAAATAGTTTTCTTATAAACTACTCCAATAAAAACTATCCCTATCATGAAAATAATTGAAGATATACAAAGTATAATGGTACAATAAAGTATTTTTCCAGTCCAGATATTTTTTTTGTCAACTGGCAATGACAAGACACCTTGATACTTCTTTTTTTCATCTTTTTGTACTACTAAAGAACAAATTAAAGTTATTGCTCCTGGAAGAAACATAGTATACCACCAATTGTAAGTACCATTTTGTCCTCCACCTAGTCCAAAACAGATAAGTATAGAAAATATTGGGGCTATCCAAGACAATCTCATTCCAAAAGTTCTTTTCATCTTTTGGAACTCTGCTCTAACAAATCTTTCCATCTTACTTACCTCTCTTTCTATTTTCAGCTACAACTTTCATAAAAAGTTCTTCTAAATTTTGTTCTTTTGATACTTCTCCTTGATACCCTATTACTCCATTAGAAATTATTCCAATTTCATCTACAACTTGCTCAACCTCAGACAAAATATGACTTGATAAAATAACTGTAATTCCTTGCTTTGGAAAAGAACGAATCAATTCTCTAAGTTCTTCAATTCCAATAGGGTCAAGTCCATTTGTAGGCTCATCTAAGATTAAAAGTTTTGGGTGATTTAATAATGCGATAGCAATACCAAGACGCTGCTTCATACCTAGAGAAAACTGACCTGAACGCTTTTTAAAAGTATCTCTTAAATCAACAATCTCTAAAACTTCTTCAATGCGAGAGTCAGGAAGACCAAGTAATGTAGTATGAACTTTTAGATTCTCTCTTGCTGTTAAATTCTCATATATAGCAGGTGATTCAATAAGAGACCCAATGTTTGCTAAGTCTTTTCTAGTCCATCTATGACCTTCAAATAATATCTTTCCAGAAGTGGGGTTTAAAATCCCTGTTATCATTTTTAATAAAGTAGATTTCCCTGCTCCATTTGGTCCTAATAATCCATAAATAGAATTATGTTTAATTGCAATTGAAATATTATTAACTGCAGCCTGCTCCTTAAATTTTTTAGAAACTCCTTTTACCTCCAAAATATAATTACTCATAATTTTCATCCTTTCTTTTGTCAAACTTATTTACAAGAATCATTTTAAATCATAAATATAAGGATTTTATAAGGATTAAAAAATTATAAAAAAAAATGATGTGCTTTTAAATAAAACACATCATTTCTTATGTTAACTCTATTAATTCTCCATTGTAGTATATCTCTACTTCTTCAACCCAAATACTATTATCATCTTCTTGAATGACATTTTTGATAATATTATTTATAGTATATATTATATTTTGTTCATTTAAATAATCCTCTTTCCAAGAAACTCTCCCCTTTTCATCAGGTTCAACTAAGTTTATCTTTACTAGACTATCTTTTTCCTGAACTTCAACTTCCATATCTAAACCATTAAAATACTCATGTGATAAAGTATCTAAGATTAACTGTAGTTTATCTTTTAATGTACTTTCTTCATCTATTTGCAAGTATTTTACTATCTTTTCATCCTTTGAAACTATCTCTATAGGTATTTTAGCTGTTTTTTTAGGATTAATTGTATCAGTTTCTTCTTTGATGTCTTCACCTTTCTTTACAACTGCAGAATCTCTAGAATCAACCAATTCTACTTTGTCAACTTTATAATCCATACATGCTGTACTCAATAAAGTAGTAGCAATTATTAAAAAACTTACTGCTATTTTATTCATAAGTATCCCTCTCCCAATTCTATTTCGATACTTATTATACCATAGTATAGACTATATTTTTATACTTTTAGGTCAATTTATTAATTATAGTAATAAATTATTTACATTTCTAATTTATTTGAATTTATTTTTATAGTATACTCTTGTTCTAAATTCGACAAGTTTTCATTTAAAAGCCCTTTTATTTCTCTTATATTTTTATATGAGTTATGATTTTCTTCACTGTGTTCATATCCATCTGAACTATCACTGTATTCTTCTGCTTCATCATTAATATCTTCTATTCTTTCTTTAGACTTTATGTCGCAATTAAACTTATACTTATTTACTGGTAGAGTAAGACTTACTTTAGAATTTGGAACATCTATATCTAAATTTTTAGCAATTGGAAAATCACAATATATGCTAAAGTTGTTATCATAATGCGAATTCCTACCTATTTTTTCCTTTATGTTTATATTTTCAGGTATATATTGTTCTACATTATTGACAAATATGTCTTCATATTCTGAAGATATATCTAATGATTCTGATTCTATATTTACGTTTTTAACACCTAAAACTGATTTTGTAGATAATTCAAGATTATTACTAGATATTAAATTTAATGTATCTAGCTTATTTATATTATTTTCAGTTATAACTCTCTCAAATCTTCCATAAGAACTCTTATATGTTATATTATTTGAAGCTACATTATCATATACTAATAGAGATGAATCTACACTTGATACATTTATATCTACATTATTTGGTACATAGATTACTATTTCCCTATAATCTCCTGAAAACATACTATTTATAGATGTATTAAATAATTGGTCAAAATTTTTAATTTTTTTAACACGATTTTCATATTTTCGTTCACCTTTTACAACTAATGTCTTATCCTTTAAAGTTACATTATATTTGTAAAACTCATTATTTCCCCTTGTTGTCACACGTACATCTTCACTTGAGTGTCTCTTTATCATAACATTTATATTGTCAACAGATACATCTAACTTGTCAATATTTACTTTTTCTTGATAAAGTTTATTTTCTTTTTTAAATTCAGCTTCTTTTTCGAGTCCAAAGTTTATTAAACTTGGCATAACTAAAATCCCTGACCATGTTGTTCCAATTATACCTATTACTAATAAAACCGCAGCAAATATGGCAAGTTTCTTATTCATGTTTATCTTCTCCTTTCTTATCATCTATCTCTTCAAAATCTTTATACATTGACTCAAAATTTATGCTATCATCATTGTAATTATCAGATTCCTTTATATCTTCTTTTTCTATATTGTAATAATCATCATATAAATCTTCATCACTATCTTTATTCAAATCTTTCTCACTTAAAGTATCTTTATTTCTTTTTTCCATCTTTTCATTTGCATTTATATAAATGTTTTTTCTCTTTATCCAATTTATATAACTACTTAACAATTGTTTGCCTAACTTTATAACAAACAGTAAAATTTGCCATGCCAGTATCTCTAAACCTATAAATGCTATAGTCGCAAATATACAAAACATTGTAACATCTGGAACCATTGAAATAAATTTAATTACAAATGGAATTGATATGACAAAAGCAATCAATGTACATACTAACCCAATAGCAACTGAAATAATAGCACATACAAATGCAAATGCTGGAATAATCAATAATAAGGATAAAAATACTAATAAAATCTTTATAGCTTCTCTAGATACTCCTACAACACCTTCTTCTATACTTGGAGTAAGTTTATCATTTACTCTTTCTTTCGATTTATTGTATTTTTCTTTAGCTTCATCTTTTAAAATAGAATATCCCTTTTTCATATCTAACTTGAATTTACTAAACTTATCATTTAAAATATCTGTGTTTATTATTTTTTCATCTTCAATGTTTTTTTCTTTCGTCTGTAGAATAAGTTCTCTTGCTATAGATTTTGGTGAACCAAGTGATGATATTATCTCCATATCACTCTTTCCTTCTATAATCCCATCTACAAAATATTCTTCATAATCTCTCAATATATCATTAACTTCGCTCTCAGAAAAATCCTTTCTTAGATAATCCTTTAAAATTTCCAGAAACTCAGTTTTATTCAAGTTCATTACCTCCCTCATCTTCACTTATTAAAATCTCAACAGCCTTTACAAATTCTCTCCATTCTTCCATCAAATTGGATAAGTTTTCTTTTCCTAGTGAAGTTATTCTATAGTATTTTCTAGCAGGACCCTCATTAGATTCTAGTATATATGTTTCAAAATACAAATCTTTTGTCAGTCTTCTTAGAATAGGATATATCGTTCCTTCATTTACATCTATTACTTTAGAAATATTATGTACTATTTCATATCCATACATATCTTTTTTAGATATTAGCGCGAGTACACAAATTTCTAAGACACCCTTTCTAAATTGTGTGTTCATATACTCCATCCTTTCTTTAAATACACAGTATTGTGTTTTACAAGGTACTATGTTAAAACTTCTTATGCTTTCATAATAACACAGTACTATGTTTTACACAATAGTTATTTTTTAATATTATTATTGATTAAATTCTTCTGTAAATGTATAATACTCTAATCAGATATATTTTATGAAAGTGGTGATAAATTGTCTAAAACAAAAGAAGATAAAACTATATTAATCTTAACAGCTCAATTTGGTGCTGGTCATATAAGTGCTGCAAAAGCAGTTAAGGAATGTATCATTGAAAAATATAGTAATTACAATGTTGTTATACAAAACTTTATAAATGCAAGTATCCCTATGATGAATAAGCCTATGGTGAAGCTTTATGAAAACAATACAAAATATACTCCTGGATTATATAATTATTATTACTATTTTAAGAAATCGTTTGACTCAAGACATGATTTCTCTCATAAATTATATACACCTAAACTTTCTGAGTATATTTCTGATATAAATCCAGATTTGATTATCTCTACATTTCCACTAGCAGCTGCTTGTGTAAATAATTTTAAGATAAAAAATCCTGACATAAATATACCCACATTGACAGTTATTACAGATGTTGTAGACAGTATGGAATGGGTTTTTGAAAATACAGATTTATATTTTGTTCCATCTCCAGAGATAAAAAATAGATTTTTTCAAAAAGGAATAAACCCAGATTCCATAAAAGTTACTGGAGTTCCTGTAGATAAGAGATTCCAGATTGAAAGTAAAGAACCTTGTTATGGAAAATATAGATTATTGCTTTTAGGAGGAGGAAGAGGTCTATTTGATATAGATGAGGATTTTATGCATTGGATAGATGACTTTATTGAAGAACATATTAATTCCATAGAGATTACAATAGTTACAGGTAAAAATAAAAAACTATATGATAATTTAACTCATAAAAAACCTCTAAAAAATATAAAAGTACTTGGATTTGTAAATGATATGTACAATCTAATAGAAGAATGTGACTTAATGTTGACTAAACCTGGAGGAGCAACTATATTTGAAGCAATCCAGTCTCAAACTCCAGTGCTCGTAAAAATGCCAAAAGTTGGTCAAGAAATTGAAAATGCCAAATTTATAATAGATAAGGGTCTTGGAATGATTTACAGCGATGACCTAGACCTAAAAAATATATTTTATAAGTTAGTGTCAAATGAATTTGATTCTATAATAAATTTTATGAAAAAGAATCTAGAAGAATTTAAAACAGTCATTCATCCAGATGAAATTGCTGATTATATATCAGAATTAATAGATAATCAATATAATTAATTTAGATTAATTTTATTGTAAAACTTAAAATCAAAAATTAAAGGCAATTGAGTATGGTTTTTACATTTGAGATTTAACTCAAAATGATTTAATCATACTTAATTGCCTTTATAATATCAAAATCAAATTATTATCATTTTATCTTAGTATATATTTTTCTTGTATTGCATATATAATTGTTGTATTTCTTCCATGCTTCTCTTTAGTTCTATTTGTAAATCCGAAGCAGTTTGATAATCTTTATTTTCTACAGCTTCTCTTACTCTAGTAAATAGTGATTCTCTAGTTAAAGTGTCTTTCATAATATTAAACTTTAAGTCTGATATTGAATTCCAAACTACTTCATCAAGTGCATCCATATTTTCTTTTGTGTGTACTTTTACAATACTTCTTATCTTTTGAATTCCCGCTTCTATTATTCTAGTTTTTAATTTTTTTTGCCACTTATCTATTGCCCCAACTTTAAATGATTCTATTATGCTATCAGTAAATACATCGCCTTGTTTTAAAGATTTTAATTTAGAAGCATATATCTCTAGATTTTTCATATTTTCATAAACTGTTGCTGGAGGTGTTCCAAATCTTGCATTTCTTTCTTCTAAATTATAATGTTCAAATACATCATTTTCATCTCTATATGCTCTGTCTTTTTCTAAATAGAAACTTTCTTCTCCCACATTTTTAGATAATTCTTTTTCTAGTTCTTTAGTACTAAGTCCACTCTTAGCTGCTGCTTTTATACCATCTAACATTGTTTGATAACATCCTGCTATTACTAGATAAGTATTAGATAGAGGACTTGGTGATCTTAACTCAAATCTTACAGTCTTTGGATTCTTTATATCTCTTATTAACCCAACAAGTACTGACCTATTTCTAGATGGCATTTCATAACTATGACCTAAAGATGTAACTATACATACAGGTGCTTCAAATCCAGGAACTAGTCTATTAAATCCATCATTAGAAGCTGTTACAATTGGATTTAATACTTCATAATTATAAAGAAGTCCCATAAGAGCTCCATACCCTAATTCACTTAGATAATCTTCTTTTAAATCTTTTGGAGCAAATAAGTTTTTGCTACTTCCATCTTTTAATTTTGCACTTACTCCTACATGTGTATGACCACCACTTCCTGCAACTCCATGAATTGGCTTTGCTTTAAATGTGACTTCTAATCCATGTGATGTAAATACATCTTCTATAACATCTCTTACTAATAATTCATTATCTGCCGCTTGTAATGGTGTAGAAAACTTCCAAGAAACCTCTAATTGCTCCATAGCATGGTTTGTCTTTCCATCTATACTTATAGAACTTTGAATTCCACCAACCTCTTTATGAGCCATTTCAGGGCTTACACCTAGCTTTTGAAGTATTATTAAACTTTGTTCTAGACAAGTTCTTATAATACCATGAGTTCTTTTCCAGTATTGTTCTTTTAAGCTTTGTGATACATATAATTTTTCTAAGTCAGCCTTATCTTCAGGAGTATTAACCCAAAATTCAAGTTCTGTAGCTGCTGTTAACATTATTTCTTCTATATCATCTACTGAGTTTATTCCTATATTGTTTATTACATGTGGATATTCTCTAAATATTTCAAACATAGATTTCTTAAAATATTTATCTGCTTTTTGAAGAATTCCCCTAGAACATACTTTTTTATTATCATGTATTAGAAATGCAGGTATCTTTAATGTTCCTACAGGTAATCCTGCTTCTTCATCTATGTATTCCATATTGTAATCTACATACCAATGACAACTTTTATCTGGCATTAAGTCTACTTTTGCATTATTTAGTGTTGCTATATTATAAAGCTCAACACTTGAACCATCAGTTTGTATAGCTGATTCTAAGAATTTATCTATATCCTCTAAAAATAATTCTACAGGAATTTTTTCGTCTGTTGCATTTCCTCCTAAGTCAACACCCATTAAAGAAACGAATCTTATGTTTTTATTGCTCTTTAGGATTTCTCTTATCTCTTCATTGGTATGCTTATCTTTCTCTATTACATATAATAAACTCTCCATCTTTTCACTCTCCTATGATTTTTGTGTAAATTTTATTTTATTAAATATACAAGATAAAATTCATTTTTCCTTATGTTTATGAATTTTTCTTGCAAAACATTCGTGTTTCATTCGTGTTTTTATTTATATTATTATATATCAAGTACAAAAAGTTCGCAATATTTTTTCTTGGAAAAATATTATACATACAATAGTTTAACATTTTTATAAATATGGGGTATACTAAAATAAAAGTATTTTTGTTTAAAAATTTAATTTAGCTTATAATATAATCTATACTAGTAATAATACAAAAATTTAGGAGATAAACTTTATGGAATACATAATTTTCGATTTGGAATTCAACCAAGGCTTTGACAAAAAACTCAATAAAACTGTGTCCAATGAAAAATGTCCTTTTGAAATTATACAAATAGGAGCAATTAAACTGGATTCTAAATTTAATATAGTAGATACATTTAATAGCTATATTAAACCTACACTATACAAGGCAATGCACCCTTTTATTAGTCGTATGACTAATATTAAAGACTCTGATTTTAACAATTCGCCTACTTTTCCTGAGGTTTACAACAATTTCATAAAATTTATAGCATCACACGACCCTATACTATGTGTTTGGGGAGTTGGAGATTTAAAGGAATTATACAGAAATATCAATTATCATAAGCTAGCATCAGATATTTTACCTAAGTCTTATATTAATATTCAACAACATGCATCTAAATATTTTAATAATCCAGCAGGAAAAAGTATTGGCTTGCAAAATGCTATTTCTATATTGGAACTTGATGAAAAAATGTCTTATCACAATGCTTTAAATGATGCATACTATACATCGAAGGTTTTTATTAAGATATACAATCCAAGTATAGTACCTGATATATATGTATATACAAATATTAAATCTAAATCTATAAAGTATTCTAATAAAAAAAGAGTTGACTATGATAAATTGTTTGATGAGTTCAAGAAAATTCTAAATCGCGATTTGACTAAAGATGAGAAAAAAATTATTAATTTAGCTTACAACATGGGAAAAACAAATCAATTTGAATTAGAAAATTGTAAACAAGGAAAAAATAAGTGAAATTTATCTAGGTTAAAAACAGGCATGTAGATTAAAAGAATAATTAACTTTAAATTTACATCTACAGCCCAATTTTTATCCTTATGAAACTTCTATCTTATCTCTAATTCTACTGGACAATGGTCTGACCCCAATACCTCAGTGTGTATATTTACATTTGTCAATCTATCTTCTAATTTTTTAGATGCACAAAAATAATCTATTCTCCATCCAGCGTTATTTTTTCTTGCATTAAATCTATATGACCACCAACTATACACTCCTTCTTTATCAGGATTAAAGTATCTATATGTGTCTATAAATCCACTATCTAATAATTTAGAGAATTTTTCTCTTTCTTCCTTTGTAAAACCTGCGTTCTTTGTGTTGTTTTTAGGATTTTTCAAGTCTATTTCTTTATGTGCCACATTCATATCTCCACACACTATTACAGGCTTATAATTATCTAATTTAACCAAATAATCTATAAAGTCATCTTCCCATCTAGTTCTATATTCTAATCTCTTTAACTCAGATTGAGAATTTGGAGTATATACAGTAACAAAATAAAAATCTTCAAATTCTAAAGTTATAACTCTACCTTCTTTATCATGTTCTTCTATATTTATTCCATACATTACTTTTAAAGGCTCTTTTTTGGTAAATATAGCAGTACCTGAATAACCTTTTCGCTCTGCATAATTCCAGTATTGAAAATAACCCGGCAAATCTAACTCTATTTGCCCTTCCTGTAATTTAGTCTCTTGTAGACAAAATATATCTGCATCAATATCTCTAAAAAAGTCTAAAAATCCTTTCCCTACACATGCTCTTATCCCATTAACATTCCACGATATAAATTTCATATTCCACTCCTCATCTAAATAGTAATTTTCTATTAGTTTTTTCATTTATTTTTCTATTTGTTTTTATTTTAACATTGATATACTATAATTTTATTTTAAAATTATTATTTCTTTAATACCTAAAAAGTACATCCTTTAATCAAATTTTAATTTTTTTGTTAATTCTTCAGGATTCATTGAAGAAACATACATATTTGTTCCAAGTTCAAATCCTCCAAGGTTATATTTTCTTGGTATTATGTGCATATGAACATTAAAGTATGATTTTGTTTCAATTTTTGTTGGATGAGTATGGATACACAAGTTAAATGGCATATATCCATTTATATTATATAATTTTTTAAATAACTTTTCGAATATCATAGAAAGCTCTTTTATATTGTTATCTGTTAATTCATCAAACTTTATGCTGTCTTTAAATATTACTCTTACTTCTCCACTGTACTTAGTTGCATATGGTATAATTACTAAAAAAGCATCTCCATTATAAACCACTCTTTTATTTAAACTTATTTCATTTTCTACCAAGTCATTATACAAAGAGCTTTTATTGCTATCATAATACTCTTTTGAAACCAACAACTCATTTGTAATTTCAGGTGGAATAAAAGACATAGATAGTATTTGAGCATGTGGATGCATCAAAGATGCTCCAGCCTTTCTCAAGAAATTTTTAAAAATACTCACATATTCTACTTTGTCATCTTTCGACAAACGTTTAAATCTATTTCTATACATAAAAAAAACATCTTCAAATTCTTTTTGATTCATATTGTAAAAACTGCTGTTATGTTTATTACTTTCTATCATTACCTCATGAATACCATATATATCTCTTGCCAAATCATCAATTATAGGAAATTTATTATATATGGATTTTACAAGCCAACCTTCATCACCTTTTATTTCAAATAGTGTATCCGTTGCATAAACTTCATTTCCCTTACAAAATGGGCATCCTTCATCGTATTCATTAGTTTCTTCTTCATCATTTGGTACATCAATTGTATCTAATGGCCTTTTCAACCTATCAGTAGCAAATATAACAACATCATTAGTAATTGGATCTATTCTTAATTCTCTCATAATTAACACCTCTTAGTTAATAGCCTTTAATATAATTATATGATATTTATTGTATCTGTTAAATAAATTTATAATATTTTTTATAATTTTACATATTTAGTATTATGTATTTTAATTTTGTAATACAAAAAAATTATAACTAATATATACATATATTATCATACTATAAATAAGTTTATGTACATATAATTTATTAGTATAAATACGAGTATTTCACTCTAATTTGTTAAAAGTTTATTTTAAAGCTATATTAATTTTTTTTGATGATTTTTACCTATAAGTATGTTATTATTATCTTGTAAAGATGTCTTGTATTCCAATATACAATTTACATAATACAATATACGTATTTAAATTAAATAGGGGGTATTAAAATGAATTATTCAAACAGAGTTAGTGCAATGCAAGCCTCTCCAATCAGAAAACTTGTTCCATTTGCACAAGCAGCAAAAGATAAAGGAATCAAAGTATATCACTTAAATATAGGTCAACCAGACATAAAAACTCCTCAAGGGTTTTTTGATGCTGTTAAAAACTTTGATAGCGAAGTTTTAGAATATGCTACTTCTGAAGGTATTCCAGAATTATTAGAAGCACTTCAAAATTACTACAAAACTTACAATATGGATTTTGAAAAAGATGAATTATTAGTAACTAATGGTGGTAGTGAAGCTTTACTTTTCACTATGATGGCTGTTTGTGACCCAGGAGATAATTTATTAGTTCCAGAACCATTCTATACTAACTACAATGGATTTGGTCAATGTGTAAACGTAGAAGTTAATGCTGTTACAACAAAAGCAGAAAACGGTTTCCACCTTCCATCAAAAGAAGAAATAGCTTCTAAGGTAGATGATAGAACTAAAGCTATAATTCTTTCTAACCCAGGAAATCCAACTGGTGCAATTTATACAAAAGAAGAACTTAATATCCTAGCTGAAATAGCTAAAGAAAAAAATCTATGGATAATAGCAGACGAAGTTTATAGAGAATTTGTTTATGATGGACTTGAATACACTAGCTGTGGTAACTTAGAAGGTGTACAAGACAGAGTTATAATAATAGACAGTGTTTCTAAGAGATACAGTGCTTGTGGTGCTAGAATTGGTTCTATCGCTTGTAAAAATAAAGGTCTTATCGCTCAAATACTTAAATTATGCCAAGGAAGACTTTGTGTTCCTACATTAGAACAAATAGGAGCTGTTGAATTATACAAAACTCCAGTTTCTTACTTCAAAGAAGTTAATGAAGAATACAAAAAAAGAAGAGATGTATTATACAATGAATTAATGAAAGTTGAAGGTGTTATCTGTAAAAAACCAACTGGTGCATTCTATATAGTTGCTAAATTACCAGTTGAAAATGCAGAAGATTTCACAATCTGGATGTTAAAAGAGTTCAGTAAAAATAATGAAACTGTTATGGTTTGCCCTGCTGAAGGATTCTATGCTACTCCAGGTTTAGGACGTGACGAAATAAGATTAGCTTACATCTTAAATGAAACTGACCTTCATAGAGCTGCTACATTATTAAAAGAAGGTTTAGAGCAATATGTAGCTTTACACAAATAAATTTTAAAAGTTTACCTTATGTAAATTTTATTAGATAAAAAATCCCCTTTTCAACCAATATTTGAAAAGGGGATTTTTCATAGTTTCCTATTTAAATTCATCTTTATTTAATATATACTGAAGAGTATTTATTGCTCCTAGATAGTTCTTTCTATCTTCTTCAGTTAGTCTAGAAAGCTTTTCTTCCAATCCATCACTTAATTTATCCATAAAATCAGAAGCTATCTTATCTCCTTCTTCTGTAATGTCAATTAAATACTTTCTTCTATCAACTAAATCTCTTTCTCTTGTTACATATTTTTTTTCTGTTAAATCATCTACCATACTAGTTAGACTGCCTTTTTCTATATTTAATTTAGAGCATAAATCAGTCATGCTTATTACTCCATAATTTCTTATAAATACTAATGCTCTCAATTGTGTTTTATTTACATTATAGTCTGGTGCGAATTTTTTTAGGTCTTCTAAATATAAACTAGAATAAATCTTAGGAAATGTTTTTACCAAAAAACTTATAGTATCTTTTACTACGTATTTCATACAATCACCTCGGTTGTTTTAAAATTTATTAAATTATCTAACTAACTTTATTTCAGTTTACATTAAAAATATTGCAAGTACAATAGTTTTTGAATAATGATTAAATTTAATTAGTAATCTTATTATTTTTCTTGTTTTTAATTATATTTTTCTGATTAAATATTATTTATATAGCTATTTTATTGAATTCATGATATAGTAAATAAGGAAGAACTCTTCACAGCGGTGAAGAGCAGACGCTAGCCCATTAAAATGGCTATCTTATTTATAAATAAGATAGCCGTTTTTAATTATATTTTATCTATAAAACTTACACTCTTAAATCCACATCTACTTTTCCTAAATCTTCTTTATAATCTTTTATAGTTGGTTCTACAACTTCATTTACAAATTCTACAACTTGTTCTGGAGCTCTACCTATAAATTTTTTTGGGTCCATTATAGATAATATTTCTTCCTTGCTCATTTTAAATGAATCATCATTCATTATAAGCTCAATTAAATTATTATCTTTTCCTTCATGTTTAACTCTATAAGCAGCTTTCATAGAATATTCTCTTATTATCTCATGTAATTCCTGTCTATCTCCACCTCTTTTTACAGCTTCCATAAGTATTGTTTCTGTAGCCATAAAAGGAAGTTCTTCATTTACACGTTTATTTATCATATTTTCATACACTACTAACCCATCAGTTACATTTATACCTATTTCAAGTATAGCATCTGCTGCCATAAAAGCTTGAGGTATAGCTAATCTTTTATTGGCTGAGTCATCTAATGTTCTCTCTAACCATTGAGTAGCCTGTACCATTGCAGGGCTTATAGATTCAGATATTATATATTTAGATAAAGAAGCTATTCTTTCACTTCTCATTGGATTTCTTTTATAGGCCATTGCTGATGAACCTATTTGATTTTTTTCAAATGGCTCTTCTAATTCTTTTAGACTTTGTAAAAGTCTTATATCATTAGTCATTTTATGCATACTTTGAGCTATTCCTGATAATACACTTATTACTTGATAGTCTAGCTTTCTAGTATATGTTTGTCCACTTACTGCATAAGAAGAACTATATCCCATTTTTTTACAAATTTTCTTATCTAACTCTTTTACTTTTTCATGGTCTCCTTCAAATAAACTTAAAAAACTTGCTTGAGTCCCAGTAGTCCCTTTAACTCCTCTTAATTTCATATTATCTATTCTATAATTTAAGTCTTCTAAATCAAGGATTAAATCTTGAGCCCACAAACAAGCTCTTTTCCCTACTGTTGTAAGTTGTGCTGCTTGAAAGTGCGTAAAACCAAGAGCTGGCATATCCTTATACTTAAGTGCAAATTCTTTTAAGTTATTTATTAAATTTACAAGCTTTACTCTTAGAAGTTTTAAGGCTTCATTCATTTGTACAACGTCTGTATTATCTCCAACATAAGCAGATGTTGCTCCTAGATGGATGATTCCTTTAGCTTTTTCACATTGTAAACCATACGCTTTTACATGAGACATTACATCATGTCTTACTTCTTTTTCTATTTTTCTAGCTTCATCAAAATTTATATTATCTATATTAGCTCTTAACTCATCTAATTGTTCTTCAGTTATATTGATTCCTAACTCATGCTCACCTTCAGCAAGAGCAACCCATAATCTTCTCCATGTAGAAAATTTAAATTGTGGAGAAAATATATAACTCATATCTTTACTACAGTATCTATCTGTAAGCGGATTTGAGTACGTAGTATATTTGTTATCTATCATTATATTAGCACCTTCCTTAAATCTTTTGTTGTATAGTTATTATGTACATATTAGTACATAAATAATTATATATAATTTTACGAACTATAACAAGACTTTTTTATTTTTTGTTCATATTTATATAGAGTATTTTTTACGTGCTAATACTTTTTATTTATATCTAGATTATCTTTCTCAATTAAATAATCCACAATCTCGCTATCAACAAAATTCAATACATATTTATATCTAATTGCATAGTATTTATCACTCCAGCCAAGTTGATTTTTTACGTCACTCTCATCCGCCCCAAGTCTTAAACTTATTGCTGCAAATGAATGTCTAAAGTCTCTTGCTGAATATTGAGAAAGCCCTGCTAAATCTAATGCTTTTTTTACTATCAATCTGACATTTCTATCTGTTATAGAATTGCTTTTTTGAGTTGTAAAAATAAAATCATCATTAGGTATTATTACTTCTGGAAGTCCAGAATAATTTCTGTAGTCTTCTAAAAGCCTAAAAAAGTATGGATGTAACTTTACTACTCTCTCTTTTCTTCCCTTTCCTAGTCTAACATACGAGTTATCGTTTTCATCTACCATAAGGTCTTTCCACTTTAAGCTAACTAATTCATTTAATAAACACCCAGTAGTAACTAGACAGACTATTATCACTCTATCTCTTATATTCAGTTTTGGTAAAATACCTATAAGCTTATTTATTTCCTGTATGCTTAAAACATCATCCTTTGTCTTTATTCTAGTTACTGTTGGTTTTTCTACATGCCTAAATGGATTTATATCTATATATCCTTCTTTTTTTAAAAAGTTATAAAAACTATGTAAATAACTATATATCTTTTCACAAGTTGATTTTGCATATTTGGTTTGTATATAGTCCACAAAATTTTTACAATCTTCTTTTGTTACATAAATTAATTCTTTTCCTTTTAGAAACTCTTTAAATAACATAACCTTTGATAAATAATCGTGTTTTGTACTTGGGTTTAATTTTGTAGAAAAAACATTAAAAGTTTCATACTCATAATCATCCAATATTTTCGTAATATACATAATAACTCCTTTCCTTTTCATAAAATAAAATAGTTATACTTTTACTATACCATATATTTCCCCTTCATATATACCCCTTATTCAATAGACAAGTTTCAAGTTTATTTTTTTAAATTATGAAGGTTTTATGAAAATATCAATCTTCCATTGTGCACTACACAGTACTGTGGTATTATAAGTTAGTAAAAGGTGGCATATTTTATTAATATTTGAGTAAAATATGCTACTATAAATTTGTATTGGAGGTATTTAAATTTGGAAACATTTAGTTTGCTTGAAGTTTTTAAAGCAGTCATTTTGGGAATAGTTCAAGGAATTACAGAATGGCTACCAGTAAGTAGTACAGGGCATATGATATTAGTTGATGAATTTATAAAATTGAATTTTTCATCTACATTTATAAATACATTTTTAGTTGTAATTCAATTTGGTTCAATATTAGCTGTACTTGTTATATTTTTTAGGAAGTTAAATCCTTTTGATAGTGCAAAGAATACTAAACAAAAAAAAGAAACAGTTCGCTTATGGCTTAAGGTTATAATTGCAGTTATACCATCTGGAGTTATTGGTATACTGTTTGAGGATGATATAGACAGATTATTCTTCAATTCAACAGTAGTTGCAATTGCTCTTATTGTATATGGTATAATAATGATAGGACTTGAAAGTAGAAATAAAAGACCAAAATATAAAGATTTTTCTCAAGTTACATATAAACTAGCTCTTTGTATAGGTTTATTCCAATGTCTAGCTCTTATTCCAGGTACATCTAGATCTGGTTCAACTATAATTGGTGCAGTATTACTTGGTACTTCTAGATATGTAGCAGCAGAATTTTCATTCTTCTTAGCTATTCCTACAATGCTTGGAGCTAGTGCATTAAAACTTTTAAAAGCTGGATTTGGATTTACTGGATTTGAATGGCTTATTTTGGGTGTTGGCTCTGTAGTAGCTTTTATAGTTTCAATCGTAGTTATTAAGTTTTTTATGGATTATATCAAAAAACACGATTTCAAAGTCTTTGGTTATTATAGAATAATTTTGGGTATAGTTGTTCTTGGTTATTTCTTTTTATTCTAAAGTATTTTAATTTAATGACAAATGATAAGGAGAAAAATTATGAGTGTTAAAAAGGAAATATTTGATTGGATTAAGTCAATAGCCATGGCTATTGTACTTGCATTTGTAATATTACAATTTATAAGACCTTCTATTGTTAGTGGAGAATCAATGTATCCTACTTTAGACGATAAAGACTATTTAATTTTAAATAGAATATCATATAAAGTTGGTAAACCTGAAAAAGGTGATATTGTAGTTTTTAAAACTGATTTAGTTGATGGAGATACTGGAAAGAAAAAAGATTTAATAAAGAGAGTTATAGCTACTGAAGGTGATAGTATAAAAATATCCAATTCTAAAGTATATGTAAATGGCAAATTAATAACTGAACCATATATACATAATAATTATACTTCTGGAGATGTAGACACAGTCGTTCCAAAAGGAAAGTTATTTGCAATGGGTGATAATAGAGAAAATAGTAATGATAGTAGATTCCCAGATGTAGGTATGGTTGATGAAGATGAAATTATTGGTAAGGTCATGGTAAGATTATTACCTTTTGATAATATTGGAAAAGTAAGTTAAAAAAATAAGAGACTGAATTGGTAATATTTATTCTACACAATTCAGTCTCTTTTAATTTTTTGAATTCAAAATACGTTTTATTCCCTATCCTCTTTTGATTCTGTAATAATTCTTATTATATCACTTGCATCTTCATTAAAGGTTGTTACTATACTTAGATAGTCAGTGGCCCTACTCATAGCCAAATAAACCTTATTTAAATCACCTACAAAGTCATTTACTTGATAATCTTGCTCTGTATCATTTATTGTTTGATTATATAACATTTCTAACTCACATATTATTATCGCTTTATATTCTAAATTCTTTATTGTATATATATTTGCTATTGTCGTTCCTACCTTCTTACTTATGTTTGTTAAGTTATCTTCTGCACATATATAAGGAATTTGTGCTTCTTCTAATGCCTTTTTTAACATGTATTGAAAATAAATAGTTTTTCCACTTTTTAATTTCTTCTTATTATAAGGATATACAATAGCAACTTCAGAATAATCAAGACCTTTTTGGCTTATCAAATATTCGATTTCCCATATTACAGAACTTATTTGGTCATCTAAATCACTTACTTTTATTATATCAACCGACTTATTACCACCTCTAAGTGCTTTTGTATTAAAAAAAGTATTAAACTTTGTATTAGGTCTTAATTCATTAATATAAGCATTAGAATTATTTGAAAAATTATTTGTAAAATCAACAATTTCTTTAGCTTGCCTATAATTTTTATTTAATATGATTTTATCATCAAACTCTATATTACTATATAGTTTCCTAAATATATTTAATCTATTAAAGATATTTAAAGAGTTACAAGAATACACATTAAATATGAATTTTGTTTTATATAAAAACTCTCTTATAAAATCTATTTCATAATCTAAAAAACTTTCTGCTTCATCAATAAAAATAGCCTTAAACATGTTTTTATTCTTTATAATGTTTTGTGCTTGCTTTACAAGATTATTAAATGTTTTTTCATAATCATTTTTTAACATATTGTAGTCAATGATTAGATTATATTTTTTAGCTAATTTAAATATAAAAGAGCTAAATGTATGAACTTCTAAATTGTTGTTATCTTTATATAATAATTCAATTCTTTCTCGAAGTTCATTACATAGTTGTTTTGTATGTGTAAATATTAGTAATTTATGATGTGGATATACTTTTGCCAGTTTTATAGCTCTAGAAAGCATATTTGCCGTTTTCCCTATACCAGAACCGCCTTCAATAAGTGTATTTCCATATTTAATAGAAATAGCATCTTTAATTTGAATTTCTTCCATCATAGTTGCTGTATATTTATAGTCATCATTGTAGAAGGAAATTTTTTTAAATTTTTCGTTTAGGTGAAGTGTGTCATTTATTATATAGTATTCTGAACATATATCTAATAAAAATAAATTTAAATTTATTTCATCATTTTTTTCCTTAAGATATTCATCCAGTGAAGCACTAGCCATTATATCTTGAAGCTTATTTTTATCTATTATATTATTATTCACAAATTCTTCAAACTCATAAGCTTCGTCTACTTCAACATATGGCATAATATAAACATAATTATAGCTTATATTTCTATTCTTTTGTCCCATTTTTAGTTTCAAAAGCTCATATTCCTCATGCATAACTTCAAGTAACTCTTCTTCCAAAATAAAATATATATCTTCTGTTGTATCCATAAATTTTATAAATAAAATTTTTCCATCTTTTACATACAACAAGTCAGTATTTATTCCTTTAAAAGGAGTAACTTTTGGCACTACTTTAACGTCCTCATTGATATTTTCGTAAAATACTTTCTCGAATTCTTTCAATTTCAGGGCGTCTAACTGAGAGTTTATATTTATGTATTGGCTCACTTACATTACCTCCTTCTGTTATAATTAATTATACCATTTTAAACTATATTTTTATATATACTTTTTATAGGCAAATTTAGCAAACAAATTCAAAATAAGTACAAATAAATACAAAACTATTAAAGAAAATTTGCAATAACTATAGATATTTATTGTTATAAAATATTTTATGTAGATAATAAATTGATAAATTTCATAATTAATGTTTAAAATAATAAGTAAAATCTTTAAAATGGCGAATCTTCTCGTCTAGAAACATAAAAACTTAGTATTAAAAAATTTAAAAACCTGCTAATAAAATAGATTGATTTTTAGCAGGTTTTATTTATAATCTTCGTATATTGATGCTATTATATTAAATTTTATATTTTACTGTAACATTTAATTTTTATTTTCTGATATGATACTAAGACTTGATATATCTGTATAAATCGCATAAAAAACAGGATAACGATTTTGATATAACTCGTTTACAAATGTACCTTGCATTCTTACAGGAAAAATATGACCATCTGTATGACACAAACGGAAAACCACTTCAAAAGTCTCTCTCTTAGAAATTGCTTCTCGTAATGTATTAAGTACTATTTGTAAGTCATCTTGTAATACTGGTGAAAGAACATCAAAGTTTGCAGATGAAACAACGTGTGCAGAATATCCAGTGAATTCAAGCATTTTTTGATTAAAATAAAGTAATTTCAAATTTTCCATACAAGCAAATTTGACAATACCATCAGTAGCCATTTCCAATAATACTTTTATATCTCTAGGATTTATGTGAAATGACATACTATCCATAGAATCATCCGAAAATACATGATAAGAATTTTTCCCATGGCTTTTTGCATAATAAAGTGCTTGGTCTGCTTTTTCATATAACTCAGAATATACGCAACCATGTTCAGGATACATTGCTACACCAATACTACATGTAATAGAAAACTCCGCTTGCTCAGCAAATTTCTTCTGATTAATTTTAGAACATAAACGCTCTAATTTATCTATAAGTACATAGTTATTGCTATTAAAATTTTTTATCAATACTACAAACTCATCTCCACCAATACGTCCTACAATATCATCCTCTCGAAATTGAGATTTCAATTCTAATGCAAATTCATTTATAATAAAATCTCCAAATGCATGACCATATTTATCATTTACATTTTTAAAATCATCAATATCAAATATTAGAAAAACATGTTCTGAATCTTGATTGTTCTTGTTTTCTAGAAATGAACTAATAAATTCCTCTGTTACCCCCTTATTGTAAAGGCCAGTAAGAGAATCAAGTTGTGAGCGTTCAAGTAGTAATAATTCTCTATTTTTTTCCTCATCTATATTTTTACGATAAGATATCATACGAACAGATTCATCTGATGTCCAAAAGAAAATTCGTGCATTAATTCTAATCCAGTGATAATTTTCCCCATCTTTCTTAATTAAAAAATCATAGCTTATATTATTAATTCCGCTATTATAACACTTAAGAACATTTTCTGGTAAGAACGTCTCTAAATAACCCTGTGCATACTCTCCTTTGATTTGTTCTTTAGCAATTGTATATAGTGCTTCATCATAGGGTGTATTAAGCCCTAAGCCAAACTCATGAAAATATCTATTTGAATCTTCACAACCAGCTCTATTATTAGTAACATCAATCTCAAAAATATTTTCATAAAGTTCTTCAGTAGATTGACTTAACAACTTTTGATATTCTAATTTCTGAGAAACACTAAGCTTCATTATTTGACTTTTATACTTCTTAAGTACACGTGTAATTGTAAAAAGTACAAATATTATAATCAAAATTATAACTGCAATTCCTTTTAAAAATTGTATCTGAAGTTGCTTACTCATTACAGTCAAATCAGTCTCTAAAACAAGATGCCATTTTAAACTAGGTATATACTGACATACAACATAACTTTTTGATTTTTCAGATGAATGCCAAAAACTCCTCTGCTCTTTTTTATTATTTAATATTAACTCCTTTGAATCAGATAAATCACTACTAGAATTTTCAAAGAAATTTATATGCTCATAACCAGTTTTTTCTGATGTTAATTGTACAAATCCCTTATCATCAATTAAATGTGCTACAACATCAAATTTATCATCATATTCTTTAAGCAACATTTGTAATGAATTAACCTTTAATCCAACTCCTATAATTCCCATAGTTGATCCATCATCATCTTTTATCTTACAATTTACAAATACTGTAATACTATTATTGCTTGCTTCATCATTATCAACATTTAATGAATATTCATCATTACTCTTTAAGAAATTATAATACCATTGATTCTCTGAATTATTAACACTAAGATTTCTATCAAGCCCATTAAAATGATAATAGTTATTTGTTTTAGCAGATACTAGAAAAATAGAATCATATGAGTATTTATTCTTGTATGCATTCAAGTAATCTTGTAATTTATAAGTAAATTCCTCATCATTTATATGTTCTTTCTCACCATCTAAAAAGTTTTTTAATAAACTATCATTTGCCATGGTAAGAGATACATTTATAGGTTCTGAAAGGAGTTTATCTATCTGATAATAGATACCTTCAGCAGCCAATGTGGATACATGCTCAATATCATTTTTAAAAATATTAGTATTAGATTGGTATCCAATTACAGAAGTAGCTACAAAACCAAGAGTAATAATAGTGCAAACAATAACATTTGTATGTAAAAGTGTATTTTTTTTCATAGTATGTCCCCTCTTTAACCCTCACTTTGGCTTCATTGTATTTTCACCTTCTTTAAATATAATTATTTCAAGTAGTAAACTCTTTAAAACTTTAAATTTTTATATTCATCTGTTACTTTTTATAAAACAACAGAAATATACAAATACATCATATAAAGAACATCATCAAAATTAAAAGTCTAAAAAGATTTATATTTTTTTCAAATATATTATTTATCGTTCACAATAACGTTGATTAAAAGTTTTTTGATATGACATTCCTGTAGTCAATTCTGCCTAACTATAATTTGTCATATAATAGATTATTTTATCACTTCATTATATCAAACAAACTTAAATAATTATACAAACAATGTGTATATAAGGATTAATTTTATTAATTCTTTATAATTAATTAATCTTTATCCCCTTTATACTTATTTCAAATTGTATCATTTTAAGCCCTAAAAATTAAAAAACCACAGGATAAATCATTCTATCCTGTGGCAAATTTAAATTTTTAAAAATATTTTTGTTATCATTTAGATATTTATATTTTATTTTGCATATTCTATAGCTCTTGTTTCTCTTATTATACTTACTTTTATTTGTCCAGGATATTCAAGCTCATCCTCTATTTTCTTAGTCATATCTCTCGCTAATAAGTGTATTTCTTCATCATTTATGGCTTCTGGTTTTACCATTATTCTAATCTCTCTACCAGCTTGTATAGCAAATGATTTTTCTACACCTTCGTATGAATTAGCTATTTCTTCTAATTTTTCAAGTCTCTTAATATAAGCTTCTAAAGTCTCTCTTCTAGCACCAGGTCTAGCAGCTGATATCGCATCTGCTGCTGTAACTAATACAGCTTCTACGGTCTGAGGCTCATAATCTCCATGATGTGTACTCATAGCATGTATAACTTCTTTAGATTCCTTATAACGTCTAAGTAAATCCATACCTATTTCAACATGTGTACCTTCCATTTCATGGTCTACAGCCTTACCTATATCATGTAATAAACCAGCTCTCTTAGCTAATCTAATGTCTGCACCTATCTCAGCAGCCATTATACCAGCTATATGAGCAACTTCTATAGAATGTTTAAGAACATTTTGTCCATAACTAGTTCTATAATTAAGTCTACCTAATAATCTTATTAATTCTGGATGAATTCCATGTACACTAGTTTCAAATGCAGCTTGTTCACCATATTCTTTTATAATATTGTCAACTTCTTTTCTCGCTTTTTCAACCATTTCTTCAATTCTAGCTGGATGTATTCTTCCATCTGCTATTAATTTCTCTAGAGCAATTCTTGCAATTTCTCTTCTTATTGGATCAAATCCTGATAAAATTACTGCTTCTGGAGTGTCATCTATTATAAGGTCTATCCCTGTTAAAGTTTCTAGAGTCCTTATATTTCTACCTTCTCTACCTATTATTCTACCCTTCATTTCATCATTAGGTAAGCTTACTACTGTAACAGTAGTTTCAGCTACGTGATCTGCTGCACATTTTTGAATTGCATATCCTATAATTTCTCTTGATTTCTTATCAGCTTCTTCTTTAGCTTGACCTTCTATCTCTTTTATCATTATAGACATTTCACGTCTTACATCTCTCTCAGCATTTGTTAAAATAATTTCTTTAGCCTTATCAGATGTAATTCCTGATATGCTTTCTAATTTTTCCAATTGTTGAGTTTTTATTACTTCGACTTCTTCTTCTTTCTTTTCAACTGTCTTTAATTTTTCACTTAGATTTACTTCTTTAGATTCTAAATTTTGTAATTTTCTATCTAAGACTTCTTCTTTTTGTACTACTCTTTTTTCATACTTTTGTACTTCTGTTCTTCTTTCTTTGTTTTCTCTTTCAGCTTCTGTTCTCCACTTATGGATCTCTTCTTTAGCTTCTAATAACTTTTCTTTCTGTACTGTTTCTGAGTCGTGGTGTGCTTTATCTATTATTTCTTTGGCCAAGTTTTCAGCTTGTCCAAGTTTTGCTTCAGATATATTTTTTCTAACAAAATATCCAGCTATAATACCAACAGCTGCACCTATTACAATCATTACTACACTATCTATGACATCCACCTCCTTCGTTAATAATCCCAAAATGTCATCACTATGATTAAAAAATATTCCTAATAATTAAAATTAAATTTAGATATTTTATCCTCACTTAATTTTATAATTTTTTCAACATTGTGTCAAGCTAATAGGGAGCGTGGTATGTCCTTATTTAATAGTTATTTTTTTATATTTTCACTTATTTTTCAACAACGTCTTCTGATACCAAAGTACCAGCTTCTTCACTAACCTCATTTAAATTGTAAAATGTTCTAACTTTTTCATCTATTTCATTAGTTAAATCCATATTATCCTCTAGGAATTTTTTTACATTTTCCCTTCCTTGTCCAAGTTTAGTATCATTGTAACTATACCATGAACCTGATTTTTTAACTATATCTATGTCAGCAGCTATATCTAAAAGATCTCCAATTTTTGATATACCTTCTCCATACATTATATCAAATTCAGATTGTTTAAATGGTGGTGCTACTTTGTTTTTAACAACCTTAACTCTTGTTCTGCTTCCTATAACCTTGTCACCTTGTTTTATTGTGTCTATTTTTCTAACATCCAATCTAACTGATGAGTAGAACTTTAATGCACGTCCTCCAGTAGTCGTTTCTGGATTTCCAAACATTATTCCTACTTTCTCTCTTAATTGGTTTATAAATATAGCAACACAATTTGATTTTTTAATCGAACCAGTTAATTTTCTAAGTGCTTGAGACATAAGTCTAGCTTGTAAACCTACATGAGAATCACCCATATCTCCGTCTATTTCTGCTTTTGGAACCAATGCTGCAACTGAATCTATTACTATTATATCAATTGCACCACTTCTTATTAATGCCTCTGCTATTTCTAAGGCTTGTTCTCCTGTATCTGGTTGAGATATGATTAGATTATCAACATCCACACCTAATGCTTTTGCATATACTGGGTCAAGTGCATGTTCAGCATCTATAAATGCAGCTATTCCTCCATTTTTTTGAGCTGATGCTACACAACTAAGTGCAACAGTCGTCTTACCAGAAGATTCTGGACCATATATTTCAACTATTCTCCCTCTAGGTAGACCTCCTATACCAATAGCTATATCTAAACCGATTGCTCCTGTTGATATAACATCTATAGACATAGACGTTGCTTCTCCCAATTTCATTACTGAACCTTTACCAAAATCTTTTTCAATTTTACCTAAAGCTTCATTCAACGCTTTTAATTTTTCTTGATCTACACTCATCTCTATACCATCCCTTCATTTATCTACAAACATTTGTTCTCTTGTTATATATTAATTATATAACATAAATCAAACCTAGTCAATTTAAAAACGCTCCTAATGATTATATTTTTATTTGCTACATTTTATTTATAAACCATTATCAATAATTATATACACAAAAGAAAATATTACCGAAAAAGAAAAGAGGTATACTATAATAGTATACCCTTTTTTACATTTTTAAAGTTTTAAGTTGCTATTTTTTATTTATTAATCAATCAATTTATGTTTTTTAAATGATAATATTCTATTTTGAAGACATGAAAAGTTCTTTATTTTTATATAGGTATTCCCATCCAGAATATAAAGTAAGCAGTGTTGCTATAAGTATAAGAATTCCACCTATATTTAGTATTAATTCATTTTCAAACTGAGCTCCTAACAATAAAATCACTACTGATACCATTTGAGTTATAGTTTTAAGTTTTCCACTGCCACCAGCTGCTATTATTTTTCCATCAGCAGCTGCTATAGCCCTCAATATACTAACTGTAAGTTCTCTAGCTACTATTATAATTACCATCCAACTACTTACTAGACCATCTTCTATCATACATGTAAGTGCTGAGATTACTAATAATTTGTCTGCTAATGGGTCCATAAACTTCCCAAAATCAGTGACTAAGTTATACTTTCTAGCTATTTTTCCATCTAGTGCATCAGTAATTGAAGCTACTATAAAAATAATACAAGCTAATAAAAACTTGTTTGGTACATTAAATAACATTATTAAAACAAATACTGGAATTAAAAATATTCTAAACAAAGTTAATTTGTTAGGCAAGTTCATATACAACATCTCCCATTAAATCGTATTCCATTGCATCATTTATTTGAACACTTACGAATTCTCCTACTTCAAGATTATCTACACTTTTTACATATACTATACTATCAATTTCTTCTGCATCGCCCTGTGTTCTTCCTGTATATACATTATCTTCTATTTGCTCTTCTATTAGTACTTCATATGTTTTTCCTATTTTTTTATCATTAAGTTCTTCAGATATTTTTTGTTGAATCATCATTAAAGTATCTCTTCTTTGTATTTTTACTTCTTCATCTATATGATTTGGTAATTTATCTGCTGGTGTATCTTCTTCTCTTGAATATGCAAATGCACCTAACCTATCAAATTTAACTTCTTTGACAAAATTTACAAGCTGTTTAAAATCTTCTTCTGTTTCACCAGGAAAACCTACTATTATTGTAGTTCTAAGTATAGCATCTGGTATATTCTTTCTTATAAGTTTAATTTTATTTAATATATCCTCTTTACTAGTTTTTCTATTCATTAACTTTAAAATACTGTTACTTGCATGTTGTATTGGCATATCAAAATAGCTACATATATTATCATGTTCTTTTATAACTTTAATCAATTCTTCTGTTATTGATTCTGGATATGAGTACATGACTCTTATCCATTTAAGCCCATTTATCTTTGCAAGTTCTTCTAAAAGTTCTGGTAATCTCTCTTTACCATATAAATCAAAACCATACTTTGTAGTATCTTGAGCTATAACTACAAGTTCTTTTACTCCAGATTCAGCCAATTTATTTGCTTCTTTAATTATATCTTCAAATCTTCTACTTCTATATTTACCTCTAAGCTTAGGTATTATACAATAAGTACAATTATTGGAACATCCTTCTCCAATTTTTAAGTATGCCATATAGCTAGGCGTAGATAGATATCTTGGTAAGTCCTCATTAAATACAAACTCTATATCATCAAGACTTACAATTTGATGTTTCTCACTCAAATCTTTAAGTATATCATCTATATTTTGGTAGCTTCCTGTACCAACTATTGCATCTATTTCTGGAATTTCAGTTTTTAATTCCTCAGAGTATCTTTGAGCTAAACATCCTGTTACTATCAACAGCTTTAGATTCCCAGTCTGTTTTAATTCTGCAAATTCTATTATAGTATCAATTGATTCTTGCTTAGCTGACTCTATAAACCCACAAGTATTTACTATAATTACATCAGCTTCTGCAAAATCTCCTATCAATTTATAACCTTTTTTATTTAAAATTCCCATCATTATTTCTGCATCCACCAAATTTTTTGAGCATCCTAATGATTCTAATGCTATCTTTAACATTTTTTCTCTCCTTCCAATATGCTCTCATATAAGCCTATAACATATTCTAGGGCTTTTTGTGTGTCATCAAAATTTACAATTTTATTGTACTTATATTTTTCCACTGAATGCATATAAAGTGGGTCGTAATATTCTATAAGATATTTTTTTACAAGTTCTTCATATTTGCCTAATTCTAATAAATCAATATATTCATCTACTGCTTTATGACCCAATCTTTTTCTGAATTTATTTATACACTCTTTTAAAACCAATATATTATCTTCATCTTTACCATAAATATAATCTCTACAAAGTCTATTGACTCTATTATCAATATCACATTCCAGTAGTATATGATACCCATCTCGTATCATTGCATCGAAGATTTCATTAGGAACTGTGACACTTCCAACTCGCTTACTTTCACTTTCAACAAATATATAATCCTTTTTTGAGAAAAATATACTTTCAAATAATTTAGTTTCAAAGTTCTTTTGAGATGGTGGCTTCTCATCAAATGTTATAAAACCAAAAGTTGAACCACTATTTTTAGCTATTCCTTCTAAATCTAATACATCTATTTCTTTTTTCTTCAATAAATGCAATAAATCAGTCTTTCCTGAGCCAGTTAATCCATGCACAGATATAAAGTTCTTTGTATTCATTATATTTCTTAAGTAATCCAATACAAAGTTTCTATAAGCCTTATATCCACCTTCAAGTTGATAAACATTTACACCTAATGATGACAATACATTTACTATACTTCCACTTCTCATTCCGCCTCTTGCACAATATATGACAATATTATCATAATTTGCTGTAAGCTCTGCTGCTTGTAAATATATATCCTTTAGCTTATACGATACATAATCAAATCCCTTTTGTATTGCTTCATGCTTTCCCTGCATCTTATAAATAGTTCCAACTTCATTATGCTCATTGTTTTTAAAAAGGGGCATATTAAAAGCATTTAATATATGGTCTTCTTCATATTCCCCTTCTGTTCTTACATCTACAAAAACTACTTTTTCTAGCTTAAGTGCCTTTTCTATTTCTATAACCGACAATTCTATTCACCTTCTAAATTCTGCAAATCTTGTTTGCTTATTAGTACCTTTCTTGGCTTACTTCCCTCGCTAGCTCCAATTATACCTCTTTCTTCCATAGAGTCAATAAGTCTAGCTGCTCTATTAAATCCTATTTTAAATCTTCTTTGCAACATAGAAGCAGATGCTTGACCACTTTCTACAACAAATTCTATTGCCTCACTTAAAAATTCATCCTCATCGCTAGATTTTGATGTATTAACTTTAGATATAGTTTCAATTATATCTTCCTCATACTTTATTCCATCCTTAACCTGGTCTTTTACAAAATCAATTACTCTTTCTGACTCACTTTCTGATATAAATGCACCTTGAAGTCTAACTGGTTTTGCCGCTCCAAGTGGATAAAATAGCATATCACCTTTACCTAAAAGTTTCTCTGCCCCACCCATATCAAGTATTGTTCTTGAATCAGTTTGAGATGACACTGCAAATGCTATTCTAGACGGTATATTAGCTTTTATAACACCTGTTATGACATCAACGGATGGTCTTTGTGTAGCTACAATCAGGTGCATTCCAGCAGCTCTGGCCATCTGAGCTAATCTACAAATATAATCCTCTACATCATTTGCGCTTGCCATCATTAAATCTGCTAACTCATCTATTATTATTACTATTTTAGGTAATTTTTCCTCTGATTTTTCATTATAACTTGTTACATCTTTTACTTGAGCATCTGCAAATAGTTTATATCTTCTATTCATCTCTGTCACTGCCCAGTTTAAGGCATTAGCAGCTTTTTTAGGGTCTGTAACTACAGGTATCAGAAGATGTGGTATTCCATTATAATTTGCAAGTTCAACCACTTTTGGGTCTATTAAAAGTAATTTTACTTCATCAGGGTTTGCCTTATATAATATACTACTTATCAAAGTGTTTACACAGACACTCTTTCCTGAACCTGTAGAACCAGCTATAAGTAAATGTGGCATCTTACCTATATCTCCAATTATAATTTTGCCTGCTACATCTTTCCCAAGCCCCATTGCAAGAGGAGAATCAAAATTATTAAACTCTTCACTTTCTAGAACTTCTCTTACTCCAACCATTTGAGCTTCCTCATTTGGAACTTCTATTCCAATTGCACTTTTCCCAGGAATTGGCGCTTCAATTCTTATACTTTTAGCTGCTAAACTTAAAGCTATATCATCAGTTAAGTTTACAATTTTACTTACTTTAACCCCTGGACTTGGCTGTATCTCATATCTTGTTATAGTTGGACCAACTGTAACTTGATTAATCTTTGCTTCTACTCCAAAATCTGAAAGTGTCTTTTCTAAAAGAGAGGCATTTTTTAAAACCTTCTTTTTGCCATTTTCATCAGATTTTTTATTTACTTTATTTAAAAGTTCAACACTAGGTTTTTTATAATTTGAATAGTCTTCATTATTTGACTCTGATACAATGCTTATTGGTTGAGTTTTTTCTACATCTAAATTAGATTTGCTTATATCAACTTTCTTTTCTGGTTTAGTCTCCACAACTGAATTTTCATTTGTAGCTTTCTGTAACTCTTTTAAAACATCTAGTTCTGGCATACTTTGAGTTCCTTCTAATATTTCTAAATATTCATCTTCTGCCTTGTTAAAACCAACTATTTTAATAGTCTTATCGTCTACACCATCACCATTTTCTTCTTCTAAATATTCATCTTCTTCATCTTCATTGTCACGGCCTTTTGACATTAACCCTTTAAAAAATCCAGGCTTCTTATTTACAGTAGTATCGTCCACTTCATCAGTTATCATATCTATTGCAGATTTTTTCATATTTGAAATTTTATCTTTAAAAGTTAAATTACTGTCTTTTGATGCTTTAGATTTTGACTTTGCATTTGATACCAAATCTTTTATAGAAATATTAAATATAAACATTATAGAAAGTATAAGAGCAAATATACTTATTAGCCATCCACCTGCTATACCAAATATTTTACTCATATAATACGCAATGGTTGTTGCTATTAAGCCACTACCTTGTCCACTTACACCCAATTTCATAACATCATCAAACATATTACCTTTTAGTGGGCTATCTACAGGAAGAGTTCCTGCATTTAACAATCCATAAAATACAAAAATAAATAAAATAATTATGTAGTATAATTTAGTCTTTCTCAATCTATATATATATTCATTTCCATCAAAAAACCCTAGAAGTCCTGTTATAATTACTATAAATGGTATTGCTATGGAAAGTCCTCCAAATAATCCTTTAAAGAGATTTTGCATTATCACAGGTATCCATCCCATAGAATTAGAATTTAAACTATATAATAAAAATACACCTATAAATATTGTTATCAAATTATGATATTCTGCATTAAAGCTTAAGGTATTTACCTTCTTTTTTTTCTTCTTTTTCGTGGCCATTAATATCACTCCTTATTTTTAGCAAGTTTTACCCCTTCATAGCAAAAAGTGCTAATGCCTTAACACTAACACTCCTACTTTATTACATCATTATATCATAAATTTTATTATTTAAACAAATTTTAATCATTATTTTTTTCTTCCTCTGATTCTTTTATAAGCTCTTTTAATTTTTTAATAGCATCTTTTAATCCACCAACTTCATCTATAATCCCGTAATCTACAGCTTCTTTTCCTATTAAAACACTACCAACATCACTTATAAGCTCATCTTTCTCATGCATAAGTTTATCAAGTATATCTCTTTCGATATTAGATGTTCTTATGATAAATTGAATTATTCTCTCTTGCATCTTTTTAAAATACTCGAAAGTTTCATTTATACCTATTACAAGTCCAGTTGTTCTTACAGGATGTATAATCATTGTTGCAGTTGGAGCTATAAATGAGTAATCACCTGCAGTAGCAAGAGGAACACCTATACTATGACTTCCCCCTAATACAAGAGTAACTACTTTTTTGGATGTACTATTTAAAAGTTCTGCAATAGCTAGACCTGCCTCAATATCTCCTCCAACAGTATTTAAAACAACTAGTACTCCTTTAACATCATTACTTTCCTCAATTGAATAAAGCATTGGAATTATATGTTCATACTTTGTAGCTTTTTTCTGAGGATTTCCTATAAAATGACCTTCAATTTCTCCAATTATAGTTATACATTGGGTATCTTTAGGAGGCTGAGGAGGCATCTCACTAGTGCCAAATTGTTTTATACATTCTCTTTCCTCACAGCTAGAATCTCTTCTACAATTATCTTTATCAAATGTTTCATTATCATCTTTATAATCTTTCATAAAAAAACTCCTATCAAAATATATTTAACTTAGTTTTGCCAAATAAATCAAATATATTAAGATATACGAAAAATTATTAAATTTTGAATAAAAGTAATTGCATTACGATTCTTATTTTACATAAAATTGTTGGTGTATTGCATGTACTGCTGTATGCATATCTTCTTCACTAACTAAACAAGATATAGTCATATTTGAATCTGATGTTTGTAAAAGAGATACTCCTGCTTTTGATAAACCTCTAACTACTTTTGACATGATACCAGACATTTCATCAGCTATTCTTGAACATATCAATGTTACTTTAGCACAATCTCTATTTACTTCATAATCTAATTCAAATTTATCTAGTATTTCTTTTAATTCTTTTATATCAGCATCTTCAATAACAAAGGCTTTTTCTGATATAAAGAAATTTATCATATCTATATTTATAAGTTTCTTTTCTATTTCATTTAATACTTCTGTAAACACTTCTTCTGCTGATTTAATCTTAACTTGAGCAACACTATCTTTATTTGCAACAGCAACTTTAAGGTCTTTTTCTTGTTCATATTCTATATTTTGTTCTAAATGCTTACATAAAGAACCTATTTTTGTACCTTCAAAAGTTGGATTCATTGTATTTTTTATTGCTAGAGTTATATTTCCACTTTTAGCTAACTGTACTGCTCTTGGATGTATTACCTTAGCTCCTTTATCTGCCATTTGAAATACTTCTTCATAATCTATAAAACTCAATACTTTAGCATTTGGTTCTACTCTAGGGTCTGCAGTCATTATACCATCTACATCAGTGTAAATTTCAACTGTCTCACATTCCAAAGATTTACCAATAGCAACTGCTGATGTATCACTTCCACCTCTTCCAAGAGTAGTTACTTCACCATCATCTGTTACACCTTGAAATCCAGCTATAACAACAACTTTGCCATCATCTAATGCTCTTTTTACCTTTTTAGGGTTTATATATTTTATTTTAGCATTAGAATACTCATCACTTGTAATTATACCTGCTTGTTGACCAGTAAAGAAAACAGATTCTATACCTTTTGCATTTAATAAATTAGCAAGAATTGTCCCTGATATTATTTCACCACAAGACATTATTAAATCAAGTTCTCTTTTATTTGGTTCATCATTTACTGAATTACACAGATTTATAAGTGTATCTGTTGCATATGGAGCGCCCTTTCTACCCATTGCTGAAACTACTAATACTAATTGTAACTCTTCATCATTATCTCTGTATGCTTTTACTATCTTACATACTTCATTCATTTTTTCATATGATTCTACTGATGTCCCACCAAACTTTTGCACTAAAATACTCATTTTTTCCTCCTAAATATATCCCTCATATTCTATAATTATCATATCATTGCCTATTTTTTTTACATTTCTCCATGGAACTTCTAAAAATGACTTATCTTTTCTTCTGGCAAAAAAGCCTTTTTCTTTTGGAATTAAAAGCGCCAATATCCCGCCTGTAGTTTCATCTAGTATAAGGTCACACTCTCCAATAACTCCTAATCTTTCTCCTGTGACTAAGTTAACTATTTCCTTACCTGCTATTTCAGATAAATTCATATTTTATACCTCCAGAGATTCACTTTTTAAAATATTAATCCAAATGCAGAATATCTTCTACATCTCTTCCAACTATACATGTACCAATATTTTCTATATTGAATACCTTATCAACAACTTTTTTTACTGAATTAATATCAACATTATTTATACATTCAAGTATTTCATCTGTAGTTTTTACTTTTTTACTCAACAACATAGATTTACCAGTAGACATCATTCTACTGCTAGTACTTTCTAAATCCAATATATAATTACCTTTTAGTTGTTCCTTACTTTCAAATATTTCTTTTTCTGTAAGATAATTTTTTCTTATATTTTCAATTTCTTCTTTTATTAAATTATAAACATCTTGCAAATTTTCTGTACTCATACTTGCGAATATACCTAATTCACCACATTTTCTGTATAGTGTTTGTGACGAGTATATTGAATATACTAAACCTTTTTCCTCCCTTATCTTCTGAAAAAGTCTTGAGCTTATACTTCCACCAAAAATATTGTTTACCACCGCCATTGAATAAACTTCATCATCATTTTCAAATGGAATACCTTTTAGACACATAGCTAAGTTTACCTGTTCAGTATCTTTGTTTTTTGATATAAAACAAGGATTAAACTTGGCCTCAGTTATGTCTATACTTAAGCTTCTCTTTTTCCAGTTTCCAAATTTAGATTTAAGTTTATCTACCATATCATCAAAATCAAAGTTTCCAACTATAGAAATAACAGCATTATTTGGAATATAATATTTGTTTAAGTACTCTAACATAGACTCCTTAGTTATATTGTATAGAGAATCTTTTGTCCCAATTATATTCATCCCTAAACCATCATTAGCATATATATTTTCGACTAATAAATCATAAGATAAATCGTCTGGAGAATCTTCATACATCTTAAGTTCCTCCAATATTATAAGTCTTTCCTTATCTATATCATTTTTATCAAATCTAGAATTTAGTATCATATCACTTAATACATCTATTCCTGTATCTATATGCTCATCTATTAATTTTACATAATAACATGTACATTCTTTACTTGTAAATGCATTGATTTGCCCACCTAAATTGTCAATTGTGCTAGCAATCTCTTTTGAGGTTCTATTTTTGGTTCCTTTAAACATCATATGTTCTATAAAATGAGAAGTTCCACTTACCTCTTCTTCTTCTATTCTAGACCCTGCATTTATCCAAATACCTAACATTATTGACTTTAGATATGGTATTTCTTCCCCAATTATTGTAAGCCCATTTTCCAGTATTTTTGTCTTATACATTACATTCTCCTAAAAATTTATTCTTTATGTTACATTGGATTATTGAAAACACTATGTTCTAATTCTATTTATTTTTATATGTATTACATTATAAGTCAGTCTTTTAATTAATTCAACTACAACTTATACAATCTTAATCAAATATTTATACTTTGTCTACTTAAATACATCACTAAGTTTACCTGGTTTTAATCCTTTTTCTCTTACAATTGCTATAATATCATCTATACATTTTGTCGTTGCATCAGTTGGGTGCATTAAGATTATACTACTATCTTTAATATCTTTTTTCTTCATTCTATCTATAATTACTTCTGGTTGATCTTTATATTTCCAGTCTATAGTGTCAGCATCCCATTTAATTGAAGTATATCCTAATTCTTTAGCAGCCTTTACTGTTTCTGCTCCAAAAGAACCTGCTGGAGCTTGAAAAAACTTAGTCTTCTCATTTATAATTTCTTCAATTATCTTTTTAGAGGTTTCTATTTGTTCATAGTTATCCTCATATGATAGTGTCGAATAATCTAAATGTTTGTATCCATGATTGCCTATTTCATGCCCTTGTTTCTTTATCTTCAATAATTCGTCTTTATTTTTTTCTGCCCACTTCCCAGTTACATTAAAAGTAATCTTTACATTCTCTTTTTTAAGAGTTTCCAAAATAGATTCTATGTACTCTGTTTCCCATCCAAGGTCTACGTTGCATGTTAATGCAACGTATCCACTTTTATCTTTTGTACCTCTCTCATATGGTAAATCTACTCCATTAAACAAGTTAAAAACGGGCTTATTGTTAAACAATTTTAATACCATTACCCCTCCTGATAATCCTAATAATATCACTAAAATTAGTATTATAATTTTTTTGAGCTTACTCTTATTAAGTACCATCATTATCATTAAAACTCCCCCTAATTATGTACAAATTGTTTCTTATTTAATACTATTAAAGGAAAGCTCTATTTATGCACTAAATATAACATAAACCTTTCTCTGTATATCAATAAAAAATTCTATTAAAAATCTCTTAAATAAACCTATATTATTAAACAGCTTTTTAATTAGCTCTTTACTTTTCCTATCATTTTAGAATTTCCTACAGTACTTTCTACTGTTACTTTTAATACAAGAGTATGTAATACATTTTATATAAAAAGCCTCTGTTAGAAAGAGTAACAGAGGCTTTTTATTTCATGTTCAAAAGTTTAATTTCATACTTGAAAATATATTATAATAACTAGAATATGTTTATGTAATTGTACTTTTGAAATCTATAAATAATCTTTAATTTGTTGATTTCTTTAAACTTTTTCTTTCTATAAAAAAGAGAGCCACTAAAAGCTGAACTACTGCAACAATTGAAATACAAATAAATGCAACATCTATTCCAAATACATTTGCTGTAGTATTTGTCATACCTCGTGATGTTACTGTAGCAGTTGTCATTACTGCAACAAAAACTGCTGAGCCAATAGCACCAGCTATTGTACGCAATGAAGTAAGTAATGCTGTTCCATGAGCAATATTTTTTTCCCCAAGCACACTCATTCCCCAAGTAACAATAGGCATCATAATTAATCCAATAGCTATCAGACGTATAATATAAAAAACAGAGATATACAATACTGAAGTATCTTTTCCTACAAAAGATACACCAAGACAACTTATTGCCAAGAATATACTTCCACATACAACTAGCTTTCGTATTCCAAACCTATCATAAAATCTACCTGCAAAAGGACTTATAAGTGCCATTACAAGAGAACCTGGCATCATAATGAGACCACACTTAGTTGCTGAAAATCCTCTTACTGTCTGGATATATATTGGAATTAAAGTGGAACCTGCCATCATTACAACATATAGAAGCATACTTATAATTACAGCAAGTCTATAACTTTTATTCTTAAGAATACGAAGTTCTAGAAATGGCTCTTTTGAGTGAATCTGACGCAAAGAAAATGCTATAATTGATACTATACCTACAAATAATGGCAAAGCAATATTTATACTGAAAAACTCAGTTGTTCCAATATTCCCAAGTCCAAGCAAAAGGCCACTAAATCCCACTGCACATAAAATCATAGAAAACGTATCAAATGATTGTTTTTTTGTCTCTATTACATTTTGTAACACTCTAGATGCTATAATAATGTCAATAATACTTATAACTAAAGAAAACCAAAAAATAGCTTGCCAATTAAAAATATCAATGACAATTCCTGCTAGAGTTGGCGCAAATATTGGAGCAGCACCAGCAGCCAAACCGTATATACCCATTATGGAGCCCATTTGCTCTGCAGGATAAATTGTTAAAATTATTACTTGTGTCATAGATAGCAACACTCCATTACCCATTGCTTGCAATATACGTCCAAACAAGAGAGGTGTAAATGAAGATGCACTAGCAGAAAGCAACAATCCTACCGCAAAAAGACTCATAGCACTAATGAAAAGTGGTTTTGTTGGAAATCTCCTAATCAAAAATGCAGTTGCAGGAACCATAATTCCCATAGCAAGTGTATATGCACTAGTAAGCCATTGAGCTGTTGTGGCTGATATATTTAAATCCCCCATCATAACTGGCAATGCAGTAGTAAGAGATGTCTGAAGTAATGAGCCAACTATAGATCCAATCAATAGTACAGCAAAAATCATATTTCTAGATTGCTTATTTAAATTCATGTCTTTACCTTCTTTCTGTTTTTATTAGCAACGCTTAAGAAATATCTCTATTTTTTATCTTCAAAAAACTTTATAATCTTTTTTTGAATACGTATGTAAGCAATAGCATCTTCTGGACCTAGTGCTTTTAAAAATTTAACTGTATACTCTAAAAATTCTTTTTCATTTATTTTCTGCTGTTGTATTCCCTTAGGCATTAATTGAACTAGTGTCTGTCTACCATTTTGTGGGTCAACACAGCGCTCAATCATTTCCTTTGATTCTAACTGATTAAGAATAGCAGACATTCTAGCAGTACTAACATTCATAGTACTACTTATTTCTTTTGGGTTTACTTTTTTATTGTTTTTAGATAAATAACCCAATACAAATTTTTCACCACTTTGTATATCTGCAATTTTATCTTTATGTGGTATTTTTACCATCAACGTCTTAACCTTTCCAAGTTCAAGTGCTAATTCCATATAGTCCACATTATCACCTCCTTAATCGCTAACACTATTAGTAATTTACCATATATTGTCAATAAAATCAATATTAACATGATGTTTAATAGTCATTATCACATTAGCAATAAAATATTATAATAAGAGATTATATATTCGTAATGATACTTAATTATTTAGCACTTAAACTTCTCAAATATTTGTACTAAGTATATTTATACAATAAAAAAGCAAAACCCTAAGATTTTGCCTTTAATTATTTAATACATTATTTATTTTTATGCTCTGGTTTTGGTAAAAGAACTTTTCTAGATAAGTTAACTCTTCCTTTTTCATCTATTTCTGTAACTTTAACTTCAACTTCATCTCCTATATTTAATACATCTTCAACCTTAGCAACTCTTTCATGAGCTATATGAGATATATGAAGTAATCCTTCTTTTCCTGGAAGTATTTCAATAAATGCTCCAAAATTCATTATTCTACTTACTTTACCTTTGTAAGTTTTTCCTACTTCTGGTTCAATAACTATATTATTTATAAGTTCTTGAGCTCTATTAATCATATCAATTTCAATACCTGATATGAATACTTCTCCAGTTTGTTCAATATCTATCTTAACTCCAGTTTCATCTATTATCTTAGTTATTATCTTTCCACCAGGTCCTATTACATCTTTTATTTTGTCAGGATTTATTTGCATTTTAACAATCTTAGGTGCATATGGTGAAAGCTCTGGTTTTGGTTGAGATATAGTTTTTCTCATTTCTCCTAGTATATGAATTCTACCTTCCTTAGCTTGTTTTAAAGCACGTTGTAGAACTTCTTTATCTATACCATCTATTTTTATATCCATTTGTATTGCAGTTATACCATGTTCTGTCCCAGCCACTTTAAAGTCCATGTCTCCTAAGTGGTCTTCCATACCTTGTATATCTGAAAGCACTGCTACCTTGCCATCATGCTTTATAAGTCCCATTGCTATACCTGCAACCATGTCTCTTATAGGCACACCTGCATCAAGCAGAGATAATGTTGAACCACATACACTCGCTTGAGATGTAGAACCATTTGAACTCAATACTTCAGAAACTAATCTAATAGCATAAGGGAAGTCTTCTTGAGATGGTATCACTGGTAATAAAGCTCTCTCAGCTAAAGCACCATGTCCTATTTCTCTTCTACCTGGACCTCTTGATGGTCTAGCTTCTCCAACACTATATGCTGGGAAATTATAGTGATGCATATATCTTTTGTTTTCTTCTTCATCTAATCCATCTAACTTTTGAACATCTCCTAAAGCACCTAAAGTAGCTACATTAAGTACTTGAGTTTGTCCTCTAGTAAATATAGCTGAACCATGAGCTCTAGGTATCATACCAGTTTCACACCATATAGGTCTGATTTCTTCTAATTTTCTATTATCTGGTCTTACATTTTCATGCACTATAAGTTTTCTTACTTCTTCTTTTATTATATCTTGTAATACTTCCTCTATATCACCAATAAGTTCTTCAAAATTTTCAATAGTTTCTTCAAAATGAGCTAGAGTTTCTTCTTTAACTCTATCCATCTTTTCCATTCTTTCTAATTTTTCAAAAGTTTGAACTGCATCTTTCATCTTAGCAGTTGCAAATTCACGAACCAATTGAGTTATTTCTTCTCCTGCATGGTATAATTCAACAACAATTTTTTCTTTTCCAACTTCTGCAACTATACCATCTATAAATTCAACCACTTTTTTTATTTCTTGATGAGCAAATAAAATAGCATCTAGCATTATATCATCTGGAACTTCATCTGCTCCAGCTTCAACCATCATTATTGCTTCTTTTGTACCTGAAACAACTAGATGCATTGAACTTTTCTCTCTTTGCTCTGCATTTGGATTTACAACGAATGCACCATCTACAAGACCAATACATACTGAACCTGTTGGGCCATTAAATGGTATATCTGATATAGAAAGTGCTATAGATGAACCTATCATTGCTACTATATCTGGTGTGCAGTCTTGATCTACTGATAAAACTGTTGCAACTACCTGAACATCATTTCTAAATCCTTTTGGAAATAATGGTCTTATTGGTCTATCTATCAATCTTGATGTAAGTATCGCTTTTTCTGAAGGCTTACCTTCTCTCTTTAAAAAACCTCCAGGTATTTTACCTACAGAGTATAATTTTTCTTCATAATCTACACTTAAAGGGAAAAAGTCTATTCCGTCTCTAGGCTTAGCTGACTTAGTTGTATTTACCATTACCATACTGTCGCTGTATCTAACTATACAGCTACCGTTAGTCATTTCACAAATTTTTCCTATTTCTACAGAAAGTTCTCTCCCTGCGAAATCCATTTTAAATATTTTATGTTCAAACATTAATGCTTGTCCTCCTCTTATTAAAAACACGTATATCACTCTATTTACTATATTATCAAAAATACTATAAATTAACAATATAAAAATTATCTTTGCCTATATATGCAAGAAGCTTATATTTCTGCTAATTAGAACAACTTATAGCTAATATATCTGGCCCTGTATGAGAACAAATAGAAACTCCACCTCTAGTAAACAAGACTCTTCTTGCTTTTATTCTTTTATTTACTTCTTCTTTTAATATTTCACAATCATGTAGATTATCTCCACAACCTATTGTTACTATTTTCCCTTCTAAAGACCCTTCATTCATTTCTAAAATTATATCTACTAGTTTACTTGCTATATTTTTTACTCCTCTAACCTTGTTTACCAACTTAGCTTCCCCATTATCAAAGAAAAATATAGGTTTTATATTCAACATATTTCCTATTAAAGCAGTTGCTACTGGAACCCTTCCACTTTGTTTTAAGAAATCAAGGGTATATGGAGCAAAAAGTAATCTTATACTGCTACGAATGTTTTCTAACTCATTTATTATTTCTTCAAACCCTAAACCTTCTTCAACAAGTTCACAAGCCTTTATAACATATTGCCCACTACCAAGTGATAAGTTTCGAGTATCAAATATATGTATTTTTTCTTTTTCATTCATATCATTTTTAGCTATTACGGCACTTTGAAAAGTTCCTGAAGCATTTGATGCACCTGTTAAACAGATTATATGGTATCCATCTTCTATAAACTTATCAAATACTTCTTTAAACTCCATATATGTAGCTTGTGAAGTCTTAGGTATTTGTTTTATTTCTTTTACTTTCTTGTAAAACTCTTCTTTATCTATATCCACTCCTTCTATATATTCTCTATCATTAAAAATAACTGTAAGTGGAACTATTTCTATACAATCTTTCTCTGATATTTCATCTGGAATATCGCACAAACTATCACATACTAACTTTATTTTCAAAATAATTTCCTCCTTATTCTAACTAAATATTATAGTATAAAATTTCTATATTTATCTTGTCTTTCCTTTTTAATTGATTATGTATTTATATATTACCTTATATTCTTACCCAATATTATTCATTTTATAATTTTTTATAATGTATAAATTACTTTTATTATTAACTATTTTACTCTATAATAAATTAACTATAAAAAAGCAGGTATACACTATACCTGCTTTTTTATAAAGAATGAAATTACTTTCTTAATCCTAATTTAGCTATTAATGCTCTATATCCTTCAAGATCTTTTTCTTTTAAGTAAGCTAATAAGTTTCTTCTTCTACCAACCATTTTTAATAGTCCTCTTCTTGAATGGTGGTCTTTCTTATGAGTTTTTAAATGTCCATTTAGATCATTTATTCTAGCTGTTAATAAAGCTATTTGTACTTCTGGAGAACCAGTATCTCCTTCAACTCTTCCATATTCTTTGATTATTTCTGTTTTGTTTATCATTTAGATTACCTCCGTATTTTTTTAGAAACGCCTATTACTAAGCATTGATTGGAGTATTCAAAAGCTGAGTAATGGTTATTTTCCTTAATCATTTTATCATACATTACTTGTTTTTGCAAACATAGTTTTCATATACATAGTTTGTGTCATTAGACAATTGATTTTTTAAGTCATTTATTGAATTAAATTTTCTCTCATCCCTTATTCTTTCCAAAAATTCAACAATTATATTTTTACCATAAATATCTCTGTCAAATTCTAAAATGTTTGTTTCAATAGACAAAGATTTTCCATTAACTGTTGGGTTATAACCTACATTTGTAGCACCAAAATAAACCTCATCTCCAATATGTACAATAGAAGCATAGATACCTCTCTTTGGAACGAGCATATTATTCTTAAGGTCAATATTTGCTGTTGGGAATCCCATAGTTCTTCCAAGGTGTTTAGAATGTATAACACACCCTTCTAACTTGTAATTACGACCTAAATACTCTTTAACATTAGTCATATCACCTTGGGATACTAAACTTCTAATATAAGTACTACTCACTCTTACATCATTTATTTTGATTGGTTTTATTACTTCCACCTCAAAACCAAATTCATTTTCTAAGCTCTTTAATAGATTGACATTCCCTTCTTTAGCTCTGGCAAACGTAAAGTCATGTCCAATCACTATTTTTTTAGCCTTTAATTTTTTTACTAGTATCTCCTCTACAAAATCATTTGCAGGTATTTTAGTCATATACTCATCAAATGGTATAATTACAACTATATCTATTCCCAATTCTTCTAATAATTTTATTTTGTCCTCATTACTTATAATATTTTTTGTTGAGTTTGGTCTAAAGTAGTTTACAGGATGATTTGCAAATGTAAATACAATACTCTGTATATTTTCTTTTTTTGCATATTCAACTGCTTTTTTTATAAGAACTTGATGTCCTTTGTGTATGCCATCAAAATTCCCTATGGTAATGACACTTTCTTTTATGTTTGCTATTTCTGCTATAGATTTTATAATCACCATAATAAATTTTCCCCACTAAAATTATAATTTACTCTTAACTTATTCACAAACTATTATAGCATAAGTAAAAGAGATAGACTATAGAAGTTATTATAGCACTATCTCTTTTGGTGTTTTTTCAAATACATTGATTATATAAACATCTTATCACTTTTAACACTTACTGTATTATTATGTTTTGATAATTTTCCTAATCCTAAGAAGTTATCTTTACTATATACTCTTACAAATTCATCATCTTTACTGAGATTGTTCTTTAAAAATCTCTTATCATCTATTGAACCACCATTACTATAATATTTTATAGCATTAGGGTTTAATACAATATAATTAAACGAATCCAATACATAATCTATATCATATAAGTGTTTATCCAGAGTTTCATTTGCATAAAATAATTCTAATTCTTCTAGCGTTATCGAATTTTCCAAGTTAAATTTACCAGAAGATGTTCTATTTAAAAATGACATATGTCCTCCACATCCTAGATATTCTCCTATATCATGGCAAATGCTTCTCACATAAGTCCCTTTAGAACATTCAACATAAAACATTACTTTATTACCTTTTATACTAAGGATTTTTATATCTTTTATGTTTATTCTTCTAGTTTTTAAAGTAATCTCAGAGCCTCTACCACTTCTTACTAAATCACACATTCTCTTTCCATTTACTTTTAAAGCTGAGTAAATTGGAGGAAGTTGATCTATTTCACCTTTTTGTGTATCAAAAGCTCTTTCTATATCTTCATTACTTAACTTAAAATCATCAATTTTTTTTATAATTTCTCCAGATGAATCATAGGTATCTGTACTTATACCTAAAGTAAGTTCACATATATACGATTTATCTTTGTTTAAAATAAGTTCACATACTTTTGTAGCTTTTCCTGTACATATTGGTAAAACACCTGATGCATCTGGGTCAAGAGTACCTGTATGCCCAACTTTTTTCATATTTAAAATCTTTCTTACCCTACTTACAACATCATGAGATGTCATACCTGTGGGTTTCAATATATTTATAATCTTATTCATTTTATTGTCACCTTAAATTGATTTTAACACTGCCTCTAATACCATTTGTTTAGCATTATCAATACTATCTTTGATAGTACATCCAGCAGCTCTTATATGACCACCGCCACCAAATACTTTAGCTATTTCACTTACATCAACATAATTTTTTGACCTAAAACTCACTTTAATTTCATCTTGTTTTTTTTCTTTAAATAAAATTCCAACTTCAATACCTTTTATATCTCTAGTATATGTTGTTATACCATCAACATCATTGAAACTCATGTTATTTCTATTCATCATATCCTGAGTTAAAATTATACTAGATACCTTTGAATCAAATATCTCCAAAGATTTTAAAGCTTCACCTAATAATTTGTAATAATCAGAAGAATTACTTTGATATATATTTTGTATTATAATATTTTTTTCTGCACCTAAAACAAGTAAATTCTTTGCCATTTCAAAACTACTTGCATGCACATTTGAATAGGAAAAATTTCCAGTATCAGTCACAAGACCTGTATATAAACATGTTGCTATATCTTTATTTATAATCTTAATGTCTTTTATTTCTTGAAATCTAACCAATAAATTATACACTAGTTCACAAGTAGAAGATGCATCAATATCTACATAGTTTAAATCTCCATATGAATCATTACTAGCATGATGGTCAATACAGATTACTTTTGATGCATTATTTTTGATTTCATCACTTACACATATTCTCATCTTATCTCCGCAGTCAAGTGCAATTAGAGAATACTTATTTATATCAAATTCATGAGACTTATAAATTTCTACACCTTCAACTAAAAATTTTAAATTCAATGGGGCTTCATCATCAAGTACATAATATACATTTTTCCCTAAACTTTTTAGTGTATAATACATTGAAAGTGTTGAACCAATATTATCTCCATCTGGACTAATATGAGAGGTAACTATAAAATAGTCACCCTCATATATATAATTTATAATACTATCAATATTATTCATCATAATTTTCATCCTCATTTTTTTGAGTATTTTTTTCATTTACTCTCTTTATAAGACTATCCATATACATTCCTTTTTCTATTGAATCATCAAGTTTAAATATTATCTCAGGAATATATCTAAGCTTTATATTTTTTCCTACTTCTCTTCTTATATACCCTCCAGCACTCTTAAGTCCTGCTAATGTAGATTCTTCATCTCCACCTAGAATACTTACATATACATAAGCATATCTTAGGTCATTTGTAACTTCTACATCAGTTACACTTACCAAAGATGTTATTCTAGGGTCTTTTACTCCATTTATAAGCATAGTGCTTACTACTTTTCTTATTTCTTCTGCAATTCTTCTTGTTCTATTATATGATGCCATACCATCGACCTTCTTTACTAACTGATTTTCTTTGATACGAATTTATAATTTTCTTTCTACTTCTTTAGTTATATAAGCTTCTACTATGTCGCCTTCTTTTATGTCATTATAATTTACAAAACTCATACCACATTCGTATCCAGAATTAACTTCTTTTACATCATCTTTAAATCTCTTAAGTGCTGCAAGTTCACCTTCATGTATTATTATACTATCTCTAACTAATCTTATTTTACAGTTTCTAAATATTTTACCATTAGTTACATAACATCCAGCTACTGTTCCAATACCAGATATTTTATATATTTCTCTTATTTCAGCTTTTCCTGTTTCTTCATCAACATATTCAGGATCTAACATACCAGTCATAGCAGCTTGTATATCTTCTATAGCCTTGTATATTATAGTATATGTTCTTATATCAACATTTTCCTTTTCTCCTAGAGATTCTGCGCCTGGAACTGGTCTTACATTGAATCCTATTATTATTGCATTAGAAGCTGCTGCAAGTAATATATCTGATTCTGTTACAGCTCCAACACCTCCATGTATTACTTTAACTTGTACTTCTTCATTTGATAATTTTTCTAAAGATTGTTTAACTGCTTGTACTGAACCTTGTACATCTGCTTTTATAACTATGTTAAGGTCTTTTATAGCACCTTCACTCATTTGACTAAATAAAGCATCTAGTGATAATCTTTGAGTTGATTTTAACATCTCATCTCTAGCTAATTGTTGTCTTCTTGCTGCTACACTTCTAGCAATTTTATCTGTTGGAACCTCAACGAATTGGTCTCCACCTTGTGGAACTTCTGATAGCCCTAATATTTCTACTGCTGTAGATGGTCCTGCTGTCTTAACTCTTTTACCTTTTGCATTTATCATAGCTCTAACTTTACCACATGCAACACCTGCAACGATTGGATCACCTACTGTTAGAGTACCACCTTGAACAAGTACTGTTGCAACTGGACCTCTTCCCTTATCAAGCTCAGCTTCTATAACAGTTCCTACTGCTCTTTTATTTGGATTTGCTCTTAATTCTTCTATTTCAGCAACCAACAATACCATTTCTAAAAGTGTATCTATTCCTTCTTTTTTCTTAGCCGATACTGGAACTGCTATTACTTCTCCACCCCAGTCTTCAACTAATAATCCTTGGTCTGCTAATTCTTGTTTAACTTTATCTGGGTTTGCACCTGGTTTATCTATTTTATTTATAGCAACTATTAAAGGAACTCCTGCTGCTTTAACATGGTTTATTGCTTCTACTGTTTGAGGCATTATACCATCATCTGCTGCAACAACTAATATTGCTATATCTGTAACTTGTGCTCCTCTTGCTCTCATTGATGTGAAAGCCTCATGTCCTGGTGTATCTAAAAATACTATTTTTTGGTCATTGATTTTAACTTCTGAAGCGCCTATATGCTGAGTTATTCCTCCAGCTTCACCTGAAATTACATCAGTTTTTCTTATTGCATCTAGTAAAGATGTTTTACCATGGTCAACATGTCCCATAACCGTAACAACTGGTGGTCTAGATTTTAAATCCTCTTCATTATCTTCTTCAATTTCCATTAAAGCTTCTATTTCTAAAGCTTCTGTATCATCACTTTCTGCTACTGTTAATTCAAATCCATAGTCTTTGGCAGCTAAAGCAGCAATCTCAAAATTTATCTCTTGATTTATTGTTGCCATAGTTCCCATTTTCATAAGCTTCATAATTATTTCTGATGGAGATTTATCTAATTTAGTTGCTAATACTTGTACTGTCAACTGTCCATCTATTTCTATAACATTTCCATTTTCTTGAGATGAATCTTCACTTAACACTTCAAGTGCTAATTCTAACGCTTCACCTTCTAATACTGAATCTTTGTCAGTTACATTAATATCTAATTCAGCTAACTTATTTATAAGCTCTTCATTTGATATATTTAATTTTTCTGCTATTTGGTATACTCTTGTTTTTGACACAAGATCACCCCCTATTTTATTTTAAATTTCTATTAGTTCAATTATCTTTTTAGCGAAATTTTCATCTTTTATTCCTACGACTGCTCTTGGAGATTTTCCTATTGCAAATCCTATTTCATCTTTTGTTGAAAAAAATAGATATGGAATATTTCTAAAAGTTGATTTATCTTTAAAAAGTTTTTTTGTGTTATTTGATGCATCTTCTGCAATTAAAATTAATTTTACTTTTCCTTTTTTTAAGTCAAGCAAAGTTGAATCATCACCAGACACTATTTTCCCTGCACGAGTTGCGAGTCCTAAGAACGAGTGTATCTTTTCTTTATTATTTTTCATATTCTTCTAACTCCATAAGTAGATTATCATAGACTTCATCAGGAACATCAATTTTAAAAGCTTTATTTAATGCTTTGCTTTTTATAGCTTTTTTTAGACATTCAGAGCTTTTGCATACATATGCTCCTCTTCCATTAGCTCTTCCTGTTGGGTCTAAAAATATTTTTCCTTCTTTATTTTTAACTATTCTTATAAGCTCTTTTTTAGAGTCTCTATCTTGACATGCTATGCATTTTCTTTGAGGCACTTTTTTTACTTTTTTCAAAGCCATCCCTCCTTACTCTTCTTCTTTGAAATTATCATCTGAGACATCTAACTCATCTTGATTGATAAATTCAACTTTAATACCCTCATCTTCTATTTCTTTGGATTTTTCAAGATTTATCATTTCTTGTTCTGCTTGAGATTCGCTCTTAATATCTATCTTCCAGTTTGTCAATTTTGCTGCAAGTCTTGCATTTTGACCTTCTTTACCTATAGCAAGTGATAACTGATAATCTGGAACAATAACTAAGGCAGATTTTTCATCTTCATTTATATCTACTTTAACAACTTTTGATGGGCTAAGTGCTGCTGATATAAACTCTGCTGGATTTTCACTATATTTTATTATATCTATTTTTTCATCACCAAGTTCATCCACTATATTTTTTACTCTAAGTCCTTTTGGACCTACACAAGCTCCAATTGGGTCTATTTTTTCATCTATAGATCTTACTGCCATTTTAGTTCTTGACCCAGCTTCTCTTGCCACTGATTTTATTTGAACTATACCCTCATATATTTCAGGAACTTCTTCTTCAAATAATCTCTTTACTAGACCTGGATGACTTCTTGATACAACTATTTGAGGTCCTTTGTTAGTCTTTTTAACTTCAAGTATATAGAATTTTATTTTTTGACCTGCTTTGTAATTTTCAAATGGGATTTGCTCACTTTGAGTCATTATCCCTTCTATTCTTCCAAGATTTACATAAACAATATTTTTATTTGCTCTAGCAACCTCTCCTGTAACTATTTCATTTTCTTTTTCTATAAATTCATTATACACTATTTCTCTCTCAGCTTCTCTTATTCTTTGAACAACTACTTGTTTTGCTGTCTGAGCTGCAATTCTTCCAAAGTTTTTAGGTGTAACTTCATGCTCTATAATATCACCCAATTCATAATTAGGGTTTATCTCTCTAGCATCTGCTAACTCTATTTCTAAGAAAGTATCATATAGGTCTGATTCATCGACAACTACTCTTTGAGAAAATACTTTTATATCTCCTTTGTCTCTATCAAACTCAACTCTAACATTTTGTGCTGAACCAAAGTTTTTTTTGTATGCAGTTAAAAGAGCTTGCTCTATAGTATCTATAAGTATTTCTTTATCTATACCTCTATCAACTACTAATTCGTTTAGTGCTTCCATAAATTCATGATTCATTTTTTATTTCCTCCCTATTTAATATACCACTAAAACTTTATTGCTAATCTAACAATAGCAACATCTTTTCTATTAAATTCCATTTCTTCACCATTTATAATGATTTTTATATTATTATCTTCTGTTAATCCTACAAGTTCACCTTCAAATTGTTTACATCCATTTAATGGTTTATATAATTTTAAATCTACATCTCTACCTTGGTATCTAACAAAATCTCTGTCTTTTTTTAATGCTCTATCAAGCCCTGGAGAAGATACTTCTAAAAAATAATTCTCTTTTATAGGGTCTTTTTCGTCTAATATTGGGCTTAGTTCTCTACTAACTAATTCACATTCGTTTAAAGATATTCCTTCTTCTTTATCTATGTATACTCTTAAGTAGTATTCTCCCGCTTCTTTTACATATTCAACATCAACCATTTCAAATCCATGTTCATCCGTTATTTTAGTTACAATTTCTTCAATTGCTGCTTCTAAATCTTTTTTCATTAAATTACCTCCTATTCAATTGTAAATGACTAGTTTAATTTTATTAAATAATTTTTAAATTAAATGTATTCAATAAAATTAAACTAGTTCTTAATAATATATTTAAAATAAAAGAGTGAGAACAGCTGTCTCACTCTTAGTTTCTGCAAAGTATACTATTTTCTATACTATGATATCATAAAATTCTTTTATTTGCAACTTTTTGAACTAACCTAAAACAGAGACAATTGGTTTTCATCGCTCATATTTTCAAGTGAGCCATGATTAGTAAGTGTTTCTATTACTGTTTTTGATACTTTTGCTCTCTTTCTTAAATCTTCTTTTGATATAAATTCACCATTTTTTCTTTCATTTTGAATATTTAAAGCTGCATTTCCTCCAAGGCCTTGTATTGCTGCCATTGGTGGAAGTAATGTTTTTTCTCCAACAACTATAAAGTCACTTGCATCTGATTTATATATATCAACTGGTAACAACTTTATCCCCCTTGCATACATTTCAAGAGCAACTTCTAATACAGTCAACATACCTTTTTCCTTTGTAGTTGCATCATTTCCCAATGATTCAATCTCATTTATTTTTGATTTTATAGTATCCAAACCCTTAACAATTAAATCTGCATCAAAATCTTCCACCTTTGTAGTAAAGTAAGTTGCATAAAAGGCTTCTGGGTAATGTACTTTACAATATGCAATTCTAAATGAGGTCATAACATAAGCAACAGCATGTGCTTTGGGGAACATATATTTAATCTTTTTACATGAACCTATATACCATTCTGGAACATTATTTTTCTTCATTTCTTCAATATGTTCTGGTTTCAAACCTTTCCCTTTTCTTACACTCTCCATTATTGTAAAACTCATCTTAGGAGGTAAGCCTTTAAATATTAAGTAGTTCATTATGTCATCTCGTGTAGATATAACATCTTTTAATCCCACTATATCTTCTCTAACTAAATCTTGTGCATTGTTTACCCAAACATCCGTACCATGAGAAAGACCAGATATACGTACGAGCTCTGCAAATGTAGTGGGTTTTGTGTCAAGAAGCATTTGTCGTACAAACTTAGTTCCAAATTCAGGTACAGCAAGACATCCTATAGGACAATTTATCTCTTCTGGTGTAACTCCTAACGCTTCTGTAGATGTAAATAAAGACATAGTTTCTTCATCGTCTAGAGGAATTTCTGTTATATTTATTCCAGTAATATCTTCAAGCATTCTTATGATAGTAGGACCGTCGTGTCCAAGTATATCAAGTTTAAGTATCCTACCACTTATTGAATGATAATCAAAGTGAGTAGTTATAACACCACAAGAAGTATCATTTGCTGGATATTGTATAGGTGTAAAATCATATACATCTTTATAGTCTGGTATAACCATAACTCCACCAGGATGCTGTCCTGAAGTTCTTTTTACACCAGTACACCCATTTGAAAGTCTAAGTACCTCTGCATTTGGTACACTTATATTATTTTCTTCTACATATTTTCTTGCATATCCAAAAGCTGTTTTTTCTGCTACAGTACCTATAGTTCCTGCTCTATATACATATCCCTCTCCAAATAATTCTTCAGTGTATTTGTGGATTGTAGGCTGATAATTTCCTGAGAAATTTAGGTCTATATCTGGTTCTTTATCACCTTCAAAACCTAAGAAGACCTCAAATGGAATATCATGACCATTTTTAGCAAGTTTTCTTCCACATTTTGGACAATCCTTATCTGGCAAGTCAACACCTGACCCCCATTCACCTATTTCATAAAAAAAGGAATATTTACAATCTTCATTTTCACAAATATAGTGAGCTGGTAGAGGATTAACTTCTGTTATATCACTCATAGTAGCTGCAAATGATGAACCAACAGAACCTCTTGAACCAACTAAATATCCATCTGAGAGAGATTTTGCAACTAGTTTTTGAGCTATGATATACATAACTGCATATCCATTACTTATTATTGAATTTAATTCTCTATCCAATCTCTTTTGAACTATTTCTGGTATTGGCTCTCCATAAATCCGTTTAGCTTTTTCATAGCACATTTCCCTTAATTCTACATCTGAACCTTCTATAATTGGTGGATATGTATCATCTGGTATAGGTTTTATATTTTCAACCATATCAGCAATCAAATTACTATTTTCAACCACAACTTCATATGCTAACTCTTCTCCAAGATAACTAAACTCCTCCAACATTTCATCTGTTGTTCTAAAATGTAAATAAGTCTCTTCTTCATCTACCTTAAATCCTTGAGAATACTTTAGAACTTTTCTTAAAACAGCTTCATGTTTATCTAAAAAATGAACATCTCCAGTAGCTACTGGAATTTTATTAAACCTCTTAGCTGTATCAATTAATTTTCTATTTAATTCTCTTAACTCTTCTTCATCCTTTACTTCTCCTTTATCAATCATAAACCTATTGTTATCTATAGGCATCACTTCTATATAATCATATAAATCTATTATTTTTTTCATTTCTTCATCAGGTACATTTTTCTTTACAGCTTGAAAAACAACCCCGGCTTCACAAGCTGAACCAATTATGAGACCTTCCTTATACTCATTTAAAATACTTCTAAGGATTCTTGGTGCTCTAAAAAAATGATTTACATGTGCATCTGAAATTATCTTATATAAGTTTTTTATACCTACAGAATTTTTTGCTATCAAAGTTATATGGTTTGTACTAAGCTTTGTATAATCAATTTTTCCAAGAATATTATTCACATCACTTAAAGTTTTTGCACCTTTTTCTGTAAGCATCTGTAAAAATTTATTAAATATAAGTGCAGTTGCCTCTGCATCATCAACTGCTCTATGATGGTTTAAAAGAGGTATACCAAGCTCTTTAGCAACAACATTTAACCTATGTCTTTTTAACTTTGGAAGCATTACTCTGGCTAACATAAGTGTATCTACCTTTTTGTGATTATACATTATCCCCTGTTCTCTACACTTCTGTGATATAAACCCAGTATCAAACTCTGCATTATGTGCAACTAGTACACTATCTCCAACAAACTCCATAAATCTTGGAAGAACTTCTTCAATAGTTGGCTTGTCTTTAATCAATTCATTAGTTATTCCCGTTAATTCTTGTATCTTATACGAAATATCTTTTTCAGGATTTATCAGTTCACTAAATCTATCTACAATTTTAAAATTTTCTATTTTTACAGCGCCAATTTCAGTTATTTTATCATTTGTATTAGAAAAACCAGTAGTCTCTATATCAAATACAACAAACGTCTGAGAAAGTTCTTTATCATTTGCATCTTCTATAATAAGAGAATCATCTTCAACTAAATACCCTTCTACTCCATAAAGTATTTTTATGTTGTTTGCCTTACCAGCATTCATAGCATCTGGGAATCCCTGTACAACACCATGGTCTGTTATAGCAATCGCTGGATGTCCCCATTGGGCTGCACGTTCTACAAGTTTTTTAACAGAACAAATAGCATCCATAGAGGACATCTGAGTATGTGCATGAAGTTCTACCCTTTTTTCTTCTGAAATATCTTTTCTCTCTGGTCTATTTTCTTGTCTAATTCCACTAATCATCATACTAATTTCTCTTTGATATGTATCATAAACTATGTCACCTTTAAGTTTTAAATAAGCTCCTTTTTTAACATTTTCAAGTACTCCATCTTTATTGGTATCTGTTAAAAATAGCTTACAACTTATTGAACTAGTATAATCTGTAATCGATGCTATCATAAGTATTTTTCCATTTTTAAGTTCTTTAGTCTCAACATCAAATATATCCCCAACAACTGCAACTGTTCCAGAAGATGCATTTAATCCAGATATATTTTCAATCATAGCATTTGCATTATCTCCATAGACTAAATTTTCATCAACTTCTGATTTAATAACATAACCTTCTTCTTCATTTTCTTCACACTTATTAATTTGTCCAATTTCCAATGCTCTAATTTTTTCTTCCATTTCCCTATCATTTATTCTTATGAGTCTTTCTACATTTACCTTTTCATCAACAGCTTTTTCAATAGTTATATCTAAGTCCAATCCCAATTCTTCACTAAGAACAGTTTTAAGTACATGAACTACATTTTTTCTTATTAATCTCTCATAAAATATACCCTTTGGGAGTTTTATTTTTAATTCTTCATCTAAACAAAGAAATTCAACTTGCTTATACCATCCTGCAATGGACGGACACAAGTACTTTAATATATACAAGATATTATTCCAATATTTTTTTATAACATCTTTGTTAGATTTTCTTTCAAACCCAGTAAATCTTATTTTCATCTTTATATCTTTAAAATAATCAAGCTTATACATCAATTCTTCTCTAAATTTATCTAAAAGTTCATGGGAAACAATCTCTTTAGACGTTAGGTAAAAGTAAACAATTTTATTTTCTTTAAAATAAACTACTCTATTTATGTAAACTTCTTTAAGTTGTTTTCCAAGGCCACTGTTATTAATTTCTAATTTATCTAAATATTCCTTAACACTTTCCATTTATATCCTCCTTTCCTAACATTATATATATATTATTACCACTTTTTCTCTATTTCTATCTATTACTCACTTATATTTACTTAGAATTAATATTATAACATAAAAATTTTACTAATATTAAGGTTTATATCTAGTAAATTATATACAAAAAGACTACAGATAATTTAAACAAAATGAAAAACTACCCATAGTCTATATTTTTTACTTATGTATTACTTATATTGTGGTACTTCAAAGACTAAACTACTTCCACCACCATAAAGTCCAATTAAATTTTCCATAATTCCAGAAATTCCATTAGCCCAATTTACATCAGTTGCATATTGGTGCCATGTATAATCATAATTCCACTTCATCTTGTAAATAGTATTTTGATTGTACTTAGAACTATTTACATAGTTTTGAGATATCCATTTTGCAGAACCATCTATTGTAGCTTCAATACTAGTCCATCCATTAGAATATGCTGCCTCTGCTCCTGAAACATTAGCACTTTTATCTATTGCTCCTATTCCAAAAAAATTATACACTTTAACTGGCTTGCTAAGAGCTTGACCTTTATAAGAAGTCAATGTCTGGCCTTGTGCAAGTGTAGATTTACCATAAGCAGTTTCCCACATAGCATGAGATACTAGATATACTACATCTATATTATACTTCTTAGCAGCATTTATAAATGCAGCTCCTTGATTCTTAAATACACTAGAAGATAATCCGTTAAGGTACGAATTTAAACTTGACTCTGATATACCACTTCTATAACTATTAATCTTCAAAAATTGCATCATACCTTTTGTAGTATTTGTAAAGTTTTTAGGATTTAAATAATATTCTATATCACTTGAACTAGCATTTACAAATGAACTTGTTCTTTGTGCTGAAAATGTACTAAATTCAGGACTTGGAGTACTTTTTCTATTACCTGGAGCTATTACATTCCCTCCTGCTGTTGCTTTCTCAACTTGTTTACTTATATGAGAAGCTAACGTATAGCTTAGAGATTTGTAATCAATCTTAGCCCCACTTATATTTGCCATACCATTTACTTGTCCTGATGTTGTAGAATCATTATTTCCATTATTGTTAGAATTGTTATTTGAGTTATTATTATTTGATGTATCTGTTGAATCAGATAGATAATTTCCCACAACAAATGCTTCTTTATTATTAAAATTAATTTTAGCCCATCCACTACTTTCTGATATCACAGTTACTTTGCTTCCCTTATAGACCTTTCCTAATTTACTATATGTAGAACCTGGACCACTTCGTACATTTAAAGAAGCTGTATTTACAAATTTATTAGTATCTTTTTTATCAGTACCTTGGCTAGAATCATTTGTATCGCTCTGACCTGCATTTGATAAATACATACTAGATACATATCCATCTTTTCCATTATACTTTATTTTTGACCATCCATTAGATTCTGATATTACTTCTACCTTACTTCCTTTTTGTAACTTACCTAATACACCATAGCTTGTATTTGGACCACTTCTTACATTTAGTGAAGTTGTATTTACCTGCTTAGTTTTTGATTTATTAGTTGAGCTTGATACATCTCCTAGATAAGAACTCGATACATAACCTAGTCTTCCATCATATTTGATTTTTGACCAGCCATTACTTTCTGATATTACTTCTACTTTTTGTCCCTTTTTTAATACAGTTATAACTCTATAGCTTGTTCCTGCTCCATTTCTCATATTTAAACTATTTGAAGTAACTTGTTTTTCTTTATTTGTAGATGTTCTTAAAAAATCACCATTAGATTTTGCTATATATTTTGATGAAGCCCAACCTTCTTGTCCAGATTCAGCTTTTATTTTATACCATCCATTAGAAGAGTCTTTTATTAAAACTTTATCATCTTTTTTAGCAACAAAAGATATACTACTTTCGGCAGTTGGTTCATTTCTTACATTTAAATAATTTATAGTCACTATACCTATTTCTCCATCAGCATGTGCATTTACCATAGTTAATGGTAATACAGCTAATGTTGCTAAAGCTGCTCTTTTCTTCACTTACTTCCCCCGCCCTTCTTTTAACACTAAAACAATTTTAATATAATTATACGACAACTTATGATTTTAGTAAATATTGTCTATTTATATTATGTATACATTTTATTTATACTTTCTTTATTTTTATTTCTGATTTTAATCTATATATTTATATATTGAAAAATATAAATTTTTTTAGCTCGTATAATTTTATTTATGCCCACTCTTTAAATTGATTTTTAAAACATTAAGAAAATACTCAGAATCTAATAAAGTAACATAAACTTTATATTATGTAGTACAATCTATATATAATAATTTTGGAGGTGTAGACTATGGATGCAAATAACCTAAAAGACTTAATATCTAATCATAATAATATAGTATTTTTTGGTGGAGCAGGTGTTTCAACTGAATCTAATATACCAGATTTTAGAAGCTCTACTGGACTTTTTAATCAAAAACTTAATAAACAATTTACTGCTGAGCAATTAGTTTCACATACTTTCTTTGTTAAATATCCAGAAGAGTTCTTTGAATTCTACAAAGATAAACTAATATATCCTAATGCAAAACCTAATAATGCCCACATAGCTTTGGCAAAGCTAGAAGAAATGGGTAAACTTAAAGCTGTTATAACTCAAAATATTGATGGGCTTCATCAAATGGCTGGAAGTAAAAATGTTTTAGAACTTCACGGTTCTGTACATAGAAATTATTGTACTAACTGTGGTAAATTTTTTGATTTAGAAGCTATGCTAAATCTAGGAGGTAATATTCCTCATTGTGATGATTGTGGCTCTATAGTAAAACCTGATGTAGTGCTTTATGAAGAAGCTCTTGACAGTGATGTTATTACTAAGACAATTTCTGCTATAAGTAATGCTGATTTACTGATTATAGGAGGTACATCATTAGCTGTATATCCAGCAGCTAGTTTTATAGATTATTACAAAGGTAAATATATTGCTCTTATTAATAAGGCAAACACAGTTTATGATAAATCTGCATCTCTTGTAATTAATAGACCTATTGGAGAAGTTCTATATGAAGCTGTATTAAGACAAATATAGATTTATTTTACTATTTTTATTATATATATGAGTTTTTATGTTGAATTTAAAGTTTCTTTTTAGCATTATTTTTGTTATAGTATTTTAGTATAAATATATAATTTGAAAGGAGCTTTTTATGAAACTAAAAACTATATCTTTACCAGAACTTAATAATTTAGACCCAACACTGGAGTCTACATTTATCAAAATGGGTGAAGAACAAGGCGAATTAGCTGAATGTATAGGCAAATTCAGAAATCTAAGTGGAGAAAATAATGACTTAGATGAAGTTGATATCATAAAGAAAACTGCTAAAGAATTGATGGATGTGGCTCAAACATGTGTAACTATGATGTTTAAACTAGAAGAGCAATATGGTATTAATCTTGATGAAATACGCAAAGAACATATAAAAAAACTAGAAAAAAGAGGTTACATAAAAAACATAGATAAGTAAACCTTCTATCTCTAAATATTTATTAAAATAAATTTAAAGTATGAAATATTTAATTTCTGTGTAAATTTGCTATTAAATGGTATCTCAAAATGATTTTTTTAGATTGTAATTGAGATACCATTTTTTGTTTTATTTGCATATATTATTTAATATTTTCATAAACGATTAAATTTTATCCAGTATAACGAGTTTTTTGTCAGCAAAATTTTATTTTTAACTTCTATATTGTTCTCTCTTATTTTCATAAATTTTACTATATTCTTCTACTGCTTCCTCCCATGCTTCTATATCTGTTATCCCCTTTTCAATTGCTAATAAATGAACTATCTCAGCTAACTTTGATGCTGATTCTATTATTCCCATTTGTTACACCCTCTCTATTGTCAAATACTTACAAAAACTGTTAATTAGTTCTAATATTTGTTATTATTATTCCCAAAAACTTTAATAAATAAAAATATTTTTATTTTTTGACATGATTCCAATATGCCCACTAAATTTAAAAATTTTTATCTCTTTAAAATTTCTATATAAAATCTTAACTTTATTAAATTTTTTATATATTAAATTGATAGAGGATGAATATATTTATATAGGTACATATTAATTTATTATAGGAGAGAATGCTCTATGTTTAAAATTTTTCTTTTTTCTAGTGAACAGTTTGTAAGTCTTTTTATATTCGGATTATTTCTATATCATTGTCCAAAGCTAACAAAAAATATTTTACCCTATAGTTACACAGTTGAAAAAATACTTTGTACCTTAATGGTAATAGTCGTTGCCTTAGAACAAATTTTAATTATTTCTTCAGGGAATTATAGCACCTTAAATTCCTTACCAATTGGAATTAGCCATATTTGTCTATACATATGTATAGCTATATTAGCTTTTAAACAGTATCATTTTTTTAACATATTTTTTTCTTGGAGTTTAGTCTGTTCTGTTGGAGAACTTATTTTTTCTAAAAACTTAGGATACGAATTCCCTAGCTTCATATATTTTCTATTTATCTTCTCTAAATGTTTGATAATATATGCAAATATTTATATGGTTGATGTAAGAAAATTTAAAGTTAACAGACATGCATTTAGAGATAATTTTGGAATTTGTCTTATTTACTTTTCATTTATATTTTTACTAAATACATTTACTGATTCACAATATTACTATAGCTTTTTAAGTTACAATACAACTACCATTTTCATATTTATTTTTGCTACTAGCATTGTGTACATACTTCCTCTTTTATCTAATATAGATACCTTTATCCTTGAAAAAAAGAAAAAGAGTAAATAATTTATTTAAATTTATAAATAAAGCCACTTGGACATTTTTTAAGTTTTAAAAATATCCAAGTGGCTTTACACGTTAAACTATAGTTTTTGTATTATATAATTTTATATCTCTGCTAAATAATACAATGTCCTAACAGGCTCTCCTGTCGCTCCTTTTGATTTATATCCCTTTGATTTTGATGATGTACTTGTACCTGCTATATCCATATGTATCCATGGAGTACTGCCAACAAATTCTCCAATAAAGGCTCCTGCTGTTATGCATCCAGCATTTTTACCTCCAGTATTTTTAAGGTCTGCTTCTTCTCCCTTTACCATATTTTTAAACTCATCATAAAGTGGCATCTTCCAGACTCTTTCTCCAGATAAAGTAGATGCTTTTTCCAACTCACAATAAAAATCCTCATTATTTGTTACTACAGGAGTTGCAACATTACCTAATAATGTTAGAGCTGCACCAGTCAATGTTGCTACATCAACAACTTTTGTCACTTTTTCATTATTTATAATGTAATATATTGCATCAGCTAATGTAAGTCTACCTTCTGCATCTGTATTTAAAACTTCAATAGTTTTTCTTGCCATAGAATTAATTATATCTCCTGGCTTATATGAACCTCCTGATAAAGCATTTTCACATGCAGCTACTACTGCTATAACATTTTTCTTTAATTTACTCTGAGATATGGCACACATAGCTCCTATTACACTTGCCGCTCCAGCCATGTCTGTTTTCATATCTAGCATAGATGCATTTGATTTTAAAGAATATCCACCAGTATCATAAGTCAATCCTTTACCCACTAGACCTAGTATATCTGTATTTTCTTCATCTCCAAAATAGCGCATTACTATAAATCTTGGTTTATTAACTGAACCTCTTGATACAGCAAAAAAAGCTTCCATACCCAATGCTTTTATTTTTTCTTCTTCATAAATCTCAACATTAAATCCATACTCTGCCCCAAGTCTAACTGCCTCTATTGCCAATGTCTTTGGGTATATTATATTTGATGGTTCGTTAACTAAATCTCTAGCTATTATAGTTGAATTAGATAGTATTTTAGCTTTTTCTATTTCATACTCTGCTTCTTTTTCAGTAAATATAATTATATTATCTATTTCTCTTTCTTCAAAAGCTTCACTTTTTGTCTTATATTTATCAAATTTATAGTTGCCAAGCAATATTCCTTCTGAAAAAGCACCTATCTGCTCTATGTCTAAATTAACATTTATTATGTTAATATCATTATTTTTACATACTTTATTTCTAAATACCCCTTTTATTTTTTTACACAAGTTGCCACCTATGATTCTAAGTTTTTCCTTATCTAAAGATTCTTTCTTACCAAGACCAACTAAGCAAAGGTCTACTAGATTGTCATTTTCAAGCAATGTCACAATTTCTATGTTATTTTCTTTAGCACTGAAGTTTTTACTTACAATATTTAATTTATCAAACATTGTAGAAACATTCTCATCTTCAAACACAGTAACTACAGTTATAGCATCATCCAAACTTTTTAATATTTCTTTAGAACATTTTATATGCATATTAAATTCTCCTTTTTAAAATAATTGTTCAATTATATTTCTAGAGTCTTCCAAAGAAGCAGATAATTTATCTTTGTTTTCTATATCTAAACAGTTCATTTTATCACTTATTATAGATATAAATTTTAATATTTCATCATCTAGTATTTTTTCTCCACTTTCAGTTATTCCATAAAAAGTATTTCGTCTATCTCTACTATCTTCTTCCCTATATACATACTCTTGCTCAACTAACTTATTAAGTAATATACACAAACTAGAAGTAGATACATGTAAATCTCTACTTAAATTTTTAAGTTCCATTTTATTATGTTTTCTTATACTTACTAAAGCAAAAAATTGCCTTTCTGTAAGTACTTTACCTTTTTTATATCTTTCATTATTAATAATCTTTATTAAATTATGAAAGTTATTCATACTCTCCAACAACAAAATAGATAACTCTTTATCACTCATAAAATTCACCTCAAAATTAATAATTGGGACTCCCTCTTATCCCCCAAATATGTTTATATATCTCTAATATAATACTTCTTTTCTTTTTATAATTATACTATAGATAAACTTTATTATCCATTTAAATTGTTTTAAACTAAAATATTATTAGGTATAAAGTAAAAAACATTTAAATTACATTATAAAATAGTGAGACTTATATCAATCTCACTATTTTATTCAATGATATATTTTATTTTCAAAACTATTCTAATCTTATACTACATATTGTTCTTGTCTGTATTTTTATTATTTTGAGATATATTCTGAATTTTTTCTAATACTCTAGGAGTTATAGACAAGATATTATCCACTAGATTAATATTACTATCTAAGCTCATTATTCTAGTCTCTCCACTTTCAACTACTACAAATGCTACTGGTTGTACAGATATAGCTCCTGCACTACCTCCTGCAAAATTTGTATCTGCTTTTTCACTTTTTATTTCAATATTTTTATCTTTCTCATCATATCCTTTTGAATACTCTCCTCCACCTATACCAAATCCAATTGTTACTTTTGATATAGGAACAACTACTGTAGTATCTGTTTTTATAGGGTCTCCTATAATAGTATTTGCATCTATAGAACCTTTAATAGTTTCAAGAGTTGTTTCCATAAGACTTTGTATCGAACTTGTTGCTCTCATTACTATCACCTCCCTTATAATTTCCTTTATTTTTATTCATAACTTTATTAACCATTATTATAAAATGAAATAAATCTTTTATTCTTGACCTTATATGTATCCTTACATTTCCCAAAAAGTAATCTTTTGTAAAATTTGGATTTACATTTAAATATATTTTTTCTGCATCAATTATATTAAATAAATTTCCATATAGGGTATTTATTAATACATACACAGAAGATGTCAAACTTATATTTTTAGTTCCAAAATCAATGTTTGAATAAAATTCATGTATTTTTATCTTTTTTAATAGTCTATAAACACTTAAAAGGTCATCAGCTAATAATATACTAGAGTCTATATTATTCTTCATCCCCTCTTTTTTATCATTATTGTTACTATTTTCAGCTGGATAGAGTTGTCTATTTATATTTATTAAATCAAACATGTATTTTATATTAAGTTTTAAACAAACATCTTTATTGTTTATATCTGCTATTAATAAGATATTTATATGAGACATTAAAAACAATATAATTATACTTATTATAAAAATTATTGCTACTATTAAGTATTTAAAATTAAGTAATTCATTAATCTCCATGTTTATATTATCATCAAAAAATTACTATTTATACTTAATTAACCATATTTATTTTACCAAAACCATTTTTTTATATTCACAAAAAAAACACAATAACTTAGATTATTTTAAACCGTCTAAAAAATTTAAAACTATAAACTAAATTACTGTGTTCTTCATATTTTTATTTTAAAATTAACATTATCTTTGTATAACACTTTATTCATTTGTTACTGCTTCTTGATAAGTTTCTATAGCAGGCAACTCTTCAAGGCTTTCTATATTTAACAGCTTTAAAAATTCATCTGTTGTCTTATAAATTATTGGTTTTCCTATTTTATTAAGTCTACCAGCCTCTCTTATAAGTTGATTTTCAAATAGAGTTTGTAACACCTTATCACATTTTACTCCCCTTATATCTTCTATCTCTACTTTTGTTATTGGTTGTTTATATGCAATTATAGTAAGAGTCTCTAGTGTAGCTTGACTCAAACTTTTCTTTTTCTTTGGTTCAATAATTTTTTTTATATATTCTGCATAATCTTCATTTGTACACATTTGATATTTGTTTTCCAATTTGATTATCTGAATACCTCTATTTTTTTCTCTATACTCATCAATAAGCAAATTTAACATAATCTCTATCTCTTTTGATGAAAGTTCTTTATTTATTATATAATTTAATTCTTTTATACTTATTGGGTCACCATATGCAAACATAATAGATTCTATAATACACTTTATATCTTCTCTTTTCATTTTAACACTCCGAACTTTTTCTTATTAAAATATCATCAAAAAATATATCTTGTACCACTACTATTTCTTTTTCTTTTATAAGCTCCAATATAGATAAAAAAGTAGCAATTATTTCATCATTTTCATATGATTTTATGATATTTGTAAAAGTAACTTCTATTTTCTCTTTTATAACATTTCTTATATACACTATTTTTTCTTCCACAGATATTATCTTTTTTCTCACTATTTTATCCAATTTTTCATCATTAGTATTTTCAATTTGTGATGTTTTAACCTTAAATATATATGGAAGTATATTTTTTATTGCCTCTATTGATATATCTTCTAAATCTACATTATCATCAATAACTATTTCTTCTTTTGTTCTATAAAATCTTTCATTAATATAAGTTATATTTTCCCTTATATCTTGTGATGCTATTTTAAATTTTCTATATTCTTCTAATTTCTCCATAAGTTCTATTCTTGGGTCTTCTTCTTCATCCTTTTGTTTGTAAAGTAAGTATTTAGATTTTATCTCTAAAAGCTTAGATGCCATAGTTATAAATTCGCTAGTTATCTCTAAATCCATTTTATCTAACATTTTTAGATAATTAAGATATTGCTTAGTTATATCTATAATTGATATATCTTTTATATCTATCTTATGTTTAGTTATCAAGTCATACAGCAAATCTAATGGTCCCTCATAGACTTGTAATTGTATATTATACTTCATATTAACCCCTCTTTAAGTTGTTTATTTTATTAAACAAATAAATATACTATTCTTAGTAATACGGTATATATTGGTGTTAATATTATTTGATATATACCTGTAAATAAAGCAATCAACAAAATTATATAACTCATATTTTCAAATTTATACACATATTCATTCCATTTATATGGAACAAGTGTAGATATAACTCCCCATCCATCAAGTGGAGGTATAGGAAGTAAATTAAAAGCAGCAAATCCCATACTATATAAGAATACATATTCAGCTATTGTATTTATCGCATACATGTGCACATATTTATTTATAATGACACAGACTATAGCAGTCAGAACATTACAGAAAACACCTGCAAGTGAAACTATCAAATTGCCTATCTTGTAATTTTTAAAGTTATTAGGATTTACTGGGACTGGTTTTGCCCATCCTATTCTAAGAATAAACATAGCCAAAAGACCAATTGGGTCGACATGTCTTACAGGATTTAATGTCATTCTTCCATAAGCCTTAGCTGTATCATCACCTAATAAATGTGCCGAGTATGCATGACCAAACTCATGTATTGATATTGCCATGGCTATACCAACCAAACTTGCTACGATTTCTCCTATATTCATACTTAACATTAATGTACATCTCCTAAATTGAATTTTTAATACTATTATAACAATTAAATAACTTATAATCAAAATTATTTTATATTATAATAATTGTGTATACAGGCATAAAATTAAAATTCATTTTTTATTTTATAACTTTTATTATTATATCATATTAGCTGTAAAAATATAATAATTACACTTATTGGTAGTATAATATTATATTGACATAAACTGACATTGTTGTTATCTTATCCGTGTATTACAAATAAAGAGAGTAACAAAATGAATAGTACTGTAGAAAATAATGAACTGAAATTTATATACACAATTGAATCAGATACAGCCCTTGTATTAAAATTTATAAAAGAATTTGCTTCTTATGGGAACATGTTAGACGAAGTTATTGCAACTGAATAAATACTTAATAACTAGCTATTTGTAAAGAAAAAGGCAGAAGCTTTAATCGGTTAGCAAAATAAATTACATATAAATATTATTTAATTTGACAACTAAAAAAATTAAGTTGTCATTTTTTTAGTTGTTATTAGTTTTTAGTCAATATCATACAAGAAGTACAAAAAAATATATGTTACACTTTATACAATATGAAAGGAGGTTGTTCAGGTGAAACAAGAAAAACGCACAGTATGTTTTGATAGTGAATTAGAAGTTGAAGCATATAGATTCAAAGGTATCATGCAAAATTTTCCAAACCATTTTCATGAACACTATGTAATTGGTTTTATAGAGAAAGGTCAAAGATATTTATCATGCAAAAACAAAAAGTATACTACAAGCACAGGAGATTTATTACTTTTTAATCCTTTTGATAGTCATACTTGTGAACAAATAGATAATGAAGTTCTTGATTATAGATGTATTAATATTAAACCAGAAATAATGCAAAAAGCTGTCTTAGAAATTACAGGGAAAAATTATTTACCTAAGTTTAATCAGCAGGTAATATTTCGTAGCGAATTAGTACCTTTACTACAAGAACTACATCATATAATTATGGAAGAACAATTAGATTTTAAAAAAGAAGAAATATTCTTTTTCCTAATTGAACAAGTAATAAATGAATATACAGAACCAGTTTTGCAGTCTAACTCAGAAAAAATAAGTACAGAAATTCAAATAGTCTGTGATTATTTAGAAAATAATTATGCTGAACGTATAGCACTTGATGAGTTAAGTTATCTAGCAAAAATGAATAAGTACTCATTACTTCGTAATTTTACAAAATTAAAAGGCATTACACCTTACAGATACCTTGAAAATATACGAGTAAATAAAGCTAAGAAACTTTTAGAAAATGGAATAGAACCCATAGATGCTGCTATACAAACAGGATTTGTAGACCAAAGTCACTTTACAAATTTCTTTAAAAACTTTATTGGTCTTACACCTAAACAATATCAAAATATATTTATAAACAATGATAAAAATAACTCTAAAGAAGATGAAAAGGAGAATTAAAAAATGGAAAATAAAAATGTGAAATGTGTTATGGTAATAGATGAAAATTTACCAATGGGAATTATATCAAATACAGCAGCGGTAATGGGAGTTACACTAGGTAAGTATACTCCAGAAATAGTAGGTCCAGATGTAGTTGACAAAACAGGTAATAATCATTTAGGAATTGTTGCTATACCTGTACCTATCTTAAAAGGAAACAAAGAAATTATAAAGAATTTACGTAAAAAATTATATACTCCTGAATTTGAAGGATTAACTGTTGTAGATTTTTCAGATGTTGCACAAGGTTGTAATATTTATGAGGAATTCACACAAAAAATTGCCACTGTCCAAGAAGACGAACTACAGTATTTTGGTATAGGAATATATGGAAATAAAAAGCAAGTAAATAAACTTACAGGTAGCATGCCTTTACTTAGATAATCATTGTAAGCATATGATTATAACAACTTTTAATAGACTAAATAAAAATACCCATATAGTACTTCTATACGGGCATTTTTTATGTGAATTATAGTTTTATCTTATCACAAGTGATTATATCATATTATCAATTATTCTTTGAAGCATTTGTAGGTAACTTGCCTTATTTATATCTTTATTATTTATTAATTCTACTTCACCTATTACTTTTTTATCTTTACATATCTTTATCTTTCCTAAAACAGTACCTTTTTTAATTGGCATTTTAGGATTTTTTACTATTTCTATTTTCTTTTCAAACTTTTTAGAACTTCCTTTTTTAATAAGAGCATTTAAGTCTTCTTTAGCAACTAATTTGACTTTATTTTCATCAGCTTTATCTAATGTAAGTGTAGCAATATTATCTCCCTTACTACATAGCTTAACGCTTTCATAATTTGCAAATCCATAATTTAAAAGACTAGATGCATCATTAAATCTTTCGGGAGAAGTTTCTGCACCTAAAGTTGCCGCAACTAAATGAGTATTACCTCTTTTTGCTGATGCTGATAGACAATATTTAGCTTCTTGAGTAAATCCAGTTTTAACACCAGTAGCTCCTTGATAATGCTTTATAAGCTTATTAGTATTTGCAAGACCTACTGTAACTTGTTTTTTACCTACTACAACCTTATCCATCCATGTAGTTAAGTATTTGCTTATCATTTCATGTTTTAATAATTCTCTAGACATTAAAGCTATATCATGAGCAGATGTATAGTGATTTGCTACTGGAAGTCCATTTGTATTTGCAAAATGAGTATCATTCATATTTAACTCTTTTGCTTTAGAATTCATCCTATCAACAAATCCTTCAACACTTCCAGCCAAGTGTTCAGCCATAGCTACACAGGCATCATTTGCAGAAGCAACAGCTATACCTTTTAATAAAGTATCAACTTTTTGAGTTTCTCCTGGCTCTAAAAATATTTGACTACCACCCATACTAGATGCAGTTTCACTCACTTGTACTTCATCATCAAGTTTAATATCACCTGAATCCAAAGCTTCTACAATAAGTAACATTGTCATTACCTTTGTTACACTGGCAGGAGGAAGCTTTTTATGAGCATCCTTTTCATATAAAATTTGTCCACTACCAACATCCATCAAAATTGCCGATTTTGAAGATATATTTAGTTGGTTGGCATCAGCATTGTCCTTACTATTTGCAAAAGAAAAACTCAAAGGAGTAAATGCAAGTAATATAGCCAAAGCAGTACTAGCTAATTTTTTCATAGATGTCACCTCTTAAAGTTTATTTAAACTTATTTTCTCACAATTAACTTTTTTTATTCTAAATGCCTAGATATACCTTGACCTAAATTTTTTTTCTTTTCAAGCTTTTTAAAATAACCTTCTAAAACACCTTTATTAGATGCATTTTCTATTATTTCAAAGGCATCTTCATAATTCATTCCATATTCTCCTGCTATTTCCATCTTAGTTTGTTTTAAAGCTTTTCTAGCATTTTGTTTTGAAATATTATCCATAAATATCCTCCTATTAATAAAATTTATATATAAGTAGTTTTTACTAATAAAAGATTGTTATAATTGGTATTTTATGTAATATGTAAATTTTTCAATATTAAAAAGACCCCTTGTAATTCTTAAGATGATATCAATTTAATTTTTTGATATCATTTTAAAAATTACAAGAGGTCTACTTTTCAATTTTATAAACTTTATATCCTATACTTCCATTATTATAGGAAGTATCATTGGATTTCGCTTAGTTTTTTGATATAAATATTCTTTTAGGTTTTCTTTAATGTTATTCTTTAAATAAGCCCATTCTTTAATATTTTTCTCTTCACACTCGTTTAGAACGTTTTTGATTATATCCTTTGCTCCATCCATTAAATCTTCAGACTCTCTTACATACACAAAGCCTCTAGATATTATATCTGGACCTGCTAAAACTTTACCTTCATCTTTAGAAATAGTTACTACAACTATCATAAGACCATCTTCTGATAAATGCTTTCTATCTCTTAAGACTATATTACCTACATCTCCTACACCTAATCCATCAACTAGTATGTTTCCTGTTTGTATACGATTTGCTACTTTAGCAGAGTTCTTATCTAACTCTAAAACATCTCCTGTTTGCATGACAAAAATATTTTCCTTGTCCATACCAAGTTGTTCAGCTATTTCAGCATGTCTTTTTAACATTCTATATTCACCATGAGCTGGCATAAAAAACTTTGGTCTAACTAATGCATGTATAAGCTTTAATTCTTCTTGACAGGCATGTCCAGAAACGTGTATATCCGCTATATCACTATATACTACTTCTGCTCCTTTTTCAAATAAGAAGTTTATTACTCTTGATATTAATTTTTCATTTCCTGGTATTGGATGAGCGGATATTATCACTAAATCGCCACTCTTTATTTCTACTTTTTTGTGCTCTGAAAAAGCCATTCTAGCAAGAGCTGACATAGGTTCACCTTGTGAACCAGTCGTTATTATCACTAACTCGCCATCTTCATACTTGTATATATCATTTAAATCTATTAGCATATCATCAGAAATATCTAAATATCCTAATTCCTTGGCAACTCCAACTACATTTACCATTGAACGACCTGATATAGCAACCTTCCTATTAAACTTTTCAGCGGTATTTATTATTTGTTGTAATCTGTGTATGTTAGATGCAAACGTAGCAACTATAATTCTTCTACCATTTCCCTTTGCAAATAACTCATCAAGACCTACTCCAACAGTTTTTTCAGACATAGTAAATCCTGGTTTTTCTGCATTAGTACTATCTGCTAACATTAAAAGAACTCCTTTTTTGCTTAACTCACAGATTCTATGCATATCCATAACATCACCATCAATTGGAGTTAAATCAATCTTAAAGTCTCCTGTATGGTATATTATCCCTTGGTCTGTGTGTACTGCAATAGAGTAAGCATCTGGTATACTATGGTTATTTTTCAAAAACTCTACTTCCATATTATCAAGCTTTATAACTTGTCTTGGAGTTATGACATTTAACTTAACATTATTCATCTTATGTTCTTTCAATTTTACTTGTATAAGACCTATACTAAGTCTCGCTCCATATACAGGAACATTTATCTTTTTTAGTATATATGGAAGAGCTCCTATATGGTCTTCATGTCCATGTGTAATAAATATACCCTTTATTTTATCCCTGTTTTTGACTAAATAAGTTATGTCTGGTATAACTATATCTACCCCTAACATTTCATCTTCTGGAAAACTAAGTCCAGCATCTATAACAATTATTTCATCTTTATACTCAACAACAGTCATATTTTTTCCAACTTCGTTAAGTCCACCTAAAGCCATTACCTTTATCTTGTTGGTGTTCTTTTTGAACAATTGCATCATCTCCTTCTGTCTATTTAATTTTTTAACACGTTCTACAATCTTAAATAATATCAAATCACGCACTCGCTACCAGTTATTCTTATTGTACCATAATTCGTATCATATTTTAAGCTATATTTAAAATACATTTAACGTATTATTTTGACAAACCTATTTTATTTTGATATCCTCTAAATATTATATGATTTAATATCTGATATTTTAGGAGGATTTATGCGTGGTAAAACTCATTGTGCAATAGGAATTTTAACAGCTATCCAGACATCTTTAATTTTTAAAATTCCTATATCTCTAGTAGATATTTTAGTTTCAGCTACTTTTGCAGTACTGCCCGATTTGGATAAATCTAATTCTATGGTCTCAAATTTCATTCTAAAAAACAATATATCCAAATACATATATAGAATTTTTATATACGCTATTAATATTATTATTTTCTTTATTTCAATAAATATAAATGATAATTTTTATTTAAGTGCAATAATTACATTTGTTGCAATTATAATTATTGAGGCAAAACTAACCCATACATTTCTGAGAAAAATCTTTCTATCATTAATATTTATACTATTAGCTATATGCTTATACATCGTAGAAGTTGAAATATATTTTATAATTTTTTGTCTAATGTTGTCAATTTTCCCCTGGCTAAAGCACAGAAGCTTTTCTCATAGTATATTTGCAACCATCATAATATATTTTTTACTAAAACAAATAGAATTAATCACTAGTATTAATAATTTATCTTTTTATGGAACACTTGGCTATGCAAGCCATATGTTTTTAGGGGATTTATTTACAAAACAAGGAATACCACTTTTTTATCCACTAAGTGAAAAAAAGATTTCCTTAGGATTTTTAACAGTCGGAGGACCATTTAGTAATTTTATAGAAAAATCATTTATTTTCATACTTATAGGATTAATTATATTTTCAATATTAAAATTATAAAAAGCTTTAAAGCTATTTATCTTTATACTATATATCCAAATTTATAATAAAAAATGGAAGAATAGCATAGAATATAAAAGTTCTATACTATTCTTCCATCGACATTAAATTACAGAAGAACTATTCTTCTGAATCACTTATTTTATTACACTCATCACATAATCCATAAAATTTAACATCATGATCAAGTATTTTAAATTTGTACAATGATTGTATTTCTTTTTCTATATTGTCTAAAAGGTCTTCTTTAGCTTCCATTATCTTTCCACAATTTTTACAAATAAGATGATGATGATTATGACAGTCTTCTTTATGTAGACTAATCTCATATCTTATACACCCATCATCTAAGTTTAGTTTTGATATTAATCCTATTTCGTCTAATAACTGCATTGTTCTGTATACAGTAGCTAGACCTATTTCAGGACAGTCAACCCTAACTAAATCATAGATTTCTTCACTACTTAAATGTGAATGGTCATGTTGAAGCAATATCTCAACTATTGCTCTTCTTTGTGGCGTAATCTTAAAACCAGTTTCTTTTAACTTGTCTTTTAATAAATCCATTGTGTTTGCCATAACATCACCCTTACTATTTTCAATTGATAATCTTTATTAAGTAATATTGTAATTGATAATTCTTTTTTTGTCAAGACATTTGAAAAAATTTAATTTCTTCTCATAATATAAATATATACCCATAAAAGATATATTATTCACCAAAATCTATAAATTTTTTAATAAAAAATAAAAAAACAGATATATACTATAAATACTTTTTACAATTAATAATTCTTAATTAAAGTAAATACAGTAAAATACCTGATTTTTTATATACAAACTTAATTATTTACCTAGTTAAGTCCATTTGATTCATCTTCATCGTAATTTAAACCTTCTTCTTCCATTATAGCAGTATATACAGCTACAACAGTTTCATACTCTTCATCACTTTCTAAAGGTATTAGTATTTCTCCTTCTTCATCTTCATCAATTCTAAATATTAAAGCTTCTTCAGCCTCTTCATCATCTAAAGGCATTAATATTGCATATTCTTTTCCTTCTGCTTCTAATGTTAATATTATTTCAAATTGGCTTTCTACACCATTTTCATCAATTAAATTTATTATATTTTCTTCCATAATGTCATTCACCTCAAATTTATTTTTATTTTTATTATTTATATTATATATCATAAGTATTCAATTTTATAGTTCTTTTATGAATTTCTTTTAAAATCTAAATATCCTTGTAAAATTATTACTGCTGCTAACATATCTATAACCTTTTTTCTTTTTTGTCTGCTAACATCTGCTTCTAACAAAGACCTCTCTGCTGCTACTGTAGAAAGTCTCTCATCCCAAAAATCTACATCAATTCCTGTTTCTTCTTTCAATAATTCACAAAACTTAATTACCTTTTCTCCTTGTGGTCCTAAAGTACCATTCATATTTTTTGGTAATCCTGACACAATTTTATTTACTTGTTTTTCTTTTATTATAGCTTTTAATTCTTCAATATCCTTCTTCTTGCCAACTCTTCTTACCGTTTTTATACCTTGTGCAGTTAATCCCATTAAATCACTTACAGCAACTCCAATAGTTTTATCTCCAACATCAAGACCCATTATTCTTCCATCTAACATATTTTCTCCTTTTATTTACCTTATTTTATAAACCATATACATTTCATTAATTACAAAAATTGCAATATGAATTTTTGATGTAAGCTGTTTGGTTTACATTAATAATCATATTGCAATTTTTTATTCAAAGCATATATGCATTAAAAAATTTTTAGTTATTTTTTTCAAATATTATCATGTTTATGCTTATTATTATAAGTGGTATAAGTATATATATAGATGCTGTAGATGCAGCAACTATACCAGAATCATTAACTAAAAGAGTAATTATACAACCAACCATAGATGCAATGAATCCTTTGAACAAAATTGGGAAATTATTCATTATCTTTCTAAAATGTCTAGATGGTTTAAATATAAGTACTGCAATCACACCAATTCCCACAAGTAAAATATTTACCCATACACTTGTCTGTGCTAATTGCATATTCATTTGAATTTTTCTTCCAAATGTCTGTAATATCTCCCCTGGTCCATTTAAGAAAATTCGTTGTACAAACATCCCTAAATGAGATTCACTACCAGAGATTATATCTAGAGCTGCAAATGCACAAACAACAATTACAGCTGAAATAGCTAATAATGCAATTTTTTTAATGTCTAGTTTAACATCATATATAAGCATTATAAACAACAAATATGCTACACATTCTGATATCGCTCCACCAACATTTGCCCCCATAGAAGGATATGCACTAGTTATAAGTATTATTAATGAAAATATTACAACAAGTGGCTTAGAAACCTTCTTGTAATGTAATAAAACTGCTAAACCAAATACTGCACTTGCTATGGTTACACCTTCATACTCATTTCCTACACCATAGTATCTGGCACCAATAACAGCATCATAACTCATTATATTATTTTGCATTAAGTACGTTCCAAATACAGAATCTATAACTATTACTAAAATAGTCAGTGTTGCAAAAAATCCCATATGTTTTATATCATTGTCTTTAAATAACTTTCGACCTAATAAGTATAACACTAGTGTAGTTACAAATATGCCCAAAGATATTGTGATTGGGGTCTTAAAATTCATTAAAGGAGCCAACATAAATGACAGAGGCATTATTATACCCAATTTTATAAACTCCTTAAGTACTTTGAATACACGCTCTTTATGTGGCATATAATTCCTAAAGAATATTGCAAACATTGCAATTACCCAAGAAGCAGATATTACACCTACAAATCCATTTATGATACTTGACCTTATAGATGATATAGATACTATCTTTTTATAAAGTGATTGTAGGTAATTAGCATTATCTTCTCTGTCAACCAAAGTATAACTTCTACCTACCATTTCATCATTTTTAAGACCAAATTCATTTAATATGTCCACTCCAACATCTAAGTTTGCAACAATACCAGCTTTTCTTGTTGTAGCAGACTCCAATAGACCTTTTCCTTCTCCATTAAATTTTATTATTGGAGAAAGTCTTCTCTTATTTTTATAATCTAAATCACTTGGAAAAGCACTTGATATATAAACAGTATCATTTTCTCCAACCATAGAAAATACTTCTTTAAGGTATTTATCTATATTTTTTACAATATTTTTCTTCATTGCAGCATAAGTATTATCATTTAGATTCAATCTATACATATCTAATCTATATGTATCTCCAAGCTCTACAAATATAGCATCACTATTTTTATAAGACTTTTTAGTTTCATCTAATAACTTATTGTAGTCCGTAGCTATTCCAAACGGCATCTTAGAATCTTTTTTATTAATATCATCAATATTACCAGAATCAATTCTTCCATATTGATCCATAGCAACTAAACATAAATTTCTATTTTTAACCAATTGATTATTTTCAATTATATCAGCATTTCCAATTACTGAGGTTTTTAGCCCATTTTCTGATAAAGTTTTTCCTAATGAACCTAAGCTTGCTCCATATTCTCCATACTCTAGATTTTCATTTATTGACCTATTAATACTTAAATTATTTATCTCTTTAGCTTTTTGACCTGTTGCAACTTCAAAAGTTTTAGCAGTATCTTGGTCTACTTTTTGAAAATTGATATAGTCTTCAGTAGTTACATCAGCTCTTGTTCCTGCACCCATACTAGCATAAGACCTTCTATCATCAGTACCTTGATCCCCTCTTATATTCATAAGAGCTATATGGCCTCTTTTTTCTAGCTCACTCTTTAAGATTGGAACCTTCAACATACTTCCAAGATTGGTCCTATTCATATCAATAAATATGACTTTGCCCTTTTCTTCAGCAGAACTGTAGCTAGCAATTGATACAAAAATCATAATAACTACTGCCAACAATGACATAATCTTTTTTCTCATTTATTTGACCTACTTTCTATTCAGATAGTGCGTGATTACTTCTTCAAGTATCTCATCTCTTTCAAATTTTTTAATTATAGCTCTTGCATTTTTATGACTAGTTATATAACTAGAATCACCAGAAAGGAGATACCCTATAATTTGATTTATAGGGTTATATCCTTTTTCAACTAGTGCTTTATATACAAAATCTATTGTGTCTCCCACACTCATTCTATCTTCTGGTATTCCTTCAAATTTCATAGTATAGTCTAAATCTTTTTCCAAACTAAAACCCTCCTTAAGTGAATGTTATTTAACTTGTGTCTTAATAACCTCACTTGCATAGCTTAGAGCTTGGTCAACCTTAGATATGTCACTAGCTCCTGCCTGTGCCATATTAGGTCTTCCTCCACCTTTTCCTCCAGCTATTTTTGCAACTTCTCTAACTATATTACCTGAATGTATTCCTTTATCTAATACATCTTTAGTAGCAGTAACTACAAAGTTAACTTTATCATCTACTATATTTGCCAATACTACTACACCAGATCCAAGCTTATCTCTTAAATTATCTGCTGTTTCTCTTAGTGTATCCATATCCATACCTTCAAATTTATTAGTTATTAAGTTAACTCCATTTACTTCAAGCTTAGAATCAAAAATAGAATCAGCCGATTGTAAACTCATTTTAGTCTTTATATCATGTAATTCTTTAGATAAATTTTTATTTTCTTCTAATAAAGAACTTATTCTTTGAATTAAATTATCTTCTTTAGATTTTAAATTTACACAAACTTCAGATATAATTCCTTCTTTTTCTTTTAAGTATTCATAAACAGCTTTTCCTGTTATTGCTTCTATTCTTCTTACTCCTGCTGCTACTCCACCTTCAGACAAGATTTTAAACATTCCTATTTGAGAAGTATTTGTCAAGTGAGTTCCTCCACAAAGTTCTGTAGAATAATCTCCCATAGAAACTACTCTTACTTCATCACCATATTTTTCACCAAATAGTGCTGTAGCTCCTTTTTCTTTTGCTTCTTTTATATTCATAATATCACATTTTATGTCTAAAGATGATAAAATAACATTATTTACTTTTTCTTCTATCACTTTTAATTCTTCATTTGATATAGCTTCAAAATGAGTAATATCAAATCTTAATCTATCTGGAGTAACTAAAGAACCAGCTTGATTAACATGCTCTCCTAATACTTCTTTTAATGCCTTATGAAGTAAATGTGTAGCACTATGGTTTCTTGCAGCAGACATTCTAACATCTCTATCTACTAATGTCTTTACTCTATCTCCATTGCTTATTTTTCCTGATTTTATTATACCTATATGTTTTATACTATTATTAGCACCTTTTTTAGTATTTAATACTTCCACTACTAAATTTTCATTAGTTATTAATCCACAATCACCAACTTGTCCTCCACCTTCAGGATAGAAAGTGGTATTGTCTAGTACTATGGATACTTTATCACCTTCTTTTGCATTTTGAACTAACTCATCATCTTTAACTATAGCTTCAATAGTTCCTTCACCATATAATTCACTATATCCATTAAACATACTATCTATAGTAGATTCTAATTTTGATAGAGGGTCTTCCTTCCAACTTTCTCCATCCATATTTCCTCTAGCATTTCTAGCTCTTTCTTTTTGTTTTTCCATTTCTTCATTGAAAGACTCTTCATCTACAGATAAATGTTCTTCTTCTAAAATTTCTTTAGTTAAGTCTATAGGGAATCCATAAGTATCATACAGTTTAAAGGCTTCTTGACCACTTAAAACAGCTTTTCCTTCATTCTTTAATACTTCTATATATGAGTTCAATATTTCTGTTCCTTGGTCTATAGTTTCATTGAATTTTTCTTCTTCTATTCCAACAACCTTTTTAATATAACTTTCTTTTTCAACTAAAACTGGATATGCTTTATCATTTACCTTTATAACTTCATCTATTAGTTTTTGTAAGAATAATTCTTTTACACCTAATAGTTTACCATGACGAGCAGCACGTCTAAGAAGTCTTCTAAGAACATAGCCTCTTCCTTCATTTGATGGAAGTACTCCATCACTAACTAAAAATGTTACAGCTCTTATGTGGTCAGTTATTATTCTTATTGATATATCATTTTTTGGATTTTCTCCATATTTTACTCCTGTTAACTTTTCAACTGCTTCTAATATAGACTTAATCGTATCTACTTCAAAGATAGTATCCACACCTTGCATGATACATCCCATTCTTTCAAGACCCATACCTGTATCTATATTTTTACTTTCTAATAGACTGTAGTTTCCTTCTTCATCTCTATCAAACTGAGTAAATACATGGTTCCAGAATTCTAGGTAACGGTCACAATCACAGCCTGGTTTACAGTCTGGATTATCACATCCATATTCTTCTCCTCTATCAAAATATATTTCTGAACAAGGACCACAAGGACCTGTACCTATCTCCCAGAAGTTATCATCTTTACCAAGTCTAACCATTCTATCTTCTGGGAAATTCATTTCTTTTGCCCATATATCATAAGAGTCATCATCTTCTTCATATACAGTTACCCATATTTTATCTTCTGGTATACTTAGCCATTCTGTGATAAATTCCCATCCCCATTTAATTGATTCTCTTTTAAAGTAATCTCCAAATGAGAAGTTACCCATCATTTCAAAGAAAGTAGCATGTCTTGCAGTTATACCTACATTTTCTATATCTCCTGTTCTTATACATTTTTGAGATGTACACATTCTTAAACTTGGAGGTACTTCTACACCTGAAAAATAGTTTTTTAAAGGTGCCATACCTGAGTTTATAAGCAATAAACTCTTGTCATTGTTTGGTACTAAAGAATAGCTGTCTGCTACATAGTGACCTTTTGACTCAAAAAATTCTAAAAACTTACTTCTTATCTCGTTTAGTCCCATCTTTTCCATATTATGTTCCTCCTAATAAATTATATTTTTTCGTTTAAATAAAAAACCTCGTCCCTATAAATAAATTTATAGGGGCGAGGACAATCGCGGTACCACCCTAATTATCATAAAAAATTATGATATCTTCGGAAAACCTTAGCTATAACGTAACTACCGTCAATCTCTACTTAAATCTACCTTTTAATTCAAGGTACATTGTTCAAAATTGCTACTAAAAGGCTGCTTCAAATATTTTATTCTAAGGGCTTTCAGCATGTTCCCTCTCTCTGTAAGACATCAAATACTTTACTATTCCTTATCACTGTATTTATTTTTAATTAATATAATAATTATATTACTAAATTTTACAAAATTAATCAATACTATATTTTCATATACAATAAATTTATTTTATAAACTTTGTTTTAGATTTATAGACTATATTACTTATTTTATAAGTTTCTTAGAGATTTTTATAAACTTTTCTCTATTATTCCTCCACCTACGACAATATCTCCATCGTACATTACAACAGATTGACCTTTTGTAATAGCCCTTTGAGCTTCATCAAATACTATTTTAATAGTATTTTCTCCTACCTTATAAATAGTAGCTGGCGATGGTTTTGCTGAGTATCTTATTTTGGCTTGAACTCTTAATGGTTCTTCTAATTTATCTATTGATATAAAGTTAACATCTTTTGCAATAAGTTCTTTTTTAAATAATTCTTCATTGTCTCCAAGAACGATAGTATTATTTATTGGATTTATATCTACTACAAACATTGGCTTGCCAAAAGTAATTCCAAGACCTTTTCTTTGTCCTATTGTATAGTATAGTATACCTTTATGTTTTCCAAGTATATTTCCTTTAGTATCTACAAAAAAACCTTCTTCAATACGCTTTTCAGAATGTTTTTTTACATAATTTGCATAGTCATTATCTTTAACAAAACAAATTTCTTGACTATCAGGTTTATTGTGAACTGCCATTCCCATTTCTTTAGCAATTTCTCTTACTCTGTCCTTTTCATAATCACCTATTGGTAGTAGTGTATGTTTTAATTGTTCTTGTGTAAGATTATAAAGTGCATAAGTCTGGTCTTTTTTATCTGTAACAGATTTTTTTAATAAATATCTTCCTGTATCTTCATCTTTTTCTATTTTTGCATAGTGACCTGTAGCCACATAATCGCACCCTATTTGTCTAGCTCTTTTATAAAAATCATCAAATTTTATATGTTTATTGCAAGCTATACAAGGATTAGGAGTTTTTCCTTCTAAATATTCATCTATAAAATAATCTATTACTTTTTCTTTAAATACTTCTCTAAAATTTAGAACATAAAATGGTATTCCTATTTTATTTGCCACTCTTCTAGCATCTTCAACTGCTGATAAAGAGCAACAACCACCTTCATTTTCAACTTCGTCATCGTCTTGCCATAATTTCATAGTAACACCAATGACATCATATCCTTGTTGTTTTAAAATATATGCAGCTACAGAGCTATCCACTCCACCACTCATACCTATCATTACTTTTTTATTCATAAACAAATTTCACCTCATCTTTTGCATTACTTATTATTATACCATATAGAGCAAGCATTGTATTTATTTAAAATATAGCTTGCTCTATTTTCTAAAAAAAATAATGTTATTAAGTAATTTTAAAAGATTTAAGAATGATTTTATATTTATTTAACTACTACTACTGACGCTGTTGTTTCTGTTATTATATTATTAGAATTACTAACATCAACTAGTTCTATTTTCACCTTATAAGTACCTTCTTTATTTCCAACTAGATAAACAGGTGTTGTTGCATCTTGTAATAAAAAACCTTCCATTGGTCCCCATCCTGTTTTTACTATGTTAAACCAATTTTCGTTGCTATCTTTAGCAATTAGTTGTATTCCATCTAAATCTGCTGAATCATCTTCTGGTTTTATTTGAACTCTTACATTGTTATAATCATTTTTGCCTTTATTTAGTGTAATATCTACAGGTGTTCTACCCTCTACACTTTCAAATTTAGGTATGCTACCATTTTCACCCTCATCTATTTTATTTTCTTCCGTTATATTAGCTATATCATTATTTTCATTTATAGTGATAGAAGCTTTACCCCAAGTAGCAATTTTTGAATCTTGTGATAATGTACAATCCCCATATCCATTAACAATCACTTTATCTTTATCATAGTTATCAGTTTTTATTGGAGTATATTCACTTATCTTGCAATCACCTATTAAATCTAGTCTTGCATTAGTTTCATTTACAATTCCATCATCTTTTACATATTCTACATTGACTCCATACCATCCGTTTCCACTTGTTACAAGGTTTGAAGCTATTACTGCTGAACCATTTACTATTAAACCTGCTCCTTTATTATTATTTAAAGTTACATTGTTTAATTCAACATTTTGTGATAAATAAACATGCATTCCTGATTTGTTTAATTTATCTGAATCTAAGCCTGTTACTTTTAGATTGTTTATTTTTACACCATCTTTTCTGTCTATTGTTACTATATTTTCGTAGCCTGGTTTAGTATCAGTAAATTCTACAGCTTTTTTCAATTCAGCATCATTAATACCATTTATAATTATTTTTTTATCTATAACAACTGGCTTTTTAACATCTATTTGTCCACTTATTTCCCACACTTGACCATCTTCTTGTAAAGCAAGTGCTTTTTCTAATGTATCGGTATCAGTAACCTTTATTGTCTCCACTTTAACAGGTTCAGATACTGTTACTGTAATACTTGGAATTGATACTCCTTCTGCAAGCTTATATCCACTTGATAAGCTTGCACTAAATATATACTTTCCTGCTACTTGGCTAGCATATTCTGGTGTACTTTTCCAAGTTACTCCTACTTTTGTATTCGCTACTCCAGACACAGTTGCTGATAACTCTTTTGGTAAGTTTAATTTACTTAATTCCGTTCCATTTTCTACATTTTGTACTTTTATTGAATTATCAAGTGCTGTTATTGATGTTATCAGTTTATCTTTTACAGATGAACCACCACTTGAACTTCCTCCACTTGATGAAGAGCCTCCAGATGAACTTCCACCTGGTTTAGTGCCATCTACACTTGGAGTCTGAGAACCTTCTACTTTGTCAGTTATTGTTCCTTCATTTTTTATATTTGTTCCTGTAGCATCATTTTTTATGTTTGTTATTTTTCCATTGTTTTTAACTACAACATTGCTAGAATTATTTTGTATTTCTACTTTTTCTATTTTTGCTCCACTTTCATTTATTATTGTTCCACCTTTACTATCCTTAACCAAAACTTTATTTATTGTACCTTTATTTACTATATCTGCATTTGGAGCAGTTACTACTATTGTACCTGTATATGTACCATTTAAATTTACAGAAATTGAATTATTTGTACTCAATGACAAATCATTTGACATAGTTCCTGATGGCTTAATATTTATAACATCATTTGCATCCGCTTTAGCTAAAGCTATTTTTAACTCTTCTACATTTTTAACTTCATATGTTGTTGTAGATTGTGATTTTTTTATCTCAGAGAAAGCAGTCTCATTGCCTGAACCACCAACTTGTGTAACTGTTTTTAAGCTCTTAGTATTTAATACTTTTTCTTGTTCTTTATTTAATTTATTTCCAACTAAAACTACTGGTGAATTATTTTTTGCCGCCAATGAACCCACTGCTAATGAATCTATAAGGTCTCCTTGTTTATTCATACCATCTTTTGTTATATACGCATTTTTCAGCTCTTTTGAACTATATAATCCACTTATAACAGCCGCATTAGTTTCATTTCTATCATTTCCTGATAATCTCTTAGGACTAGGTAAAGTATTTTTTGTAACTTCCGAAATTGACTGCACTCCTCCTATTACATAAGATGTCTTTATACCTTTATCTTTTATAAATTGACTTGATTGTTTTATTCCATCTTTTGGACTAGAAAGAATTATTGGCATTTTATTTTGAGCTGCAATAGCTCCTACACTTACTGCATCAGCAAGACCTTTTTCTCCATTAACTACAACTATCTCTGAAATATTACTACTTGCTTTTCTTCCAAGAGACTCATCTAATTTTTTAGCTATTTCTAAAGAAGTTTGATATCTGTCATTTCCTGAGATTCTTTCTGTATCAATTTTTAATGATTTTAATTGTGTCTCTACCTCTGAACCTAAAGTTTTTGTCCCACCTATTAAATATACTTTTTCTGCTTTTAACCTTATTATTTCTGCTTTAGTCCTATCATCTAATTTATTATTTTGTGTCAAAAGAATTGGTGCATTTTTAGAACCAGCAAAAGGAGTTGCAGTCAATGCATCTACTATAGTATTGTCATTAACTAATATTACATTTTTAGATGTATCCCATCCTTTTTTACTTATTTGTATAGCAGTTTCCCATCGACCTGAACATTTAAGTGTATCACTGTTTGTTTGAGCACTTGACATGCCTGCTGTCGCACTGCTAACTACTAATGATATAGTAAGTATTGCTGCTATCCTCTTTGGTATTTTCATAACTGTTCCCCCTAATATTGTATTTAGTTGAAATGTGCCTTTTTAAAGAAAAATAGCATTTTTAAGTAAAATTTTTTAAAAGTATATTTGTATATGAAATCCTTGTAAACAATTGATTTGTTGAGATTTTTTATATTTTTTAATGTTTAAATATTATGGATGTGTATATTTTTTTATTATTTGATTGATTTTCAAAACGGGCTAGAATGGTAGTTTGTACAATAAAAAATAGCCGTTTTCTTTAAAACGGCTATTTTTCATCTTACTATACTATTATACACTTTTTTAAAATAATTTTAAACTTTTTTTGGAAAATTATTCCTTATTTTATTCTTCTTCCTGAACATCATGGTCATGAGCATCATCTATAACATATCCATCTAATTCTGGTATATGGATATTATTCTTTTTAGCATAGTCTATAAGTGCTGCTTTTACAGCTTGTTCTGCTAAAACTGAACAGTGCATTTTTACTGGTGGTAAACCATCTAAAGCTTCAGCAACAGCTTTATTTGTAAGGTCTAATGCATCTTTTATAGTTCTTCCTTTTATCATTTCAGTTGCCATAGAAGAACTTGCTATAGCTGAACCACAGCCAAATGTTTTAAACTTAACATCTTTTATTATGTCTCCTTCTATGTCTAAAAATATCTTCATTATATCTCCACATGTAGGATTTCCAACTTCACCTACACCACTTGCATCTTCAATTTCTCCCATATTTCTTGGGTTCATAAAATGTTCCATAACTTTATCACTATATTGCATTGTTTTTTCCTCCTACATTAATTTATGCCTACTTTTTGTGTCTTATCTTCTTTGTCTATTTTACTAAGCCTTGTTTCTTTGCATCATCGTAAAGTGGTGACATACTTCTAAGTCTTTCTATAACTTTTGGCAAATTCTCTAATATATAATCTATATCATCATCTGTTGTAAAATCTCCAACTGTAAGTCTCAATGAACCATGTGCTATTTCATGTGGTAAACCTATTGCAAGAAGTACATGTGAAGGGTCTAATGAACCAGAAGTACATGCAGAACCACTTGAACCAGCAATTCCTAACATATCTAATAATAAAAGTATTCCTTCACCTTCTATAAATTGGAATGCAAAGTTTGCATTTCCTGGCAATCTATTTTCTAAACTACCATTTATTCTTGTATAAGGTATTCTTTCTAAAACACCATCTATTAACTTATTTCTAAGACGAGTTAAAGTCTCAACATGGTTTTGCATATTTGCTTTAGCTAATTCTGCTGCCTTTCCATATCCAACTATTGCAGGTATATTTTCTGTACCTGCTCTTTTGCTTTTTTCTTGTGCTCCACCATGAACAAAGTTATGAAGTCTTACACCTTTTCTTATGTATAAAGCTCCAACACCTTTTGGTCCATATATTTTATGTGAAGACATACTCATTAAATCTATTCCTAGTTCTTTAACATCTACTGGAATATTACCTGAAGCTTGTACTGCATCAGTATGGAATAATATATTGTGTTTTTTAGCTATTTCAGATATTTCTTTAATAGGTTGTATAGTTCCTATTTCATTATTTGCGAACATTATACTTATTAGTATAGTAGTATCTTTTATTGAATCTTCTAATTGTTTTAAATCAATTTTTCCTTCGCTATCAACATCTAAATAAGTTATTTCAAATCCATGATGTTTTGCTAAATATTCACATGTATGAAGTATCGCATGGTGTTCTATTTTTGAAGTTATTATATGATTACCTTTATTTTTATTAGCATAAGCTACACCCTCTAATGTCCAGTTATCACTTTCTGAACCACCTGCTGTAAAATATATTTCACTAGGTTCAGCATTTATAAGGGCTGCTACTTGTTCTCTTGCTTTATCTAAAGCATCTTTTGCTTCTCTTCCGAATGTGTGAAAACTAGATGCATTACCAAAATAATCAGTTAGGTATGGCATCATTGCATCTAATACTTCTTTTTTAACAGGTGTTGTTGCAGAATAATCCATATACAATCTTCTTTTTTCCATTACATTCATCTCCAAATCTATTTTATAGTTATATTTGTTATATCATTTTCTAATTTATTTTTGTTATAGTCATTTATCATATCTTTAAGAGTAATCGAATCTATAACATCTTCTATACCCTTTTTCATCTTTTCCCAAACTATTTTTGTTACACACATGTTTGAGTTTTCACAGACATCTTCATCTAGTACACAGTCAGATAATGCAACTGGACCTTCCAATACTACAAGTATATCTCCTACTGTTATATCCTCAGCATTTTTTGAGAGCAAATACCCTCCTTGAGCACCTCTTACACTTTTTACTAGACCCGATTTTTTTAAAGATGAAAATATTTGTTCTAAGTACTGGTCCGATATTTTTTGCTTTTTAGCAATAAATTTTAATGACACTGGACCATTATCTTGATTTAATGCTAATTCAAACATTGCCTTTAGTCCATATCTACCTTTAGTAGACAACTTCATACATTATCACCTCTATATAGAAATCTAATTCATACTGTTTTAGTAGGAATTACTTTCAACATAATTTTATTATACCCTACTAATTTTGTCAAGATTAATTTTAATTTTTTTATTTTGAATAAATCCCCCATTTTCCAATGTCTTCAAATCCTAATTTTTTATATATCTTTCCAGCTTCTTCATTATCATAAAACAAACAAGGCATTTTATTCTCTCTTAAAAGTTCTGAACATAGTTTAATTAAACATTTTGTAGCAAGCCCTCTAGCTCTATATTTAGGATGTGTACCTACGCCAATTATCATTGCATGAGTCCTATTTTCTGATGTACTCTTTGCCATTGATACCACTTCTTTGTTAATCTCTATACAATATCCTCTACCTGTTCTTAAACCATTTTTTAAACTATCTAAAGTTGTACTGTGGAATTCATCTATCAAATCATAAAGCCTAACTGTTTTCTTTAGATTTCCAAGTCTAATTCTTTTGACCTTTTCATTACAATGATTATCAACTAAAAATTTTTTAGTTTGAAGCTTACAAAAATCAACTATTTTTAAATTATTAAGTCCTAATCGCTTTGCTAAAGCATCTACAGCACTTATTTTTCCAGAAATTTCTTCGTAATCAGTGTCACAAAGCAATTCATAAAATCCTTCAACATCATACTCTCCATCTGAATAAAACATCATAAATTCAAAGTATTTGAGTAGTACTGCTCTGATTTCACCATTTAAACCTATATCTGCCCATAAATTTAAAAAGTTATTTCCATATCCATATCTTTCAATATCCCCTATTATAAATAAATTGTACTCAGGTTCTTTTTTTAAATATTTCATAACTCTACTATGATAACTTGAGTTAAGTTTTATAATCATAATATCTACCCCCGATACATAAAATTCAACTTAAAAATCGCTATCTAAATACTCTAGATATTTTTTTATATTTTTCTCAGTTTTGTTTTCTTGTGGTATGTAGTAAATACTATCTTTTATGCTATCTGGTAAATACTGTTGTTTTACATAATGATTTTTAAAGTTATGAGGATATTTATATCCACATCCCCTACCTATATCTTTAGAACCAGAGTAATGAGCATCTTTTATACTATTTGGTATGTCTTTAACAAATTCTCTATCTAATTCATCTAATGCTTTCATTATTGCCATACATGCAGAATTAGATTTTGGTGATGTAGCTAAAAGAATAGTAGCTTCTGCTAATGGTATTTTTGCTTCAGGAAATCCAAGTTGCATAGCTGAATCTACACACGCTTTTACAATGACAACTGCATTTGGATAAGCTAAACCTATATCTTCACTAGCTATTACTAAAAGTCTTCTACAGATACTTATTAAATCTCCACCTTTTATAAGTCTTGCTAAATAGTGTATGGATGCCTGTGGGTCACTTCCCCTTATAGATTTTTGAAATGCACTTAAAATATCATAGTGACTATCACCATTTTTATCATAGTTTATAATTTTATTAAATGTAGATTTTTTTACTACATCTGAATCTATATAGATTATGTTATCTTTATTTGGTTTAGTTGAATAAACTACTACTTCTAAAGCATTTAAGGCTCTTCTCATATCTCCATCAGATATAATAGCTATATCCTCAATAGCATCATTATTACATTCAATATCCATATAACTATCTTCATTTAAAACTTCAATTGCCCTTTTTAATCCTTTTTCTATATCTAATTTTTCTAAAGGCTTAAATTCAAATATAGTCGACCTACTTAGAAGAGCTTTATATACATAATGATATGGATTTTCTGTAGTACTAGCAATCAAAGTTATACTACCATTTTCCATAAATTCTAATATCGACTGCTGTTGTTTTTTATTAAAACTTTGTATCTCATCTATATATAGTAAAACCCCATTTATATTATTTATACTTCCAAGTTCTGCTATTACCTTTTTTATATCTTCTAGTGATGAATTAGTGGCATTTATTTTATAAAAATTTTTATTGCTTTTTTCTGCGATAATTTCTGCTACAGTAGTTTTTCCAACACCAGGTGGACCAAAAAATATCATATTTGGTAAAAAATTAGTCTGTAATATCTTAGACAGTATTTTTCCATTACCAATTATATGACTTTGACCTATTACATCATTCATTGTTTTTGGTCTTATTTTATCTGCTAAAGGCATATTCCCACTCCTATTCTAAAAAAAGTATTTAATGATTATTATCCCAATAATCCGTCTAAAAAAGGTATCTATTTGAAATAGATACCTTTTCTAATCACAATCTATAAAATTTAGATTATTGATTGTTTTTTAATTTTTTTAATTCATCTGTAAGTTTATCATTAAGTATTCTTATATGAGTTCCTTTCATACCTAATGATCTTGATTCTATCACACCTGCACTTTCAAATTTTCTAAGTGCATTTACTATAACTGACCTAGTTATACCAACTCTATCAGCTATTTTACTTGCTACAAGTAAGCCTTCTTTACCGTCTAATTCAGCAAAAATATGTTCAACTGCTTCAAGCTCGGAGTAGGACAGAGTGCCTATTGCCATTTGAACTACAGCTTTTTTTCTCATTTCTTCTTCTAATTCTTCACCTATTGCTCTTAATATCTCAAGACCAACAACAGTTGCACTGTATTCAGCTATCACTAAATCATCATCATTAAATGACATTGAATATCTTGAAAGTACTAATGTTCCAAGTCTTTGTCCACTTCCTAGTATTGGTACTACAGTAGTATATTTTTGTAATCTTCCTTGCTCTTCAGGGAAAATCTCCAATATCTTCTCACCATTTAAGTTTTCTAGTGTCTCATCAATTTTTAATAAGTTTTGAGTATATTCTTCTGAGAATTTTTTTTGCTTAGTATATTCGTCTTCTATAACTGAGCTATCTTCAATGTCATTTAAATGAAGCCCTAGAATTTTACCTTTTGCACTTACTACATAAACATTAGAATTTAATACATCTCCTAATGCTCCGGCCAGTAAATCAAAAGAGACACTACTTCCACCACTTGTTTGTAATGTTTTATTTATTTTTCTTGTTTTTTGTAATACTTCACTTGCCATTTAATCATCTCCTCATGAAATTTAGGCCTTTTAATAACCTTTATATTTTCTAATATTATTCTCACTCTTAATGAAAATTTATTTTTATATTAGTTGTTTACACTTGAAAGATTATCATAGTTTGGAACCTTTTTCAAGAGAATTATGTGATTTTTTTCAATTTTCACTCTTTTCCGTCATTATGCTCTTTTGACTCTTTGTTGCATTCTTTATTGGAGCATACTGTTTTCGTTTCAGATTTAGTCACTTTTTCAACCATATATGAACCACACTTTTCACAAAACTCTCCTGTTGGCTTATTCCAAGCTACAAAGTCACAGTTTGGATAATTAGAACATCCATAAAAAGCTTTCCCTCTTTTAGATTTTCTAAGGATAATTTCTCCTTCTTCACATTTTGGACATTTAACACCAATTTTATTCATAATTGGTCTAGTCGTTTTGCAATCAGGATAGTTTTTACAAGCCATAAACTTTCCAAACCTACCATATTTTATAACCATATTAGAACCACAGTTTTCACAGATTTCATCAGTTTCTTCATCCATATTTATTTTTTCTATATTCTCAAGTGCTTCTTCAATCGCTTCCTTAAGTGGTGCATATGCTTCAGATACAATTTCTTTCCAATCTGTATTTCCTTCTTCTATAACATCAAGCTTGCTTTCCATATCAGCAGTAAAATCTACATCTATAAATTTATGAAAATTATTTTCTAAAATATCAGTAACTATTATTCCAAGTTCTGTTGGACATAGACTTGTGCCTTGCTTTTCAACATATTCTCTATTTAATATAGTAGCTATTGTTGGAGCATACGTACTTGGTCTACCTATTCCCAGCTCTTCCAATGTTTTTACCAAACTAGCTTCTGTATATCTTGCTGGTGGTTGTGTAAAATGTTGGTCTGGCAATATATTTTCTATACTTAATATATCTCCTTTTTCTATACTTGGTAGAATCTTATCTTCTCTTTCTGAAAAATTGTATACCTTAGTATATCCATCAAATTTCATTTTTGAACCAGTAGCTTTAAATACAATATCTCCAGCCTTACATTCTACATTTAGTATATCGAATACTGAATCCTCCATTTGACTTGCTATAAATCTTCTCCAAATTAAATTGTATAGCTTATATTGGTCTTTACTCAATGAAGCTTTTATACTATCAGGAGTTCTATCAACGGAAGTTGGTCTTATTGCCTCATGTGCATCTTGAACCTTTTTAGTATCTGGTTTCTCTTTTTTCTCTACAGGATTTTTATAGTAATTCTCACCTAAGTCACTTATTATATAATCCTTAGCTTTTTCTTTTGCTTCATCAGATATTCTCTTAGAGTCAGTTCTTATATATGATATAAGACCAACAGTGCCTTCACCTTCTATATCTATACCTTCATATAATTCTTGTGCTATCATCATTGTTTTTTTAGTAGTAAAAAACAACTTATTTGCACCTTCTTGTTGAAGCATACTTGTTGTAAATGGTTTTGGAGCTGATTTACGTCTTGATTTAGATTCTATCTTTTCAACTTTTAAATCCTTTCCTTCCATTTCTTTTAGTATTTCATTAACAGCATCTTCATTTTCTAATTCAATTTTTTCATCATTCTTGCCATAAAATTTTAAAGTTATATCTTTATCTTTTAATGTCTTTGCTTCAACATCTATTGTCCAATATTCTTTTGGAATAAACGCTTTTATCTCTTTTTCTCTATCGCAAATTAATTTTGTTGTTACTGATTGTACTCTACCTGCACTAAGCCCTTTTCTAACCTTTTGCCATAATATAGGGCTTATTTGATATCCTAAAAGTCTATCCAATACTCTTCTAGCTTGTTGTGCATCTACTAAGTTTATATCAATATTTCTAGGATGCTTAATTGCTTTTTTAATTGCATCTTTAGTTATTTCATTAAACTCAATTCTACAATCATCAGATTCATCTAAATTTAGTATATGAGCTAAATGCCATGATATAGCTTCACCTTCTCTATCGGGGTCAGTTGCTAGATACACTTGTTTAGATTTTTTAGCTTCTTTTTTTAATTCTTTTATTACGTCGCCTTTTCCTCGTATGTTTATATATTGAGGTTCAAAATTATTTTCTATATCTACACCTAATTTACTTTTAGGCAAATCTCTGACATGACCAACTGATGCTTTCACTGTATAATGACTTTTACCTAAAAATTTTTCTATAGTCTTAGCTTTTGCAGGCGATTCTACGATGACTAATGTTTTGGCCATAAAACCACACACCCCCACTACCTAATCTTAATTTATACATTTAAACTGTACGTTTTATTATTCATCTCTACTACTAACTCATTTAGTACTAATTCATTGATTATTGAATTTACATACTTTATTTCTATACCAGTATAATCACAAATACTATCTATATGCAAGCTTCCTTCTCTTTTTATAGCTTCAATTATTTGCTTAGACTTGGCATTTAAACTTATATTATCATATTTTTGATTTATTTTTTTATCAATAATATTAAATATGTTATACTCATTCAAAATATCATCTATATTTTCAATTAATTTCGCACCTTCTTTTATAATTTTATGACATCCTCTACTCATTTGAGAATTTATATTACCAGGTATCGCAAAAACATTTTTCCCATGTTCAAGAGCAAACTCTACTGTTATTAATGCACCACTTCGTATTGCGGCTTCTACAACCACTACTCCATCACTTAATCCACTAATAATTCTATTTCTATTAGAAAAATGGTATGGAGCTACTGTTGAATTAATATTATACTCTGATAATAATAGTCCCCCATTTTCTAATATTTTATTTGATAAATGTAAATTTTGTTTTGGAAGAGGGTTGTCTACTCCTGACCCAAGCACTGCTATAGTCTTAGATTTTCCATTCATACAACCTATATGTGAATATGCATCTATTCCTATGGCTAATCCACTTACTATATTAACTCCATATTGGGACAATTGACAACTCATTGTTTTTGCACAACTAATTCCATAAGCTGTAGGCTTTCTTGAACCTACTATAGCTATATTAAAATTATTATTAACTAAACTTATGTCACCTTTGTAAAATAATAACTTTGGAGCATTGTATATATTCTTCAAATTTTCAGGATATTCTTCATCATATTGGCAAATATATTTAATTGATTTTTTGTAAAGTAGTTCTTTTATATTTTCTAAATAAGCGTGACCTCTATATTTTACTATATTTTTTCTAATATTCAAGCTTATATTTTTTAAATTATATATTTCTTTTTCAGAAAAATCAAATATATCTTCAATATTTACTATATCATTTTCTATTATTTCAATTGTTTTTGTTGTTATTCCACTAATTGATTTTAACCATAAATAGATATCTTTTTTCTTCATAAAATACACCTCAAAAACCTATTTAAAATAACTATAATAAGCTCTTCTAAATGAAAAAGCTTCTATAATACATTGTGAATTTATCAACTCTATTCCTTCTAAATCAGCTATTGTTCTTGCCATCTTTAAAAGTTTTGTATAACTTCTACTACTTAAGTTATATTTATTAAATATTACTTTAGCCATTTTTGAAGCTTCTTTTTCTAATTTACAATATTTTAATAAATTAGAGGCCTTAATTTCACTATTATTTTTTATATTATCTTTTTTAAATCTATTTATTTGTATTTTTCTAGCATTTTCTACTCTTATCTTTATTTTTTGAGAACTTTCTTCTTGTTTTGATGAATTTAAATCATCATATTTTACAGTATTTACTTCTACAAAAATATCAAACCTATCTAATAATGGTCCTGATATTTTATTTATGTATTTATTAATTTCATTACTCCTACATCTACACTCTGTATTTGACATATAATAACCACATGGACATGGATTCATAGCTGCAATTAGTAACACTCTACAAGGATATTTTGTACTGTACTTTACTCTAGATATATTTACATATCCATCTTCTATAGGTTGTCTCAAAGTCTCAAGGATTTTCCTATCAAACTCAGCGATTTCATCTAAAAACAAAATACCTCTATGTGCTAGTGCTACTTCTCCAGGTCTTGCATCTGTTCCTCCTCCAATTAAAGACTGCTTTGTAGTCGTATGATGAGGAGCCCTAAAAGGTCTCTTATCAATTATGCCTTTATTTTCATCTATCATACCCAATACACTATAAACCTTACTTACCTCTATCATCTCTTCTACACTTATATCTGGTAAAATTGTTATTACTCTTTTTGCAATCATTGTTTTACCTGAGCCTGGAGGCCCAATCATAAGCATATTATGATTTCCAGCAGCAGCTATCTCTGCGCTTCTCTTTATAAAATAATTTCCTCTAACATCATTAAAATCTTCATCATATTTGCTTTCTTTTGTATCATAAAATTCAGGATATTTACAATATGTATAGTTACTATTTGTTTCTATTTCTTCATTTAAAAAAGACATTATTTTTTCTTTATCGACTTTTATTTCTCCGTTTAAAAAACCTATACATTCTTTTAAACTTTTAATAGGTATTATATCAATTTCTTCTATAAATAGACTTTCTTTTATATTGTCAACTGGTATAAAAATACGTTTTATATTTTGAGTCTTTGCACCTATAATTATGGGTAATATACCTCTTACTTTTCTTATTTTTCCATCTAATGATAATTCTCCTATAAACATACTTTCTCTTATATAATTTTCATCCTTTTTTATTAATCCTCTTAAAAGACCTATACTTATTGATAAATCTAAAAAAGCACCTTCTTTTTTTATATCTGCTGGTGATAAATTTACAACAATTCTTGTATTTGGAAATTTATATCCACTGTTGATAATAGCTGATTTAACTCTCTCTCTCGCCTCTTTAATTTCTTTACTTGGAAGCCCGACAATATTGAAGCTAGGTATACCATTACTTGTATCCACCTCAACCTTTACTAGAAAACTCTCAATTCCTATTAAATTACTCGAATTAATAATACTTAACATATAGTAATCCTTTCCAAAACTTTATCTTTCTTAAAAAGCATTCATTATGTGATTTACTCTTTTTTCTGATAAATAAACTTCTACAACATCAAACCTTATGGGAATATTATGTAAATTATTTTTTGTGATATAGTATTTAGCAATCTCAACTATCTTTTTTCTCTTCTTGAAATTTACAGATTCACAAGGATAACCATACCTTAAATTAGACCTTGATTTTACTTCTACAAATACAATCTCATCATCCATCCTTACTATTATATCTACTTCTCCAATCTTTAATCTGTAGTTTTTTTCTAGTAGTTTTGCACCTTTTGACAATAAATAATTAATTGCTACTTCTTCTCCAAAATCACCTTTTTCTTTGTTATTCATTTTTTACTCCAATACATTAGATTTTTACTTTTTGATTATGGTCAGTATACAATTTAACTATTCAAATTTTTTAGATTGATTTTATTTTCATTAATATTAATAGATACCTCTATTGACTTTATTCTTTTATGATATTATTCTAGTTTTCATAAGGAAAGTTTATTTTTATGGAGGAATGTTTTTAATGAACAGAAAAAAATTAGTTACTTTTATACGATATTTATCCCTATTTATATTGATTGTAAGTTATCTAAACAATGCTGAAAATACAATGTATTCAATTATGACAATAATAATATTATTTCTAATTATAATAAATAATCAAGTCAGATTTTTTTCTTTATCAAACAAGAATAGAATTGTACTTATTTCTTATTTTTTAGAGCTTATCTTAATTTTTATATTGTATAATTATACAAAGACTTTTAATTCACTTTACTTTGTTCCTTTAATTTTGGACATATCATTTTTTATAAATGAAAAATACAAATACATATTATTGTTTTTCATTATAGTATCTTCCTTTATTATTAGTTTAGATAAAAACTTGTATCTAGCTTTGGAATCAAGTTCAATATTATTGATTATATCTATACTTTCTATATATATAGAAAGTGAAAATATATCTAAACTATACAATCAAAGCCTTTATGATAAACTTAGAATTTCTAAAGATAAATTAAAAAAATCTAATTCTGATTTAGAAATTTATGCAAGTTCTATAGAAGAACTAGCCATTTTAAAAGAGAGAAACCGAATATCTAGAGAAATACACGATAGTGTTGGACATTCTCTTTCTACAACAATAATACAGTTAAGTGCCATAGAAAAGCTCTTAAATGATAAGCCCGAAGTATCTGATTTAGTACATGAACTTAGAGAATTCGTAAATGAAAGTTTTCAAGATGTTAGAAGAGCTATCTCTGAGTTAAAGCCTATTGAATATGAAAATTATCAAAATTTGTTTAAAATTAAAGAACTAATTAAAAGCTTTATTAAGCTTACAAATATTAATGTAAGACTAACTATATCAAGAAACACTTGGAGCCTATCTAGAGCTCAGTCTATAGCTTTATATAGACTTATTCAAGAATCGCTTTCCAATGCATCAAGACATGGAAAAGCAAGTGAAATCAAAATTTTTATAACATTTAATCCTTCAAATCTTATAATTACGATTAGTGATAATGGTATAGGATGTGAAAATATAAAAAAAGGAAATGGAATTAACAGTATTAGCGAAAGAATATATGAACTAAATGGAAAAGTTGAATTTGATAATCACAATGATGGATTTACAATTAGAGCTTCTTTTCCCAAATTTTTAGGGGGTGATTTTTTTGAGTAAAATTAAAGTTCTTATAGTTGATGATGAAAAATTAATTAGGAAAGGTCTTAAGATTATATTGTCATCTTATGATGATTTGGAGATAATTGGAGATGCCTCTAATGGATATGAGGCTTTAGAATTTTGTAAGTCAAATGATGTAGATGTTGTTCTTATGGACATTAGAATGAATATTTGTGATGGTGTTTTAGGCACAAGACTTATAAAAGAATATGATGAGTCAATAGCACTATTAATTTTAACTACCTTTAATGATGATGAGTATATAAAAGATGCAATGAAGTTTGGAGCTTCAGGTTACCTTCTAAAAGACAGCTCTGATGAAGTATTGCATGAGGGGATACGCTCTTCATTTTTTGGCAATGTTGTACTTGACAAAAATGTAGCTGAAAAAATCATGTCATCTGAAAAAACTGTTGAACATGAGCATATTTCTAATATATATAATTTAACTGAAAAAGAAATATCCATAATTAAATTAATTGCACATGGACTTAGTAATAAAGAAATAAGTCAAGAATTATTTTTATCTGAGGGTACCATAAAAAATAATATAACTAATATTTTAGGCAAATTGGAGCTTAGAGATAGGACTCAATTGGCTATATTTGCTTTCAAAACTAAAATTGTAATATAGTATGTCAATAAAAAGTCTAAACTATAAACAAAATTTTCAAAAACTTAACTTATAATAAAGCTAAAACTATAAAGTGACTTAAGTCACTTTTTTTAGTGACTTATAGTAATAGAAATACACCTAATAATTCTTTATTATAATATTATAGATTTTTAAATTGCACAAAAACATTTTGGGAGGGATTTTTATGGATATAGTTAAAGTAAATAATATAACAAAAAGATTTAATGATAAGTTAGCACTTGATAACATTAGTTTTTCTGTTAAAAAGGGGGAAATATTTGGGCTTATTGGTCCAAATGGTGCTGGTAAATCTACACTTATAAATATAATTACCAATCTTACTTTACCAAATAGCGGTAATATTCAAATAAATGGTGTAGATTTGTCAGCAAATCCTATGAGTGCAAAATCCATAATAGGATTAGTTCCACAAGAGTTAGCAGTTATGGAAACACTAACTCCTTTTGATAACTTAGAATACTTTGGAGCTTTTTATGGATTAAAGGGTAAGTTGCTTCAAGAGAGAATCAATGAAGCCTTGGAAGTTACAGGTCTAGCTGAAGTTAAAAAGAAAAAAGTAAAAAAACTATCTGGTGGTATGCAAAGAAGATTAAATATTGGGATAGCACTTTTAAATCATCCTAAAATATTAATATTAGATGAACCAACTGTAGGTGTTGACCCTCAATCAAGAAATCACATTTTTAATTTTATAAAAGATATATCTGAAAAGCAAAAAACTACTATTATATATACATCTCATTATATGGAAGAGGTTGAACATCTTTGTTCTAAAATCTTTATTATGGATGAAGGTAAAGAAGTTGCTTTTGGGGATAATAATTACCTAAAATCAATAGTGTCTACAAATACAAAATTAATTATGGAAATAAAAAATATAAATGCTCAACTTATATTTGATTTAAAAAATATTAAAGGTGTTATATCTGTTTTAGAAAATACTTCAGTAATAACATTAGATGTAGATAAAAACTTTCAGTTAACAGATGTACTTTCTGCTGTTGACAAAAACAATTCAAAAGTAATACGTATCTCTTATGAAGAACCTAGTTTAGAAGATGTATTCTTAAATCTAACAGGTAAAAACTTAAGGGACTAATGGGGGTGATTTTATGAAATTATATATAAGTGTAAAAACTATGTTAAAAGGTCTGAAAAGCTCATTCATGCTTAATTTGATATATTTCTTAGCTCTACCTCTACTTTTAGCTGGGTTCCTTGGAATGGTAACAGAAGATATGTTTCAAAATCCTATAAAAACAGAACCTATGTCAATTGTTGTATATGATAAAGATAACTCCAAATTATCAAATAATTTGACAAATTATTTAAAAGATGATTTATCTTCTGTATTAAAAATACAGAAAGATTATTCTGATGCAGATTTAAAACTTACAATACCTAAAGGATACGAAAACAATATTTTAAAGGAAAAATCAAATACTTTAAGTATAGAAAAACTTGGAACTAGAGATGACATAGCAGTACTACTTCAAAATATATTAAATACTTATCATGAAAAATTATATTTAAATAATTCTCAAAAACTAAGTTCAGAAGAGTTTTCTAAGTTGTTTAATAAGAGTTCTATTGCCAATTCTATAATAAAAAGTGATACTGAACAAAACTCATATGAATACTTTGCTTTAGTTTCATTAGGATTCCTTGTAATAATTTTTATAATGAATAATATTTTATCGAATTATATAAGTGAATCAAAAGGGCTTTCAAAAAGACTTTATTCTATGCCTATAACTAGAGTGCAGTTTTTAATTTACGACTTTGTAGGTTTATGGATTTATTCATTTATATTTCTATTATTATATGTTTTATTCTTTAGGATACTTGGAATAACATTTAAAGGTAATCTTGCCACATTAACCTTAATATGTGCTATATCATCATATTTTATGACTTCTATATCTACTTTTGTAACTAGTTTTTTTAGTAAAAAATATGGTACATTCATAGTCTATATATTACTTTTCTTACAAACAATTTTTGGAGGTATTTTTAACATGATAAGTGAAGCTTTTAGTAAGTTTGTAAGTTTATCTCCAACTTATTTAATAGGAACTCTGTATAGTGATTATGAAAGTTTCAAGACTTTAAATTCAATAAGTAATTTAATTGTAACATGCTTAATTATTTCTACAATATTGATTATACTCTCTATTGTAAAAGAAAAATATAAATGGAGGGAGATTTAATAATGATTAGACTAATTCTTGCAAATATAAAAAGATATATAAAAAATCCTTCTCTTTTAGCTAGTATGGTCATGATTCCTATTATATTAATTGTTTCTCTTAACCTTTTTTCTAGTAAATCAGACAATCAATCAATGTATTTTTCTCCAGTAGCAGTTGTCTCTAACTCTTCAGGAAAATATGAACATAAATTGATAAATAATTCAAAGCTAAAGGAAAACACATTTAGATTAAATGAAGAAGATAAGGCTATGAACTTACTAAAAAATAATAAAGTTTCTGCAGTATTTGTTTTGGACAAAAACTTTTCAACTGATATAGATAACTTAAAACGACCTGCTGTTAAATGTTTCAAAACTGAAAATGGTGGTGGTAGTCTTTGGGCAGAATCAGAAATAGAATCTTTTATCAATAATTCTTTAAAATCAAAAATAGATAAAAATATGGATGAAAAATTAACTAAAACAAGTATAGTTGATAATAAGCCTGATAAAAACACAGATTCATTTTTAACAGTTTTCTTAATATGTTATTTTATGTATATTAACGCAGCGTATCTTGCCTCTGACTTATTTACATTAAAAAAATCAAATGTTTTAAGGAGACTTATTTCTACAAAACATAAAGATATAAAAATAATTTTTAGTATACTCTTAGGGTTATTTTTTATTCAAGCAATTTTATACACTGTAATACTTGGATGCCTTACATTTGTTGGAGATTTTAAATTAACCCCAAATATATTAATGATTGTACTAGCAAATAGTTTTGTTTCCACTGGATTTGTATTTTGGATAGCTAGAGTATTTAAAAATGAAAGTTCTATAAGCCTTGTAACTACATTTTATTCTTTAATAGGTTTAGCTATATCTATATCTAGTCTGATACCATCAATGAGTGAATTATCATTTATGACTAATCTATCAAAGCTTACACCTTTTTACTGGACTATAAATGCCCTTAGAATCAATGATAGTATCTTAATAAATGTAATCGTTCTAATACTTATTGGAATAGTATTTGTAACAGCTGGAAGTTTTAAATTAAGAGATTTTGCAAAAAACTAATAATTACTAAATATAGTTAGTATATAATTTTATACAATACTAACATAATATTTCAATATTTTAAATCATTTTATATTATATTTTTATAGTCAGTTTTATCTATCTTCGATGATAAACTTATTATTATATATTAATACCTTTGACTTGTCAATAGTTTTATGATATAATATTAATTATTAGATAATTAAAGCATTGTACCCCAATTGCAATATCTAAAATTCAGTTTGGAGGTATAACTAACATATGTATAATATTGGTGAAAGTGTGATGTATCCAAAAGAAGGAGCCTGTTATGTAAGTGATATTGTAACAAAGGAAATAAATAAACATATGCAGAAATACTATGAATTAACTGTCATTTTCAATAGCACTCTTAAAATTTCGATTCCCGTTTTGAATGCTGACAAGATTGGTGTACGTCCAATTATGAACGAAAATGAAGTTAATAATTTTATCCAATCAATTGATAAAATAGATGGTATATGGATTTTTGATAGAAAGCAACGGCTTAAATTATACCATGATAAATTTCATTCAGGAGATGTCTTTGAGATTGTAAAATTAATTAAGATGCTTATGATACAAGATTGTTCAAAACAATTATGTAGTACAGATAAGGACTTTCTAAATAAAGCTCAGAGATTTGCTTTGTCGGAATTAGCTGCTGCTCAATGTAAATCTTATACAATCGTATTGGAAGAAATGAAAAAACATATTCTAAATCCGAAAAGTAATAATTAAACCAGTCTTAAAGACTGGTTTTATTTTTTAGATTAATCATATTTATTACCATACTTTACCTTAGATTTCCTAAAAAAACCAAGTGTAAATCATATTACTGATTTACACTTGGTCAACAAAACCTAATCTTCCTCAAGTTCCTTTTTTTCTTTTAATAATACATTTAATTCATTTGCTTCTAAAATCTGTGCTTCTAGAGTGTCCAGTAACTCTTGTTGCCATTCCACACATTTATCTTTGTAATCAAAAGGTAGCGTTCTGTCAACTATGTACTTATCAATACATTCCTCCGCACTTTTAACTATTTGTTTTCTTTCATCAATAAATTTTTCCAATTCTACTAAGGCTTCTTCATAAGCTTTTTTACTCATATAAATTCCCCCTTTGTACAATTATTCTACATTAAAATGATTTTTCCTCTTTTTTGTATAAAAATTTATTTGTATATAACTTTTCCATCAATATCTTTTATAGTTTGACATCCAGTTAATATCATAGAACCACTTAATTCTGATTGAAGTTTATTTACATAAGTTTCTACACCATCAGTTGCTCCACCAAATGAAGCTGTTACAAAAGGTCTTCCTATTAATACTGCATCTGCCCCTAGGCCTATCATTTTTAATACATCCAATCCTGTTCTAACTCCACCATCTGCAAGTATTGTAACTTTACCTTTAACAGCCTCAGCAATCTTTGGTAAAACTTCACATGCTCCTGGTGTACAGTCAAGTACTCTTCCTCCATGATTTGATACAACTATTGCATCTACACCTGCTTCAACTGCCATTAATGCATCTTCTACAGTCATTATTCCCTTTAATATAAATGGTAATTTAGTAGAGTTAACTAGTTCTTTTATTTGCTCAATATTTTTAGGAAGCACTGGTTTTCCATGTAGCGATAAAGTTACTAAACCACAAGCATCTATATCAACTCCAACTGCAAACGCTCCAGCTTCTTCAGCTAGTCTTATCTTTTTTATAATATTTTCATTGTCCCAAGGTTTAATAAATACAATTCCAGCACCATTATACTTTTTAACTACATCTAAATTTTCCATTAAAAATGCATCTACTGCTGTATCTCCAACCATTGCATAGATACCACTATTGGCACATCCTGCAACTACTGGTTCTATGTAATCTCTTTCATTTATTTTTCCACCCATATTTAAAGTAGTTCCTGTTACTGGAGCTGCAAATATAGGAGCACTCATTTTTTTACCAAATATTTCTATAGATGTATCAGGATTTGAAACATCATGTATTACTCTCATATTTACTTTTACTTTTTCTAAGCTCTTACTATTTTCTATAAAAGAAGAACCACTTCCTTTACCTCCCATACCAGGTACTTCACCTGCACAGACAACTCCATTACAAACTTTACAAACTTTACAACTTCCATTTAAATTTTCTCTAGCATTTTTTAATAGTTCATTATAATCCATCTCTAATCCCCCATTAATTATAGTAATTTATATCGTACATATTATATCACATTATGTTTACAGTATATTTTTCAAGAAGCTTTTTCTATGTATAGGAGTTATCCCATGTTTTTCAATAGCTTCATAGTGTTCTTTTGTTCCATATCCCTTATGAGATTTAAATCCATATTCTGGATATACTCTATCATATTGATACATTATACTATCCCTAGTAACCTTCGCCAATATACTTGCTGCTGCTATTGATATAGATTTTGAATCTCCTTTTATAATTGGATTTTGAACTATATCAATTCCTGGTATTGTCGCTGCATCAACAAGTAAATAATCTGGTGTTTGTTTTAAACAATTTATTGCTTTTTTCATTGCCATATATGTGGCATTTAATATGTTAAATTCATCTATTTCTTCGTTATTTACTATCCCTATTCCATAATCTAATGCTTCTTTTTTTATTACTTCAAAAAGCTCATCTCTTTTTGCTTCACTTAGTTTCTTAGAATCATTTACGCCTTCTATTTTTGTATTTTGCTTAAACACTACAACTGAAGCTACAACAGGACCTGCAAGTGGTCCTCTTCCAGCTTCATCAATTCCTCCAATATATAAATAGCCTTTACTATATCCTTCATTTTCAAACATATTTATAGTTTCTAATCTTTCTGCTTCTTTTCTAATATTGTCCAGCTTCTTGGCAAGCTTTATAGCCAGACTTTGAACAGATTTTCTTTCATCCACTCTTAATATTTCTATATATTCCATATACTTTTCAACTTCTAAAGTCTCAATTATTTCTTTAATCTCCCTCACACTTTTGTTCTGCATACTATCCCCTCATCTTTCACCTGTAAAAATATTATTGTCTTAAACATATTAAGAATCCACTAACTTAGAATTTAATTGCATCCACTATATCCACATTTTAAACATATACTACATCCACCTGTGTGTGCAATTCCTTCACTTCCACACTCAGGGCATACAAACTTTTCATCTTCTTCAAAATTTTTATTTTTTAATTCTTTGGCTTTTTCTTTTTTATTATCTTTTTCTTCTTTATTATTTTTATAAGATTCTTTTTTATTATCTTCTTTTTTGTTATTTTCTTTATCATTTTCTTCTTTTTTTTCATTTATTAAGATTCCACTCCTTTTGCATCCATCTCTAAATATTGTCACTCCCTTAAGACCAGCTTGCCATGCCATAACATATATGTTAAAAACATCTTCAATTGTAGTTTCAAAAGGTATATTTATTGTAGATGATATAGAAGCATCAATATACTTTTGCCATACTTTTTGCATATTTATTCTTTCTTCATATCCTATATTCATAGCAGTAACAAAAAAATCTGGTAAACATTCTTCATCTGTAATACCTTTTTTATCCATATATTCTTTAACTATTGGAGTATATACTTTATAATACACATCTTCATCATGTAAGCTTTCAGTTTTTCTTATATATGAAAGATTAAATATAGGTTCTATTCCTCCACTAATACCTATCATTGTAGATATAGAACCTGTAGGAGGTATAGTTAAGAGTTGTGAGTTTCTAAGCCCATACTTTTTAACCATCTCTTTAGTATCATCATTTAAGTTTTCTATAAAAAATCTAGATTTAGAAATATTTTCATATTTATACTCACTAAATGTCCCGTATTCTTTAGCAATTAAAGCTGATTGTTTTACAGCTTCGTTAAGCATAGTTTTACCAATTAAATCACACAATTCTAAAGATTTATCAGAACCATATCTTATCCCCATCTTTATAAGCATGTCAGCAATACCCATTACACCTAAGCCTATCTGTCTATATTTGTAGACACTATCCCTTTGTTCTTGTAATGGATGTAAATTTAATCCCTCATCTAATACATCATTTAAAGCTACCACAGCTTCTCTAACACAAGATTTTAACTTATTAATATCAAAGGTAGCATGTTCCCCAAATGGTTGTATTACAAACTCTGATAAGTTTATTGAGCCAAGCAAACAGCTTCCTCCACTTGGAAGTGGCTCTTCTGCACAAGGATTTACCCCTGAAAAACAAAAGTCCTTATCTTCACTCATAAGGTTATATGTTTTTATTTTATCCCAAAATAATATGCCTGGTTCTGCATAATCCCAGTTATTTTTAACAAACTTATTAAACAAATCATATGCATTTACTATCTTAACTATTTTTTCTCCAGTAGTTTCAACTTCAAACGTACAATTATACAATTTTTTTTCCTTTACAGCTTGCATAAACTCATCTGTTACTCTTACAGAAATATTTGCTTTAGTAACCTTCTCCAAATCGGTTTTTATATCTATAAATTCCTCTATTTCTGGATGATTTACATCCATAGAAATCATAAGAGCTCCCCTTCTACCTCTTTGACCAATCAAACCTGTTGTCATGCTATAAAGTTCCATAAAAGACACTGCTCCAGTTGTATATTTTGCAGCATTATTTACTTTTGCACCTTTGGGTCTTAATTTTGAAATATCAATTCCAACCCCTCCACCATAACTAAAAGTTCTAGCAAGTTTTTTTGCAGTGTCAAAAATATCTTCTATACTGTCTTTTGGTGGCTCTATCACATAACAATTAGAATAAGTTACTTTTTTACCTTCTTTATGTAAACCTCTATTTGCTAAAATTCTACCTGCAAATAAAAATCTCTTTTGTCTTATTAACTTTGATATCCTTGGACTATTATTTGAAATTCTCTTTATCCATTCATCAAAACTTTCTCCATTATGTCTATACTTATTTTTCCATATTGATTTTTGTAATTCATCAAACTCCCAAGCCTTATGTCTTATTTCTGAACGTCTTTCTCTATATAATATGTAGTGTTTTGCTATATCTTTTCTATTTGATTCCATAAGTAATACTTCCACTATATCTTGGATTTCTTCTACAGATAAGCATTCCTCCATAGAATTATAATCATTAGCGATTTTTCTAGATATATCATATGCTAAATCTCTGTCTACTCCACCTTCACTATTTATACTAGCCTTATAGACAGCATCTTCAATCTTACTTTTACTAAAAAGTTCTTTTGTCCCATCTCTCTTTATTATGTACTTCATTTTTAGACCTCCAATAAATTAGTATTACATTAATACACCTATTAGTTGTAATTCTAAACAAACTTTTTTCTATATTTGTATGTTCTCATATTAATTATCTCACACAATATATATTATACTATTTTATATTCAATATAACACGCTTTATAGTTTTCTCAGTTAAGTAAATGAACTTTCTATATTCTAAATATCTTCTATTAAAAACTTAAAAATAATATAAAAAAGTATATAAAAGTGTAATTATACTCTTATATACTTTATTTTTTTATAAATTTTATCATTTTTTACTCCATTATTTACCATTAAAATTAACAATAAATTCTTTATATTTTACATATAAATATGTTACATATCATAAATATTATTTGTAAATATATATAACAAAGTTCAACCTAACAATAATCTATCTTTAATCTACTGTATTTAATATTCATTTACATATAAAGTTTTACATATCAAAAAGGAATTGCCTCCTAAATGATTTTAATCACTTTAAGGCAATTCCTATATGTATTAATTATTCTTTATTATTGTACAGCTTTACTACTTTGAGATGGAATAAAGTTTCCTATTATTCCTGCTATTAAAACTGGAACTACCCAGTTAAATCCTAATGAAGCTAATGGTAAGCTATTAACTAGAGGAATATTTACACCAAAGCTTGTTGCAACTGTTAATACACTTACTAACAATGCCATATATGCAGCGCATTTGAATACGTTGTCATTTTTAATTTGATTACTAAATAATGCTAGTATAACTAGAGTTATAGTTGCTGGATATACCATACTTAATATAGGAGAAGAGAATTTTATTATTGTACTTACTCCAAAGTTTGATATGATTGCACTAAACACACAAACTACTATAACTATATGCTCATATTTTAATTTTCCATTTGTAAGTGTTGAGAAATACTGACCTGCTGCTGAAGAAAGACCTATAGCTGTTGTTAAACATGCTAATGCAACTATAATAGCCAATAGAATCTTACCTGTATTTCCAAGTAATGCTGCTGTTATTGAAACTATTAAAGCTGTTTGTTGAACATCTTGTCCATATATTTCAGATACAGTTGCTCCAAGGTAACATAATCCACCATAAACTAGTGCCATACCTATTACCGCTATAACACCTGCACTTACTGTAGCTTTCATCTTTTCTTTTTCACCTGTATATCCTTTAGATATTACTGACATGATTATAATTGATGCAAATACACTAGCTGCTAATGCATCCATTGTTTGATATCCTTGAGTTATACCTTCTGAAAACACATTTTGTATTAAAGAAGCATCTCTTATGTCTCCTAATGGAGATACAATACCTTTAACTATCAATACTGCTAAAGCTATAAGTAAAGCTGGAGTTAAAATTGATCCAACTATATCTACAACTTTTGATGGTCTTATTGTTAAAACCAATACTATAGCAAAGAATACTATAGAGAATATTACTGGGCTTATTCCTGAACCTATTGTAGGTAGTATACCCATTTCATAAGTTGTTGCTGCTGTTCTAGGTATTGCCAAAAGTGGCCCTATACAGATTACCATTGCACATCCTAGTACAATACTTAATCCTTTACCAGCTCTTGAAAACATTTTTGATGTGTCTCCATTGAACTTAGTTGCTGCTATAACTGCTAATAATGCCAAACCACCATCTGCGAAAAGGAATCCTATGAAAGCTACTAGCCAGCTACTTCCAGATAAAACTCCTAGATATGGAGGGAATATTAAGTTCCCAGCACCAAAAAACATTGCAAATAGTGCAAATCCAATTACAATTACATCTTTAAACTTGATTTGTTTCTCACCCATTTAAAGCACCCCCATTTGAATTTTACTACTTTTTATTACATTTTACCAAAAAATAAGTCCAATCTCTTCTTAAATGAAAACCTTTTGACGAGATTTTATTTAATTATACATTTTTGACTTAAACTTGTCAATTATGTTTCATAATTTATAAAATCTTCGCAATATTTAGTACAACTTTCTTAATTAAATAAAATTAACATGTATACTTTAAACATAGCTGTTTTTTTTATTTTTATTTAATTTTTCTTGACAAAATTAAAACTTTTAAATCATCTTAATTGTGCGACTTTTTGAATTATTTGCATTATTTCCAATTTATATTGCTTTATAGACAATATTAATGTATGCATCACTCTCCTTTTTATTTGTGTATAATCTTTTGAGTTCAATTTAAATTTTAAATATTTTGTGTTTATTATATAATCTGAAAAAAAAGCAGTCAATATGATTTTTAATTTTTTTAATTTTCAAAATTATGATACTTAGAAAATCGTTTTCCTTTTGTCATAACTTCTATTTACGTTAATTCTTGTAGTATTTTGTATTTATTTTGCTAAACTCACTATTAATTTTACTGAATTTCAATTCTACACTTATAAACTTTTTACTTACTTGAGTACCTTCAAATCATTTTTTCTGAAAATTTTTTATTATGATTTATTGATTTATTTTTCTTCATAGAAACTATATTATAAGTTCCAACTTACTAAAACTTTGCAGTTGCTAGTATTCAAGTTATTCTACTTATTTTTTAGAATTTAATGAATAATCTTAATATAAACTAATTAGAAAACAATTTAGTAATTTACATAAGTTATTTATACGTTCAAATGCCTTAAATTTCATTTTATTATTTTATTATTGTCACAATTTTATTTATATAATATTTTTGTAAAAGTCAACTAATACACATATCTTAACTTGTAATATTCTTTTAAATATCTTTTATAAAGACTCAATATTGTTAAAAAATAAACATATCTTTTTTTAATACTTTTATCTAATTTTACTATATTAAATACAAGGAATTAGTATATACTCAAAAAATAAAAAGAGTTATCTATATAAATAGTTTCATTTATTATAGATAACTCTCCTTATTTATAAATATCTATATTTCAATTAAATAAGATTTAATTTGTTCCAAGTGTATTAGATTGACTCTTTGATGGTATAAAGTTACCAATTATTCCAGCTATTACAACTGGAATTACCCAGTTAAATCCTAATGAAGCAAGAGGTAGAGAATTTACTACTGGAACGCTTACTCCATAACTAGATATAACAGTTAATATACTTACAAGCAGTGACATATATACTGCTCCTTTGTATACATTATCATTCTTAATTTTTTCATTAAAGAAAGCTAAAATTATTAAAACAATTGATGGTGGATAAACTATACTTAGTATAGGAGATGCTATCTTTATTATAGTTCCAACACCAAAAGATGCTACTACTGCACTAAATACAGATACGGCTAATACTATTTTTTCATAACTTAACTTACCTTTTGTAAGTCTAGAAAAATATTGCCCTGTTGCAGATGTAAGACCTATAGATGTAGTTAAACATGCTAGAGATACCACTATTGCTAAAATCGCTTTCCCAACATTTCCAAGCAATCCTTGTGTTATATTTACTATTACTTGTGATTGTACTGCATCTGTTCCATACATTGTTGATACAGTTGCTCCAAGGAAACATAATCCCCCATAAACTAATGCTAAGCCACCACAAGCAAGAACACCTGCTTTACCAATCATCTTTAACTTTTCACTAATACTAGTATATCCTTTTTCATTTAAGGATACTATCAGTACTGATGCAAGTGCTATTGCTGCAAATGCATCCATTGTCTGGTAACCTTGACCAATACCTTCTGCAAATACATTAGGTATCATAGGTTTATCTATTATCTCTCCAAGAGGAGATACAACACCTTTTATAATTATGAATGCTAAAGCTATTAGAAGAGCTGGAGTTAAAAATTGTCCAACTATATCTACGACCTTAGATGGTCTTATTGTTAATACATATGATATCGCAAAATAAACTATACAGAATAATAACACTGGAATTGAGCTTCCAAATAAAGGCATCATACCCATTTCATAAGTTGTTGCACCTGTTCTTGGTATAGCTAAGAATGGCCCTATACATAAAATATCTACACAACCTATAAGAATCCCTAATTTCATACCACATCTTTTAAACATTTCTACTACGTTTCCATCGAATTTAGCTGTAGCCATTACTGCTAGAAGTGCCAAACCAGCATCGGCAAATGTAAATCCTAAGAAGGCAATTAACCATTCTGGACCTGTAATTATTCCCAAATATGGTGGAAATATTAAGTTACCTGCTCCAAAGAACATTGCGAATAATGCAAATCCAAATACTATCATATCTTTGGTCTTACCCATTATAAAATCCCCCTTTTTAACCTTATTAAATTAATAAAGTTTCTCAGTTGTTCACGTTTGCATAAATAAATTAACTAAAACAATAAGAATTCATTATTAAATTAATAAAATTAAATAAATTAAATTTTTAATATATTGTATTTATTTGTGCTTATTATATATTATATGAAACAAGCAAGTCAATATGCCAAAATTGCAAATTATCACACTGATTTTAATTTTCAAAAAATTAGGTGTATTTGTCTTAAATTAATATTTTTTAAAGTTTTCTAATCTAATTTATACTTTTATGTGACAGTTTTTGTCTATATTTCAGAAAAGTAAAAAAAACCTTTTTAAAAAGGCTTTTTTTTACTTAATAATATTAATTTTTTAACCTAGCTTTAAAATCTATCTTTTAACACTCTCTGGTACTTCTAGTGTTATATTACCTATTTTTCCATCTCTAAATTCATTTAAAACAGTAGTAGCTATACGTGTATAATCAAGCTCTTTCCCACCTGTTATGAATCCTCTTTTGTGGCCAATCATATCCATTGTTTCAATTGGAGTTTCTCCTAAAGAGTCTAATTTATATCTAGCTTTCAACTTTTCTGGCTCTATTATCATAAGTTTTTCTATAAGTCTTAAAGCTAAAGTCTCAACATCTAAAATCTCATCTTTTATAGCTCTACTAAATGCTAAGTTTAAGGCAACTTCTTGGTCTTCAAACTTTGGCCAAAGTATTCCAGGTGTATCTAAAAGTTCAAGATTTCCCTTTAATCTAACCCATTGCTTACCTTTAGTTACTCCTGGCTTATCTCCTGTCTGAGTACTTTTTCTACCTGTTAATTTGTTTATAAGAGATGATTTACCTACATTTGGTACACCAACTATCATTATTCTTATAGCTCTTTCTTTTCTTCCTTTATCTTTTAAAGAACTCATTTTTTCTCTAGTTACATTCTTACATTCTTCCACTATCTTATTTATACCTACACCTTTTAGTGTATCTACTGGTATAGCTTTTATGTTATTCTTTTTATAGTACTCAATCCATTGATTTAACTTATCTCTATCTGCCATATCGCTTTTATTTAATACAACTACCCTAGGCTTATCTCCTACAAGCATATCTATATCTGGATTTTTGCTACTAAATGGGATTCTAGCATCTAAAAGTTCAACCACTACATCAATTAGTTTTAAGTTATTTTTTACTAATTCTTTTGTTTTCTTCATATGACCTGGATACCAGTTTATATGTAGATTATTATCCATAAGATACTCTTCATATTCATTTGACACATATATCACTCCTTTAAAATAGTATGTTATTATTACCTAATTTTACTTAAAAATATATCTACTTAAGACCTTACATTGTCACCCTTTTAACATCATACTTTACATAATATTATCTTCTTATTTTTAGTATTATTTCAAAATATAATCCAATATTTATTGATTTTATTTTCAATTTTAAAATTCCTAAATCTATCAATAAATAGTATATTTTCAACAAATAATCATATCTACTTACAATTTAATTATTTGTTATGATTTCAATTAAAATAGAAAGAGGACTGATAAATCAGCCCCCCATTTATAAGTAAAGTTTTTAATTATCTATTTCTAGCTTCTTTTATCTTAGCAGCTTTACCTACTCTACCTCTTAAGTAGTTTAGTTTAGCTCTTCTTACTTTACCTTTTCTAGTTACTTCTATTTTTTCTATTTTTGGAGAGTGAACTGGGAAAGTTCTTTCTACACCAACATTGAAAGACATTTTTCTAACTGTAAAAGTCTCTCTTGCTCCTCCACCTTGTCTCTTTAATACTACACCTTCGAATATTTGTATTCTTTCTCTTTTTCCTTCTATAATTCTAACGTGTACTTTAACTGTGTCCCCAGGTCCAAAATTAGGAACTTCATTTTTTAATTGTTCTTGCTCAATTGCTCTTAGCATTTCATTCATCTTTCTTCCTCCTAGATATCATAGACGTTCTTAACTACCCGACCAGTGTAAACAGAGGAACGCCCGTATTTTCAACATTTTATATTATACTATACTTCTATAGTTATTACAAGCACTTTTATATTTTTAATTCCATTTATAGCCACTTTATTGTATACATGTATATTAAGTTTTTATTGTATATGTTTTTATTTTTCTTGAGATTTTTTATATAAGTCTAATCGTCTTTCCTTAGTTATCCTTATAGATTCTTCTCGTCTCCACTCATCTATCTTTTTATGATTTCCTGATAAAAGCACTTCTGGTACCTTTAACTCTTCAAACTCTCTAGGTCTTGTGTAATGAGGATACTCCAATAGATTATCTTTAAATGACTCCTCTTCAAATGACTCGTCCTGATTTAATACTCCTGGAATTAACCTTGATATAGAATCTATCATTATAAGTGCAGGCAGTTCTCCTCCGGTTAGTACATAATCTCCAATTGAAATTTCATCAGTTACTATTAAATCAATAATTCTTTCATCTATTCCTTCATAGTGACCGCATAGAAGTATTATATCTTCTTCAATAGACATCTCCTTGACTATAGATTGATTGTATACCTTACCTTTGGGAGTTAAATAAATTACTCTTGGATTGTTTATATTATGGGTTTTTATTATATGCTTATATGTGTCATATATAGGTTGAGGAGTCATCACCATACCAGCTCCTCCTCCAAATGGATAATCATCTACTTTTTTATGTTTATTATTAGAAAAATCTCTTATGTTATATATATGCACGTCAATTATACCTTTTTCAACTGCTCTTTTCATTATACTTTCATTCATGTATGAATTAAATATTTCTGGGAAAAGCGTCATTATATGAAATCTCATATTACCACCTAATCTATCATACCCTTAATAGGGTCTATAATCATTTTTCTTTCATTTATATCTATAGTAGGTACAAATTTTTTTATAGCTGGTATCATAAATTCCTTATCTTCTTCACCTTTTATTACATAAACATCATTTGCAGAATATTGAAGTACATCCTCCAAGACCCCTACATACTTTCCTTCTATAGTTAAAACTTCCATACCAATCATATCTGCTATAAAAAACTCACCTTCTTCAAGTTCTCTACTCTCTTCTCTAGACACATACATAAATTTATTTTTTAGCTTTTCTGCTTTTTCTATAGTGTCTATACCTTTTATCTTCATTATAACCATAGAGCCTTTATATCTTACATTTTCTACAGTCCACTTGTTGTTTAAATCTTTTCCTAAATAAAAATCTTTCAATTCATCAAATCTATCTATATCATCAGTAAGTGGATAAACTCTTACTTCACCTTTTAGACCTTGTGTGTTTACTATTTGCCCTACCTTAAAATGGGTTAATTTTTCTTTCATGTTATCACCTTCTTAAAAAAATTTAATCTTATGTTACCATATCATCATAAATTCTTAAAACTGTACACAGTTATACAAAAAGGACTAGGCACTATACCTAATCCTCCTCTTTATACTATCTCAAGAGAAACTTTTATGTTTTCTCTATTTGCAACAGATCTTACGACAGTTCTTATAGCTTTAGCTATTCTTCCCTGCTTCCCAATAACCTTACCCATGTCATCCTGAGCAACTGTAAGCTTTAAGACGATACCGTCATTGTCTTTAAATTCCTCAACAACAACTGAGTCAGGATTATCAACTAGAGCCTTAGCTATATCTACAACTAGCTCTTTCATATATTTCATCTCCTAAAAGTAACCTCAACAATAAGTATTTACTTATACTAGTTGCTAAGAGAAAATTATTTTGCTTGTTTAGAAGCTTCGAATTTTTCTATTACTCCGTTTTTTACAAGTAATTTTTTAACTACTTCTGTTGGTTGAGCACCAGTAGCTAACCATTTTATAGCTTTTTCATCATTTATTCTTACTTGTTTAGGTTCAGAAATTGGATTATAGTATCCTATTTCTTCTATAAATTTTCCATCTCTTGGAGCTCTTGAATCAGCTACTACTATTCTGTAGAAAGGTTTTTTATTAGCTCCCATTCTTTTTAATCTTATTTTAACTGCCATTACAGTCACCTCCGAATAATTTTTACTATTTTTTATATTTTATTTAAAAAAAGGTAAACCGCCTAAGCCGCCCCTTTTCTTCATACTTTTTTGTGAACCAGCAAACATCTTCATCATTTTTTTCATTTCATTAAGTTGTTTTATAAGTCTATTTACATCTTGTACAGTAGTTCCACTACCTCTAGCTATTCTTTTTTTCCTAGAAGCATTTAATATTCCTGGGTTACGTCTCTCATATGTAGTCATTGATTGAATTATGGCTTTAGTTCTATTCATTTCTTTACCATTCAAATCTACATCTCCAAGTTGGTCTTTTATATTTCCCATACCAGGCATCATACCAAGTATCTTGTCTAGAGGTCCCATATTTTGTATTTGTTCCATTTGTTGTAAAAAATCTTCAAAATCTAGTTCTTGTTTTTTGATTTTTTGTTCTAATTCCTTAGCTTTTTCTAAGTCCATACTTTCTTGTGCTTTTTCTATTAGGCTTAATACATCTCCCATACCTAATATCCTTGATGCCATCCTGTCTGGGTGGAAAGGTTCTATATCATCTAGTTTCTCTCCCATCCCCATAAACTTTATAGGTTTTTGTGTTACTGCTCTTATTGAAAGTGCAGCTCCACCTCTAGTATCTCCATCTAACTTAGTTAATACTACTCCATCAACACCAAGTGCTTCATTGAAGCTTTCTGCAACATTCACTGCATCTTGCCCTGTCATAGAGTCTACAACTAAAAGTATTTCATGTGGCTTAACTTCTGACTTAATTGACTTTAACTCATCCATAAGCACTTCATCTATATGAAGTCTACCAGCAGTATCTATAATAACCAAATCGTTAGCATTTTTAATTGCATGACTTAAACCTGCCTTGGCAATATTTACTGGACTTTCTTTATCTCCCATATTGAATACAGGTATATCCAATTTTTCACCAACAACTTGAAGTTGCTTTATAGCTGCTGGTCTATAAATATCACAAGCTACCAATAGAGGCTTCTTGCCTTGCTTTTTAAAATATCCTCCAAGTTTTCCTGCTGTTGTAGTTTTACCTGCACCTTGCAATCCAACCATCATTAAAATCGTAGGAGGTTTTGAGGAAATCATTACTTTACTTTGTACATCCCCCATTAAACTTGTAAGTTCTTCATTTACAATTTTTATTACATGTTGAGCTGGTGTCAAACTTTGCATAACCTCTTGTCCAACACATCTCTCTTGAACTTTTTTTATAAAATCTTTAACTACCTTAAAGTTAACATCTGCTTCAAGAAGAGCAAGTTTAACTTCTCTCATAGCATTTTTTACATCTGCTTCTGTAAGCTTTCCTTTTGACTTTAACTTACTAAATGCCCCTTGTAGTTTATCAGACAATCCTTCAAATATCATTTTATCATCTCCCTACATACATCTTCTATATTTTCTAGCTTAGGGATTAAATTAGCACAATCTCTATTGTGCAATAAATCTTCTTTAATGTCAATAATTTTATTTCTTATAAATTTAATATTTTTTTCCTGTTCTTGAAGCTTAGATACTAAATGTAGCTTTTCTTCATAATCTCTTAGTATCTTTTCTGAACGTTTCAATGTATCATATATACCTTGTCTTGATACACTTAGATTCTCACTGATTTCACCTAAAGAGTAATCCTCTTCATAGTATAGAGCTACTATCTCTTTTTGCTTATCAGTTAGTAATTCTTTATACTGTTCAAATAACAATCCAATTTCGACCATTTTTTCTATATTCATATCTTACACTTCCTAGCAGTATACTGTAAAGGTTATTTACTTTACACTATTGTATTTTATATCATATAAACACTCTTGTCAACCATTATTTTTAAAAGAATACTAGTTACCAAATAATGCATCTGAAAATGATTTTGCATCAAAATCCTGTAAGTCTTCTACTCTTTCTCCAACTCCAATAAGTTTTACAGGTACATCTACTTCTGACTTTACTGCAAGCACTACTCCACCTTTTGCTGTTCCATCAAGTTTTGTAAGTACTATACCTGTTATATCTGCAACTTCTTTAAATGTTTTAGCTTGAACAACTGCATTTTGACCTGTTGTGGCATCTACTACAAGAAGTACCTCACGCTTTGCTTCTGGAAATTCTCTATCTACTATTTTAAATACTTTTCCAAGTTCATTCATAAGATTAGCTTTGTTGTGTAATCTCCCAGCTGTGTCACATATTAATAAATCTGCCTTTCTAGCTTTTGCTGCCTTTATAGCATCAAACACTACTGCTCCTGGGTCTGCTCCTTCTTGATGCTTTATTATATCTACATTAGTTCTATTTGCCCATATTTCTAATTGCTCTGTTGCTGCTGCTCTAAATGTATCTGCTGCTGCTAATAAAACTTTTTTTCCATCTTTTTTATATCTATTTGCTAATTTTCCTATCGTAGTAGTTTTACCCACTCCATTTACACCTACCATTAGAATTATACATGGAGCTGGTTCTATGTCTAATGTAGAGTTTTCATTCGTAAGGATATCTTCAACTATAGATTTAAGTTCTTCTCTTACCTTTATTGGTTCAGTAATTCCCTTTTGCTTTATCTTATCTCTTAGTTTCTCAATTATGTCCATAGTTGTATTTACACCAACATCTGCTGTTATTAAAATTTCCTCTAAATCCTCAAGCAATTCTTCATCTATTTTTGTATATGATTTTAAAACCTCATCTATTCTATCAGTTATTCCTTGTTTTGCCTTTGTTAATCCTTGTTTTAATCTTTCAAACAAATTAACTTTCTTTTCTTCATATTTCTCTTCTTTATTTTCATAATCTTCATGTTCAGTTTCTTCATCATTATTATCATTGTTTAATTCTTCTATTTCACTATCTAGAGAATCATTATTTATTATCTCTTCTACCTTTTGTTCATTAATATCTATCTCATCTTCTATCTCTCTATTTTCTTCAGTACTTTCATCAACAACTTCTTCTTCAGTTTTTTCTGGAATATCTTCTACTTTATCTATAACTTCTTCCTCAAACCCTGAAAAAATTGTTTCTTCTATGTTTTCTAAATTGTCAGCACCACTTTCTATTTCTTCTTCTGAGTCAACGTCTTTTTTTTCTAATTCCTTATCCTTGTCTTTGCCAAAACCAAATAATTTTTTTAACACTATTCTTCCTCCTATGTCAATCTAAGTTATATAATATCAGTTATATCTTGAGCTTCTTTTAGTTTTAAACTAATAACTTTTGAAATAGCTTTTTCTTGCATTGTAACTCCATAGATATAATCAGCAGCTTCCATAGTTCCTCTTCTATGAGTTACTGATATAAATTGTGTTTCTTTAGATAAATCTTTTAAAAATTCTCCAAATCTAAATATATTTGCGTCATCAAGTGGAGCCTCAATTTCATCTAATATACAAAATGGTGTTGGTTTTGTAATTAATATTGCAAATAATATGCTTATTGCAGTTAAAGCTTTCTCTCCACCAGACAGTAGATTTAAATTCTTCATCTTTTTACCAGGTGGTTGAGCTGTTATTAGGATATCACTTTCTAATAAATTTTCTTTATCTAAGATAGTTAATTCTCCACAACCACCACCAAAAAGTCTTTTGTACACATACTTAAAGTTTTTACTTATTTCTTCAAATTTAATCTCAAATTCAGATTTCATATTTTCTTCTAATGTATGTATAAGTTTTTCTATCTCCTCCATAGATTCTTCTAAATCTTGTTTTTGTTCACTATAAAAATCATATCTTTCTTTTATTTCTTCATATTCTTTGATAGAATCTATATTTATATTCCCAAGACTTCTTATTTCTCTCTTTAGATTTTCTAAGAATTTTCTATCTATCTCTAGATTTTCATCCTTGATTTCCAATGCCTGTACTAAAGTCATTTCATATTGTTCAAATAACTTATTTATATATGTGTCTTGACTAGTTTTTAATCTTTCTAATCTTCCACCAACCTTAAATAAACTCTCTTTAAGTTCTATATGTTGTCTATCTATAATTTTTAACTCTTTACTAATTTCATCAAAATTATTTTTCAAGTCATCTTTAGCTATTTTTCTAGTTTCAAGATTTCTATTGCTGTCTCCTAATTGTTTAGTTAAGTTTTCTTTTTCTTTTTCTTCAATAGATATAGAATCTTGTAACTTAACTATTTCTTGTTCTTCATAATTTAATGATTCATCTAATTGTTTAGTTTTTTCTTCTAACTCACAATTTTCACCAGATATTCTTTTTATATCTCTAACTATGCTATTATAAGCTTCTGTTTTCTTTACTAAAGTTAGGTTTAATTCATCAAATTCAGCTTTTTCTTTATCATACAAATCATTATATTTTTTTATTTCATCACTTAATATATCAATTTTTTCTTTATTTTGATTGTATGTATTTTCTAATGCTTCCATGTCTTTTTTAACAATGTCACTTTTTTCGAGTGTATAATTTAAGTTAGAACCCAAATCACTTTTCTCATTACCTAGCCTAGCAATACTAGATTTTAAAGATTCAATCTCAGATTCGATATTTTCTATACTTGTACTCTTTATTATAATACTTTTTTCTAAATCTTTTACTTCATTTTCAACTAAGCCAATTTCACTTTTTATATTTTTTATACTTTTATCTAAGGATTCTTTTGTAAGTTCTAGACCTGAAATCTCAACCTTAACATCATTTATTTTTTCTGTATACTCGTTAATGAATCTTTTTCTTGATAATATATTTCCGTTAGTTTTTAAACTACCTCCAGTTAAAGAACCTCCTGGATTTAAGATTTCACCATCTAAAGTTACTATTTTAAATCTATGACCAGTTTCTTTTGCAAATTTTATCCCTTCATCTATATTGTTTATAAATATAGTTCTTCCAAGTATATTTTCAATTATATTTCTATATTTTTCATCAAACGTAATTAAATCACTCGCTATTCCTATAAATTTAGTATTTGCTTTTAAATTACCCAAACTTATTTTATTTGATTTAATTATATTTAATGGCAGAAACGTTACTCTTCCTAAATTATTCTTCTTCAAATAGTTTATTGCAGATTTAGCACTAAACTCATCATCAGTTATTATATTTTGCATATAGGCACCAAGTGCTGCTTCTACAGATTTCTCATATTTTTCAGGAACATTTATAATCTGTCCTAGTGCTCCATGAATACCTTTTAAATCCTTATTTTTTAATACTTCTTTTACACCTCTATTAAATCCCTCATAATGATTTTCCATATCTATATAAACATTTAACTTTGAGTTATATCCATTTAGATTGTATTTACTTTTCTGTATTTCATCTTCTACCTTATTGAGTTCATTAATAGAATATTGTAAATCAGCAGTTAATTTTTTATTTCTGTTATTCACATTATTTAAATTTTCTTTTTTCATATTAAATTCTTTATTTATACTATCTAATTCAGAAGATTTTGTTTGGACATTTTGGTTTAATTCTGATATTTCTGAGTTTATGTTCTCATCTCTAATATTCATATTTTCTTTATTTGCATTTAAAGCAGATAACTTATTACTAAGTTCTTGTTTCTTATTTAATATATCTATTATATTTTCTTTAAATAATTCTATATCATTATTTAAAGATTCCAACTTCATCCTTTGATTTTCTTTACTAGATTCTAACTTTTTTATATTCTCTTGTAATATCAATAACTCTTCACTATTTGAAGACTTATTACTTTCTAATTCTTTTATGTATACCTTATTTTCATTTAGCTTTTCTTTTATATTGTTTATTTCAGAATTTTTTCTATGAATTTCATTTGTAAAGTTTTTTATTCTTTCTTTAATTAAATTTATCTGTGACTCTTTTTTTGATATAACACCTTTAATTGAATTTATATAATCCACAGACTTTTCAATTACATCTTGTAGTACCTCTATCTCCTTATCAACATCTTCTTGTTTTTTCTCTACAACATTTTTTTGCTCTTCTTTTTCTTTAAGCTCTTTTTCAAGAACTTTACTATGCTCATCAACCTCACTCAGTTCTTTTTCTATTCCTTCAATTTCTCTTATAAAATTATTCACTTCTAGTATTTTTAATTTTTCACTTATTTCTAAATACTTTTTTGCTTTTGTTTGTTGATTAAAAAGAGGTTTTAATTGATTTTCAATTTCTATATATATATCATCTATTCTTTCCAAATTTTCTTTTGTATTACTTAAATTTCTTTCTGCTTCCTGTTTTTTATATCTATATTTTGATATACCACAAGCTTCATCAAAAACTTTTCTTCTACTTAAAGGATTATTACTCAATATTTCATCTACTTTTCCTTGCTCTATGATTGAATAACCATCTTTTCCAATACCAGTATCTAAAAAGACTTCTTTTATATCCTTTAATCTGCAACTCTTATTATTTAGAAAAAATTCACTTTCTCCATTTCTATAAGCTCTTCTTCTTATAGTCACTTCTGTAAAGTCTAATTCTAATTGATTCTCAGAATTATCAATAGTAAGAGCTACTTCACAGTAATTCATGGGTTTTTTTGTATCTGTACCTGCAAATATTACATCTTCAAGTTTATCTCCTCTAAGACTCTTGATACTTTGTTCTCCTAATACCCATCTTACGGCATCAGATATGTTACTTTTTCCACTTCCATTTGGTCCTACTATCGCTGTTATTCCTTCTTTAAAAATAATATCTGTCTTTACTGGAAAGGATTTAAATCCCTTTAACTCTAGTCTCTTTAAATACAAATCGTTTCTCTCCCTTCATCGTTAAAACTAAAGGTTATAAATGTCATACAATTTTCTATGGATGTCTCTCATATTAGCAATAATTAAACTTTTCCCATCTAACACAATTTCTAATTGATTTATATCTAAATCGGATTCTTGTGTTTTTAAAATCACACTAAAATTTTCTTTCATATATTTAATATTTGTTTTTTTATTTCCTATTATTTTAGAAATATTCTTTTTATTAGACTTCACCAACATGTTCTTTATATTTTTATTTTGTGAAATAAGAAATTCTAAATAATCCTTTATCATCTCAGCTTCTACCAATTCTCTAAAAGCAGGGTGATACGGACCTGCTAAGACAGCTTTTCCCATTTGTATATCATCAGTAGCTTGAAGCCCAACTCTTATTACATTTATATTGTTAACATAAAATAATACAAGTACTTTTTTTACTATTCTTACACTCTCGTCAAGTGTAAATGGCTTATATTCATTTTGCTCCATCAATTTTTCCAGACCAGTCTCTTTTACCACTAAAGTTGGATAAATTCTTACACAATCTGGTTTAAGCTCTACAAATTTTTTGGCTGTAAATATACATTTTTCTTCTGTATCAGCTGGAAGTCCAACCATCATTTGTAAGCCAAGTTTAATTCCACTATTTTTTATCAACTTCGAACTCTTGTATACAACTTCTGACTGATGACCTCTAATACTATCTAATAATACTTTTTCATCTAAGGATTGTACTCCAAGCTCTATTATACTTGTCTTATATTCTTTTAACATTTCTAATATTTCTTCACTAATACAATCTGGCCTTGTGGACATTCTAATATCTTTTATAAAACCTTTTTCTACATACTCTTTGGCAACAGATAATAAACTTTTTTGTATATCTACATCTATAGCAGTAAAACTTCCACCAAAAAATGCTATTTCTACATCAGCATCCTTATCTATAGTCTTTAGACATTCTTCAATTATATTTCTTGCATCTTCACTAGTAACATCAGTACTCACACCTGTTATTTTTTTTTGATTACAAAATATACAATCATGAGGACATCCTTTGTGAGGAACAAATATAGGTATAATTCTCTTTTTCATCTACAACATCCTTCTAATCTAAATATTTCTTTTTATATTTTTACATATTATATTTATTTTTCCCATAATTTTTTCTTTAGAGCTACTTTAGCAGCCAATTGTTCTGCTTCTTTTTTGCTTTTACCTTCTCCTATACCCAAAACATCTCCATTAATTCCAACTTCCATAACAAACCTTTTATTATGGTCTGGTCCCTTTTCTTCTATAAGCCTATACCAAATATTATTTTCTCCATTTCCTTGTAATACTTCTTGAAGATGTGTTTTATAGTCTCTAAATATATTTCCCTTTCTTGAATCGTAAATTATATTTTCCATATGGTGTAATATAAATTGTCTTGCACTTTCAAATCCTCCATCAAGATATATTGCTGCTATTACAGCCTCAAATGCATCTGCTAATATTGAAGTTCTATGTCTACCTCCAGTAGATTCTTCACCTCTACCCAATAGCATATGAATCCCTAAATTTATATCATTTGCAACTTCACTTAATGAATCTTCACAAACTATGTTTGCTCTAAGTTTAGTCAATTCCCCTTCGGGCAGATTGGATTCTTCATTAAATAAATAATCACTTATCACTATTCCTAAAACTGAATCTCCTAAAAATTCTAATCTTTCATTAAAATTATATCTCTTATTTTCATTAGAATATGAACTATGTGTAAGAGCTTCTAGTATATATTCTTTATTTTTAAATTTATAATTTATAACATCTTCAAATCTTTGTATATTATCTAGTAATTTTTTACTTATCTTCATTATTACATCCCTCCAAAATCCTATTCTATAAATTCTAGTGTACTATTTTTGTGCAACTATTGCAAAACCAAAATCCAAAATACTTGTCCTCATAAAAATAAAACTACCTATGAAACAAAATATCTCATAGGCATCATAGGCAGTTTTATTTCTTATGAATTTTTATTCTCTATCATCACAATTTGAACAACCACCACATGTACAATCATCATCATCTTCATAATCATCTTCTGATGATAATATTACAGCCTTACAATCAGGACAAACAACATCTACTTCATCATCATATAACAAATCTTCGTCTATTTCTACTAATTCTCCACAATTTGGGCATTCCATTTCTATATAGCTGAAGTCCTCATCGTCATCATCTTCTTCATCTTCTTCGTAAAGATCCTCTTCCATGTCAGCAATATCTTCTTCTAAATCTGCTAAATCTTCGTCTATAGATTCAACAAAATCTTGAAGTTCTTCTTGTTGTTCATCCAATGTTACAACAGCTTCTGCAAATACTTCTAATGCATCAACTATTTTATGTATCATTTTCCCTTCTTTACTCTCAGTGCTTATTTCTAAACCTTCTGCTAAACCTTTTAAGTATGCAACTTCTTCATATAAATGTTTCATGTAACACCCCTCGCTTTCTTTTTAATATATAAACTAAAAGCTCATATATCTTATATTATTAAGACATATAAGCTTTTATATACATAAATTTTTATACTCTTGATAAATATTCACCTGTTCTAGTATCTATCTTTACTTTATCTCCAGTATTTATAAATAATGGAACTTGAACAACTGCACCAGTTTCAACTGTAGCTGCTTTAGTTACATTACTTGCTGTATCACCCTTTATTCCTGGCTCTGTATCTACAACCTCTAGCTCTGCAAAGTTTGGAGCTTCCACTTGGAATGGTTGTCCTTGATAAAATCTTATTGTCGCAACTTCATTTTCTTTTAAGAATTTAATTGCTTCTTCAACTTGTTCATAGTTTAATGGTATTTGTTCAAAATTTTCTTGGTCCATAAAATAATATAACTCACCATCATTGTATAGATATTGCATTTGTCTTGTATCTATTACAGCTTTAGGGAATTTTTCACTTGGATTAAAAGTTTCTTCTCTTATAGCTCCTGTTTTTAAGTTTCTGTATTTAGTTCTAACGAAAGCAGCTCCTTTACCTGGCTTAACGTGTTGAAAATCAACTACTAAACATGGTTGTCCATCTTTTTCAAATGTAACACCTTTTCTAAAATCACCTGCTGATACCATTTTTTGTTCCTCCATATTAAAATAAATTTCTTATTTTTTAGTAAATTTTACATTACTATGCCTTTAAAATTATATCTCTTACTTGAATTCTGTCAAGTCAGGATTACAAATTTTTACTAATATCATAATATCATAAGTTATACAATATAAACAAGTATTTGGCAGATTACTTATCCTATATTTTTATTATTTACATCTATAATCATACTTTATACATTTTATATATTGATATTATTTATCTCTACGACTACACTTTCCACTATTACTCGTTACTTTTTATTTAAAAGTAACAGATAAACATAATTTTTTAGATTTTTACAGAATAACTTTCATAAAAAATTAAAACAATTATCTTCATTAATAATACTTCTATTTAAAATTATACATTTTTAATAAAATTCCATACTTTTACTTTAAACTCAGTTTCATATTTTTGATTACGTTTTGATAATTTCAATATTATATTAATATATTCTCCATTATTAGACATTGAGACATACATTTCATCTACATAATCACCAATTTCATATCCACCAGCTTGGCTACTTTCACCATTTAAAGAATTCACAAACAACTTATTTCGTCTCTCATTTAATATAATTTCTTTGTTGCTTGTATATTCTTCATTATCAGTTGTATTTTCATCTACATATCTACATTTTATAGATGTCATTTTTTTAAAACCTTTATCATTAGAAGATAAGTTTATTATCCCCCTAGAATTACTAATGATTCCTTCTATAGATTTTGTGATTTCAATACTTTGTTGCTGTAACTCCATTTTATCTTCTATTTTAACTTTTAAATTCATTGTAAGTATAAATATAGAATATAAAGTTATCACCAGTACTACAATTACAGTTAAAGATACTGCACCTTCTAAAAGTAAATATCCACATTTACGTTTCATATTTTCCCTCTTTCAAAAGTACTCTTCCACTTACAGGTGTTATTGTTATAGTTTTATTTAATCTATCATTATATATCTCTATTGTAGTTGCTTTTTGAGGTGAGCCATCAGATTTAAATTTTATAGTTTCAATACTTCTTGCGATTCTTACATTTCTAGGCAGTACTATGGATTTAATATTTTTGCCATCTTTCCTCAATACATATCCTTCTTGTTCTTTTTGCTTTATATAGTATATATATGTATTGTAGTTGCTAAACATATTAATTCGTCTAACATATCTTATATCTGAACAAAGTTGACGTGCAAATAAATTTATTTTATGATTTTCAAGATTATCTTTTGGAAAACATATTGTAGCTATCAATAGTATTATACCTATGGATACTACTAATTCTATTACAGTCACATTCCTTCTTTTTTCAAAGTTATACACCCCTATACTTATATACATATACTAAATTTTTCTCATCAAAGTTCTTTTTTATATTTTCTATTATCTCTTGGTCTATTTCTTCTTCATCTCCATTAGTGTTTTGATTATCAAAATCTTTACTTTCAGACTCAAATACAGTTGAAAGTTCTATTTGGTCAAACGATTTAGACTCCTTAGATGTTTCAATAGAATCTTTATTACTATAATCATCATCTATATAATCTTTAATATCAATTCCTACCCATGGATTTTTAATTTTTACTCTCACTTTTATTACTTTTAAAAAGTCTTTATCTCTGGCTGTACTTGTTATATCAAACTCAAAAAAATCTCCTTTGTCATATATAGTATTGTTTTCTATTTTTAAATGAACTTCTTCTAAATTACTATAAGATGTATCTTTTATTTTTTTTATACAATCAATCGTATTATTTCCTAAGAAATAGTCTCTAAATTCTTCCTCATTATTAGATATATTAATGGCTTCCTCAACACAACAAAGTACATTACTTATTGATATTTCTATACCACTTAAAGAAGCTTCCCTTAACTTAGCATCTTTATATTCTAATTCAAATATATTATCATTACTATAAATTAAACCTATACACATAATACATACAGTGCTTATAATAGAAAATATTATCAATGTTGCTATTAATATAGAACCTTTATTATTTCGTAACATAACTGTTAAATCTTAATTGTTTTAAATCACTCTTAATTTCCATATTTATCTCATAACATTGATAATAGTTTAAAATTTGTTTCACTGTGCTATTAATCTCATAACCCTTTATGTAATTTTTATTTATTTCATCCTCAGTCAGTTGATATTCATTATTTTTTATTTTATATTTCTCATCTTCCAAGTATTTCTTTGCAATATTTAACATTTCTCTATTAGATGCATTTTTACTAATAAAACTATAGCAGCTATATAAAGATGTAGATACCAAATACACAGCTACATATAATATGGCAATACTCATTATACATTCAATTGATATAAAACCATTCTTTTTCGTTTTCAATAATAAAAACCTCTCATTAATATTTTATATTCTATAGATTAAAGCTTAAGGAATTAGTTATAAATTCTTTTCATAAATATCTTTTATACAATCATTTTCATTACTGTCTAACCTTATTCCAGTCCATATACAAAATGAACTTAGACCTTGATTTATTAACATATCAATTCCATACATAACATCTAAATTGTATTTTCTCGCCCATTTTATAAGGCTTGTTTCATGAGGCTTGTACACTATATCACATACTAGTATTTTTTTGTTTGGAATCAATGATTCATCGATTGGACATAAGTTATTCCCCATACCTATTGGTGTAGTATTTATAAGTATATCAATTTTACTTAAATCATTTTTATCAACTTCTTTAGTGCTATAGTCTACATCTAATTTAAAACTAGACTTTATTATATTTGATATTTCCCTTGCTTTATCTATACTTCTATTTCTTATTTCTATAGATTTTACATTATTAAATGCAAGTTCAATAGAAATGCTTCTACACGCACCTCCACAGCCTAATATCATGACCTTTTTGTCTTTTAGGTCAAACCCATTTTCAATTACAGATTTTACAAATCCAACTCCATCAGTATTATATCCTTTTAATACACCTCCCTCATTCTTAATAGTATTAACTGCTCCTACTAATTTTGCTTTGTAATCAATACAATCCAAGTATTTAATTATATTTACCTTATGAGGTATTGTCACATTACAACCCTCTATACCCATACTTTTTATGGACTCTACTGTTTTTCCTAAATCTTTTGGCTCTACATCAAAACATACATAAACATTATTTTGTTTGTATTTTTCAAATAAATAATTATGCATGATTGGTGAAAAGCTTTGTTTCACTGGATGTCCTAAAAGACATATAAGCTTTGTTTCGCTATTTACAATCATATCTTCCTCCCTTTTATTTATTGACATCTAAAATTCAATTTATACCAAATAAACTAATAATTTATCTGTCTTATTTTTTATATATTCAACAAAAAATTAAACTTAAGTTCTTCTTTTTAATGTTATATTACAGCCAAAAGTTTGTAAATATATGTTTTAAATTCTAACAGTATACATATTATTTTATTGAATAACAGTCAACTTGGATAAGTCTCCTTCATATAATTTAAAGTGACCGTTAAAAAGGGGGGTGACTTATTGGCAGCGCTTAAATCTTTTGAAAAACCCTTAACCCCTGAAGAAGAGATTGAGTATTTAACTAAATTTAAAATAGAAAATGATAAAAGTGCAAAAGATACATTGATTGAAAGAAACATGAGATTAGTAGCTTATATCGCAAAAAAATACAACAATTCGACAGAAGATCAGGATGATTTAATATCTATAGGTACAATAGGATTAATAAAAGCTATAGAAACTTATAATATAGATAAAGGAACTCGACTGGCAACATATGCTTCTAGATGTATTGAAAATGAAATTTTAATGAATATCAGATCTAACAAAAAAAACAAATCACAAGTATCTCTACAAGACCCTATCGGAACAGATAAAGAAGGTAATGAAATAAGTCTTTTAGATATACTTGGTACAGATGTCAATTATGTTCTTGATGAAGTGGAGTTAAAAGTTCAGGTTGGAAAACTATATGAACAACTTAATAAAATCCTTACTCCTCGAGAAAGAGAAATTGTCCAGTTAAGATACGGGTTAACTCCTTATGGGTATAAAACTCAAAGAGAAATAGCACAAAGACTTGATATCTCTAGATCATATGTGTCCAGAATCGAAAAAAAAGCTCTTAAAAAACTAGAAAAAGAGCTTGTTCAAGAAAATTAATATTATATTTTTAAAAGGATATATCGTATAACATTAGTCAAAACAACTTACTTAAAAATTAAAATTACGATATATCCTTAAATTTTATAATACATGACTTTATTTTATACTTTCACATATTTCTTTAAATATAGGTATTGCTGATTTACTTTCCTTTTGAGTCCCTTCTACTAGCACAGTTATTACGTACTTAGGTCTTTTCTCTGGATAAAATCCGGTTATCCAACCATGATCTATTGGCTTTTTATTCAGACTACTTTGAGCTGTACCAGTTTTTACCCCACATCCTCCTTCTAAATCCTTTAAGACTTTAGCTGTCCCAACTTTAGAAACAGACTTCATAATTTCTTTTACTTGTGTACACACATAAGGAGAAATAATTTCTTCCTTTTTTGAAGACTTATAAGTTTTTATTGTCTTCATATCATTATTTACAAGACTTTTATATAAATATAATGGTTCAAATGTTCCATTATTAGCTATTATCTGGGTCATTTGATTTATTTGGAGTGGTGTAAATTCTATATTTTCTTGCCCTATAGCTAAATTACGTATTGATATATTTTTTGGAGCTTCTCTAATTCGTTCTTCATCAAGACCAATATCAACCTTTTCAAATAAATGCAATTTCTCAGCAGACTTTAATATCTTCTCTTTACCAACTTTCATTGCTATATCTAAAAATGCTGGATTACATGAATTAGAAAAAGTTTGCTGTAAGGATTGAAGACCATGCCCATCTAGTTTATTGCATCGTAATATTTCATTACTATTTCCGACTTTAGTTTTCCCTTTACAATTATAGGTATAATTCTCATCTACAACTCCATTTTCAAGTGCAGAAAATAGGACTACCATCTTAAACACAGAACCTGGCGGATATGTCGATTTTATGACTCTATTTTCAAATTCTCCATTTTTACTCTTTAAACTCTTTGCTATGTTATTTTGGTCAAAATTAGGTCTAGAACACATAGCAATAATTTCACCTGTAGATACATCTGAAATCACTGCTGCTGTTGGATTTTCTTCTTTATTTAGTATTTGCTCTAAATTTTTTTGAATATCATAATCAATAGTAGTTTTTAAATGTTTATCTTTATCTTTTTCATCAACTGTTTTTACACTTCCCTTTAAAATATTTAGAGATTTTTCGTTTCCTGCATCCCCTGCTTTAAAAGCACTTATATATTTTTCATTTGAGTTTCTAAGTACACTATCCATACTTTTTTCTATTCCCAATTGACCTGATTTATCATCATCTTTTATATAACCTATTGTATGTGATAACAAACCATCCTGTGAATATCGCATAGTCTTTTCTTCTAGCATTATCCCATTTTTCTCAAGCTGTTTTTTCATGCTATTATCAATATTTTCAGTCTGAATTTGTATTATGGGATTCGCCAATTGTTCTTGTATAATTTTATATATTTCCAAATCATCCATCTTAGTAGCCTTCTTAACAAGTTCTAGTATTTTATAGTTGTTATTTAATTTTTCTTTCTCAACAACTAAAAGCTGAACTTTACTTGTATCTGTAAGTTTCTTATTATTTCTATCATAAATTATGCCTCGTCCACTATTTAACTCTACTTTCTCAACACTCTGTGATTCAACATTTCTTTTGTACTTATCACCTTTTAATACCTGTATATCAACTAGCCTATAGATTAAACCACTATAAATTATTAAAATTACAGTAAATATATACCAGCTTCTCTTTCCCACTTTTTTCAAAAATGGAGTCTTCTTTTTTGACATGAAATCACCCCTTAGATAATTTCATTATTGACAATTTCTAAGGGGCTAATACTATTTTTATTAAATTTTTATTACTCTTCAACTTTTTCTTCTATAACTTTTCTAAGCATATAATCTTTCTCAACTTTTACAGATAGTTTTAACTTAACTATCTGTCTAGGGTGAGGAGCTGATTCTATAGGCTCTCCTTCTTCATTGTACATTTCTTCTATTTTAGTAAACATAGTTTCTTTATATGGTCCCATAACTTCTATTTCATCACCAACACACATTTTATTTCTCTGTTCAACTACAATAATCCCATTTTCATCCTCTGTCTCTCTAACTATACCTATAAAATCATAGTTTCTAACATATGATGCTGATTGATAATTTTGGTCTTCTGTTGTTGGTTTATTCAAGTAAAAACCTGATGTGAAATGTCTATGGCTACCTTTCTTTAACTCTTCCATCCAAATAGGATTAAATTTCCAGTTCTCAGGGTCCTTATAAAATTCATCTATTGCCATTCTATATGCTCTTACAACTGTTGCAACATAATATGATGTCTTCATTCTTCCTTCTATTTTTAAGCTTGTTATACCAGATTTAATTAATTCTGGTATGTATTCTATCATGCACAAATCTTTTGAGTTAAAAAAGAATGTGCCTCTTTCATCTTCATATATAGGGAAATATTCTCCTGGTCTTTTTTCTTCAACTAAATGATATTGCCATCTACAAGATTGAGCACAAGAACCTTTGTTTGCATCTCTTCCAGTCATATAATTACTTATCAAACATCTTCCTGAATAAGAAATACACATAGCTCCATGCATAAAAGCTTCTATATCCATATCTAAAGGTGTCTTAGCTCTTATTTCAGATATTTCATCAAATGATAATTCTCTTGCCACTACAACTCTTTTTATTCCATGTTCATACCAAAAATTGGCACTAAGATAATTAGTTGTATTTGCTTGTGTACTTAAATGTATTTCCATATTTGGAATTACTTTTTTAATTACACTAAGAACACCTGGGTCAGCTATTATAACTGCATCTATTCCTATCTCTTCTAACTCCAATAAATAAGCTTCTAATTGTAGAAAATCTTCATTGTGAGGGATTATATTTACTGTTACAAATACCTTTTTCCCTCTCTCATGTGCAAAAGCTACACCTTCTGCCATATCTTCTTTACTAAAGTTTTTTGCAGCAGACCTCATTCCAAAGATTTCTCCACCTATATAAACAGCATCTGCTCCATATGTTATAGCTATTTTTAATCTCTCCAAATCACCTGCTGGAGCTAAAAGTTCAACTTTATTTAATTCCATCTACGTCACCTCTTTTACTTTCTTTATAACTTAATGCTACACCATCTCCTATTGGTATCAATGATGTACTCAAATAATCACAATTACATATATAATCTAAATAATTTCTCATTCTTTTTACTATGGTTTTCTTTCTTCTTACAACAAAATCATCATGTGCAACCATTCCTTTATATAAAATATTATCAGAAACTAATAATCCGCCATCTTTTAGTTTATCTATAACTAAATCAAAGAATAGCTTGTATTGACCTTTTGCTGCATCTATAAATATAAGGTCAAATTCACCTTGGATTTGACTCAATTTTTCTTCTGCATCTCCTTCTAGTATAGTTATGTTATTTTCAAAACCAGCTAATTTTATATTTTCTTTTGCTTTTTCTATCATTTTTTCGCTTCTTTCAACAGTTATTATATCTGCATCTTTTCCTATGATTGTTGCAAAGAAAATAGAGGAATAACCAATTGCACACCCTACTTCTAAAACTCTTTTTGGCTTTTGAATCTTTAATAAAACTTTTAATAAATCTGAAACTTCTTTGTGTATTATAGGAACACTATTTTCCTCAGCATAAATTTCCAAATCTTTTAAAAGTCCTTCTTTTTCCTTTAATGTTACTCTTATATAATCTTCAACCAAGTCATTAACTATATTACTCATAAAAACACTCCCTAAAATAATAAACATTAAAATTTTGTCTTAATTTATTATTTTTTAAATTCATATTGCTCTGTATATTTACACTTTCTTTATTATAAATCTAAGAATAACAATTTTCAATAAAAAAGCCCAACATTATTCTTACCCTGTTAGACTTTTTATAATCATTGTTTATTTTTTGGTATTTTCATTATTTGTTGTTTTTGTATCTTTACCTTGTTTATCTCTCGCTTCCTTGTACTCTTTAACATATTTTAAATGGTCTTGATAGTTTGTACTATAGTTATTTCCTCCATCAATCTTTGCTACAAAATACAAGTAATCTGTTTTATCTGGGTAAAGTGCTGCCTCAATAGATTTTATACCAGGATTTGATATTGGTGTAGGAGGTAATCCTTTGTTTTTGTAACTATTATATGGTGAATCAATTTTTAAATCATTATAAGTTACAATTTTCTTTCTTTCTTCAAATATATATTGTATTGTTGCATCTGATTGAAGAGGCATACCTACTTTAAGTCTATTGTAAAATACACTTGCTATTATTGGTCTATCTTTATCAAGTACAGCTTCTTTTTCAATTATTGAAGCCATCTCCATTACTTCTTGAAGAGTCATCTTTGAGTCTTTTTGTTTCTTTTTAAATTTGTCTGTATATTTACTATCAAACACCCTCAACATTTCACTTAAAATATCTTCCTCTGATTGTTTCTTTGAATTAAAATAATAAGTTTCTGGATACAAAAATCCCTCTAAAGAAGTTATTCCATCTTCTTTCAAGAATTCAAACTTGTCATAAAACTCTTTAGGTTTTTTTATTAGATTTTCAAAAGTGGTTTTATCTCCTAAATTTTTATTTACTAATATTGATATAATTTCTTTAGATGTAGAACCTTCTGGAATAGTTACTTTTACACCATCATGATATATTTTTCCTGAAGCTAAAAGGCTTATTATATCATTATTTGAATACGATTGATTAAGTAAATATGTTCCTGATTTTATAGATGGAGCCTTATTACTCACTTTTACTATCAATTTAAACAATAATTCATTTTTTATTAATTTATTTTCATATAGTATGTCAGATATTTTTCCAACTGATGCTCCACTTGGAATTTCAATAATTACATCTTCTTTGTTATTTTTATCATAAGGACCTATTTGCATAGACACAAATATACCTACCACAACAATTAAAATAACAACTATTAATGCTACTATTTTCAATCTATTTTTTTTAAAATTCATAATATAATCTACTCCTTATGTATATTTGTCCATTTTCTATTATAAAGCTAAGCACTGTAATTTTCAATCATCTTGTCGAATAAACTTATTTATATTATAAAAAAATACTTTAAAATATATTTTTATTATTATATATTTATTACTTCTCAAGCTTTTCAAAAAAATAAAAAGCCTAACACTATTTTTGACATGTTAGGCTTTTTATAATCACTTTTTCTAAAATTTTCTAAAACTTTTTAATTTCATCTTTAGTTACAATACCATATACTAATTTATTTTTTTCTATTTTTTCATCTACAATAGAATATGAATTGACGAATCTATCCTTTGCTAATGTAAGTTTTTTATCATCATCATAGTACATATATGCTAAAACTTCACCTTCTTTTACATAATCTCCAACTTTTTTTTCTAAAATTATTCCTGCTGATAAATCTAGAATATCATCTTTAGTTTCTCTACCAGCTCCAAGAATCATAGCTGATATGCCTATATCTTCTGCTTTAATCTTACTTATATATCCAGATTTATCTGATTTGATTGGATACTTATACTTTGATTCTTTAAATAAAGAATAATCATCAACTATATCTTTATTTCCACCTTGATTTTCTATGAACTCTTTAAGTTTATCTATGGCTCTACCAGATTCTATTGATTCTCGTATCTTTTCAATGCCATCATCAAAATTACATGCAACTTTTGCTAAAACTAGCATATATGCTCCTAAAACTTCACATAATTCAACAAGGTCTTTTGGTCCATTTCCTTTTAAAGTTTCAATTGCTTCTATAACCTCTAAAGAGTTACCAACAGCAAATCCTAAAGGTTCATCCATATCTGTCACAATTCCTATGGTATCTTTATTCATACCAACACCTATATCAACCATAGCCTTTGCCAATTCAAAAGACTCCTCTAAAGTCTTCATGAATGCTCCACTTCCAGTTTTCACATCTAATACGATTGCATCAGCTCCTGAAGCTAGCTTTTTAGACATTACACTAGATGCTATCAATGATATATTATCTACAGTTGCTGTAACATCCCTAAGAGCATATATTTTTTTATCTGCAATTGCTACCTTTGCACTTTGACCACAAACTGCTATTTTATGCTTATTTACAGAATCGATAAATTTGTTTATATCCATTTCTGTAGAAAAACCTGATATAGCTTCCAATTTATCAATAGTTCCTCCAGTATGTCCAAGACCTCTGCCAGACATTTTTGCAACAGGTGCTCCACATGAAGCAACTAAAGGTATAAGAGCTATTGTAGTCTTATCTCCGACACCACCCGTACTGTGTTTATCTACTTTTATACCCTCGATATCTGATAGCTCTATCATATCACCAGAGTGCATCATTGCTTCTGTAAGATATACAGTCTCTTGTTTATTCATCTTATTTAAATAAACAGACATTAATAGTGCAGAAGCCTGATAGTCAGGTATATCTCCTTTAGAATAGTTTTCTATAAAGTAATTTATCTCTTCTTTACTAAGTTCTAAATTATCTCTCTTTTTTTTTATAATATCATACATTCTCATACTTGAAATCTCCATTCTAATCTGTAATAATGTAAATAGATTTTTAAATTTATAAATATATTTATATATTATAATATTATAAAAAACTGTCTCTTATTAGAAATACTTTTCTATATCAAGACAGCTCATTATTAATTATTTTCAAATTGTACATTGTCTATTTTATAATAAATTTACTTAAATCCTCTATAAATTCTTAACTGTGCTCTTAACTAAGTTCAAAAATTCTGATTTAACTTTTTGAGTAGTTTGTATAACTTCTTCATGACTTAATGGTTGATTTAAAATACCAGCAGCCATATTAGTTATACAAGATATACCAATAACATCAATATTAGAATGTGCTGCTACTATAACTTCTGGAACTGTTGACATTCCAACTGCATCAGCCCCCAATATTTGAGCCATTCTTACTTCTGCTGGTGTTTCATAATTAGGTCCACTAAAGAACATATATACACCTTCTTTTACATCTATATTGTATTCTTTAGCACACTCTTTAACTATATCTACATATTTACATGAATAGGCATCTGACATATCTGGAAATCTATCTCCAAGTCTATCATCATTTTTTCCTACTAATGGATTACTCCCACTAAAATTTATATGGTCTCTTATAATCATCAAATCCCCTGGTTTAAATTGTTTATTTACGCCACCAGCAGCATTAGTTACTACAAGAATTTCGACTCCAAGAGCTTTCATAACTCTAACTGGAAAAGTAGCTTCTTTTTGAGAATAACCTTCATAATAATGAAATCTTCCCTGCATAGCAATTACTTCTTTTCCTGCAAGCTTTCCAATAACAAGTTGCCCAGCATGTCCTTCTACTGTTGAAACAGGGAAATTTGGAATTTCGCTATATTTAATTATGACAGAATCTTCTATATCATTTGCTAAATCACCAAGTCCAGAACCTAATATCAGACCAATCTTAGGTTTTATATTAATTTTAGAATTTATAAATTTACTACTTTGTTCTATCTTTTCAAACATTCCAATCCCTCCATTCATTCTATTAAGCTAATTTTTATTACTTTAATATAGTTATTTTCTATTTAATATTTAAAATAAATCTGTTTTAAAACTCACTCCATGTTTAGGCAATTTTACATCCAGTATATCTGCAACAGTTGCTCCAATATCAGCAAAAGTATCTTTTATTCCTAAATTAAATCCTTTTTTAACCTTACTACCATAAATCATTACTGGAATATATTCTCTTGTATGGTCTGTACCTTTATATGTCGGGTCATTTCCATGGTCTGCATTAATTATAAGAATATCGTCTTCTCTCATACTGCTCATTATCTCAGGAAGTCTATTATCAAACTCTTCAAGTGCTTTCTTATATCCTTCTGGGTCTCTTCTATGACCGTATTTTGAATCAAAATCAACAAGGTTTGAATATATCAAGCCTTTATTGTCTTGTTTCATATATTTTAAAGTTTCATCTACTCCATCCATATTACTTTTAGTATGAATAGCTTCTGTAATTCCTTTACCATTAAAAATATCTTCTATTTTTCCAACAGCTAAAACTTCAAGACCTGATTCTTTTATATTATCAAGTACAGTTGGTTCAAATGGGTCTAGTGAATAATCTCTTCTATTTGAAGTTCTAACAAATTCACCTGTTTTTTTACCTATAAATGGTCTAGCAATTACTCTAGCAACTGCATTATCACCCATCATTATTTCTCTAGCTATTTTACACATACTGTACAACTCTTCTAATGGAATCACTTCTTCATTAGCTGCTATTTGAAATACACTATCAGCTGAAGTATATACTATTACATCTCCAGTTTTTATTTGATGTTCTCCATATTCATCAATTATCACAGTACCTGAAGCTGGCTTATTTCCTACTACTTTTCTTCCAGTTTTTTTCTCAAACTCTTCTATAATTTCTTTTGAAAATCCATGCTCAAATGTTTTAAAGGGTTTATCAACTATTATCCCAGTCATTTCCCAGTGACCAGTAGTAGTATCTTTTCCTTGAGACATTTCCTTACATTTTCCAAAACATCCTATTGGCTCTTTTTCATCTTCAAAAAAATCTACACCATCTATATTTCCTATACCTAATTTTATCATATTAGGAATTTGTATATCTGGATATTCTTTAAATATATTTCCAAGAGTACTTACATCCTTACTGTCTCCAAAATTTTCAGCGTCAGGTAATGCTCCTATTCCAACACTATCAATTACAATCCAAATTACTCTGCTCATATAAATATGCTCCTTTTAAATTATAAAATTTGCTATACAGTCTATTTAGCTTCTACTTTTTGTAACTCTATATCAATATCATTTCTAGGATGTTTTTCTTTTATTTCTCTTCTCACGTTTTTATCTATGTGGTTTAAATATACTTGTAAACTAGACAAGTTAACATTTCCTAAGATTTTACTTACAACAGCAATGTTAGCACCTTCATTCAAAAGGTGAATCGCAAATGAATGTCTAAGCATTGTAGGATTTATGTTTTTATCTATATTAGCTAAATTAGAATATTTTTTTATAACTTTCCAAAGACCTTGTCGTGTAAACCTTTGTCCTAATGAACTTACAAATAATGACTTTTCACCTTCTACAGCTATTTTAGGTCTTGCTTCTTTTAAATATTTCTCTAAATAAAGTTTTGTAATATCACAGAGTGGTATAACTCTTTGACTTTTACAACATGAACTACAATATATATAGTCAATATCCAAGTCAACATCGTCTACATTCATATCTACTAGTTCTGATACTTTTATACCTGTACCATATAATACTTCAAAAATAGCCTTGTCCCTAATTAATTTAGGTGTTGTTAACTTAGGAAAATTTAATAATCTTTCAATTTCTTCTTCTGTAAGTATATTTATATTTTCTTTTTTTACCTTAGGTTTTTTTATATCCTTTGCAGGATTATTTGTACATACATGATTTAAAAATAAATAATCATGAAAAGATTTTATAGATGATATCATCCTTGCTATTGTAGCTATTGATACATTATCTTTTTCCAACTTTATTAAATAACTTATAATATCATTTTCTACTATATCTACTAGTTTAATGCTTTTTTGATTTATATATTCCATATATTTTTTTATATCCATAAAGTATGATGCCACTGTGTTTTCTGATAATTTTTTTTTATCTTTTATGTAATCTATATATTCCTCTATAATATCCATTATAAACTCCTTTATTTAACTAGGAACTTAATAATACCAATACTTACAGTATTTAATATTAATTGCAACCCCAATGATAGTGCTATTATAATTATAATATTTAGTATGTACCTCTTAATTAAAAACTGCATATTTCTTCTATTTTTCTTTTTAAATTCATAAACCATCTCTTTAAAATAGCTTAAACTAATTAATGTTAATATGATTGCACATGGAATAATAACCAAATTTTTAAATAATATTATTAAAATCATTTTTGCACTCTTAAGTTTTAATGCCAATATAAAACTATTTATTGTATATCCAATTGACATTCCCTTTAACACAAAAATTACTAATACTGCTGGAATTGTTACTACAAATAGGCTTAATAGAGCTATCGAGCCCATAAATATTGTATCTGACTTTAAATTTTGTAGAACTGTATCTTTTACATTTATATTCAGATTATAATACTCTACAGCAGGATTTATATTGTTTAAAATATTATCACTAGAACCTGGTAATATTTTATTTATATAGGACCCAATAACAATAGACATCATAAACAACAATCCTATAATAATTATTTGTCTATTTAATTCTCTAAAATCATTTTTTCTATATGTTTTTCTCAATTTTATTCCCCCTTGTCCTTTATAAAATAATATGCTGTAGGACAAGGGGTTATTCATTTTTATAAATATTAATTTTTAAACATATCTTTTACTAATAATAATCCAATAGAAGTTTTTGCATCCTCAACGTCATTTTTTAATACCATATTATAGGCTTCTTCAAGCTCAACTTCGTAAACATCTAAAAATTCATCTGCATCTAGATTATTTTCTCCTGGAGTAAGACCTGTTGCCAAATATACAAACATTATCTCATTAGAAAAACCTGCTGAAGTGAAAAATTTATGTATTAGTTTAATATTTTTTGCACTATATCCAGTTTCTTCTTTTAACTCCCTCTCAGCACATTCTTTGGGACTTTCATTTTTTTCTAACTTACCAGCTGGAATTTCAAAAATTGGTTTTTCTATAGGTTTTCTAAATTGCTTCACTAATACAACTTTATTATCATCTGTAATTGCAACTATTCCTACTGCACCACCAACTTCTACTAATTCCCTTTTTTGATATCCTTGTCCTGGAATTTCAACAGTATCGACCTTTAAAGTAATTACCTTACCTGTATAAACTCTATCACTACTAATAGTTTTTTCTTCTAATACCATCTTAAACCTCCATTAAATAATATGCTGCTGTACTTGCAGCTTTGAAAAATGCCTCATCTTGCTCATAGTTTCTTCCCATACTTTTTACTTTTAGATTAAAATAGTCTAAATCCTCTTTCGTTTTATTATTATCTATATAAATTATATTATGCTTTTTATCCAAACCACTAGATTTAACTTGTTCTTTTATAAATTTTAATTTTTCATCATCATATATAGTTATTGGTATATCTATATTTACATTTACAATTTCTTCAAATACAGTCATACTATGATGTGAAATACCTTGATGTCTTTCTCGTTTGTCAGCAAAACTAATTCTTGGAATTGCTATTGCTCTTCCTCCAAGCTTTATTACAGCATCAAGAATTGGACCTTGTTCAATTCCTGTAAATCCATATTTAGTACCTGTACCAGCTATTCCTGGCCCCATACTTACAAATACTACATCGGCTTTTAATATTTCTTTTGCTGTAATCAATGCAGTGTATATATTTATACACTCATAGTCTCCCCCAAATGCATTTCCTATAGTTATTGTACTATCTATTAATTTTTTTCCTTTTAAAGTGTCTACATTTTTACTTAAATAAATTGGAAGAGATGCCCCGTCAGTCATTATATATACTAATTTCTTATTAGGGTTATTTCTTTTAAATGAAGCTGCAAATGGAGTTAACATGCTATGAAGAGTCCCTACTACTACAGGAAGGTCTTCTAACTCTGTAAAATCACCAAATTTATCATGATAAATGCTTTCTTGTTCCTCAACAGAATCTACCTTTATTTGAAGTGGTGTATATCTAAGTTTCATTATATGACCACCTTCAATTAAACTAGATTCTAAATTGTTTAAATTAGTTATTACAAAATGGTATCCACCAGTTCCTAGACTTAGCTCTACTGCTGTTGTATTTAAAACTACTTCGTCTCCTATATATACTACCCCAGATAGTTTTGGATAATTATATGCTCTTTGTATTTCTCCATTTATATTTACTCTTATATCATCCAGCGTTTCAGTTTGACTTACAATTGATTCAACAATCCCCACTCTTTTGCTTATCATAATGCTACCTTCCCAACTTATCTATAAAATTTAATAATTTATTTTTTTCTATTATTTTAGTCAATGAGTATTTTTCAGTAAATATATGCATAATAACTACAAATATTAACCATCCCAGTCTGATATTAAATGGATATCCAAAAGAAATTAAAATTCCAATAGACATTCCAAGAACATTTGAACCAGTATCTCCCATCATTGCTCTTGCCTTTAAATCATAATTAAAGTATGCAAGCACATTTGGAACTATAAGTAGTGGAAGAACTTGAATAAATCCTGTCAATGTTAAAAATACAATCACCATTATAAATAAATATGCTTTTATTGCTCTTCCTGGTCTTAAATCTAAAAGATTCATTAAATTAGTTGATAGAGCTATTATTAATGTATTTACTATTATATCTATTATGTCTTTTGATATAGACACAGAAACTATAAGTCCTACAAATCCACCAAACAACGCCTTAAAGCCTCCAGTTGTAAGACTTCCCTTGAATAAACTTTTAAAGTGACCTTTTAGACCACTTACATCTCTATTTCCAATAACATCATCTAGTATTCCTGCAAAAAACATGGATATCATGCCAAACATAAACATAAATATATATGCTAAATCTATATATTCTGTAGTAAAAAATGCAAGTATTATTCCATTAATCACAAGCATAGGTAAAAATACAATTCCCATACTTACTGGTATCATATCTTTATTGTAGTTTGGTCTAAGTATATTTCCATTTATCAATAAATTTTTAAATAGTGGTATTGCAGCATAGGTTCCAAATAATCCTGTTAATAATAAAATGGTATAAAGTATATAATCTTTCACTAAGATATTACCTCCATTCTTTCTTTTTTTGTCCTAAAACCTTTTTTATATGATAATACTGCTTACCTCTATGAACAAATCCTTTTAAATTTCTGCCAGTTTCATTATGAGTCATGTTTACTAATACTTCTTTAATTTTAAAACCATACTTTAGTATATCAATCGTCATTCCAACTTCAACACCATATCCAAAAGGTATTTCATCAAATTTTTCTAAAACTTCTCTTTTAAATATTCTTTGACCTGACAGAGTTGCATCTAGCTCAACTCCTGTCATCTCAAAAACAGAATTTTTAGCTAAACCTTTTACAAATCCCAGACCTCCTTTTTTCTTTGCAGGAGGAAACTTTGCTATAGTAACATCAGCTTCACCATTTAATATTGGTACAATTAACTTTTCAATTTCTTTAGCAGAACTGCCTAAATCTCCATCCAAAAATCCTATAATATTTGCACTTTTCATTGATACTTTAAGCCCATAGTTTAAAGCATATCCTTTACCTCTGTTTTTATCTAACTTAAAAAATTTAATCTTTTCATTCTTTAATTCAGATACAACCTTAGCAGTATTATCTGTTGAACCATCATCTACAACTACTATTTCATTTATTTCTTTAATTCCAACTATACTTTCTAATGTATAGTTTATTCTACTTTCTTCATTATAAGCTGGTATTATTATACTTATATAAGAATCCATTTTTTCTCTCCTTAAAATTATTTCTATTTAATAGATGGCAACAATGAAGTTGCAGTATCTAATCTACCAAAATTACCAACTATATTACCTTGTTGTAAAAGCATAGCTAGAGATACACTTCCTACACCTTCATCTATATTATCTATAGTTGCAACTTTATTTTTAGAATATAATTCTACATAAGAAGTTTTAACTCCTGTATTTTGAACTTCTACTAAATATTTATTTTCTGATTTTATTTTTGAAACTAAAAATTTTTCTATTTTGTCAAATTGTTTTGTCTTATCTTTTGCATCATTTCCACCAGCGATTACAACAGATTCATATTTTAGATATGTGTCACCAATAGAGTTAAATTTTATTACATCTAGTTCTTGAAGATATGTTAAAATGTCACTTGCATCTTCCTTTTTCAAAGTATCAATTATATAATTAACTGCATCATTTGTATTTTTAATTTCTGCACCTAATTTACTTGAGATTTCTTTTAATTTTTCTGGATTTGTTATATTTTCTTTTAACACTATGTTAAATGCAACACTACCATTAGACTTGTTTATTATATCTTCTATATTTTTTGTATAATCATCATTTTCATTAGCTGATATTATTCCTATACTTTTTCCACTTAATGAACCAATTAAAACCTTGTCCACATTTTTATTTATAAAATTAATTGCTTCTTCATAATCTTTATTTACCTTTGCTAAATCTACATCAAGTTTATCATTTTTTTCTTTTAAAATATTAAATTTATCATCCAAGTCATTTATTATATTTGCTTGTTGCTCACTTAATTGTTGATTATTATTTAAATTAAATCCTACTAACATGCCTATACCCAAAGCTATAAATATAGCACCAATAGTGACTATATAATATTTCATATTAATATGCATATTTATCCTCCTAAAATTTACATCTGTAATAATACTTTAAATTTCAATTGCATTAACTGTATAAATTGTTGAACTCCTGGTGACAATGATGCAACTACCAACACAGGAAATAAGGCTGTTGCTATTAATGCCCATATGTACTTTATCTTTAGCTTACTTCTATATAACAAGTTAACTCCTTTAGCATCTATAAGCTTAGAACCTATCTTTAGTCTAACTAAAAAAGTACTTGCCATTCCCTTTCTTCCTTTTTCAAGGAAATCAATCATATTTGAATGTGTACCCACTGCTACTATTAACTCTGCTTTATACTCATATGCAATAAGCATAGCTATATCTTCACTAGTTCCTGGTGCAGGAAATACAACTGCATCTAAACCTAGTTCTTGAACTCTCTTAAGGCCTGGCGCTCTACCATCTGTATAAGCATGTACTACTATTTCACTAGCTTTTTTTAAAGCTTCATCGCTTACACTATCCATGTCTCCTACAATTACATCTGGAGTATATCCAAACTCAATTAAAGCATCTGCGCCTCCATCAACACCAACTAGAACAGGTTTTACCTCTTCTATGTATGAAAGCATTGTACTTAAATCTTCTTTATAGTCCTGACCTCTTACAACTATTAATACATGCTTATTTGCATAATTAGTTTGTACTTTTGGAATTTCTACTTCACCAAGTATAAATCCTTTTTCTTTTTTAGCATAATCTATAGTATTGTCTATAAATCTATCTAATTCTACGGCTAAGTTTTCATAAGCAGCCTTTATTTGATACGAAACTTCATACTTATCTAAAACTTCACCTGCACCTAAAAATTGTCCTTCTCTATATATCTTTCCATCTATAACTTCTATAGTCTGTCCTTCTTTTAATTCTTCAAATAATTCTTCTCCAATATTATCAATTATTAAGATATTATTCTCAGTTAATATTCCTGGACCTTTATTAGGATATCTACCACTTATAGAAGGCGCCGCATTTATGACAAGTTTTATTTTGGCTTCTACCAAAGAGTTTGCAGCAACTTCATCTATGTCTATATGATTTATAACTGCTATTTCCCCACTTTCAACTCTTTTAGCAAGCTTTTTAGTTTTTCGATCTACTTTTATAGGGGCCTCGACTCTCATTTTTAAACCTCCACTATCATTATTAAAATCACATTATATTATAGCATTACTTAACAATAAAATAAATGTTTTAAGTTTGTCCTACATCTTTAATCCTTATAACACTATATTTTATGATTTTTTTATTTAACATTTTTTACAATATACTTTAAAAATTAATGTTTCAACTTGTTAAGGTATGTTTTTATATTAAAAAACAAGTCAGTATTAATCTACAATTGACAAAGGTACATACTATGGCCATAGTATAATAAAATTATATTAAACAAATAATAAAGAAAAAATAAAGTTTTTATTATATATTAAAACAGCAAAACGGTATAACCCTATTGGTTATACCGTTTTGCTGTTTGTAATGCATATTTATTGCCAATACCTTTATTAAAAGGTCTTACTTTTTCTGTCTATTTATTTAACCATACTATGTTCTAATCTTAATTTATCAGCAATCATTGCTATAAATTCTGAATTAGTTGGTTTTCCTTTAGTATTGTGTACCGTATATCCAAATAGTTGATTTATTGTGTCAACTTTTCCTCTACTCCATGCAACTTCTATAGCATGTCTTATTGCTCTCTCAACTCTACTTGGTGTTGTATTGAATTTTTTAGCTATACTTGGATATAACTCTTTTGTTACTGCACCTAAAAGTTCAACATTCTCAATGACCATTTTTATAGCTTCTCTTAGATATAAATATCCTTTTATATGAGCTGGTACTCCTATTTCATGTATTATATTCGTGATTTCTGTTTCTATGTTACCTACATTTTTAACAAAATCACTTCTTGTCATTTGAGTTTCTTGAACTGGTCTAGGCTTTGGCTCTACTTGAGTAACTCTATTAGAAACTAGTTCTCTAATTCTGTTTATAAACACAACAAAATCAAACGGCTTTACTATGTAGTAATCTGCTCCTAGATTTATTGCGCTTTGAGTTATCTTATCTTGACCTACTGCTGATAGTACTATTATTTTTGGCATTTTAGGTATATCCATAGTATTTAATTTTTCAATTACACCTAATCCATCCAGATGCGGCATTATTACGTCTAATATTAATAAATCTGGTTGTGTCTTTTTTACTAAATCTAATGCTTCAATCCCATCTTTAGCTATGCCTAATATTTCGATATCATCCTCATTAGACAAATACTCTTTTAATACCTGACAAAAATCCTTATTGTCGTCTGCTAAAACTATTTTGATTTTTTCCACTAAAAATCCCCCCATTAAAAAACATCTTCTTATTACAGAAAACTAAACTTTTTACACAAATTGCTTCCTAATTATCTACTCTAAAGCATATTCGACACTTCAAAATTATATTCCTCCTAGATAAGTGATAAAATAATAAAATTTTTTAATGCCTCACCTACAATTTTATCATTTCATCTATAAAAATACCATATCCTTTTTTCGGATTATCTCTAAAAACATGAGTTATTGCACCAATAATTTTATTATTTTGTATTATTGGAGCCCCACTCATCCCTTGTACAATCCCCCCTGTGTATTCCAATAACTTATTATCTACAACTTTTATTACCATATCTCTATAATTTCCTTTATCATATACTATACTTTCTATTTTTATATCATAGCTTGTTATATTTTTGTTTTTGTCTTCAAAAAGAATTATTGCATCCCCTATTTTTACATCTTGAGGTCTTCCAACCTCAATTAATTGTAATTCTTTATTTGCTAAATTAAATTCTTTATTTTGTTTTTCTGTAATATTACCACTTATACCTAATTCTGAGTTATTCGAAAAATTTCCCATCAGATTACCATCATTAAAATCCCCTTTTATTCTACCTACTTTTTCATTACTGGCTTTTACTATTTTTAGTTTTTCTGGTTTATATATATAGCCTTGCTTAATCTTTAATAGTTCATTAGTGTCCGAATCTTTTATAGCATGACCAATTGCTTTAAATTTTTCCATATTAGGGTCATAAAAAGTCATAGTTCCAATTCCAGATATCTTATCTCTTACCCATAATCCAAGTTTATAATTACCATTTTCTTTTTTAGTTTCTATTGTCTCTGTTTTATATTTATTTTTTCTTTCAAAAGTCACTTCTATTTTACTTTTTTTAGCTTCATTTAAAATCTTTGATACATCCTGACTATCTTTTATTTTTTTATTATCTATTTTTACTATATTGTCGCCAATCTGTATGCCTCCAATATAATCTACATCCTCTTCCTCGTATCCTAAAACCAATACACCATCTGTATTTGCTTTCACTCCAATTATATTTCCAAGTGGATATACATATTTTTTATCATGATTCTTAATTGTAAAAGTTTCTATTGGGGTCTCATTATTCGTATTACAATTTTTATTTTGAAAAATTATAACCATCATAAAAATCGATACAGCTCCTAATATTATCCAAATATTTTTGAAATTCTTATTTATTTTGTTCATATATTCATCTACTCCTATGCTGTATTATTATGTATTTATAATTCCTTTTTCGTAAAAATTTATTCATTTAAAAACCTCGTTGTATATCTTACTAAGTGCTTTTTAGCCTATAATATGGTAGTATTATATTGTAGTAAAAAGTTTGAAGGGCGGTAATATTTTGAAATTAAATGTAAGAATTGCAGACATAAATAATTGGCATTATTTAGTCAATTTGTCTGTAGATAAAAATCAATTAGATTATATAGAAAGCAATGCACTTTCTATTGCTGAGTCTAAGTTTATAACAGCTTGGATACCTGTTGGAATATATGATGACAATATACTGATAGGATTTGCTATGTACGGTCGCCTAGAAGATGACAGAGTTTGGCTTGATAGATTCATGATTGACTCAAAGTATCAAGGCAAAGGGTATGGAAAAGCATCCTTAAATTTCCTTATAAATCATCTTAAAAATGAATATAATTGTAATGAGTTATACCTTAGTATATTCGATAACAACAAAATGGCTATTGGACTTTACAAAAGCTTTGGATTTGAGTTTAATGGAGAACTTGACTATGGTGGAGAAAAGGTAATGGTATTAAAATTTAATTGATATTAACAAAAATATATACCTATCAAGGAGGTGAAGTCATTATATAAATATATTTATATAATGATAAACAAAATGACTCAAAATGTAATTTTAAAATTTGTCGAAGCAAATGATTTAGAAAATCTTGAAAATGTAAAGATTTTATTTACTGAATATTCAAATTCATTGAATATAGATTTGTGTTTCCAAGACTTTAATAATGAATTAAAAACACTTCCAGGAAAATATGAAAAACCTTCAGGTTCATTAATACTAGCATTTGTTGATGAAAATTTAGCAGGTTGTGTTGCATTAAAAAAACTTGAAGATAAAGTATGTGAATTAAAAAGGTTATATGTAAGAGATAAATTTAGAGGACTTAAAATAGGAAAAATATTATTAGAAGAAATCGTAGAAGAAGCTAAAAAGATTGGATATACATATATGAGACTAGATACTCTTCCAAGCATGAAAAGTGCTCAAGGTTTATACGAAAAAATTGGTTTTTATGATATAGACCCTTACACTTATAATCCAATTGAAGGGGCTAGATACATGGAGTTAAAATTATAAATAAAAAAATAGAGTATAAATAAAATTATATATATTTTATTTATACTCTATTTTACTGATTAAATTATTTTGAATATATTTATTTCTCTAAGTCTTCCAAATCAATACTTATATCTTCAGTTATATCTTTTATATATTCTACGCCATTATTGTATGTAAGCTTTGCTTTAATATAAATTATATCATCAATATCCTTTTTAGGAAAAGTAGCCTCATAATTTACTTGCTTTCTATCTATATTATCATCTTCACTATCATTTGATACTTTATCAGACTTCGCTTTATATACAGTATCTCCTTTACCTTCATTTACAATAATATCTACATTTTTTAACTTGATATTATTATAAACTTTATTTTTTGATTTTTCACTTTCATGATTAAGTAGATTGCTGTTTTCCAATATTTCAATAAAGTATTCCTTGTTGTCCCTTATTCCATAATTAAATACAGGTGGTTCAGGCATATAATCAGACTTAGTCAATTTTTGAACATCTGAGCTTTCAGATATTGTACCACTTGTAACTACTTTATAATCATATTCACTACCTGTAGTTATTTTTATTTCACAAATATATGATAATTCTCCATGCTTTGTCATCTCAATCTCATTCCATTTATCACTATCTGCTTTATACATAAAGAAAACTTTTCCATCCTTACCAAGTTTACTCAATTGTGTATCCACATCAATTACACATTCGTCTTTTTCTAATTTTTTAACTTTTAAATCAATGCTTTTTGTTATATAGCTTTTGGACATTTCCTCATTAATTGTATTGCTAATGTCTGACTTAGTATTCATAATTTCTCGTGATAAATAATCTAATTTATCATTAGAAGTGTTAAGATTATTTTTGATACTATTAATAGCTAATAAAATATACCCTAATACTATAATAACTATGATTATAAAAATTAAGTACATAGTATTTTTTTTATTCATTTAATATCCCCCCACTACTACCTTAATACATAATATTATACTTAAAAACTTAAAAATTTTACAGTTACAAGTTTATACAAGATTTATTTAAATTATAATTTTTATTTATTTTTGATATCCAGATTAAATATTTTAAAATACTTTCATCATAAAAAATAGATGTAAAGTATTCAGATAAAATATTCTCTACATCTATTTAAAATAAACTTTTTCACTAACATTTTTTGGCCATTTCAATAATTTCGCTTGCATGTTCTATAGTTTTTTCTGTTATATTATTACCTGCTATAAGTCTTGCAATTTCATTTTTTCTTTGAGATTGATTTAATTTCTTGACATTTGTAAATGTTCTATTATTTGAAGTATCTTTTTCTATACAATAATGAGTATCTGCATTTGCAGCAATTTGAGGTAAATGAGTTATACATATTATTTGTTTTTTCTTTGCTATATCACTCAATTTCTCACCAACAATTTGTGCAGCTATACCACTTATCCCTGTATCTATTTCATCAAACACTAAAGTATCTATATCATCTATATCAGCCAATATAGTCTTAAATGCCAACATAAATCTAGACATTTCACCACCTGATGCAACTTTATATATAGGTTTGATATCTTCCCCTAAATTGAAAGATATCATAAACTCAATATCATCTATTCCATTTAGGGTAAATGAACTTTCTTCAAAATTAACTTTGAACATTACATTTTTCATATTTAAACTTTTTAATTCATCAAGAAGTATTTCCTCTAATTGAATTGCCACTTTATTTCTTGCTTTAGTCAATTTGATGGCTTTTATTTTTAGCTCTTCTTCTATTTTTATTAATTGATTTTTTAGTTGTTCAACTCTTTCATCTCTATTTAATATCTCATCCAATCTATCTTTTGTCTTTTCATAATATTCAAATATAGCTTCTATACTATCTCCATATTTTCTTCTTAAGTTATTAATCTCATCAATTCTAAGTTCAATCTGTTCCAATTCATAAGGCTCAAAATCTATATTATCTTTGTAATTTCTTATATCACTAGATATATCTTGTAGTTCATACATTATTCTTTCTATAGTTTCACTGTATTCACTTAAAACACTGTCATATTTAGATATATCATTAAGCTCTTTAGATGCAATACCTATCAAGTCAATGACATTATACTCACCATTATGTAATTTACTATAACTTAAGTTTAAATTATTATATATCTTTTCACTATTTCTATACACATCTCTTTGCTTTAATAAATCTTCATATTCATTTTTATTTAAATTTGCAGCCTCAATTTCATTTATTTGAAATCTTAATAAATCTATTTCTCGTTGAATCTGCATATCATCCTTATTTTCTGTTAAAGAATTCAAAGCTCTTTTTACTTCACTATATTTGTAATATACTTTTCTATAATCAGCTTTAAACTTATCTAGTTCATTTTCTCCAAATAAGTCTAGAAATTTTAAGTGTGTATCCTTATTGAATAAAGCTTGATTTTGATGTTGACCATGTATATCTATAAGTGTAGATGCAATTTCCTTTAGAAAAGATACTTTAACAGTCCTTCCATTTACTCTAGCAGTACTTTTCCCATCTGAATATATCAATCTAGTTATAACCAATAAATTATCATCTTCTATACTTATATCATTTTCATCTAATACTTTTTTTAGATATACGTTATCTGAGAAAAATATAGCTTCAACAAGTCCCTTATCTGTACCTTTTCTTAGAAAAGACCTATCATATTTCTCACCTAGACAAAGCCCAAGTGCATCTATTATTATAGATTTTCCTGAACCAGTTTCACCTGTAAGTATATTTAAGTTTTTATCAATACCCAGCCTTAGTTCTTCAACTAAGGCACAATTTTTCATATATAATTCGAGGATCAAGTCTAAGCCCCCTTTTATTCTATTTCTCTAAATTATGAGAAGCCTCAACAACTTCTACTATTTTTTTGTCATACATATCACTATCAAATTCATATCCTTCATTTCCATTTTTTAAATGAATTAAATATTCTATATTTCCTTCTGGACCCTTAATTGGAGAAAAATCCAACCCTAAAATTTCAAATCCATTTTGTACTGAAAAATCAGAAATCATTTTTATAACTTCTATATGTGTAGATTTTTCTCTAACTACACCTTTCTTGCCTACCTTTTCTCTTCCTGCTTCAAATTGAGGTTTTATCAAGGCTACAATTTCTCCATTATGAATAACTAATTCTTTTGCTTTTGGAAGTACTAGTTTCAATGATATAAAAGATACATCAATTGATGCAAAATCTGCAAATTGTTTTGTATTTTCTATTGTTACATTCCTTATGTTTGTTCTTTCCATACAAACAACTCTATCATCTTGTCTCAATTTCCACGCAAGCTGACCATAACCAACATCAATGGAAAATACTTTTATAGCTCCATTTTTTAGCATACAGTCTGTAAAACCACCTGTAGATGCTCCTATATCCATACACACTTTTCCATCAATAGTTAAGTCGAAGTTTTTCATTGCTTTTTCAAGCTTTAGCCCACCCCTACTAACATATGGTATTGGATTTCCTTTTACTTCTATAGCACACTCCTCTTTTACTTCTGTACCTGCCTTATCACATCTTTGATTATCAACAAAAACTAGCCCAGCCATTATTGCTTTTTTAGCTCTTTCTCTACTCTCAAAATGTCCTTGCTCTACTAACAATAAATCTATTCTTTTCTTCATAAAATTACCTTTCTGTTAAAAGCTACTTTAATATTGACTAAAGTAGCTTAAAGTAACACACTCGATATTTATTCTAAGTGACAAATTTTAAATTTTATATTAAATTGAATCAATATTATTTATACTAACTTTCTTATTTTATCAGCAATGCACTTTGGCGATAATCCTACAAAATTATATAGTTCATCTGCATTGCCATGTTTTATAAACTCTTCTGGTATTGCTATATTAAGTATATTTACTTTATATCCATTATCTATAATAAATCTACTTATTCTACTTCCAAACCCACCAGTAATAACATTATCTTCTACTGTAACTACATTTTTATGATTCTTAAATAAAGCATGCAACAGCTCTTCATCCATTGGCTTTAAAAATCTAGCATTAACTATTGTTGGATTTATACCTTCTTCTAATAATATTTCTTTAGCTTCTAGAGCATGTTTCACCATATTTCCAATAGAAAGTATGACTGTATCTTGTCCATCATCTAATATCTCATATTTACCTAACTTAATTTCTTTGTATTCTCCTTTATTTAGATAGTAACTATTTCCTCTTGGATATCTAATTGCCAATGGAGAATCCAATTTTAATGATAAATCCATCATAAGTTCCATTTCTCTTGTATCTTTCGGAGCCATTACTACAATATTTGGAATAGAATTTAAGTAACTTAAATCAAACATACCATGATGAGTTTCACCATCATTTCCAACTAGGCCAGCTCTATCTATAAGAAAAGTAACTGGTTTTTTTGTTATACATACATCATGAATAACTTGGTCATATGCTCTTTGCAAAAATGACGAATATACAGCAAAATAAGGCTTCATACCATTTTTTGCAAGACCTGCCGCAAACCCTGTTGCATGTTGTTCAGCTATACCAACATCATAATATCTTTTCGGGTAAGCACTTTCAAATAAGTTTAATCCTGTCCCAGATGGCATTGCAGCTGTTATTGCTACTATTTCTTTGTTTTTGCTAGCCATCTCAACTAATTTTTCACCAACACTAGTTGACATAGACTTAACTTTAGAAGATGTTACGCCTGTCTTTATATCAAACTTTGATACTCCATGATATTTATCAGGTTGTTCCTCTGCAAATTTATATCCTTTTCCTTTTTTTGTAATAACATGTAAAAGTACAGGTCCTTTTTTATGTTTAGCTTTTCTAAGTGTTTCTATTAATTCTTTAGTATTATGACCATCTATAGGACCATAATATTTTATACCTAATGAATCAAAAAATGAACAATCTTGAGGAGAAAAACTATATATTAATTTATCCTTAAATCTATGTGCAGTCTTAGATAAAATTTCACCTGTCGATGTAACATTTAAAATTTTATCAACTTCATCTGTCATTTTAACAACTGTTGAATTTCTTATAATACTTGATAGATATTTAGACATTCCACCAACATTTTTATCTATGGACATCTCATTATCATTAAGAATTACTATCATATTAGTATTTATATATCCCAATTGATTTAAAGCTTCAAGCGCCATACCTCCAGTTATAGAACCATCTCCAATTACAGATATAACACTATAGTTTTCTTTTTTTATATCTCTAGCACAGGCAATACCTGTTGCCACAGAAATAGATGTACTGCTATGTCCTGTGTCGAAAATATCATGAGGACTTTCACTCTCCTTTGGAAAACCACTTAGTCCATTGAATTGTCTTAAGGATACAAAACAATCTTTTCTTCCAGTAACCATTTTGTGAACATAAGACTGATGTCCTACATCCCATACGATTTTATCTTTAGGGCTGTCAAACACTTTATGAAGTGCTAATGTTAACTCAACTACACCTAAGTTAGAAGCTAAGTGTCCTCCTGTCTTGGAAACAGATTTTACTAAAAATTTTCTTATATCCTTTGCAAGTAAATCCATTTCTTCTATGCTCATATTTTTTATATCTTTTGGAGAATCTACTTTATCTAAATATTTATACATATTATCCTCACCTTTTATTTTGTAAATTTTAAATTTACATCAATATTAAAGCTGTTACTATACCAAGTAAAGCTCCAAACCAAACCTCTAGTGGTGTGTGACCTATTAATTCTTTTAATTTCTTCTGTTCTATATGCTTTCCATGTTGAAGGTCTGCTACCATCTGATTCAATATAGTAGCTTGTTTACCAACAGCACGTCTAACACCTGCTGCATCATACATTATAATCAGTGCAAGCACAGTAATTATAGCAAAATCAGTAGAATTAAACCCTTTTTCAATACCTACCACTGTAGCTAAACTTGTAACAAAAGAACTATGAGAACTAGGCATACCTCCTGAAATGAGTATTCTTGAAAACTCAATTTTCTTTCCCTTCCCAGTAAATATCTTTATGAATTGTGCTAAGAAACAAGCAATAAGACTTATTCCCAAAGCCCCATTGTTAAAAATCTCCGAAAAAAAGTCCATTTTTCCCTCCTCGATTTTAGCTGTATATTTTAATATTCTCTATCTACTATATATTCAGCCAATCCCTTTAAAAAATCTACATTGTCAGATAATTTTTCTATACTCTTCTTTGCCTCATCTATTAAATTATGTGCAATTTCTTTAGATTTATCTAATCCTAAAAGAGATGGGTATGTTGATTTATGATTCTCTATATCACTTCCAACTTTTTTCCCTAATTTTGCTTCATCTCCTACTATATCTAGTATATCATCTACTATCTGGAATGATAATCCGATATTTTTTGCATATTTAGTTATTTCTTCCATTTGTTCTGAATTTGCTCCACCTATAGTTGCTCCTGCTCTCATACATCCAACCATCATTGCCGCAGTTTTATTCATATGTATATAATCTAATTTTTCTTTTTCAATTTGTTTATTTTCACTTTCTACATCTACTACTTGCCCGCCTATCATTCCATATATTCCAGCACCTTTAGCAATTTCATTTATAGCTTTTAGATATTTTTCTGGATTTTCTTTATTTATTGAACCTGCAAGCATAACTTCAAAAGCATAGTTCAGTAAAGCATCTCCTGCTAAAATTCCCATTGCTTCTCCATATACCTTATGATTTGTTGGTCTTCCTCTTCTTAAATCATCATTGTCAAGAGCTGGTAAGTCGTCATGTATAAGTGAGTATGTATGTATCATTTCAATTGCAATAGCAAAAGGTATAGCTTCTTCTTCATTTCCTCCAACTACCTTACAGGCTTCTAATGTAAGTATTGGTCTTAATCTCTTACCTCCAGCGCTCAAGCTGTAGTTCATAGCCTCAATAACAGTTTTTTGATAACCTTCTTCTTTTGGCATATATTCTTTAAGTACATCTTCTATAAAACTTGCTTTTTCTTTTAAATGTTGTTTAAATTCCACTTTTATTCCTCCTCTATTCTAAAATCCTCTTCTATTCCTAATTGATTAAATTTACTTATTTTTAATTTGGCATCATCCAAAAGCTTATTACAATGTTTATAAAGACTAATTCCTTCTTCATATAAGCTTAAAGATTCATCTAAGCTAGCATTTTTAGATTCTAGCTCATTTAAAATGCTCTCCAATCTTTTGTAAGCTTCTTCATAGGTTAAGTTCATATTATACCTCTTTATTTTCAATTTTATCTATTATACATTCTAAATTTCCATCTTTTAATACTATATCTATGTTATCTTCAGTTTTCAATCTTTTTATACTATTTATTACTTTTCCGTTTTTTTGAACTATACTATAACCTCTGTCCATAGTAGCTAATGGACTTAGGTTATGAAGTAATGCTCCAACCTTTATTAATTTTTCATCTTCTAATTTTAAACTATTTTCTATTCCAAAAATTATTTTATCATATATTTTATCTAATTGTATAACTTTATCTTTTATTGTGTAAGAATCTAAATAGTTATTTATTTTATTAAACACTGATTCTAACTTGTATTGGTCTAATTCAACTTGGTTTATAAGAGACTTGTTCAGTCTGCTTTTTATATTCCCAAGTTTATATTTTATATCCTCTAATGATGGAGTTGCAATCTCAGCCGCTGCTGATGGTGTTGGAGCTCTCATGTCAGATACAAAATCACAAATAGTAAAATCAGTTTCATGCCCAACTGCTGATATTACTGGAATTTGAGAGTTAAAAACTTCTCTTGCTACCATTTCATCATTAAAAGACCAAAGTTCTTCTATTGAACCCCCGCCTCTACCAACTATAACTGTATCCACATTCTTCATATGATTAAAAAATCTAATTGCTTCACATATTTCTTCTGCTGACTTATCTCCTTGAACAGTTACTGGATAAAGCTTTATATTGACTTTTGGATATCTTCTTTTTATTACATTTATTATATCTCTTATAACAGCTCCTGTTGGAGATGTTATAACTCCAATTGAATTCGGCATTCTAGGTATAGGTATTTTGTATTTAGAATCAAACAAACCTTCCTTATTAAGTTTTTCTTTTAATTTGTTAAATTCTATGTGTAAATTCCCAATTCCCTCTATTTCAATTTCGTTAATATATAATTGATATGCACCATCTCTTTCATAGACTGATATATATCCACTAGCTACAACCTTTACTCCATTGTCTAATTTTAGATTACGATTAAAATTACTTTTAAAAATTACACAGTTTAGCTTTGAAGTTTCATCCTTTAATGATAAATAAACATTTCCACTACTATGTATTTTAAAATTAGAAATTTCTCCCTTGACTTTAAGATTAGAAAGTATTGGGTCATTTATTAAAATTCTTTTAATATATGAATTTGCTTCGCTTATATCTAAAGCTCTTAGTTTCATATTTTTTCTCCTAAAAAGTTATTCAATCCTATTATAGCACACCCAACAGCATTATCAGTTGAATATTGTGGCTCTGTAAAATGAGCTTTTATACAATTTCCCCTTAGTTTTAAACTTAATTCTTTAAGGATATACTTACTTGCAGAAACTCCACCTGCAAAAACTACTTCTTCTACATTGTAAGCTTCACATAAATATATTAAAGATTTAAACATGTTTCTAACTATTGAATCCAGCACTAATTTAGATATATATTCTTTTTTATCTTTATTAATATCATCTCTATTGTCATCTATAATTTTATTCACCTGATTTTCTAATCCAGATAAATTCATATATCCATCTCTTACAGAAGTTTTTAGACCACTTTCTATTTTTAGATTACAATTTAAAGCATTTTCATCTAGATATTTTCCTGAAGGGAATTTATATCCTAGCTTGACACCTATTCTGTCTATAAGTTGTCCAAAGCTAATATCTTTACTTCCTCCAATTATATTTATATTATATCCAAAATTATTGTATAACTTACTTTTACCATCTTTTTTAGTATTTATTTTAGCTATTGCATCTAAATTTATTTTATTACTTATTTTAGTTATTACATCTAAATCTTTGTCATTTGTATCATAATTATTATCATGCTTAGTTATCAAAAGTATCTCTGTTGTACCACCTGACATATGAACAGAAATAAATTTGTTATTATTTTTCAATTTACTATTTAATAAACTAGCCTCAATATGATTTTCCTGATGAGTAGTTTCATAAAATTTACATCCATGTATACTTGACAGTAACTTTCCAAAATTGTACCCAACATTAAATACAGGCATGTATGAACTTTCAACTGGTCTAGGCTTAATAGATGAACAAACTCCTTCTATGACAAATTTATCCCCAAATGATTTTATCCTATCACTAAGTAATCCTAAATTATTTACGTGTTGAAACACAGCTTCACTCTGCCTCAATCCTTTTGAATTTGCCTTTACTTCTAGCATTATTTTTTCATTAAAAATAACTTTCTTCTCTAAAGAGATAGCTGCTATAGAAGTAGTATAGCAGCTAGTATCAATTCCAATTATTATATTATTGTCCAATTTCATCAACAACACTTCCTAATATTCCATTTATAAATTTAGGTGATTTATCATCACAATATATCTTTGCAAGTTCCACAGCTTCATTTATTGATACTTTATTAGGAGTGTCTAAATAAACTATTTCACACACTGATAATCTAAGTATAGACACATCTACCTTTGGCATTCTATCTACTGTCCAATTTTTAGCATGCTTATTTATTAATTCATCTATCTTATCATGATTCTCTCTTAGTGCTTTACATACTGTATTTATATATTCTCTATCTATTATATCTTCAAGTTTAGTATCTTCTAATTTTAATTTTGCATTATTTGAGTACTTAAGTGTAAGTTCTTCATATCTATTTATAATATGTTCTGAATTATCTTTTAAGAAAGAATCTACTTTATCGTCTAAACCTTCAAATTCCTCTTTATTAATATTTATTTGGTATATAAGTTTCATTATATATTCCCTTGTTGTACTTTTTTGTGCCCTATCTTTTTTCATCAATTAAAATTCTCCTTTAAGTTTAATTATCTATATAAAATCAAATGCCAACAAAAAACCCTCTGACTTTTCAGAGGGCTAATATTAATTTTTCTTAGTTGCTTTTACTTCTTCTTTATCAACTTTATCTTTCTTAAAGCTGATTCCTTGAATGTGTATATTTACTTGAGAAACCTTCAGTCCTGTCATTGTCTCAACAGTATTTTTTACATTTTCTTGAACTTTAAAAGCTGTATCTGGTATTGACATGCCATATTTTATCATAACCATTACGTCTAAATTAACATCCTCTTCCTCTATTTGTATTTTTACTCCATTATTTTTTAACAACTTATCTGTTAATGTTGCTGTAGTTTCTATGCCCTCAACTTCTAATGCTGCTAAACCAGCTATTGTAGCTATTACATCATTAGATATTTTTACTTGTCCAAATTTATTATCTTCCATATTAAAACTTACCTCCTGATTTTAAGGAACTATTTTTATAAGTATAATAATACCAAATACAACTCTACTTTGCAAGAAAATAACCTCAGTTAATTCTGAGGTTTATAATTTACTTAGTATTATTATTTGTAAGTTTAATATTTTCATACTTTACATTAGCTTGTTCTGCAACCAAATCAAATATTTTTGCTGCATCTTTCTTATCTAACTTAGCTTCATTTACAACAACATTGACTTTGCTATCACTTATATAAACTAATGCTTCTTCATATCCTTTTGTACTCAAAAGATTTTCTATTTGAAGTTCCTTTTCTTGAGTTTTAACTATATTTAATTTCATATTAGAAGCTTCTTTTCTAGATTCCTCTGTTGTAGATGGATTATTTATCATTTCATTTAAATCCTGAACTAATTCATTTCTTTGTTTTTCTCTATTCATTTTCATATCTAAAATATAAGATGCTTTTTTCATATTCTTTTCAGATGATAATTGAGCTTTTATTTCCTTACTTGTTTCAGTTACTTTTTCCTTCACCTTACTAGCCTTACTATCAACTATATCAATGTCAGCACTCTCTTTGCTATCTTGTTTATTTGTTGCATCTGAATCTTCTTTGTTGCTACTATCACTATCATCAGTAGTATTTTTCTGTAATTGAGCTTCTTCGTATGCTTTAAATTCTTTTGATGTTTCTAGTAAAGATTTCTTGCTAAGTTGATAATTTACTGTTCCTACTATTACTAACATTGCAGTTAAAGTTATTATTACAAATCCTCTTCCCTTATAATTAAACTTCATTCATTTATCCCCCCGGTTATATGTATTTATTTAGAATATATTTCTACTTGATGACCTGCTACTTGTAATGATGTTTGAACTGCACTATAAAGTGTTTCTTTGACATTTGGATTACTAGCTCCACTTGCTACTACTATCACTCCTTTTATCTTTGGCTCTGTAGTTTTTATAACTACAGGGTCACTTGAATTTGAAGTTATCATTGTTTTATTTTCACTTGAAGTTGTAACTGTTCTTTCTCCACCTTGTGCATCTTTCTCTTCTGTTGTTTCTGTTGTTTGATTTGAATTAAAAGCAGGTTGTATTTCTTCACTTGACTCAAATGTAATCATTACATCAACATCTCCTGCTCCATCAATTTTAGATAGTATTGTTGTTAATTTTGATTCTAAATCGTCTTTTTCATGTTCCTTAGCAACTTGTTTTTCAGTCTTTTTGTCAGCATCTGTTTTTCCAACTTTTTTATCAGTTTTGCTACTTGGAAAACAAGATAATAGTACTAATGACACTACACATATTCCAGCTATAGTTATTAGTGAATATACCTTTCTCTTATCTTTGTCGTTTAAGTTTTTAAACATTTTTCCAACTCCTATTTATCAATTTGTATAGTTTCTATAGAAACATCAAGCACTTTTATTAGGTCATTTTTTAGTTTGTCTTCATTTAGATTCAGTCCATACTCTGTACCTTTTTTAAAAACTTGTTTAGAATTTTCTTTGTCATTAGAGTTTATGCTATCTTCATCTCCTTTAGTACTATTATTTTTATTTTCTTCATCACTATTGCTATTTGACATATCATTTTTTTCTTTTATTTTTATATTATTTATATTTGCACCATTAAGCTCTATATCTTCTAAATCATAACCATATTCATCAAGCTTTAGCTTAAGCACTTCTTTTAAACCATCTTCATACCCCTTAGACAAGCCAGTATTCCCAGTCTCTTCTGCTAAAGCATTTGTACTATCTACATATTCCTTATTGTAATTTCCCATAGATTTTAAAACTCTATCTTCTAAGCTCATATCTTTTGAAAAAAATCCTACCACTGGAGTTATTACAATAAATACAAATATAAAATTTAACACCAAGTTCACATATGGCTTTATCTTGGAACTAGGTAAAATCATATCAACTATATTTACTATAAATGCTCCTATTAAAATACTAACTATCCATGCCTTTATGCCCTCTAACATAGCATCCTCCTCTCTAAAACATTTAGATTAAAAGTAATTACTATTTATTAATCTATACATTATCCTTGACTTACTACACTTATCGAGGTCAAAATAGCTACAGTCACAAAGAACATTATTGTTATAGCAATTACTGATGCTAACATTATTATCATTAGATTTGCGACTTCATTTAAAAAATTTGATATTCCATCTTCTCCAACAGGCTCTACAATTATTGCTGCCAATTTATATACCACTATTACGGATAAAATTTTTATCACCGGAAGTAAACAAATCCCAATGAGTAAGATAAGTCCTATTCCACCAAATATATTTTTTATAAGTTGAGATGAAGATAGTAAAATATCCACAGAATCTGATACAAATCCACCAACAACTGGTATAAAGTTACCTATAGCAAACTTCGCAGTTTTTACACTGAATTTATCAAAACTAGTTACATATAACCCTTGTATAGATACAAGTCCTAAATATACGGTAAACATAGCCCCAATAGAAACATAATTTATTTGTTTGACAAAAGAAAAAAATCTTTTCAGCCTTATGTTTTTTGATAAATTATTTATTATTAGAATTCCAAATGCAACAGTTACTGATACAAATAAAAATTTCTTGAAAAACACATTTATAAATGTCACTCCACCTATAAAAATAGGATTTAAAGTGGTAGATGTTATTGGAAATCCAATTAAAAGTAAAAATGTTATTAGTATTGGCATTATGACTTGCATAAGACCTACAGTATGGTCTATTGCATCATAGCAAATTTGTAGTACATCTTTAAATCCAATTAAAGTGAGCGATACCATTGTGATAAATATTATATACGTTGCTATTTGACTAACTGCACCTGATGAAAAAGAATTCTCTAAACTTTTTAAAATAGAAGACAATAAAGCTAATACTAAAATTACTGCCACTACCTTTAAACTTGCTTTAAACTCATCAAACATCAATATCTTCAGTCCATCTTTATTAAATAAATCTAAAATATTTTTTTCTCCACTAATTAAGTCTTTTACAAACGATTTTAAATTAACATCATTAATAACTATTTCTTTATTTATATAATCTTGAATTTCATTTATATCTAGCTTGTCTAACTGACCATCAATATATTTATCTATGCTACTCTTAGCTTCACCATATTCTTTATCTTCGCTACTTGGAACCTCATTAGCAAATATTATAATGGCAAAGATATTTACAAAAAAGAAAGTCAATACAAATCCCATAATCATTGGTAAAAATCTTTTTTTCATAAGCAACCATGCCTCTCTTCACTCTATAAACCTCAATACAACAAAATATCCTTTAAATAACAACTAATATATCTATAGCTATCTACTTCAACATAAATAACTATGGAATTATATTCACCACCATTTCTACAATGGATAAAAGTATAGGGAAAGACATTGACATAACTATTATTTTTCCTCCAAACTCTAGTTTTGAAGCAATGTTTCCTTCCCCACAATCTTTACAAAGTTGTATTGCAAATTCCATTAAATATGCTATTCCAATTAATTTTATTATTAAAGATATATACATAGTTGGAATATTAGCTTTATTAGCTAAATCTTGTATGCTATCTATTATAAAATTTAGCTTAAACATAACTGATAATAATATTGTTACTCCAGTTATTATTGCTATGAAATTTGCTATCTCTGGTCTATCTTTTTTTATTACTAAACAGAGTGTAGTTGAAATGATTGCAATTCCTATTAATTGCATTATTTCCAAATTACTCCCTCCTCTTTAGTAAAGTTGAAACATTGTTCTTACAGTATTAAATAAATCACTTATTTCTGTTATTACCATTCCCAACACGATTATTACACCCGCCAAAGTAGTAAGTCCTGCCCAATCTTTTCTGTCTGTTTTTTCCAATATCATATTCAATACTGATATTAGAATACCTACACCTGCAACCTTTAATATCAATGATATCTCCATAATAAACCTCCCCATATTAAATCAATATAATACATATACCTATGCCTATAAATGTTACTAATTTTTTATATAGTAACCCTTTTTTACTTATGTCTTCTTTTGTTTCATAGGTTTGTTTTTTCAGATTTTCTATAGATAAATCTATCATTCTTTGTTGGGACTCTATATCACTTTTTCCCAAGGTAAGAATTAGATTTTTTAATTCCTCAATTTCTTTACTTCCAAGATAAGTTTCTTTAACTAAAATTTCAGTATTCTCTGATATTATCTCTTCTAAAGTTTTGCTTTGTTCATTGTGAAGTTCTTCTGAGATTTGATAGAAAAAACCCCAAAAACAAAAGTCTTTATTGCATCCTATCCTTCTAAAAATTTCTTCTAATGTATAAAGCCCAAAAGATAAATCCATCCTTAATATTTCTAAAACTCTTATTAAATCATTTAGCTGTTTGTGTCTTCGTGTATAGGTTTTGTATATATGCTCACCTATCAAATAACTACTTCCTATTAAGAGTGCTATAATAATTATCTTAATTTGCAAAGTACCATCTCTTTTCTTCTAAATCATAAATTTTTTCAATTGTTCCTGCACCTTTCTTAGCAGAAAGAATTATAACTTTTTTAAACAATTCTTTGTCTAAGAGTCTGTTTAGCTCTTTTCTATTTTGTATATCGTCCATTGAATCTCCATGTACAGTAGTTATTAATCCAATACCTCCATTTAATGCTGTATATAATGCCTTTATTTCTTTCTCACTTCCAATTTCATCTGTCACGATAACATTTGGCGACATGGACCTTAAAAGCATTGTAATACCCAAATCTTTTGGGCAAGTCTCTATTATGTCAGTCCTTATTCCAACATCCATCTGTGGAATCCCTAAGTAAGCCCCTGCTATCTCGTTACGTTCATCTACTAGTGCTACCTTCAATCCTTTAAATCCATATTCCTCATTACCATTACTTAAATTTCTTACTATATCTCTAATTAAAGTTGTCTTTCCACATTGAGGTGGTGATATTATCAAAGTATTATTAATTTGATTTTTACCTTTTATGATATGACTTAAAATCTTATTTGAGCATCCTATGACTTCTCTTGATACTCTTATATTTAAAGATGATATGTGTTTTATATTTTTGACTTGTCCATCTTCTACTATTACTTTTCCAACTAACCCTACTCTATGGCCTCCTCTCAAAGTTATAAATCCTTTTTTTATATCATCCATAAATGAATGTATTGAGTATTTACATATTATTTGAAAAGTTTGCTCTATATCTTCCCTTGTCACTATATATGAATCGTGCTGATTTAAATCAAGTACCATAGTTTTTTGATTATAAAAATAATCTTTAGAGTTTGCATTTAGTATCAATGGTTTTTGTGAACGTAATCTAATTTCTTCTATGTTTAGATTATTGTTTGAGATTTTTTCTACCTTCTCTCTTATGTTTGTAGAAAGAGAGTTTATTATTTCATCTGAAAGTTTATTCATTTCTTGTCCTCCTCCTTTGTTTATATAATTCTATTTATAAAGGACAAGGAATATTACCAAAACATATATAATTTTTTTAATAATATTTATCTATAAAAAAATGAACCCTATTGTTTAGGATTCACTTAATAAGTAAATTATTATAAAAATAAAAACTAAGACCACTCTCAAGTATAGAGTCATCTTAGTTTTTTATTGTTTACATTTCTTTTATTAGCCCTTTTTTATAGGCCATTAAAAGTAATTTTAAGTCTTCTATTTCTTCTTGTATTTTTAGACCCTCATCAGTATCTCTCACCATTTTTCTCTTTGCCTTATGCTCTACTACAACAGTTGTCGATAGGATATCGCTTTCATTCGCAATAGCCTCCTCAGCAGAATTAAATGGTTCATGTGATACTAGTTGTAAAGTTCTAGAATTATATATCAAAGTGTATCCAGCTATACCAGTAGTTTTTTGATATGCTCTAGAAAAACCACCATCTATAACAAGAATTTTTCCATTAGCTTTTATTGGGCTCTCTCCATTTTTACTTTCTACAGGAACATGCCCATTTATTATATGTGATTCATCAAGTTCTAAATCAAATTCTTCAAATATTCTTTCACAAGCAACATCACTTTCTCTAAGCTTAAAATATGGATTCTTATTTTCTTTATGAGTTTCTTTTTCTGCTATAAAATATCTCTCAAATGTAGTCATATCGTCTTTTCCAAATAATGATGAACATTTTCCAGTCCACAAATACCACATAATATCCATACCATATAATTTTTCTTCTGCTTTATCCTTAAAGAAAAAACCTTCTCTTGCTAGAGATTCCATCTTATCCATAAGGATTTTACCTTTATACTCTTTTCCCATTATATTCATAGACATAAAACTTCCATCTTCATTCAATGGGACACATCCATGAATTAATAAATTTGAGTTTGCCTTTAAATATATGCTTCCTTTAGAAAATAAAAATGAAACATGCTTTTGTAATTTTTCGCTACCTCTAAATGAAGACACTAATTTTTCAATAACATTTTTTTCTTCAATACTCAATTTATATGGGTCTTTTTTATCTATTGTAGGCAAATAAGTATCTTTTAGTTTATATGTCTTTCCTTTTAAGGTAATTGTTCCCTCTTCATAATTTATCATGTTAAGCAAAAGCCTATGCTCCATTTCAAACTCAGGTCTTCTTTTTATCACTTCACCTTCAAGTTTAAATTGAATTATACTTATTGCCTTGTGCATTTTTGCCATTAAAGACTTTTCTGTTGTTGTAACACTTTGGTCATTAATCTTAGGAATAAATTCTTTACATGGGTCATCTTTATACATTTCTATTGCAAAAGTAGCTAAAGGTAATAAATTTATCCCATATATATCTTCTACAATATCTAGGTTTGCATATCTAGCTGAAATTCTAAGTGCATTTGCTATACAAGTTTTTTCACCTGATGCTGCGCCCATCCATAGTATGTCATGATTTCCCCACTGAATATCTACACAATGATGTTCAATAAGCTTATCTACAATTATATCTGGTCTTGGACCTCTATCATAAATATCACCTATAACATGTAGTCTGTCAACAACTAACTTTTGTATAACTGTGGAAATTGCAATTATAAACTCTTTAGCTATCCCTATATCAACTATTGTCTCAACTATACTTTTATAGTATTCTTCTTTATGTTCACTTTTAATGTGTTCATGTAAAAGTTCTTCTATTATGTATTTAAAATTTTCTGGTAAAAGTTTTCTAACTTTTGACCTAGTGTATTTGCTAGAAGCGTACTTACAAAGCTCTATAAGTCTATAGATATTTATCCTATAAAAATCATCTATATTTTCCTCTTGTTTAATTATTAAGTCTAGTTTTTGCTCAGGATAGTATACAAGAGTTGCTAGCATCTTTTTTTCACTATCTCTTATTGTATTTGAAAATAATTCTTCTATTTTTCTCTTTATTACACCAGAACCATTTTTTAAAACATGTACAAATGGCTCATATTCACCATGTACATCTGTTATAAAATGTTCTGTTCCCTTTGGAAGATTTAATATAGCCTCTAAATTTATTATTTCAGTACTTGCTTTCGATATGCTCGGATATTGTTTTGATAATAACTTTAAATATTTAAGTTTACTATTTAAATATTCATCTGATATTTTACACAGATTTTTCATAATTCGTCCTCCAAAATTATATTAAGTTATATTCTTTCTTTAATTATACCATACTTAATATGATTTTTTCGAGATAAAATGTACACTAATTATATTCCTAATAAAAGTGACATCCCTATTAAATCAGTATAAACACCATTATAATAACACTCTTTCTTTAATATACTTTCTACTTCAAATCCAACTCTTTTGTATAATTCTATAGCATTATGATTTTCTTCATTAGTAACAAGAGTTATTTTCTTAGTTATTCCATTTGATTTACACCATTCTATAAGGTCTAACATAAGTCTTTTACCTAATCCAGCTCCCCAGTATTTTTCTTTAACAACAATTCCTAAAACTCCAACATGCTTTCCTTTTGCTTTTTGGTTGGAATCAATTGTAGCAATACCAGCTATCTCTCCATCTATAAATGCGATTAATTTTATTGAGTTATCAGATGCTTTTGCTGATTCTATAGAATTTTCTTGGTCTTCTAAAGATATTTTATATTCATCTTTCCCAAATGAAAGAAAATGAGTTTCCCCGCCTACTTCATTATAAAAATCTATAATAGCTTGGGCATCTTCTTTTACACCTTCTCTAATAGATACTTCTATACCATTCTTTAAAGTTATTGCTGACATAAATTTACCTCCTAACAAGTTTTTTATCTAATAAACATAATACTATTATTTTACCTCTATTACAATATTTTTCATGTATTAATAACAATATAAGGTTATACTAAAATAAAAATTTAATAATATTTTAATATAACCTTATATATATTTGTTTATATTTAATTTTTTGATAATATTACTCTGTTAGTCAAATAATATTTACAATATAATTTAAATAACTTTCTTTAAATCTTCTCCATAAACCTTTCTATTATAAGACTTCATTATAAAGTATAGTGGTACTCCAACTGCTAATGCTCCTAATCCCATAACTAATTGGTGCATAGACGCTTGGAATAGTAACCATGTACCAACACACACTGCAATTAAAGGAATTACTGCTCCAAATGGAGTTTTAAAAGTTCCTACTAATTCTGGTCTTTTCTTTCTAAATACTAATACTGATAAAGAAGTAGGTATATATTGTATAAATCTGGCAACTGCGCTTATTGCTGCTAATTCAGCAAAACTTCCAGACAAAGCTATTGGTATAGTAATTATCATAGTTGCTATTATCGCTACATATGGTGTACCATTTTTATCTTTTCTTGCAAACATTCTTGGTAACATCTTGTCATCAGCTAAAGCTACACAGCTTCTTGGATTTACAAAAGCACCACACATACAAATTCCACCAACAGAAACTAATGTACCAAAAGTAACTAATCCTGCTCCCATATTTCCAAAACATATTCTCGCCGCATCTGCAACAGGGGTAGCTGTACTAGATAATTTATCTCCTAATATACCAACACACACAACTTGATTTAATATATATATTATTGATGCAATTACTATTACACTTATAATTGCTATAGGTATATTTTTTTGAGGATTCTCCATATCTTCTGCTGCCACTGCTATAGATTCAAACCCTGTAAATGAATAAAACATTAAAAGTGCTGCTGCTCCAAATTCTGTAACTCCTGCTCCTGGTGGTACCATTGTTGAATTAGTAAAATTAGCTCCTTTTATAAAAAATACACCTATCACTATAAATAATACCAATGGAATTAGTTTACCTACTGTTATAACATTTTGTACAATTTTTGATAAAGATACACCCAATAAATTTATAATTGTAAGCCCAACTATCATAGCTACTATTATAATTTTTTGTATATGTGGGTCACCTGCAGGAGCCCATACTGCTGATAAAGATGTAGGAAAACCTACTATCAATGCTCCCCAAGAAATACATCCTATTACCCATTTCATAAGACCTACTTCAAATCCAAAAAAATCTCCAAACGCTTCTTTGGTATACACATATGCAGCACCATTTTTATTAAATTTACCTGCCACTTCAGCAAAACAAAACGCCATAGATAAAACCAATAACATATCAAACATATATACAAATATACTTGCAACACCAAATGCTTTCATTGCGTTTCCTGGTAATAGGAAAACTCCCGCTCCTACAACTGCATTAATACCTAAAAGTATAATACTTATTAATCCCATTTTATTTTTTTCGTTCATGTTTAATCCCTCCAAGGTATATTATAAAGTTGAACAAATATTTACAAAATATTTAAACAAATTTTCCATTTTATTACAATAATCTACCATCATTTCTGGATGCCACTGTATTCCTACTACAAAATTTTCATCCTCTTTTTCAATAGCTTCTATTATACCATCTTTTGAGTATGCTATGGCTTTTAATCCTTTACCAAGTTGTTTAATACTTTGATGATGATAACTATTTGTAAGTAATTGTTGTCCTAAAATACCTTCTAAAATACTTCCTTCTTGAACATCTACCTTATGAGTAGCTACATGTCTTTTAGAAGATTGTGTATGTTTTATGTAACTTCCTTCAACAAGATTATTATCTTGATATAAAGTTCCACCTAGACTTACATTTAATATTTGTAGCCCTCTGCATATACCTAGTATTGGCTTTTTAAGTTCTAAAGCTATACTTATAGCAATTAAATCAAATTCATCTACTTCAGGATATATAAATGTTGTTTCTTCTCTTGTTTCTTCACCATATAATTGAGGATTAACATCCCATCCTCCAGATATTAAAACTCCATCAACCATCTCAATCTGTCTCTTTATAACTTTTCTATCTGTATTTACTGGAATAATAACTGGGCTACCTCCTCCCTTTAATACTGCATTTATATAATCATTATTTACATAGGATCTTTCAAGCCCAGGAAACATTCCATTTTCCATTATTATCAGATTTCCTAAAATACCTATTATTGGTTTCATAATTAAACTCCTAACTAGTTGATTGTTTTATGTACTTATTTTTTATTTATATAACTCTCTAGTGCTAGAGAAAGTTGGTCTGGACAAGATGTTGGTTTTGTTTTGCACTCTATTCCTTTTAGTTTTTGAATTACATTTTCTATATTCATACCTTCAACTAATACTTTTAATCCTTTTAAATTTCCATCACATCCACCAACAAAATTTACATTTGTAACTTTGTCATCTTTTACCTCAAATTCAATTTCTGTAGCACAAGTCCCTGTTGTTTTGTATTTCATAATTAAACCTCCCAATTATTTTGTTGTCTTATCTCTATAATTAGCAATATATATGCCAAAATTTATACTTTACGTTTATTTATTATTTATCAAGTATTCACAATGGTTCCATCAAATATTTTTTTATTTCTAGCTATAAATACAAATTTTTTTGCAAATAAAAATAGGTAATGGGTTATTTACTTATAACCTATTACCTATCTAAACCTATTGTCTAAACCTATTGTCTAAACCTATTTATATTTAATTTATATTGTTGTAAAACTTTATACCTTCTTGTGTTATTTGACTTCCACATCTTCCAGATTTAGATGATATGTATCCACACTCACTCAAATAAGACAATACTTTTCTTACTTTACTTTCAGATATTTCAATACCTTCCTCTGTAAGTTTTTCTATTATAAAACCTCTTCCAACTCCAGAAGTTAAATCTTTTCTTTCATATAGTATTCTAAGTATATATTCAAATTCTTTTTTTGTATAACTAACCCCGTCATCAAAACTACTAATATATTCGGTCTTTATATAGGGTGGAAGGTCATCTTTAAAAACCATACTCTCACACATTAAACTTACATAAGAAGCAACATTTTGTAACTCTCTTATATTTCCTGGCCAATTGTATTTTTCTAGAATAACCTCAACTTCAGGAGAAATTTTTATGTTCTTTTCCAAAAAGAAGTTCATAAGAGTTATTATATCTTCTTTTCTATCCCTTAATGATGGTATATCTATTGGTAGTACATTCAGCCTATAATACAAATCTTCTCTAAATTTACCTTCTCTAATCATTTTAGGTAAATTTTTATTTGTCGCAGCTATAATTCTAACATCTATATTTATAACATTATGAGAACCTATAGGCATAACTTGTTTTTCTTGAAGTACTCTAAGTAACTTTGTCTGCAATAATGGAGGCATATCTCCAATCTCATCTAAAAATATAGTTCCATTATTTGCAAGTTCAAATAAACCCTTTTTCCCTTCTCTTAATGCTCCTGTAAAAGAACCTTTTTCATAGCCGAATAACTGGCTTTCTAATAAGCTATCTGGAACTGCAGCACAATTAACTGCTATAAAGGGCTGATTACTTCTATTAGAATTATTATGAATTGATTGGGATAATAATTCTTTACCAGTTCCACTTTCTCCTATTATTAAAACAGAGAGATCTGATTTAGATATTTTTTTAGCTAACTCTATACACTTTGTCATCTTTTTATTCTTAGTTTTTATATCTTTAAATGTGTACTTTGCTATTTGCCCTTGCTCTCTTAATTTATTAGTAAGATTTTGTTCTAATTTTTTTATATATGTTATCTCTTGTAAATTGTAGTATATACCAGCTTTATTACCCATAGAAAATATATTTTTTTTATTTACATTTATATATTTCTTATTTGTAAATACAACTTCATCGATAATCTCTTTATCTTCAAGTAGAATCTGCAAATCTTTAGAGATAATATCTCTTATGTTTTTTCCTCGTATATTTCTGTCTATACCTAAAATTTTTAACACTTCTTTATTAAATGTATTTACAACACCATCTATTGAAGTAAATATTATTCCATCCTTTGACAAATTCAATATAACATCTTGTTCTTCTATTTTTAGAAATAATTGTCTATAATTGTCTTTGACACCATTATCTAAACTTATTAGACGTTCAGAATATGCCATCAGATTTTTCCTTATTTCCTTGACATCAATTTTAAGACCATTTATTATTTCTATAAAAGTAGATATATCAATGCACCTATTTCCTAAATCAATTACCTTATTTATATAATTTGGTACTTTTTGGGTTACTCCAGGCGTTATGGCTATATCTATATTTTCATAAGTTTGGCCTTCAATATATGGAGTAAGCTTTAAATTTTTTACTCCTATCTTATAAAATAGACTTATTGTCTCTAGTGTAGTTTCTTTTGTATCATTTACAACTAACACTTCTGTTCCATATGGTATTGAAAACAATCCATATATTTCTTTTTCTTTAAAGGTTCTTCTCACAACTATAATTTTACTATCTTGTACTAAATGCTTTCTCATGCTATTTAATCTATCATCATTCATTACTAAAACAAAATCGCCTTGTATTTTATCATCATCTTTCAAATTTTCTAAATAATAGTGATTTATATCAAGATAGTTTCCTAAAACCAATCGTATATTTTCTTCCAAGAAAGATGATAATTTAGTTATCTTATCAGTTACTATAGCTATTGATTGTTTCATATTTATACCTCATATCTATATAATATACAATTATTTGTACACTACTTTATTTCTTCCAAGCTGTTTTGCTTTATATAGATTTTTATCTGCTTCTTCTAATATATTTTTGCTGTCAGAGATATGGGATATACCTGCACTTATAGTTACAGTTACCTCTTCACTCCATTTTTTATTTGCAATTGCATTTCTTATATTGTCAATTATATCAAACACTTCTTCTCCAGACTTATCTCTTATTAATACAGAAAACTCTTCTCCACCATATCTAAATACTTTATCTTCTTGCTCGAGCATAACACAAATAGTATTTACTATACCCTTTATGACAACATCTCCAAATTTATGTCCATAATTATCATTTATAAGTTTAAAATTATCTATATCTATCATTACAAGTGCAAAGTTATCATCTTTTTCTTTGTATTTATTATACATAATATCAAAACTTTTCCTATTATAAACATTTGTAAGTCCATCATGTAAATTTTGTGCTTTAAAGTATTTCAGTCTAGTATATAAAAAAGTAGAACCCAATGTAATAATTAAAATTACACTAAATAATATTTTATAAGATTTAATTTCTTTTTTATTTTTTTCAAAAAACTCACTTTCACGTGATACCTTGTCAATTATATAAAAGCTAATTTCTGAATCTCTTATACTTTTGTTCTCCTTATACTCATTTATTAATATCTTCTGATACTTATTTACAGAGTTTACATTCCCTTGTTTCTCATATATATTTAATATTTCATTTAAAGTTTTTATTTTCTCTTGAGTTAACTTTCTTTTAGTAGATATCTCTAGACTTTTTTTATAATTATCTATTGCAGAATCATAATTTTTACTTTTATATTCCAAATTTCCCATTGCCATATAATAATACATATCTTTATCTAATATGTGAACTGATTTATCATATTTTATAAGATAATTAGCTCTTTCTAAAAGAGTCTTTGCCTTTGATATATCATTTTTTCCTACATATGCATTTGCCTGCATTATAGAAGCCATTATTTCAAAATCATTGTAATCATCTATGTTTACAAACTTCTTATAGTCTTTTACATTGCTACATGTCTCAATAGCTTTATCATATTCTCCCAACTCTACATATATTTCTGCTAAATTTATAAGAGCATATAATCTAACCATTCCATTTTTTTCATCTTCATCAACATCTATCTTAAAAGAATCCTTTATTAATTTTTCTGCTGTTTCATATCCACCTACCTTTAAAAGTATGCTCGCCAAATCAACATCTAGTCTTGCTTTTTCATAATTATCCCCTAATTTCTCAGCCAATTTTATAGACTTTACAGTTAAGTCTACTGCTCTAGAATAATTATTATCCATTATGTACACTGATGCTAGTCTTTTTTCTATACTAAATCTACATTCATCGGATAACTTTACATCTGATGTTCTCATCTTTTCTAACGAATCAATAACTATCTTCGTTCCATCTGGCACATATGAAATAGTCTTTAACATATCCCACACTTCATTATATACTTTATTGTATTTTTTTTCTGGGATAGATTCAAAAGAAGTTTTGACCACTTTCTTTGCTTCATCATACTTCTTATCCGACACAAGACTTTCAGACATATATTTTCCCTTATTTATAATTTCTCTTTCTTTAAGTCCATTTTGGTCATATCCTATAAACAAAATAATACTAATAAGTATTATAGCTATAAAAATTATCTTTTTGGGTAACCTTTTTTTTGGTAGTCTAAAATTCAAAATTTTAGCCCTCCTTCTGTGTATTGTAGAATAAAAACTTGCATGTATATAACCTCTCAATAATTTATGATACAATATATCAAAATGATTTACAACATGTGCTAGAATTAAATTTTAATAAAAAAGTTCCCTAAATTAGAATAAATGTCTAATTTAGGGAACTTTTAATTTAGTTAATATAAACTTATAAAGTTAAAAACAAGTGCTTGTTTTTTAATTCTATTTTCAATATTTGTGATTTATTTATACATATTTTTTTAGTACAATTGTAGCATTATGTCCACCAAAACCTAAAGAATTTGATAGTGCATATCTAATATCTTTTTCTTTACCTTTATTTGGAACATAATCTAAATCTAAATCTTCGCCAACTTCTTGTATATTTATAGTTGGAGGTACAAAATTATCTTCTATACTCATTGCACAAACAACTGCTTCTATTGCACCTGATGCTCCTAATAAATGACCAGTCATAGATTTTGTTGATGATACACATAAATTATATGCATTTTCTCCAAATACAGTTTTTATAGCCATAGTTTCATATAGGTCATTATAATAAGTTGAAGTTCCATGAGCATTTATATAATCGACTTCTTCTAGTGGAACATTTCCATCTTTTAAAGCCCTATTCATGGACCTAGCTGCTCCTTCTCCATTTTCAGCTGGAGTTGTCATATGATATGCATCAGCAGTTAAACCATATCCTACTACTTCTGCATATATTTTTGCACCCCTTGCTAAAGCATGTTCTAAGTCCTCTAATATAACAATACCTGCTCCTTCTCCCATTACAAATCCATCTCTGTCCTTATCAAATGGGCGTGATGCAGTTTTAGGGTCATCATTTCTAGTTGACATAGCCTTCATATTACAGAATCCAGCAAATGCAAGCCCTGTTACAGCAGCTTCAGAGCCTCCTGCTACCATAATATCTGCATCTCCTCTTTGTATAACCTTAAAGGCATCACCTATTGAATGAGTTCCTGATGCACAAGCTGTACATACATTAGTATTAGGTCCTTTTGCTCCTAAAAATATTGAAACTTGACCAGCTGCCATGTTTCCTATCATCATAGGTACAAATAGTGAACTTACCCTTTTATTTCCTTTTTCCAAAAGAATTTTATGCTGAGTTTCTATTGCTTCAACTCCACCTATACCAGAACCTATTATAACTCCTACACGTTCTCTATCAACTTTATCTAAATCAAGATTTGCATCTTCAACTGCTAATTTTGCAGAAACTATTGCAAATTGAGCAAATTTATCTAATCTCTTTAATTCTTTTTTGCTTATATATTCCTCTGGATGAAAATTTTTAACTTCTCCTGCTATTTGAGTTTGATATGTGCTAGCATCAAAATTAGTTATTTTATCTATACCAGATACTCCAGATTTTATATTGTTCCAGAACTCTTCTTTTCCTGTTCCCAATGGTGTAACACATCCAAGTCCCGTTATTACTACTCTTTTATTCATCTGATACCTCCACTTTTTTAAAGCTCGACTATTTATTAGCTTCTATATAGTTAACTATGTCCCCTATAGATTTGAAGTTTTCTGCTTCTGTATCTGGTATTTCTATACCAAATTCATCTTCAAGTGCCATTATTATTTCTACTGCATCTAATGAATCTGCTTCTAAATCTTTCATTAATGATGTTTCCATAGTTATTTCTTTATCCTCTACTCCTAATTGTTCTATTATTATTGCTACAACTTTATTAAACATTGTGTTCCTCCTAAGATTTTTTATTTTAATTTTTATTTTAAATAGATTTCTCTACTTTTTAAAGTATTATTTTTTATTATTGCATTACCATTCCGCCATCTACATTTAACACTTGTCCTGTTATATAACTTGACATATCACTAACTAAAAATGCTACAGCATTGGCTACATCTTCTGGTTTACCATAAGATTTTTTTGGTATATTTAATAGTGTTGATTCTTTTACATCATCACTTAGTACTTTAGTCATATCTGTTTCTATGAATCCTGGTGCTACTGCATTTATATTTATATTTCTTGATGCTACTTCTCTTGCAGAAGATTTTGTAAATCCTATAACACCAGCTTTTGATGCACAGTAATTAGTTTGACCTGCATTTCCCATGATTCCAACTACTGAAGTCATATTTATTATTCTACCATATTTCTTTTTCATCATAGGTTTAATAACTGCTTTTGTACAATTAAATACACCTTTTAAATTTATATCTATGACTCTATCAAAATCTTCTTCTTTCATTCTCATAAGTAATGCATCTTTAGTTATACCTGCATTATTAACCAATATATCAATTTTTCCAAACTCTTTTATGACAGAGTCCATCATTTGATTTACTTCATCAGATTTAGATACATCACATTTTATAGAAGTACATTTTACACCCATACCTTCTATTTCACTTTTAGTTTTTAGGGCTTCATCCTCTTTAGAAGTATAATTGATTACTAAATCAGCCCCAAGAGATGCTAGTTTCTTTGCTATCTCTTTCCCTATACCTCTAGAGCCACCAGTAACAATTGCTACTTGTCCTGTAAGATTTATCATTATATCTCTCCATTTCCATAATCTTGTACAAATTCATTTAAAGAATCTATACCATCTATATTGTAAATATTCACACTTGCTTTTTTATTAGATGCTATCTTTTTAATAAATGCTTTTAAAGTTTTTCCTGGTCCCATTTCTATAAAAGTATCATAACCATCATTTAATAATCTTTCTATAGAATCTTCCCAAAGTACAGAAGAGCTTACTTGTTTTATAAGCAAGTCTTTACCTTCATTTTCATAGTAATCTGCATTTACATTTGCTACTACATCAACTTTAGGCTTAGTTATATTAACTTTGTCTAATTCACTAGCTAGTTTTAATCCAGCTTCTCTTAGCATTGATGAGTGGAAAGGTCCACTTACATTTAATTTAACAGCTCTTTTTGCTCCTGCTTCTTTACATTTTACCATTGCTTCTTCTATCTTTTCATTTTCACCAGATATAACTATCTGACCAGGAGAATTGTAATTTGCTACTTCTACAATCCCTCCTTGTATATCTTTTACAACATTGCCTAATATTTCTCTATCTAAACCTAAAATAGCTGCCATAGCTCCAACCCCTGTTGGCACTGTTTCCTGCATAAATTTACCTCTTTTTTTAACTAGGCATACAGCATCTTTAAAATCAATTGCATCTGCTGCAACTAGTGCGCTATATTCTCCTAAAGATAAACCTAAACATGCATCATACTTTAAATCTATTTTTGATTGTATTGCTTTTAGTACAGCTACACTATGTGTAACCATAGCTGGTTGAGTATTTTCAGTTTTAGAAAGTTCTTCTTCACTACCCTCAAACATAAGTTTTTTTAAATCTATATTTAAGGCACTACAAGCCTCATCTATTACATTTTTAGCAACCTCGTTATTTTCATATAAATCCTTAGCCATCCCTACATATTGGGCTCCTTGACCAGGAAATACTAGTGCAACTTTTCCCATCATGCTCCTCCTGATTTACAGTTCTATGCCTGGCATAATCTCTTTTGCTTGATTTACCATAGTTTCTATAATTTCTTTACAAGGTGTTATTTTTTTTACCATAGCAGCACTTTGACCTGCCATAAATGAACCTTTTTCTATATCTCCATCTACTGTTGCAAACCTTAAAGCACCTGTACCTTTTTTGTCTAATTCTTCAGGAGTAGCTCCATTTTGTTCCATCTTTAAGAATTCTTTCGATAATTTATTTTTTAATGTTCTTACTGGATGACCTGTACTTCTTCCTGTAACAATTGCATCTCTATCTTTTGCTTTTAATACTAATTCTTTATAGTTTAAATGTACAGCACACTCTTCACTACAAATAAATCTAGTTCCTACTTGAACTGCATTAGCACCTAGTGCAAATGAAGCAACAATACCTCTACCATCTACAATACCACCTGCTGCTATTACAGGTATATTAACAGCATCAGCAACTTGTGGAACTAAAACCATAGTAGTAAGTTCTCCTATGTGTCCTCCACCTTCTGTACCTTCAGCTATTACTGCTGTAGCTCCTAACTTTTCCATTCTCTGTGCTAAAGCTATTGTTGGTACTACAGGTATAACTTTTGTTCCAGCTTCTTTTAATCTGTCCATATACTTTGCAGGATTTCCAGCACCAGTAGTAATAACTTGAACCTTTTCTTCTATAATTAAATCTATTATATCATCTACAAATGGTGACATAAGCATTACATTTACACCAAAAGGTTTATCTGTTAATTCTTTACATTTAACAATCTCTTCCTTTATAGCTTCTTTTGGTGCATTTCCTGCTGCTATTATTCCAAGTCCACCTGCATTAGATACAGCACTTGCTAATGATGCAGTAGCTACCCATGCCATTCCCCCTTGGATAACTGGGTATTTTATATTTAACAGTTTGCAAATTTTATTCATATCATTCTCCTTCACTTAAAATCATAAAAGTAAACTTTTTATTGTAAATTAACTTTAATTTTTAGATAAAGCTAATTTTGTTAATTAAAGAATTTCAGATGTTTTATACTATAAAGTCCACTTAACGACTGAAGCTCCCCAAGTTAGACCTCCACCAAAGCCAACTAAAACTACATTATCGCCTTTTTTGATTTTTCCTTCTTTATATGCTTCATCTAACGCAACAGGTATAGATGCAGCAGACATATTTCCATACTTATTTATATTTACATAAACCTTATTCATATCAATCCCTAATCTCTTAGAAGAGGCTTGTATTATTCTTATATTAGCTTGATGTGGTATTAGATAGTCTATATCAGTTGTATTTAAATTTGCTTTTTCAAGAGCTGTTAAAGATGTTTCTGCCATCTTTCTAACTGCAAACTTAAATACATCGCTACCTGCCATCTCTATTGTATGTAGATTAGATTCTACAGTATCTTTACTTGCTCTAAGTCTTGAACCTCCAGCAGGTATCTTTAAACAGTCTTTTCCCCTACCATCAGAACCCATATGTGTAGATAGGATTCCACCTTCACTTACAGGCCCAATAACAGCTGCTCCAGCACCATCTCCAAATAGTACTGCTGTTGACCTATCATTGTAGTTTAGAAACTTCGAGCAAGTTTCTGCTCCTATTACAAGTACATTTTTATAACAACCAGTTTCCACAAATTGCTTTGCAATAGTTACTCCATATACAAATCCAGAACAAGCTGCTGATATATCAAATGCAGTAGCATTCACTGCTCCTATTGCTTCTTGTACTATACATGCAGTTGAAGGCAAAGACATATCAGGAGTAATTGTTGCCAAAATAATCAACTCTATGTCCTCTACATTTAACTTTGCACACTCTATAGCTTTTAAAGCAGCCTTAGATGCTAAGTCAGAAGTTGCCTCATTATCTTCTACAAACCTTCTTTCCTTAATACCAGTTCTAGTGCTTATCCACTCATCTGATGTATCCATTATTTTTTCGAAGTGAAAATTATCATATGATTTCTCAGGTAGATAACTTCCCACACCTAATATTCCAGCCTTTGTATTCATTATATATTAAACCTCCAAAACGAGTTTATTCATTTTCGTTATTTTTATTTTCTTCATTATATTTACTTATAAATTGATTGATATCCTCAACAACTTTTCCTTTTGTAAATTTTATCCCTTGATTTATAGCATTTTTTATAGCTTTAGCATCAGAGCTACCATGAGCCTTTATAACTCCTCCATTTAATCCTAAAAGTGGAGCTCCACCATACTCAGAATAATCTATAAAACTCTTTAATTTCTTTAAATCATCTTTTATAAGTAATGCTCCTATTTTGCTTTTTGTACTAGCCATAAAAGTTTCCTTTATAAGACTCATAACTGAAAGAGCTACCCCTTCAGCAGATTTAAGTAATATATTACCCGTAAATCCATCACAAATAATTATATCTGTATATGCATTTATAACCTCTCTAGCTTCTACATTTCCTATAAAATTTAAATCTAATTTTTTAATTTCTTCATATGATTTTTTAACTAAATCATTGCCTTTACCTTCTTCTAGTCCAACATTTGCTAGTGCCACTTTAGGATTTTCAAGTCCCAACACTTTTCTTGAGTAAATATTACTCATAGCTGCAAATTCAACTAGATTCTTAGATTTACAATCTGCATTCGCACCGCAGTCTGCTATAAGTGTCATTCCTCGCTTTACATTTGGTATTGCTGAGCATAAGCAAGGTCTATCAATTCCTTTTATTCTACCGACTACAAATAATCCACCAGCAAGTAAAGCTCCTGTGTTTCCAGCTGATATTATAGCATCTGCCTTACCTTCTTTTACGAGGTTTAATGCTACTACCATAGATGAATCTTTTTTGCTTCTTATGGCCTTAACTGGTTTATCTTCATTTTCTATAATCTCAGTAGTATGAACTATTTCTAGTTTATTTCTATCAAATTCATAATTTGAAAATTCCTTTTCTAATAAATCTTTATATCCTGTGATTATTAAATCTACTTGATATTCTTTTATAGCATTTACTGCGCCTTCTACATTAGATTTTGGTGCATTATCTCCACCCATTCCATCTATTACTATTTTCATGATTTTCCTCCTAATCTAACTCTTCAAAGATAAACTTCCCTCTAAATATTTGCTCTTGGGCTTTATTATTGATAACAACTTTTACATAATGCTTTTTGTCTATATTTCTATACACTTCTGCTTTTGCTATAAGTCTGTCTTGTTGTTCTATCAACTTAAAACATTTTACATTTGCAACTCTCATAATAACTTTAGGTGCATCTATTATAGCCATTGCTAATGAATCTGCTAGAGAAAATATATACGTATCTTTCAAAGTATTAGTTTTAGAGTAAATCATGTCCTCTGTAACTTCTAACATAGATATACCTAATTGCCCTACAGATAAATCAATGATTTCGCCTGTAATTTCCTTTACTCCTAAAGTCTTTACTTTTGAACTCTGAGTTTCTGCTATTGATTTGACTCTTTCTCTTAGCTCTGGTATGTTTAGACTCATTCTATCTAATCTTATTGTCTGTATACTCACATTAAACAAACTTGATAATTCTTCATCAGTATAAAAAGGATCAGTCTTTAGCATATCTATAAGCTCTTGTTGTCTTTGGGCTTTACTCTTCTTTTTCATGTTCCCTCCAAATTTTATAGCTGTAATTAGTACCAGCTACTAATAGTAGTATATAGTAACACACAAAAATTTTCAATACTTATATTATTATTTTTCTAATTTTTAATATGCATAAAATCCATTTATTTCTCTAGTAAATCATCTTTTTTTATATGTACAAAAAAAACATGTAGAGTATACTCTACATGTTCTTTAGAAGCTATTACTTAGATACAACTTCTTTACCTTTATAATATCCACAGTCTGGACACACTCTATGTGGTAATTTTGGCTCATGACATTGTGGGCAACTTACAAATCCTGTTGCTTCCATCTTTGAGTTAGCTGCTCTTCTCATTTTTGTGTTTGATTTAGACGTTTTACGCTTTGGTACTGCCATTTACGCCACCTCCTTAGTCAAAATTTAATTAAATAAATCTTTTAATTTAGCAAAACGAGGATCTATGTATTCCTCATCGTTTGTAATTTCACTGCAAGAACATTCTCCTTCATTTAAGTTTGCTCCGCATCCTTGACAAAGACCTTTACAGTTTTCACTACAAAGAACTTTATGAGGCACATTAAAATCTAATGTCTGTTCTATTATATCAATAAGGTCGATTTCTTCACCATCGAATATAAAAGGATCAAATTCCTCAAATTCATCTTCATCATAATCTTCTTCTTTTACTAAAAAACCTTGTATAGAATACTCTAATGGTATTTCTACTTCTTTAAGACATCTTGAACAATTGTCAACAATTGTAAAATTGACATCTATATCTAGATATAAACCTTTATTAGTCTTTGATACTTTACCTTTTAAATTTACAGGTGATACTAATTTGTAAATCTCATCACAATAACTAATAGTATCAATTTTTTCACAAAAATTCAAGTCTATTTTGTCAGTTTCTTTTCTATTTATTTTTTCTATGCTAACTTTCATTAAGTTCACCTCAACATATCACCAAATTTATTATACAAATCTAGCATTTGTTTGTCAAGTATTTTTACTTGATAGGCATAAGTTTAATTAAATTATTTTACTAATCTTAATGTATCTCTAGCTATCATTAATTCTTCGTTAGTTGGTATTAAAAGCATTTTTACTTTAGAGTCATCAGTAGATATTACTGTTTCTTTTCCTCTAACATCATTAGCTTCCTTATCTAATTTCATTCCTAAGAATTCCATATTAGAAGCTATCTCTGCTCTTATAGCTTTTCCATTTTCACCTACACCAGCAGTAAATACTACAACATCTAATCCATTCATTTCAGCAGCATAAGCACCTATATACTTTTGTACTTTTTTAACATAAGCTTCTAATGTTGCTTGAGCTCTTTCATCTCCATTTTTAGCTGCATCTTCTATATCTCTGAAATCACTAGAAATTCCAGTCATTCCATATACTCCAGATTCTTTGTTCATTAATTTATCTAATCCATCAGCATCTAAACCTTCTTTTCTCATTAAGAAAGGTAATATAGCAGGGTCTATATCTCCACATCTAGTTCCCATTATTAATCCTTCTAATGGAGTGAATCCCATAGATGTATCTATACATCTTCCACCATCAACAGCAGCTATAGAAGCACCATTTCCTAAGTGACAAGTTACTATTTTTAAGTCTTTTATATCTTTTCCTAATATCTCTGCTGCTTTTTGAGATACATAGTTATGAGAAGTTCCATGGAATCCATATCTTCTTACTCCATATTTAGTATATAATTCATGAGGTAAACCATATAAGTATGAAGATTTAGGCATTGTTTGATGGAAAGCAGTATCAAATACTCCTACCATTGGTACATCTGGAAGTATAGCTTTACAAGCATCAATTCCCATTATGTTTGCTGGATTATGAAGTGGAGCTAAATCTATACATTCTTTTAAAGCTTCTTCTACTTCTGGAGTTATTACTACTGAAGTTGCAAATTTTTCTCCAGCATGAACAACTCTATGCCCTACTGCATCTATTTCTTTCATTTCTTTAACTGCACCAAATTCTGGATGAGCAACAGCTTCTAACACTAATGCTATTGCATCTTTATGGTCTTTCATTGGTTGTTCAACAATGTATTTATCATCTTTTCCTGCTTTTTCATGTTTAAGTATAGAACCTTCTATTCCTATTCTTTCAACTAATCCTATACATAAAACTTCTTCATTACTCATATCTATTAATTGATATTTTAATGAAGAACTCCCACAGTTTAATACTAATATTTTCATTATTATTTCCTCCTTAGATTTTTATAAATAATATGTAATCAGTTTTGATTCATAATAAGTGTCTAAAACCCTATATTTTGTTATTTTGTCATAGATATATTATTGTATACATTAAACGATTTTCATAAATAATATATCACCTTTTAATATAAAAGTATATACTTTTTTTTATATTATATCATATTTCTATTGTGGTAAATTGTGTGTTCTAATAACAATTTATTAACAAATTAACTTAATGTAGATTATTCTTTCCCATTTGCTATAATAATATAATATAAAGGCTTAATAAAGTTATTTTAATAACACTTAACTGATTTCTTGTTATGTAGTATTTCTACATTTTAACAAATTTTTTTATGTTTTTTAGCTAGATAATTAAAAATTTAAATTTTATATATATTATAATAAATTACAATGTATATAAAATAAACAAAGATAAAAGGAGCATTTTATGAATATACTTGGATTAATAGTTGAATATAACCCATTTCATAATGGACATATCTATCATTTATCTAAATCTATAGAAAAAACAAATGCAACACATACAGTGGCAATCATGAGTGGAAACTTTCTTCAAAGAGGTGAACCAGCTTTATTTGATAAATATACTAGAGCAAAAATTGCTGTCGAAAATGGTGTAGACTTAGTTATAGAATTACCAACTATGTTTGCTTGCCAAAGTGCTGAAATTTTTTCTCATGGTGCCATAACAATTTTAAATTCTCTAAATTGTATAAGTTCTGTATGTTTTGGTAGTGAAGAGGGAAACACAGATATTCTTTACAGTATTGCAGAGATTTTAGCAAATGAGCCAAAGGAATTTAAATTGCTTTTAAAAAAATATTTAGATGATGGTATGTTATTTCCAGCGGCTAGAGCTAATTCACTTTTTGATTATATACACCAATATGAAAACAACAACTTAGCTCAAAAAACTACAAAAGAACAATTATTAAAAATATTAAATTCATCAAATAATATACTTGGTATAGAATATATAAAAAATCTTATCAATTTAAACAGTAATATAAAGCCAGTTACTATTTCCAGAGTTCAGTCAGAATACAACTCTAAAGAAATTGATAATAGTATTTGCTCTGCTACTGCTATAAGAACTTCACTTAAAGAAAATTGCAATATCTCTCAATTAAAAAGAGTTATTCCAGAAAAAACTTATAATATATTAAATGAAAAAATAGATAGTAAATTTTTTCCTATGTTTGATGAATTATTTTTTGATACTTTAAAAACAATAGTACTTAGAGACATATCCAATTTAAAGGATTATTTTGAAGTAAATGAAGGTATAGAAAATAAAATTTACAAAGACATTTTTGCATCTAACTCTTTATACGAATTACAATTATCAATTAAATCTAAGAGATATACTTTAACTAAAATCAAGAGAACTTTAAATAATATATTGTTAGGCATAAGAAAAAGCGATATTCACCTTGTAAAAGATATAGACACTGTTCCTTATATAAGAATACTTGCTTTCAATGACAAAGGTAGAGAAATTCTAAAAGAGATAAAAAATAAATCTAACATAGAAATAATAAATAAATTTTCAAATATATCATTTTCATTAGATGATGCGATTTTTAAAACACTTATAAGTTATGACATAAAATCTACAAATATATACAACTCAGTATATTACAGAAATAATAAAGATTTAATAAAAGGTCCTATGGACTTTTACACTCATCCAATCTATGTAAAATAAGTTTTTTAAATAGCTTTATCAATTTTAAATAACCTCATCAAATTAATAAGATGTATTTCTAATTAAAAATATTTTTTATGGATAAAATATGCTTCACATGTGCATTCATATTTTTAGGATGGTAACATCAACTTAACTTAAATAACATTTCATATTTCTAAAGTTAAGTAAACATTGCCATCCTAAAATCTTTATAAATAATATTAATATTTACAAGTAATATTAACATTAAAAAGTAAATTTAAGTTATTAAATTTAAATCTGTTTTTTATAACTTTTATATTAAAAAATAACATTTATATATTTAATATATCTTTCCTGGATTCAAAATATTTTTAGGGTCAAAAGCTACTTTTATATTTTTAATTAACATCATATAGGCATCTGAGTTTGATTCATGTAAATACTCTTTTTTTGCATATCCTATACCATGTTCACCTGAGACTTGACCATTAAGTTCTCTAGATTTTTTATACATACAGTCAAAAGTTTCTTTTAATCTTGATTTCCAAGTATGTTCATCCATACCATCTTTTAATATATATATGTGTAGATTTCCATCACCTGCATGACCAAAACTTTTTATTCTTATTTTTAACTCATCTTGAAGCTCATGAGTATATCTTATAAACTCTGCTACCCTGTCTCTTGGTACAACGACATCGCATTCATCCATTTCTGTTGTAGATGCCTTTATAGCTTCTAAGAAAGCCCCTCTGGCTGACCAGATGGAATCATTTCTTTCTTGTGTATCTGATATAAATACATCTAATGCTCCATTTTCTAAACACAGATTAGCGACTTTTTCATATTCTTTTTCTATATCTTCAATACTATTTCCATCAAACGTAAGTAAAAGATAAGCATCTGATGTATTATCTGGAAACTTTTTACCTAAAAATTCTTCCGCAGCCAATATTACGTCTCTTTCCATAAATTCTATGGCTGTTGGTATTGATTTTGATTTTATTATTTTAGGAACAGTCTCTATTGCCATTGATAAATTTGGAAAAGGTATAAGTAAACTTACACTTTTCTTTGGTAAAGGAAGTAATTTTAATATCGCCTTTGTAACTATTCCTAGAGTTCCTTCTGAACCTATTAATAAATCTTTTATGCTATATCCAGAACTATTTTTAACTACTTTTCCCCCTATATTTATAACTTCTCCATTTGGTAATACTACTTCAAGACCTCTAACATAATCTCTTGTAACACCATATTTTACTGCTCTCATTCCACCTGCATTAGTATTTATATTACCTGCTATTGTAGCACTCTTCTCACCTGGGTCAGGTGGATAAAATAAATCTCTCTCTTGAACATATTGACCTATTGTCATAAGCAAAACTCCTGGTTCTACTGTCAATGTTAGATTTTCATAATCAACCTCAAGTATTTTATTCATTTTACATAGATTAATCATTATTCCACCATTTATGGCAACAGCAGCTCCTACAAGACCAGTTCCTTGTCCTCTTGGCGTAACTGGTATATTGTTTTCATATGCATATTTCATTATTTTAGATACTTGCTCAGTTTCAAGCACATTTACTAAAACTTCAGGATATTTTTCTATTCCTCCAAGTTCATCATGTGAAAAATCTTCATTTATATCACTTCCAACTACTACATTTTCATCTCCACAAATATCTATTAAAAAATTTATATCTTTTTTATCAATTGATTTATACATTTCTATCCCCCTATTCAGCTGCTGATGCCACATATATTTGCTTATCATCTTTTTTATTTTCTATTTTTTTAATCAATTTAGGAATAATATCATAAATATCTCCTATTAAAGCTAAGTGTGCTACATCAAGTATCGGTGCCTTATCATCTTTATTTATAGCTACTATATAATCAGCTCCTTGCATTCCTGCAACAAATTGAACAGCTCCAGATACACCACAAGTTATTATTAATTTAGGCTTGACAGTTCTACCACTAAGACCTATTTGTTTTTTAGCATCTATCCAACCTGCTTCTATAATCGGTCTTGTTCCTGCTACTTGAGCATTTAACTTGTCAGCTAATTTATATATCATATCCATATCTTCCTGTTTCTTTATTGCTCTACTTGCAACTACTATTACTTCTGCTTCTTCAAGACCAACTTCTTTATTTTTTTCCTTTACACTCAGTACTTTAATCTTAGATTTTAGCTCTTTTTTTTCTATTTCACATAAAGTCATTTTTCCTGTTGCATTTTCTACCTTTTCTGGAGCTGAAAATATTTTATATCTTACAGTGGCAAATTGAGGTCTATTATTAGGTGTATTTATGTGAGCCATTATATTTCCACCAAATGCTGGTCTTATTTGGTCTAAATCAGTGTTTGATTGCACATCAAGTATTGTACAATCTGCTGTAAGCCCTGTTTTAAATCTAGCAGCAAGCCTTGGAGCTAATGACCTACCTAATGTAGTTCCACCAACCAACATTATTGTTGGTTTTATTTTATTTATAAAATTTTCTATTGCTTTTGCATATGGTTCTATCCTAAACTCTTTAAATTCATCTTCATCATATACAAATACTTCATCAATACCATAAGAGATAAGATTCTTACATTTATCTTTTATACCTTTTCCTACAAATACACAATATACAGGTTGCTTTATTTTTGATGCCATTTCACGAGCTTTCCCTATAAGTTCATATGTTACAGGATGTATATTCCCATTATGATGTTCTACATACACTGCCACTCCTTTCCATTCATCCTTATTTATTTTTGCTTTATCACTCTCTATAAATTCAAATGCACCTTTGGGTCCACTTTTGACACACAATTTGCACATCTTACAGCCAGCACTTATTTCTACCTTACCTGATTTTTCTTCTATAGCACCAAAAGGACAAATTTCTAGTACTCTTTTCAAATCAGTTATTTTATCTTGATTTACAACTATTTTTGACATTTCTTCTTCCCCCTTAGACTAATTTTAATTCCTCTAATTTATTTATAAGTGCAGTACTTAACTCTTCTGCATTTCCCCTCATAATATTTTTATCTGTATTTGGCTTAGGAGGAAATATTCTTACAACTTGAGTAGGAGAACCATTTAATCCATAATTATTTTCGTCCTTGTCTTCAAAATCTTCTAGACTGTACACAGGTATTTTTCTTTCTCTAGTCTCTAGCTTTAACTTAAATGAAGGCAATCTTGGTTGAAAAATATCTTTTTCTACTGTTATCAAACATGGATACTCAATTTCACATACTTGTAAATCATTTGGCATATCTATTTCAACAACTATACTTTTCTCTTTGATTTCAATCAATTTTGTAACATTAGTTACATGAGGTATATCTAAAAACTCAGCTACTTCAGGTCCAACCTGTGCTGTATCACCATCAGTAGTTTGTTTTCCACAAATTATTAAGTCTACTCTACCCATTTTTCTAATGCCTTGCGATATAGTGTAAGAAGTTGCCAATACATCTGCTCCTCCAAATCTTCTATCGCTTATTAAAGCTCCTTCATCTGCCCCCATCATAAAACTCTCTTCTATTACCTTCTTTGCTTGTGGAGGACCCATAGTAAGTACTTTTAGATTCGCTTTTGTGTCTTTTTTTATTCTAAGTGCTGTTTCTAAAGCATATAAATCATAAGGATTCATTTTTGAATCTACTCCATCTCTCTTTAGTACACCTGTGGATTCATCAACCTCTACTGCGGTTGTTCCAGGTACTTGTTTAATACATGTCAAAATTTCCATAAACTACACCCCTTTTTTATTTAACTATCACTGATACTCCATCAGGTATAACTGTAACTTTACTATCTTCACCGACTATATTAGTAGCCATATCTAAAGCATCCTTAAAATTAAATGCATGTTTCATATGCATTTTCTTTATCATTTCAGGACTACACTTATCTGTTACCATTATTACAGTATACTTAGATAGTATTCTTGCTAATATCTGAAATTCCCATTGGTCTGGAATTGTATCACATCTGCCAACACTCCTAATTTTTTCTAAAAGTTGTTTTGGAGAATCTGCGTTTGCTACATTTTCATAAAAGGATTGACCTCCATGACCATCATTACATGCTGCAATCATTATTATTACTCCACCTTCTTTACATGTAGCCTCTGCTGCTGTCATACCTTTAACTGCTTGATAAATATTTTGGTCTAATGGGTATCCACCATTTGTACTCACTACAATATCTGACTTTATGGAATTTACTTTTGAAAGCTCTGTTACAAATTCACAACCTTTGGTATGTGCTTTTTCGACATCACCAGCAAATGATGCTATTACTTTTTTCTCTTTATCTATTACAACATTCAATATAAATGCTAGTTTAGCAACCTTAGCTGCATATACCATATCTTCATGAATAGGATTATTTTTTAATTTTCCAGTTCTCGAATTGTCACTATCTATAAAATCACTACAATGGTTATACATTATAGTTTTTGCAGAGGCTATTCCTGGGAGTACACTTTTTCTTCCTCCTGAGAAACCTGCAAAAAAATGCGGTTCTATAAAACCTTCCGCGATTAAAAGTTCTGCCTCATATGCAAGTTTATTTATATATAAATCCCCACCTGAAGGTAATACACCCACCTTGCACATAGCTTCATCATCAGTAGATATATGCATGATTATTTCTTCATTATCTACAATTTCTTCTCCCATCTTATAAACTAATTCTTCTCTTGTACTTGGCCTATGAAAACCAGTTGCTACTATAATCTTCACATCAATTTTAGGATTAGCTTTCCTGATTCTTCTTAAAAGAATTGGCATAGTTACTTTACTTGGAACAGGTCTCGTATGGTCACTCGTAATTATAACTACATTCTTTTTTCCTTTAACTAACTCTTCCAATAATAAAGAGCCTATTGGATTATTCATGGATTCTTCAACTATTTCTTCTTGCGCCTTATGTTTTACATAATTATCCAACTTTGATTCCAAGACACCAAGAAAACGTTTGTTAGGTATTTCTAAAATCATTCCTTGCTTTGAATAAGGTACTTTTAACTTTACCATTTTTAATCTCCCATTATAATAAACTATAAAATTGGTATGTGGTCATACCAGTTTTATAGTTATATAATAGTACCATTATCTTCTATTTACAAGAATAATTTATTTTATAACAAACTTTTAATTTTCATTTTTTCTATAGTTTTTGCTTATAAATCTCATATGCTCTTTCGCTTTTTCATGTGCAAGTTCCATATTATTTTCTATAACTGCATTATATATAGCTTCATGTTGCTTAAGTAAGATAGTTTCATTTAAAGGTTCTGCAATTATCTTCTCTCTTGCATCTTCTATAAATCCATCAAACAATTTTGATGCTGTTATAAAAAGACTTTGAATTAAATAATTTTTACTTATTGTAGCCAATTTGCTGTGAAATTTTTGATCTAATAAAACCAAAATTTGATTATTATCTTTTTTCTTGGTTTCTATTCTCATTTCATCTATTATACTTTTTAATTCTATAGATTCAGAAGAAGTTATTCTCTTTGAAGCAAGTTTTGCAATCTCAATTTCTAAAATTATTCTAAGCTCTAGTATGTCTTCAAGTGTACCATTATTCAGTTTAAAAATCATAGATAGAGGCTCTATTAAAGTTTTGTCTATATTTGTGCATATAAAATTACCCTCACCTTGTCTGCTTTCTATCACACCCATAGTTTCTAAAACTCTGATAGCTTCTCTAATGGAGGTTCTACTTACATTCATTTGTTCAGACAATTCTCTTTCAGACAGTAGTTTATCACCCTTTTTTAACTCTCCATTTAATATCTTATGTTGAATTTGCTCAATTACTTGTTCATAAACTTTTTTACTAGCTATACTATTAAACATTTTTTCCTCCCATGTAGTAGTCGTTGTTATATATATCTATTATATATCTTAAGCCATTACATTCATATATTTTTGTTACTTTTAATATAATATCTTATAACTCAAATTTACAGGTGATATTATGAAAAAAAATAAAATTATTGGTTTTTTCGCTCCTGCTATCATAGTTGGAGTTCTAGTTTTAGGCATTATCTTATACCCAAATGAAGCTATAAAATCTGCAAGAGAGGGTTTTTCCATATGGTCTAATGTTCTAGTCCCATCACTACTCCCTTTTATAATTGGTGCAAACCTAATTGTCGATTTAAAAATAGTAGATATTATAGGGTTTATTATTAATCCCATAACTAGACTTGTGTTTAATGTATCAGGAAAAAGTGCTTTAGCTTTTGCAATATCAGCAGTATCTGGTTATCCAGTGGGAGCAAGTCTAGCTTCTGAATTTAGAAGCAATAAACAGATTTCTAAGTATGAAGCCCAAAGACTTGTATCTTTTTGTTCTACATCAGGACCTTTATTTATAATAGGCTCAGTTGGTACAGGTATGTTTCAAAATTCAAATTTAGGTTACTTGATGATTTTATGTCATTACTTGGGAACTATATTGGTTGGTCTTTTTTTTAGAAATTATGGAAATGAAAATCTTCCAAAGACAAAATTAGATTTAAAAACAAACATAAAAAACACAATTAATATTAGAAGTTCTAGTGGTAATGGGTTTTTTGTTCTATTTGGAAATGCTGTCTTTAATGGAGTAAATACATTACTTACAGTTGGTGGATTTGTAATTGTTTTTTCGGTAGTATTTAAAATACTATCACTATTTAATGTAATCTCATTAATAGCATCAGTTATATATTTACCTCTTTCACTTTTAGGTGTCAACAAGGAACTCTGTCAAGCATTTGTAAGTGGTCTATTTGAAATCACAATTGGTTGTAATAAGGTATCTAGTATAACAAGTGCCCCAGAAATCCTCAGAGCATCTTTAGCTAGTTTTCTGATAGGATTTAGTGGATTATCTATACTAGCTCAATGTTGTACATTTTTATCAAAAACAGATATAGACTTAAAATTATACATACTAAGTAAGTTTGCACATGGACTTTTAGCAGGTTTATTTATTTTTATACTTTATCCTATTGCAAACTCTACTGTATTAGTTTCTAGCTTTGCTGATACATATAATATCATATATAATAATCTAATTTGGTTCTATTATATTAGCTATTATGACACGATTCTTCAAATTATAATAATAATTTACTTAATTTCAGCTTTATTTGTTGCTAAAAAACACATGAGAAATTTATCTACAAGCGGAAAATTGATTAGATATAAAAATACTTTTTTTATAAAAAACTTATTTCGAAAAAAATAAAATGTATAAAAATTAACTAAACGCTTCCATTTTCTAATTATATTTGTCATAATCTTAATAACCTTTTTAATTACTTTATCATCATAGTTACTTCATCACAATTTTGATAATTTTTTATAACAATATTTTTCAAAAATTCTCCTTAATCACATATAGCACACTTATATAAACTAATTGGTATATTTTTCCAATATATAATATTTCATTTATATTATATAATAAATACCGACCTAAACTTATCAAATCAAACTAAGAGGAGTGGTTGAAAATGGCAACAAGACCTATAGAAATAGACGAATATAAAAAGATAATGGAACTACTACATACGGGCTTTATTTATAGTGAAAATGGCGTTGAAAAAAGATTTAGAAAGAATCCTAAGGTTGCATTAGCACTAATGTTAGAAGCTAATTTAGGTCTAAGAATATCAGATATTTTAAGATTAAAAATAGGTAATTTTAAAGGTAATATGTTGGAAATAAACGAAAAAAAAACGGGTAAACTACAGTATAGACCTGTTAACAAAAATATAATTGAATCTATAAATGAACATGCAAGAAAGTATAATCTTAAATCAGATGACTACTTAGTAAATATAAAGACAAAAGCTATCCAGAAACAATTGAGGATAATTTGTAAATACTTAAATTTGTATAACATAAGCACACATAGCTTCAGAAAGCTCTATGCTACTACTCAATTTGAAAAGAGTAACAATAACTTAGAATTAGTTAAAGAACTCTTAAACCATAGTTCTGTAGCCACTACACAGCGATATATAAGGGTAACCCAGCAAGCTATTAACGAGGCTAGTGAAAATTTTTTTATTGAATAAGTAAAATGTTATAATCTATCTATTTTTCTATTATCTTATTAAGTCACCAGATGTTAAAAAGGTGAAGAAAAACAAAATAAACGTTTGTTTTTCTTCACCTTTAAATTTTTACAATCATTACATAGATGTTTTAATCTACTTTTAATAGTTTTTTAACTGACTTACTATAGTCATTTCTTTTTACATCTTCTAAGAACCTGTCAATTTCATGCTCTGATTTTGCATTTACAAAAATAGCAAGCTCCTCTTCATCTATAATATTATAGCTATCTACATACTTATCTAAACATTTTAAAATGCCCTCTCTATTATATTCACTAAATCTGACTACCGCACTACATTCATCTTCTATAAGACCACTCAAATCCAATTTACCTTTTGAAAAAGACTTTATATTTGAACTCCTATTATCTATTATATCTATGATATCAGCATAAACAGCACTTCCTGTTGCACCTCTTCCAGCACCCTTACCTACAAAAGAAAGTTCTCCTACTGAGTCTCCCACTATAATTACTACATTAAATTCATTATCTATTTTAGACAGCATATTATCATTATCCACCAATGCTGGTCTAACAAATCCACTTACTTCACCCAATTCATATTTACTTCTAGCAACTAATTTTATCTTACAATTTAATTTCTTAGCATATTCTATATCCTTTTCATCTATTGAAGTTATTCCTTCTAATAATAAATCTTTCCAATATACTATTTTCCCATAAGATAAAGTAGATAATATAGATAATTTTCTAGCACTATCATATCCTAAAACATCTGCATCTGGATTAACTTCTGCAAAGCCTAGCTCTTGTGCTTGTTTTAAAGCTACATCATATGGTAAATTTTCATCATACATCTTTGATAATATAAAGTTGCATGTTCCATTTAAAATAGCATTTATACTTTTTATACTATTACCTTCTAATGATTCTATTAATGGCTTTAAAACTGGAATACCACCTGCTACTGATGCTTCAAATTTAATGCTAACATCATTTAAGTTAGCCAGCTCTATAAGGTCACTACCTCTTTCAGCTAATAAATCTTTATTTGCTGTTACTACATGTATTTTTTTATTTAGAGCTCTTGTTACATAATCAAGAGCTGGATTTAGTCCTCCAATTACTTCGACTAATATATCAATATCTTTGTTAAATATATCTTCTATATCTGTTGTTACCTTATCAAAATATCTCTTTGATTTATGCTTCTCTTTATTTTTAACTAAAATTCCAACTATTTCTATTTCTCTTTTTGAAGTATTATTCTCTATTAAATCTATTAATCCACTTCCTACTGTTCCATACCCTAATATTCCTATCTTCACTGTTACATACCCCCATCATCTTTGATTATATTAATTTATTTATATATATAAATATGCCAATTAAAAAAGCTTGAGTATAAACTCAAGCCATATGACGGGTTTATACTCATCTTTCAGCGTAATTGCTGCAGGATTTAGCACCAATGTATATTAAAATATACTGGTTGCCGGGCTTCATAGGGCCAGTCCCTCTGCCTCTCTTGATAAGATTGCTAATTTAAATTTATTGTTAATAGTATAATACAATTTTTTCCAATTGTCACTATATTTTTTAACTTATTATTTCTAAAATAATCTAATTAATTATCTAACTGCTCTTTTAGTTGGTTTACCTTTTTTTGTAACATTGTTATTTTTAACCTTAGCTTTTGCCTGTTCATGCCCTGGGAAAAGTATCTTAGGCTCATCAATATTTCTCTTGTAAATAGTAAATTTAAAACCAATAGCTTGAACAAACTCTGCTCTTAAAGCTTCACATACTGCATTAGCAGTTTCTTTAGCATCAAGACCTGCATTTTCTAGTATAGTAACCTTTACTAGTTCTCTAACTCTTAGCATATCCTCTAATTGCTCTAAAAAGCTTTCTGTAACGCCTTCCTTACCAATTTGTGTAGTAGGCTTTAAAGTATTTGCTAAAGATCTTAAATATGCTCTTTGCTTTCCTTTTAACATATTATCACCTCTATAATTCTATATCAAAATTAATTGTAAAATTCAAATTCTAATTCGTAAATTCTAACTACATCCCCATCTTCAATTCCAATCGCTCTAAGCCTGTCAAATACACCTTGACCTTCCATAGCTTTTTGGAAATATTGAAGTGATTCCATATCATCAAAATTCACAGAATACATTATTCTTCTAAGTGCCTTACCTGTAACTACATATACACCATCTTCAACATCTATGTTTAATTCTTCCTCTGTTCCAATATCAAGTTCTGGTCTATACATTTCTTCTTCTGAAACTAATTCCACATCTTCTACTTCTTTTAACATTTTAGAAACATAGGCAATTACATCATCTATTCCTTGACGAGTTGCTGCAGACATCTTAAATACTGTATATCCTCTACCTTCTAATTCATCCTTAAATTTTTCAAATTGGCTTTCATCTTCCAATATATCAAATTTATTTGCAACTACAACCTGAGGTCTTGTTGAAAGCTTCTCATTATATAATTTAAGCTCATCATTTATTTTGTCAAAATCCTCAATCGGGTCTCTACCTTCTAGTCCAGATATATCTACAATATGTATCAATACCTTAGTTCTTTCAACATGTCTTAAGAATTCATGACCTAATCCTATACCTTCAGAAGCACCCTCTATAATTCCAGGTATATCTGCCAATACAAAACTATCTCCAAACTTAGTTTGAACAACACCTAAATTTGGTGTCAATGTTGTAAAATGATAGTTTGCAATTTTTGGCTTAGCTTTAGTTACAACTGATAAAAATGTTGACTTACCTACATTTGGAAATCCTAAAAGACCTACATCTGCTATCATTTTAAGTTCAAGAGTTATCCATCTTTCTTCTCCATCTGTACCAGACTTTGCAAAAGCCGGAGCTTGTCTTACTGCATTTGCAAAGTGTTGATTACCTTTACCACCTATACCACCTTTTGCAACTACTGCTGTATCTCCTTCTTTCTTTAAATCTGCTAATACAAGACCTGTCGCTTCATCTCTTATTACTGTACCTGCTGGTACTTTTAATATTAAGCTTTCTCCATTTTTACCAGCTCTTTTACCTTTGCTACCGTCGCCACCATGTTGAGCTTGATATTTTTTCTGGTATTTAAAGTCCATTAATGTTCTAAGACCTAAATCAACTTCAAATATGATGCTCGCTCCACGACCACCATCTCCACCATCTGGCCCACCAGCTGGAACATATTTTTCTTTTCTAAATGCTACCGAACCATTTCCACCATTTCCAGCTTTAATAAATATTCTCGCTTTATCTATAAACAAATTCTTCACCTACTTAATTAAAAACTTTTAATTAGCATTACCAAAAATACTATTATAAATTCATCAGTATTATAAGAAAAAGGAGTGCCTCAACACTCCTTTTATGTATATTACTCAGCTATTGCTACTGGATATATACTAACTTTTTTTCTCTTCTTGTCTTTTCTTTCGAATTTAACAGTACCATCAACTAATGCAAATAAAGTATCATCGCTACCTTTTCCAACATTAGTTCCTGGATGTATTTTAGTTCCTCTTTGTCTAACTATTATACTTCCAGCAGTTACTAATTGCCCATCGAATCTCTTAACACCTAATCTTTTAGATATAGAATCTCTACCATTTTTAGAAGAACCTACCCCTTTTTTAGATGCTAATAATTGTAAATTCATGTTTAACATATGGAGTCACCCCCTACTTTTTTAAAATTTTTATATTTTTTGGGTATTCCCGTTTAATTTCTTCAACCGCTAATTGAAAGTGATTTAGTAATAACTGTGCATCTTTTAGATATGTATCTTTAACTATACATTCGATATGCCCCTCTTCTCCTACTACTTTTTCAAATTCAATCTTTTGTAACTTGTCTAAAGAGTTTATAACTGCAATAGCATTAGACGTAACTGCAGCACAGACTATATCATAGCCTATTTCAGCAAAATCAGCATGTCCCTTTAAACAAAAACCTTGCAACAAGAAATCATCATTATAATAATATTTAACCTTTATCATAACTAGTCCAATAACTAAGCGTTGATTTTTTCTACAACTATCTTAGTGTATGATTGACGATGTCCTTGTTTTCTTCTGTAATCTTTTTTTGCTTTATACTTGAAAACTATAACTTTCTTAGCTTTACCTTGCTCAACAACTTTTGCTTGAACAGATGCTCCTTCTACTACTGGAGAACCTAATTTTAATTCTCCATCTTTAGAGCAAGCTAATACTTCGTTTAAAGTAACAACATCACCTGCGTTAGCTTCTAACTTTTCAACGAATAATACATCACCTTCAGAAACTTTATATTGCTTTCCACCAGTCTTTACTATAGCGTACATTAAATACACCTCCTCGGCCTCAAACTCGCCAGTACAAGGTACTTCATTAGAAGATTTAGACCTTTACTGTGCGGCATTACAATTATTAATTATAAAATATTTACATTTTATTGTCAACTACTTTATCAAAAATAACATTTGTTTTGTTGTGTTTTAATGCACTGTTTGCGTTTAAAGAAATTTTTATATTATATTTTTCACCAATTTTATCAATTATATCCATATAATCTTCTTTTATTTGTTTAAAAACAAAATCATTGAATTCTATTATTATGTTTTTGTAAACTGTATGCTCACTTATTCTCATAATTTCTTTTTCGACACTATCTACTATATGATGTATAGATTTTATAGTTTTCATTCCATCACAGCATGGGCAAGCCATTAAATAATACTTATCAACAGACTCTTTTTCTCTTCGTCTTGCAACTTCCACTAAGCCAAGTTTTGTCATTCCTAACACTTCAGCTTTTCTCTTATCTTTACTAAACTCTTCCTCTAATATGTGTAATACCTCATTTTGATATTTCTTTTTATACATATCAATAAAATCAATTATTATTATTCCAGCTATATCTCTAATTCTAAGTTGTCTTACAATTTCCTTTGCAGCTTCAATATTTGTTTTATAAACAGTCTCATCAAGTTTACCAGTTCCAACAAACTTACCTGTATTTACATCTATAACGGTAAGAGCTTCTGTCTTTTCTATTATTAAATAACCACCACTCTTTAACCATACTTTTTCATTTAATAATTTTTCTATTTGAGATTCTATTCTATATAAATCAAATACATCTTTATTTTCTTCAAGGCATAATTTATCAATATAATCATTATTTATAAGCTTCAAAGTAGGTTTTAATTCACAATATTTATCATAATTATTGGTAATTATAGACTCAATCTCATCATTTACATTGTCTTTTACATATTTAGTTGCAAAATCTAAGGACTTATATAATAACTTTGGCCCTATACCAAGTTTATATTCTTTTAAAATATTATCATACTTCAACTTCAACTCTTCTATATCTTTTTTTATTTCATCATGAGTACATCCTTGAGCTTCAGTTCTTATTATTAACCCCAAATTTTCTTTATTCACTGCTTTGGTAATTTTTTTTAATCTAAATCTTTCTCTTTCATCAGTAATTTTATTTGATATCGTCGTTCTGTCGTTGGAAGGTATATAAACAATATACCTTCCAGATATACTAATTTCAGTATTTAATTTTGCACCCTTAGTACCAATTTCTTCTTTATTTACTTGAACCAAAATATCTTGACCAGATTTTATGGTACTTTCTTTTTTTAACTGTAAATAAGCAAGTTTCTTAAATCCAATATCTACAAAACATGCTTCTATTCCTGGTATAACTTTTTTTACAATTCCACGATATATATTGGATACAGTTTTTTTATTTAAATTATCTTCAACAAAAAGTTCTACTAACTTTCCATCTTCAAGCACTGCTGTTTTCTGAGACCCTATTAAGGACTCAATAACTATCTTCTTCACAACTTCACCTCTCACGAACTTACATAGGAGTCACTAATTCCCCATCTTCTAATACATATAAATCTCTTCTCAATATATCAACTTCTAATGGGTCAATATCCAGTTCAAACATCTCTAACATTTTAGGAATAAGTATATTAGTATTTAAATTAGTTTTTGAGCCTGTAGCTATAGTAGCCGTAAGAGTAATATGGTCATCTTCTAAATTTAAAACATCAAAAGTTCTTATCATAGGTCTTATATCAACTTCAACCATTTTTCCTTTTTTATTCTTTTTTGTTATGATTATTTCTTTATTATTCATAAAGTCAATTACTTTTCTTTTTACAAATTCTTTAGTCAAAGGTCTTTTTAAATCTATATTAAACAGATACTCTCCATAATCTATCACAGAAGAAAGAGAAGGTGTCTGTCTATCAATTTCCTTTGCTTTAATAAATTCTATCCCCTCTGGAAGTTGAACTGACACTTTACCTAAAAACTCATCTACCGATAAATCATCTTCTATCTCAATATCTACATACTCGCCTTGGCTTTCTGTTCCTAATGCTAAAGCATTACCATAACTCATCTTAGGATGAGGGTTAAACCCTTGAGAATGTGATAAATTTATTTCAGCTCTCCTAAATGCTCTTTGTAATAATCTTTGAAGGTCAAGGTGTGATATATATATCATATCACCTTCTTTTTTAAATTTGACTCTCATTATTTTACTCATATTAACAAAGCCCCCTTCCTATATCATGTATATTTATTCCACAACCATTACAATTATGTCTGCAATCAGAAGTGATTTTTTCTTTTTTAGCATTTTCATCTTCTCTAATCAAGAATTTTTTACTTACACCTACATCTATATGGTCCCAAGGGAATACCTCTTCATACCCTCTATTTCTATGTGCATAGAAATCTATAGAAAGATTATTTTTTTCCATAGCTTCCTTCCATATATCTAAACTGAAGTGTTCTGCCCAGCCATCAAATTTTGCACCTAATTTAAATGCGTCATATATAACTTTTCCTATCTTTCTATCTCCTCTAGCTACTACAGCTTCCATTAAGCTAGTCTTTGAATCATGGTAGTTATATTTTATATTGTTATTTCTCAATTTATTGACTAAATGTCTTTGCTTATCAACTACTTCTTCTGTCGTATCTTGACCATGCCACTGGAAAGGTGTAAATGGTTTTGGTACAAATGTAGATGTACTTACTGTAACACCAAAGCTTCTCTTTAGCTTTCCTCCATTTACATTTCTGTAAATATCAATAACTTTATAAGCTAATTTGGCTATTCCATCCAAATCGTCATAAGTCTCAGTTGGCAATCCAATCATAAAATATAGTTTAACACTATTCCATCCCATTTCAAAAGCTCTTTCTGTTGCATTTTCTAAGTCTTCTTCTGTAACACCTTTATTTATAACGTCTCTAAGTCTCTGAGTTCCTGCCTCTGGAGCAAAAGTAAGTCCAGACTTTCTTACTTGTTGTATTTTATCAGCAATCTCCATTGAGAAATTGTCTAATCTAAGTGATGGAAGTGAAATTCCTATATTATTAGATGCATATTCGTCTACTAAATAATCAGTAAGCTCAGACAACTTACTATAATCACTTGTACTAAGTGATGATAATGATATCTCATCATATCCAGTATTTTTAACTAATTTGTCAAGTATCTCTTTAAGTCTTTCAACACTCTTTTCTCTTATTGGTCTGTATATCATACCAGCTTGACAAAATCTACATCCTCTTGTACAACCTCTAAACAATTCTAACACTATTCTATCATGAACAGTATCTATATAAGGTACTATTAATTTTTCTGGATAATCTACAGTTTCAACATCTTTTATTATCCTCTTAGTAGGACTCTTAATAATCCCTTCTCTATTAGGAGTTACACTTTGAACTGTGCCATCTTCATTGTATTTAACATCATAAAAACTTGGTATGTATACTCCTTCTATACTTGATATTCTGTATAAAAAATCATCTCTAGTTGTTTTATTTTTCTTCCACTCTTTATACTCATTTACTACTTCTAAGTTAACTTCTTCACCTTCACCTAATATTACTACATCTACAAAATCTGCTAAAGGTTCAGAGTTATAAGCACAAGGACCACCAACCATTATAAATGGGTCTTCCAATTTTCTTTCTTCTTTTAATATTGGTATATTGGCTAAATCTAATATATTTAAGATATTAGTGTATGAAAGTTCATATTGAAGTGTAAAAGTAACAAAATCAAAGTTTGTTATAGGCTCTCTTGACTCTAATGCAAATAATGGTATATTTTTTTCTCTCATTATATTTTCCATGTCAACAGCAGGAGAATACACTCTCTCACAAGATACATCTTCACTTTTATTTATTACATCGTATAATATATGGCTCCCTAGATGACTCATACCAACTTCATACAGGTCTGGAAAGCAATGTGCATATCTTATCAATTCACTATTACTAGTATCTTTATGAATTGAATTTATTTCATTCCCAAGATATCTAGCAGGCTTTTCTACTTTTTTTAAGATTTTTTTCAAGTCTACTTTATTCATTTATTAAAATTCCTCCAAACAAGTTCTTTATTTTTATTCTTATTTATAAGTAATATTATACACGATAAAATATTTTCTATCAAAAATATAACTAAAATATTGAATTTAAAAGCTATATTATTCACAAAATAGGATATCTAAAAATATTTAATAATATTTTCTATTAAATTTTTATTAAAATACAGATTTTTTACTAAATATGATATATTATAAACATAAAACTATGTTTTTAGTGACTTATAATGACATCTTTTGTTTCACTAACCTCAAAATGGGGTATGTTATTTATATAATGATAATTTTTAGGAGGGTTAAAAATGAGTAAAGTTTTTGAAGTAAAAAAAGATATCTACTTTACTGGTGTAGTAGATGAAGGTTTAAAAGTATTTGATATAATAATGGAAACTGAGTTTGGGACAACTTATAATTCTTACTTAATAAAGGACGAAAAAACGGTTTTATTTGACACAGTAAAAGCAAATTTTAAGGATGAATTTTTAAGTAATTTATCAGAAGTTACTGATATAGCTAAAATTGACTATGTTGTAGTCCATCACACAGAGCCAGACCATGCTGGTAGTTTAAAATACTTATTAGATTTAAATCCTAATATAGAAGTTTATTGTACTAAAGCTGCTAAATTATACTTAGATGGTCAAATAAATAGACCTTTTAATTGTCATGTAATAAAAGATGGTGAAGTTTTAAATATTGGTAAGAGAAATCTTAAATTTATAACTGCTCCATTCTTACATTGGGTTGATACAATGTTTACTTACATTGAAGAGGACAAGACTCTTTTAACTTGTGATGCATTTGGTTGTCACTTTGCAAGTGTTGATGCAGAAGTGGTAAACAGTGAAGATTATCTAAAATCAGCTAAACATTACTATGATTGCATAGTTAAGCCATTTGCTAAGCACGTTTTAAGTGCTGTAGATAAGGTTGTAGGAATGAACATAGAATTTGATACTATATTGACTTCTCATGGTCCAATGCTTACTAAAGACCCAATGGCGGCTGTAAAGAGATATGTTGAGTGGTCTACAGAAGCTATTAATACAACTAATCAAAATCAAGTTTCTATATTCTACTTATCAGCTTATAGCAATACTTTAGAAATGGCTAAAAAGATAAAAGAAGGACTTGATAAAGAAGGTGCAAAAGCTGAATTATATGATTTAGAAAATATGACATTGACAGAGATGCATGATACATTAGTAGTATCAAAAGTAATACTGTTAGGTTCTCCAACTATAAACAAAACAATGGTTAAACCTATGTGGGATTTATTCTCTGTTATAGACCCAATGGCTAATCAAGGTAAGATAGCAGGAGTATTTGGTTCATTTGGTTGGAGTGGTGAAGGTATAACTATGGCTGAAACTTTACTTAAATCTATGACATTCAAAATGCCTGTAGAATCTCTTAAGAAAAAATTCTTCCCTAGTGAAGAAACATTAAACGAATGTATGGAATTTGGTGCAAAATTTGCAAAATTAGTTAAATAGTTATTTTTATTTAAATGACATATATCTATAGTCCATCATTCAAATTATATAAAAAACTTATATTAGAGTTTTTATCTTATAGAACAAATTAAAATGAGGTAGCTATTTTAGCTACCTCTAATTTTATATACTATTTATTTTTATTAGACACGCTGACTTTTGTTCTTCCTAACTTCTCTCCATGATAGTTCTCCCCTATCAAGAGCTTTTATAAATATTTCCGCAGAAGCTAGATTTGTAGCTATTGGAACGTGGTACACATCACAAAGTCTTATCAAAGCTTGTATATCTGTTTCATGAGGTTGAGATGTAAGTGGGTCTCTCAAAAAAATAACTAAATCTATCTCTTGTGTCACTATTAAAGAACCTATTTGCTGGTCTCCGCCTAAAGGTCCAGATGCCAATCTAGTAATCTTTAATTCTGTTTCATCCATTATTCTTTTTCCTGTAGTTCCAGTTGCATATAGTCCATATTTTTTTAAAATCGCTTCATAACCTATACAAAATCCTACCATAGTATTTTTCATTTGGTCATGTGCTACTAATGCTATATTCATTCTACTCAATCTCCTCAATTTATGTTTAGAAGTCTTACACTTAGAAATTTATTTTCTTTCTTCTCATACAAACATTTAGTACTAATCCTAAATTGGCTAAAGATGTTAATAGTGAACTTCCTCCATAACTTACAAAAGGTAATGTTACTCCTGTTACTGGAATTAATGCAACAGTCATAGCAATATTTTGGATTATCTGGTAAGCAAACATACCCATAACACCAACTACAATGAGGGTTCCATAAAAATCCTTAGCATCTCTTGCAATTGCTAAAATCCGTAATAGAAATATTGCAAATAAGATTATAAGCACTGCCATTCCTATTACACCAAGTTCTTCACCCACAACAGCAAATATAAAGTCACTGTCTTGTACTGGTAAGAAATCTTCTTGGTTCTGACTTCCATTATATAGACCTTTTCCAGTCATACCACCAGAGCCTATTGCTATCAAAGATTGCATAACCTGATAATTTCCTTTTAAGGTTACATCTTCTGGATTTAGGAAGGCTTCTATTCTTACTTTTTGATGGTCTGCCATCATTAAATACATCAATGGCATCGATACCAATAGTATTATTATTCCTCTTTTTATTAGCTTAGAACTAAGACCTGCTGTAAACAGCATTGCAAATACCATACAACAAAATACAATTCCTGTTCCTAAGTCTGGTTGAGCAAGTAGTAATCCAATGAATGGAAGAGAATAAACTACAACAGGTATAACCTCTTTTAATGTATTTAATTTATCTTTTTTTGTCTCAAGTATCTTTGCATAACTAAGTACAAATGTTAATTTTACTATTTCAGAGGTCTGCAAATCAAGTGGACCTAAGTTAATCCAAGACCTCGCACCACCTTTTTCGGTACCAATTCCAGGTAATAAAACTACAGCTAATAAAACAAGGCTTATTATATAAAGAGCTTTGTAATACCTTCCTAGAAGATTATAATCAAAAAATAGTATGACTATAATCATTCCTATTCCAAGCACAAAAGCTAGTCCTTGCTTAACTAATTGATTATATGAACCTGTAGAATTAGCATGTGTTGCACTACTAAGTATAACAAGTCCAAAAATAAAGATAGCTAATACTGTAACTATAAGTTTCCAGTCTAACTGTTTTATCAACTTAATTGTCGACTTATAATTAATATTGATTTTTTTCAAAGAATCACCATCTTTCTATCTTTAAACACATAATTAAATAAAAGGGGCATATACCAATAAGGATATCCCCCTTTTAAGCACTAATTACATACATCTATCTTTAATATTCTTTAATGGTATATTAGCAACTAATGCAGATACAGGTTTGTCATCATGTTCACCTCTGCATTTAGACATTTTTATTTCAAGGCCATCTTCTTCTATTTCTGCATAGTTGGCTATTACTTTTAAAATATCTGTTTTTATCATCTCTAAAAGTTGTGGTGAACAATCTACTCTATCATGAACTAAAACTAGTTTTAACCTCTCTTTAGCAACAGATTTACTAGTTTTAGCTTCGTTAGAAAAAACTCTAAATAAATCTAACACAGATGTATCCTCCTTTGCTACTTAGCCATGCTAAACATTTTTTTTAGTCTACCAAAGAATCCATCTTCAACTTCAAGTTCAAGTAGAGGAACTTCTTCATTTAGTATCCTTTTTGCGATATTTTTGTATGCTTGACCAGCAAGAGATTTTGAATCAAGTATTGCTGGTTCCCCTTTATTTGTTGATATAATTATACTCTCATCATCAGGAACAAGACCTAATAAATCTATTGCTAGTATTTCTATTATATCTTGTTTGTCCATCATGTCTCCACGCTTAACCATATCATTTCTAATTCTATTTATAACTAATCTTATTTCTTTTATTTCATTTGCTTCTAATAGACCTATTATTCTATCTGCATCTCTTACTGCTGATATCTCTGGATTTGTAACCACGATAGCTCTATCTGCACCTGCTATTGCATTTTTAAATCCTTGTTCAATACCTGCTGGGCAGTCTATTATTACATACTCGAAAGATTCTTTTAATTTTTCACATAGGTCAACCATTTGCTCAACTGATACAGCATTTTTATCTCTAGTTTGTGCTGCTGGTAATAAATATAGATTATCAAATCTTTTGTCTTTTATTAGAGCTTGCTTAAGCCTACAAGTTCCTTCAACAACATCTACTATGTCGTAAACTATTCGATTTTCAAGACCCATTACTACATCTAAATTTCTAAGTCCAATATCTGCATCTACAACTACAGTTTTTTTATTTTCTAGGCTTAGCGCAGTTCCTAAGTTTGCTGCGGTAGTAGTTTTTCCAACTCCACCTTTACCGGATGTTATAACTATAACTTCGCTCATAATACTACCCCCTATTTTTCTTTCTATTTGTCCAACTTTGACAAATAGCTTTCGATTACAATTCTTCCATTACTCACAAAGGCTATTTCTGGGCTAATTTCTGATTCAATTTCATAATTTTCTTCATCATCTGGAGCTTCTGCAATATTATCTGCTATTTGCAATATTTTTGGATTAAGATTTCCAGCAACAACATAGGCAAACTCATTACCCTCTGAACCTGCATGCACAAAACCTTCTATTTTACCCATTACAAAAACATTTCCTCCTGCTACAACCTTAGCGCCAGCATTTATATCTCCCATAACAACTGTATTTGATTTTGAAATGACCTTTGAACCAGGTCTCATATCATTTAATATGACTACATCACCTTCAAATTCAATATTTTCACCAGATCTTAGGGTATTGACATATTTTGTTTGAAAATTATTATCTTCTTCAATTTTTTGATCTTCAACAAATTCTACATCAAATCTAGAAGTAATTCCTTCTTTTAATTCTAGAATCTCCATGTCAGTCAAATAATCACTGTTAATTTTACTAATTTTAGCACCATTAAAAAAACCAACATATGCTTCCAATTTGTTTATTATATTTTCTTGTATTTCTTCAAATGGAGCTTCTCTTTTTATATTTACTATTATCCCTCTTTTATTACCCTTGAACTCTACTAGTTCTTGACTACAAATTTCTCTTAAAGACATAACAACCTCCAGAGTGATATATCATTTATATTCTTCAAATGCGCTTTAAACCCTTTTATTTTTTCTACATAAAGCTAAAGTTTATAAATGGATTTAGCTTATCTATTGATTTGTGACTCGAAATTTATATTTTCGTCAGAAGAATTATTAACATCATCCGTCTTGTTGTCTTTTTTGCCATTAGTTGGCTCTAATCCCATATATGTTCCAATAACTTCTCTAGTTGGTAAAAGTGAGAATACACTTGAATCCCCTTGAGGAATTACACATACAACAGCTATTTCTGGGTCATCTGCTGGTGCAAATGCAACAGTCCATGTAAAAGAACCATAATCTGCTTTAAACTTATCTATTTGGTCATCTGTTATTTTTGGATTTAATTCTTTTATAGCTTTTCTTAAATATGAAGAATTCACTTTATCAGTATCCTCTAATTTAACTTTTACTCCATCTTCTAATTCTTCTTCTAATTTCTTTCTTTCTTCGTCTTTTAAATCTTTATTTTCTAATTTTTTCTTTATTTCTTTTTCTTTAGCTAATGAAAGTTCTTTTTCTTTTTCTGCCTTCATCTTATCAGCCATTTTAATTGCATCATTTAGATTAACATTATAAGATGACATATGACTCTTTAAATATTCATATTCATTATCTGTAGGTATTTTACCACTTTTCTCAGCTGTACCAGTCTTTGCTGCTACATCTATTGGGAAATCAGCAAAAGCACTTTTTGCTGTACCTTGTCTAGCAACCAATTTCATACCTTTTGTTAGTTCCTTTAGATTATCAGGATTTTTGAAAGCTATTTTTTCCACTTTCTTTTGGTCATTGATTTTTACTGATGAATAATCACTTGAAACAGCTCTATCAACTACAGATAATTCTACTAAATTACCTCCATTTGCTATAGCAGCTACGTATCTTGATATTTGAGCTGGTGTATAGGCATTTTCACCTTGCCCTATAGCTAAGTTGAATGTATCAGCAGTACTCCATTTTGCAAAGTTAAAGTAACTAAATACTGCCATATCTGCTACATCTTCCACTCTATTTTCTTTAACGTCCAATTTTTTCAATCTATTCATTGTTTCTACTCTACCAGGAGTTTTCTTTTCAGCTGCCCAACTTACAATTTCATCGATTCTTTTTTCGTATTCTTTAGGATTTTTATCTCTAGTTATATCAACAAAGTCATTGGCCATTTCTCTATCTAAAGCTGATTTTAACAATGCTTGTGTTGATTTTAATTTATCCTCTGTACTAGGCACCTTACCTGCTCTTTCTTCTACTTCGTCTTCAAGCCCAGTATTTTCATCTAATCCAAATAATTTTGCATACTCAAGTATCTTATTTGCATTCATATCTATGCCAATACTTTTTCCATCTGGCCATGTCTTACCTGTACCAATAGTTGCCATGTATATGTTACAAGACTCTTGTATAGCTTTATATAAATTTGTCATACCATGATTTCCTCTACCATGGTTCCACACATAGTCCCCAAATGATTTTTTCCCTAGCATAATAACTCCAGGGTCATTTATAGTGAAATTTGGATTTAGGCCATTTTCTAAAGCTGCCATTGAGGTTACCATCTTAAATGAAGAACCTGGCTGGAATTCCCCTTGTGTAACCAAGTTTAATAGTGGACTTCCTGCTAGTAAGTCATTTGGATTCTTTGGTTGTAGTGCTTTATAGTCTTCTGTAGAAATACCTTTTGCAAATTTATTTGGGTCATAGTCAGGATAACTTGATGAAGCTAAAACTTCTCCATTTTTAACATCAATAGCTATAAGAGCTGCTGATTGTGCCTTTCCTGCATATGCACTAATTGGCTTATCCCCAAACTTACTTTTAAAAGTACCTCCTTTTGAAGCAACTTCTATTATCTGTTTCAATGCATTATCTGAAACCTCTTGTAAATCTTTATCTAATGTAAGGTATACAGTATCTCCTGATTTAGGTTTTTTAGATTCAATCTCTTTGCTGATTCTACCCAATGCATCAACTTTAACCATTTTATAACCATCAGTTCCTCTTAGCTTGCTTTCATTACTTTTTTCTACTCCTGCAAGACCTACCATATCTCCTGTTTTATATCCTTTTTGTAGATATGATTCTATTTGAGTTGATGGCATTTTTCCTACATACCCTAACATATGTGAAGCTAAAGTTCCATTAGGATAATATCTCACTGGTTCAACTGCTACTGAAACACCAACAAGGTCCATAGCACTTTCTTCAATCTGTGCAATGGTAGTTTCTCCTACATCTTTTGCAATTGTTACTGGATTATATTGAGAATATCCTTTTGATTTTATTAAGTCTCTTACAACCATTATTTTTCTTGCATCTTCATTACTTAAACTTTTATCAATCTTAAATGCATCACTATTTCTTACTTTTTCAAACGCTTTTTCAGCACTTAAATTAGTCTCTTTTATTTTATAACTGGCCAACCAATCTCTCTTATCTCTCTCTGCTGTAAACATCCATTTACTAACTAAAATAGGAGGATAGTATCCATTTTCATTTAGTTTTGCTTGTAATTTTGTTGCATCTAGCCTTTTATCTTCTTGAGACAAGATTCCTGCTGATATAAGTTTATCTACCAAGTAATAAAAACTCTCTTTAGCATTATAATCACTTGGTATTCCATTTTCTGATTTATATTCTCTAATCTCTCTGTCATATGTATAATAGTACTTTCCATTTTCTACATATATAGGAAATTCATCTACATATTCTTCACCATTTTTCTCAAGTAAATTTATAAGCTTCAATGATATTTCATTTGCTCTTGAACGCTTATTAGCATCTTTTTTATTAATATCGTTACCTGAAACCTGAACCGTAAATAAATTTTTATTTCCTGCTAGCAATCTTCCATATCTGTCTTTTATTTCTCCTCTTGGAGCTTCTATTGCCAATTTTTTATATGTTTTATTTTCAGCTAACTCATTGTAGTATTCATATTTAAATGTAGTCATGTAGACTATTTTTACTAAAATAGCTAAAAATATCAAACTTATGACTATTTTCATTATTTTCAATCTATCAACTTGTTTATTTTCTTCCATGAAATCACCAACTAATCTTCTTTAAGTTTTAAAACTGCTCTTTTAGACAAGCGATATATTATTAAACCAATTAAACTATTCACTATTGGTGCTACTAGTAGACCCTTTACTAAAAGTGTTGATATGCTATAGCTTTGATAGATTATACTAGATGTACCTATATTGACAATTGAATCAATTAAACTTCCTATTAAAACCAAAACGAAAGTAATAATATAGCTACCTTTATATAGTTGATCCCTCATGTGCCCAATCGCATATGCAATAACAAACAAAACTAATGCATTTACACCAAGAATTCCACCAATGGTTATGTCCTTAATAAGCCCTATTATGGCTGCTATAATTCCACCCTCTAATTCATCCAAATAAAGAGAAATTATAGTCACATATATAAGAACTAAATTAAAACTTATACCAAAAATATTTATATAATTTGTTATACTATTCTCTATAGTCATAACCACAATACCCAATAGACAAAGTAAAACTTTTTTCATTGTTTTTTATCCCCTTTATCCTATATTTCTTGGTTCTATGACTACAACGTCATCTATATTCTTAAAATCAACATAAGGTTTTACAACTACATATTTTAGTGATTTATCTTTATCATCAATTACCTTTTCAACCTCACCAATTGGTATGCCTTCTGGGAAAAATCCAAGACCAGATGTTGTTACTATATCTCCTTGAATTACATTATATGATGAATCAAACATATAACCTTGTAAGTAGCCTTTACTATTATAACTATCCTTATTGTCTAAAGTAGTATTTTGAGTAATCGCGCCTTTAGCACTAGCATTTTTTGCTAATTTAAAACTTACAGATGATTTAGAATCTAATAGTGAAATTGCCTTACTATAATCGTTAGAAACTTCATAAACTATACCAACTAGACCACTGCCATTCATAACTATACTTTCTTTTTTTACACCTGAATTTTTTCCCGCACCTATTATAAAACTCTCATACCAATTTCCATCATTTTTACCTACAACACTTGTAGAGATACTTGTTGCTTTATATTTTTCCTCTACAAAGTTAAGTGTCTTCTTTAATTCTTCTAATGATTCTGTCTTATCTAATTTGGTATTCAAGGCTATAACATCTTTTTTAAGTTTTTCATTTTCTGATTCTAATTTTTTTACCTTCTCAGAGTTATCTCTATAATTTAAGATATCTTTAAAACCATTTTTTATAAATGAAAATCCATCATTTACTCCTTTTCCTACACTTGTAATAGCATCTGATGCTATTCCTAAATTTACTGGGCTTCCATTTGAAAACTTACCAATTGATATACCCACAATTCCAATTAAAGTGATAGCAACTACGCCCGTTGCTATCACTTTAACATTAATCCTTTTTTTCTCATTTTTATTCTTGTCAAATCTCAAGGCCATCACCAACTTCTAATTTTTAGCATTCATCATTAATACTTTTTCAAAAATTTCTTGGTCTTCAACAGATTTTCCTGTTCCAAGTGCAACACAATCAAGAGGAGCTTCTGCTATTTGAACAGACATTCCTGTCTCTTGTGTAATAAGTTTATCAAGGCCTCTAAGCATAGCTCCCCCTCCTGTTAGCATTATTCCGTTTTCCATTATGTCTGATGCTAATTCTGGTGGAGTTTTTTCTAATGTAGATTTTATAGCATCTACTATTGAACTCACAGGCTCTTTTAATGCTTCTCTAACTTCTGTAGAACATATTTCTATTGTTTTAGGTAATCCTGATATTAAATCTCTACCTCTTATTTGCATATTTATTTCTTCATCATCTTTAAATGTAGATCCTATGCTAATCTTAACATTTTCAGCAGTTCTTTCACCTATCATAAGATTATATTCTTTTTTTACATAGGCAACTATAGACTCATCAAATTCGTCTCCACCAATTCTTATAGATTTAGCAGTAACAATTCCTCCTAGAGATATTACAGCTATTTCTGAAGTACCTCCACCGATATCAACTACCATATTACCTTCTGGTTCTTCAACCTTTAATCCAGCTCCTATAGCCGCTGCCATTGGTTCTTCTATAAGGAACGCATCTTTAGCACCAGCTTGTCTTGCAGCTTCTTCTATAGCTCTCTTTTCAACTTCTGTAACTCCAAAAGGAACACATATAGCTATTCTTGGACTTACAACACCTTTTTTGTCAGCTGCTTTTTGTATAAAGTAACTAATCATTGATTGAGTTATATCAAAGTCAGCTATTACTCCATCTTTCATTGGTCTTATAGCCACTATATTTCCTGGTGTTCTACCTATCATTTTTTTAGCTTCTTCACCTACTGCTAAAACTTCTTTACTGTCATCTCTTATTGCAACAACTGAGGGTTCTCTAACAACAATACCTTGTCCTTTTATGTAAACTAATGTATTTGCAGTCCCTAAATCTATTCCCATATCCTTTGTCATCTTGTTAAAACTAAAAAAACCTCTTTTTTCTTTCTTTTTTTCCTTAGCCATGATTTTACTCCTTCCTACTAATTAAGAATCATGTTTAAAACATTCTCCTACTATTTTATCACATATAAAGTCAAATTATCATATTTTCTTTAAAGCTAAAGTATAATCCATCTCCAATTATTATATGGTCAATTATTTCAATCCCAATTATTTCTCCACATTTAATAAGTCTGGATGTAATATTTTTATCTTCCTTTGATGGTTCTACACTTCCTGAGGGGTGATTATGCATCACTATTATTTTACTTGCACTTCTCTTTATAGCTTCTTTAAAAACTTCTCTAGGATGGACTAATGATGAGTTTAAAGTCCCTACAGATACATCTACATCAGATATTATCTCATTTTTTGTATTTAAAAGAACTGCCTTAAAAACCTCTTTTTTCAAATACCTCAGACTATTCATATAATATTTATGTATATCCCAAGGATTTTTTATTTTATACTTCATAGGTTTAAAACTAGCTACTCTAAAGCCTAGTTCTAAAGCTGCTTTAATTTGGGCTGATTTTGACAATCCAATTCCATCTATATTACACAGCTCCTCTATTGTCATTTCTTCTAAATGTCTAATACCCTGAATATCTCTATTTATTATATAGTTAGCTAACTCGATGGCGTTTTTATGTTTGTTACCAGTTCTTAAAAGTATAGCCAACAATTCAGCATTTGATAAGCTTTTTACTCCTTCAGCAAGCATCTTTTCTCTGGGTCTTTCCTCTAGTGCCATTTCTTTTACCTTAATGGTTGAATTAAATGACTTTTTCAGATAAATCACACTCCATAAAAAAGATTTATATTAAAATGTTCCTTTAGCAAGTCACCTAACCTTGAAATTGGAAGTCCAACTATATTAAAATAATCTCCTCTAATTTCTTCAACTAGCAAGGCTCCATATCCTTGTATTCCATAAGCTCCTGCTTTGTCAAATGACTCTTTAGTTTTCAGATAATCCTCAATATCTTTTTCTGATAACGTTTTAAATTTTACATCGCTGATTACATAGTCAATTATTTTTTTATCTCTGCACAAGTTTATTAAGCTAATACCTGTTATGACTTGATGCTCTCTTCCAGATAGTCTCCTTAGCATGTCTCTTGCACAAGACTCATCTTTAGGCTTTCCTAAAATAGCATTATCTAAAACAACAACAGTATCAGCTCCAATAACAACATCTTCCTTATGTTTAGATGCTACAGACATACTTTTTTCAAAAGCTAATCTCATAACTAAATGTTTTGGTGCTTCACCTTCCAATATAATCTCATCAATTTCACTTTTAATTATATCAAATCTTACATTTGTATTCTCTAGAATTTCTTTCCTTCTTGGAGAGGCTGATGCCAAGATTATATTCATTTATTCACCTCATTTGTACGTAATTTGTACCTATTTAGTCTATCACTATATTGTAAAAAATTCAACAGAAATGTCGAACCTTTTTTGTTACACTATTGTTATATTTATTACCAATAAAATAAATATACATAAAATAGAGGTATGGAAATTATTCCATACCTCTGTTTTATGTACTCATTAGAGATATGGAAATTATTCCATATCTTTATTTTGTCCATATTACAAAATTTTAATAGCTTTCTTTGGACATTTTTCCATACATAAATGGCATCCTACACATTTGTCTGCATCTACCTTATGTTTTTCTTTTAATTCACCTTCTATTGCATCAAACTTACATTGTTTTTTGCACACTGTACATCCTACACAAAGTTCTTGGTCAATAGTAACTTTCTTTCTCTTAGCTATATCACCTGAAATTACTTTTGTAGGGCATTTTTCTACACATTGCATACAACCTACACACTTGCTAGGGTCTATTTTAGCTATTTTGTTTTCAAATATTATTGCATCAAATTGACAAGCTTTTACACACATTCCGCAACCAATACATCCAGCAGTACATTTTTCTTTAACAGCTTTACCAAATTCTTTGCTATTACATTCTACAACTATTGATTGGCTTTCTGGTTTTGTAATTATTATACCCTTAGGGCATGCTTCTTTACATTTTCCACAGTTAACACATTTTTCTTCATCTATTACTGCTACTCCATCAACTATAGAAATAGCATCAAATTTACAAACAGTCTTACATGTTCCAAGACCTAAACATCCAAACTTACACATTTTAGCTCCTGAATTTAAAACATTTGCTGCTCTACAATCAGATATTCCTTCATACACGTATTTATCTTTTGCGCTTGAACAAGTTCCTTTACAAATAACTTTTGCTACTTGTTTTTCACCTGCTTCAGCACTTACTCCCATTATTTCTCCAACTTTTACACCAACATCTGCTCCACCTACAGGACAACCATTAACTGGTGCTTTTCCTTCAACTATTGCACTTGCAAGACCTCCACATCCTGGAAATCCACAACCACCACAGTTAGCACCTGGAAGTACTCCTAGTATAGCTTCCACTCTTTCGTCTACTTCTACAGCAAACTTTTTAGAAGCAAAATCTAATACTATCCCGAAGATTAAGCCCATAATTCCTAAAACTACTACAGCCGTAAGTATCACTATTTTCACCCCTCTTTTTTATAGCTTTATAAGTCCTGTAAATCCTAAGAAAGCTATTGACATTAAACTTGCTGATATAAGTGTTATAGGGAAACCTTTAAACGCTTCTGGTATATCAGCTAATTCTAGTCTTTCTCTTATACCTGCGAATATTACTATTGCTAAAGTAAATCCTGCTCCTGCTCCAAATCCGTTTATTATTGTTTCTACTAAGTTATAACTTTTTTGAACATTAACTAGAGCTATACCAAGAACTGCACAGTTTGTAGTTATAAGAGGTAAGTAAACTCCTAATGCTTGATATAAAGATGGACTCATCTTTTGAATTACCATTTCAACGAACTGAACTATAGAAGCTATAACTAAAATAAAAGCTATTGTTTGTAAAAATTCAGTTCCAGTCTTTACTAATAAAATTTGTATAAAATAAGTTATAATTGAAGCTAGAGTTAGAACGAATGTAACTGCAACTCCCATCCCTACTGCTGTATCAACTTTCTTAGAAACTCCTAAGAAAGGACATATACCCAAGAACTGAGATGTTATAACGTTATTAACAAGAACGATACTTAAAAATAAAAGTATTAAATTCATTTATTACACCTCCACTACGCTTTTTTACTTCTTAATTTATTAAATCCTGCAAATAAGAATCCTAATGTTAAGAATGCACCTGGTGGTAATATAAATATTAATACTGGTTGGAAAGATGCTCCAAATAAAGTCATTCCAAATAAACTACCATTTCCAAGTAATTCTCTAACTGCACCTATTATTGTAAGTGCAACAGTAAATCCAAGACCTTGACCTACACCATCAACAATTGAAGCTAGTGGACCAGTTTTAAAAGCAAAACTTTCTGCACGAGCTAGTATTAAACAGTTAACAACTATTAATGGTATATATATACCAAGAGCCTTATCAAGAGCAGGAACATATGCTTTTAAAACCATTCCTACTATTGTAACAAATGTAGCTATAATTACTACAAATATAGGTATTCTTATCTTATCTGGTGTAATTTTTCTTATTAAAGATATAACTAGATTTGCACATATTAAAACTGCTGCTGTTGAAAGACCCATACCAATTCCATTTATTGCTGAAGTTGTAACGGCTAGTGTTGGACACATACCTATAACTTGCACAAATGTTGGGTTCTCATCTATTAGCCCATTTTTAAATACTTTAGCTAAATTCATAATTAACCCTCCTTATTTATTAAGAGCACTATTGAAAACATCTATTGCAGCATTTACTCCTGTAGTAACTGCTGTAGATGTAATAGTTGCACCTGATATTGCTAATATTTGATTCTCTGCTGTTGTGCTTCCTTTTGCTACTTCAAGAGGTTCAGCAGTTTTTCCTTTGTATTGACCTTTAAATGCATCATCCTTAGCTTTTGCTCCAAGTCCTGCTGTTTCTGACATATTACCAATATCAACGCCTGTAACTTGGCCATCAGCTGATATACCTACCATAACTTCAATTTCTCCACCATATCCACTTGGTTTAGCTTTTAAAGTATATCCTACTACCTCAGAACCATCTAACCCTTCATATACCTCAGCTATAAGGCCATCTCCAAGGTCTTTATAAGTACTTTCCTTCATTTCCTTAAACTCTTTTGCTTCTGGAAGTACTGCTTTTCTAAGTTCATTGTTTGCTTGTATGTTTCTTTGTTCTATTACTGGAGCTGTAACTTGATTTGTAGCTCCAAGTGCTAATGAGGCTATTGCACTTATAGCAAGTAAAGTTCCACCTAGTCTTACCATACTATTCATTATTTAGCCACCTCCCCAAACACTCTGTTTCTAACAAACTTATCTATAAGTGGTGCAAGACAGTTTACTAGTAGTATTGAGTAAGATACACCTTCTGGATATCCACCATACATTCTTATAACAGTTGTTATAAGACCTGCTAATACAGCATATATGATTTGACCTTTTTTAGTCATAGGCGAAGTTGTATAATCCGTAAGCATGAAGAATCCACCTAACATAAGTCCTCCAGCAAACAGTTGATATATTGCAAAATTTATATTAAATCCACCTAAAAGGAATGTTAATATAAATACAGTTGCTATGTAAAATACTGGGATAACATAATTTATTATGCCTTTATACATTAGGTATACTCCACCTAATAATAATAATATTGCTGATGTTTCACCTATACATCCACCAATATTACCAATCATCATATCAGCAAGGCTGATTCCATTACTAGAAAGGTCAGCTAATCCTGCTGCTCCATTTTTCAAAAAACTTAATGGTGTTGCTGTAGTAACTGCATCTAAATTTTTACCTATCCAATTAACACCTGGTTGAGTCCAAGCAGTCATTGCTACTGGAAATGATGCTAATAAAAATGCTCTTGCAGCAAGTGCTGGATTGACAAAGTTACATCCAATTCCACCAAATACCATTTTAACTACTAATATTGCAAATATTCCTCCTACTAGACACATCCACCAAGGAAGTGATGCTGGTACGTTAAATGCTAATAATAATCCTGTTACAACAGCTGAAAAATCTCCTATAGTACTTTTATGCTTCATAAATTTTTGATATAAAAATTCAGTACCTACTGTACCAAGTATACAAAAAAACATAGCACTCAATGCATTAAGTCTAAAGAAGTATACTCCTGCTACTGCTGCTGGAAGGAGTGCTATAATAACTTGTTTCATTATATATGAAGTATCTTCATTACTTCTCACATGAGGAGAAGATGATACTATCAACTTATTTTCCATCGTTTTTCCCCCTTAACTTTCTTTATTTCTGAGCAGCTTGCTTTCTTCTCTTTGCTCCTATTTCTCTTTTTGCTGATCTTATAGATTGAAGTAATGGTCTTCTTGCTGGACAAATAAATGAACAAGACCCACATTCTATACAATCCATAGCTCTATGATATTCAGCTGTGTCATAATCTTCCTTCAAAGAATATGCACTTATGAAAAGTGGTTGTAAGAATGATGGACATACATCTGTACATCTTCCACATCTTAAACAATTTTGAACATCTGGTGTACGTGATTCTTCTTCATCTAAACATAAAATTCCTGAAGAACCTTTATTAGTTGCTATTTCAATAGTATATTGAGTCATACCCATCATAGGTCCACCCATTATAACTTTACCAACTTTTTTACCTTCTTTAAAACCACCACATTGGTCTATTATTTCTGAAACTAATGTACCAACTTTTGTTATTAGGTTTTTAGGTTCTTTGATACAACTACCTGTTATTGTAGTAATTCTTTCTACCAAAGGCATACCTGTTTTAATAGATTTAGCTATTTGAGCTGCTGTGGCAACGTTGTCAACAACTGCACCTGCTGCTATTGGCAATCCGCCTGATGGAACTTCCTTACCTGTACACGCATAAATAAGTTGTTTTTCTGCTCCTTGTGGATATTTCACTTGAAGGCCAACAACTTCGATTTCACTATAATCTTTAGCTACATTTTGAATTGCTTCTATAGCATCTGGTTTATTTGTTTCAATTCCTATAAATCCTTTTTTAACATCTAATACTTTCATTAATGCTCTTAAACCAAATACAACATCTTCTGGGTTTTCCACCATTAATCTGTGGTCTGCAGTTAAATATGGCTCACATTCTGCCCCATTTAATATAACTACTTCTGCTTTACTATCTGGTGGAGGAGATACTTTTACATGGTTAGGGAATGTAGCTCCACCCATACCTACTATTCCTGCCTCTTTTATGATACCTACTATGTCTTCTTTGCTCAAATCCTCTAACTGACCTTTTGGTTGAACACTTTCATGTAATTCTTCCTTGAAGTCATTTTCTATAACTACACATTGAGCTGAACCACCTGGTACTTCATGTTGTTCAATAGCAATAACTTTACCTGATACTGAAGAATGAACGTTACATGAAACGAAACCTTGCTGTTCACCTATTTTCTGCCCAAACTTTACTTCATCACCAACTTCAACAATAGGTTTAGCTGGTGCCCCTATATGTTGTTGAAGAGGAATGTAAACTATCTTTGGAGCTTGAGCTTTTTCAAGTGCCTTTGTGTTAGAGTACTCTTTTCTATATGGAGGATGTATCCCTCCCTTAAAAGTTAAGAGTTTCATTGTTTTACCCCCTTATCTATAAAAAAACATTTTTTCTGCCTTCTATAAGTATACTATATATATTAAAAAATCTTAACAATTGTTAAAAAAATATCCCTATTTTTATAATTTATTTTATAAATCAATGCCTCTTTATTAAGTTAAAACGAGGAAAAGGATTGTCTTATTAAACAATCCTTTTCCTATAGCTTTCTAAAGTCTAAATTTTCTGTATTTTATTTTATAGAATTTATAAACAAAGAATACTCTTGCATAGATGATAAAAGTAGACTTTTACTTACACTATATTTTTCTTCATTTGCTGCTTTTGAGGCAGTATCAATTTTTTCGTTTATGTTGTTTACATAACCAATTAAATTATCTTTAAATAAACGCATTTCAGAATAATCAATCTTTTCCGCTTCTTTTGATATATTTTGTGATATTGCCTTTCTATTTGTCAAAATAGTATTATATTTTTCCATATCTACATTATTTTCATCATTCGACCAAAAACTTGATTCTTCTTTAAAGTTTGTTATTAATTTATTTAACTCTTTTGATATACTATCTATATAAGCATAATTACTTGTATATTCTAAAGATAGCATAGGTGCATCTAAATGAGATAAAAACGCATCTGGAAATACTTTTCTTATAGAACTCATATGTTTTCTAACTTCATTTTCATCAAAAGAAGAGTATGTTTGTATTTTTTTTACTCCATCTTTCTCCATAACTGAAAAAGGTATATCGCTACTAACTAATGATGTTTGTATTTTTTTCAAATCATCATCATTATCTATTGCAGCAACTTGGATAGTATATATATCCCATCCTTCAATAGTAGCTAATTTTACTTTTTCTGGTTCCTTAGTATTATTTACTGCTTTTTCTGAACTATTATTTTGATTATCCTTTGAATTGGTTTGCGATTTAGATTTTTTTCCATTTTTTATGGCATTTAATTCATCAGATATATCTTTATAAGTTATATCTGATGAACTATTTAGAAATGGTATTTTAGCTGATATATACTCTAACATCTTGCTATCTTTTATTTTTGTATAAGAATAATAGCCAATTAAACATAAACAAGCAATAGTTATTATATACTTACGCACATCTATCTTATGTCTATTATTATTAAATCCTCTGTATATCGTCTTTCTTCTATTCATTAGTTTGTCCCCTCCCAAAATTATATTATTAATAAAGTATATTTTTAAGAGTCTCAATTTATGAATAGAAAACTTATTTATTTTAATTTTTTAATAAAAATTATATCTACTAAGCAAATCTTCTTGCTCCAAGTAATGCTTTAGACCAATATGAAGTAGTCAAATTGTCCACTTTAACCTTATTAGGATTAGTTTGAGTTCCACTACAATGTATAAACTTACTATTGCCTACATATATACCGACATGGTTCGTTGCTCCATCTCCATCAGTATCAAAGTAAACTAAATCTCCTGGTGCATAGTTACCCATAGAAACTGCACTTCCAAATTGAGCTTGCTCTCTAGAAACTCTTGGGATAGAAAGTCCAACTGAGTGTTTAAAAACATACTGTGTAAATCCAGAACAATCAAACTTATCTGGACCTGATGCCCCCCATTGATATGGTATTCCAATAAGGGTATATGCAAAGTCTACTACTTTTGAACCATTCACAGTCGATTTATCTGAATTTCCAATAGATGAAGAGTTTGAATTACTATTAGATTGGGAATTACTATTAGACGATGAGCTAGAGTTTTCTTTTAATCCTTCATTAGTCTCAGAAATATAACTAGAACTTACCCATCCAGTTGTCCCATTTGATAATTTCACTTTATACCATCCATTATTTTTAGCTTTTAGCTCAACAACATCTCCACCACTTAATTTTCCTATTACAGAATAGCTTGTCCCAGGGCCGCTTCTTACATTTAAACTTACAGTAGATGTTACTTTCCCCTTCTTGCCTTCAAGCGATACTTCACTAGATTGATTTTTATCAGTGTCGTTATTATTGTTATTAGTATTACTTGAATTAGAATTATTCGTTCCAACATCTTCTGATGTTTTTGAGATATACTGACTACTAGCCCATCCAGTAACTCCATTTGATAGTTTTATTTTATACCATCCATTACTTTGTTCTAATAGCTTTACTACATCTCCATTATTTGCTTTACCAACTAATGAATAGTTTGTACCTGCACCACTTCTTATATTTAATCTAGAACTGACATTTACTTTTCCATTTCCACTAATAGATGTTCCACTTGATGTTGAATTATTTTGGTTTGAAGTGCTTCCAGATGAACCACTTGTCGATATGTATTTTGCACTTCCCCAGCCAACAACAGAACTTGATACTCTTACTTTATACCATCCATTAGATTTTTCTAAAATTTCTACAGTTTTTCCCTTGTATAACTTTGCTACTTTGTCACAATCAGCACTTGGCCCGCTTCTTATATTTAAAGCACTAGCTGTCACAACTCCCTTTTCAAGAGCACTTGCATGTATAGAACTAACAGATACTGCTACTGCTCCAATCCCTAAAGCCGTTATAGCTTTCTTCACTACTATCACTCCCCCCAACATATTTTTATAATCATAAAGTCATACCACTATTATCCATTTTTAAGAACTATATTTTAATGATAACTTATTCTATTATTAATTGTAAAGAAATTATAATTATATTCTTAAAATTAATGATTCTTAGGAAGTATTTCAATCCAATAATTATCTGGGTCCGCTATAAAATAAATTCCCATACTTTCATTTTCAAAACATATACAATCTAAGTCTTTATGAAGTTTTTTTGCCTCATCAAACTCTTCAACTTCTAAAGCCAAATGGAACTCATTATCCCCTAAATTATATGGTCTATCCCAATCTCTAAGCCAAGTTAACTCTAATGTATGGCTAGTAATCCCATCTCCTAAATAAACTAGTATAAAACTTCCATCTTCTGCTTCTTTACGATTTACTTCTTTTAGACCTAAAGCTTTATCATAAAAATTCAAACTTTTTTCTAAGTTAGTAACATTAAAATTGTTATGGCAAAAACTAAACTTCATTTTGAAATCACTCTCCAATTTTTACTTTTTTTATATTATATCATTATTATAACTTTATTTAAATCAAATTAAGTTAAAAATTTGAATAATGCTGTGTAATACCTAAGTAGCATTAAATTATTTAAAAGAATATGTCAAAAAAAGAATAAGTTCTATTAAACACATGAAAAAGTTGTACTCAAGTTATCTTGATTGTGTAAAATAATAGAACTTATTTTTTAAAATTTTTATATTTAATTTTTAATTTTTTCTTTTATAATATAGTTTATTACTTTTTTTCTAATATCTTCAGCACTATAATCTTCCTCTATTTCTATATCTAAAAGTTTTGCTATTGATTTCATATCTTCTCTAGTTTTTGACCTATAGCTTGATATCAATTCATCTTTTATTTTCTCAGGTTCTAAAAGATATTCTTCATCTCCTCTTTTGAAAGTAACGTATTTTTGAGCATATGAATTTCTATTATAGTATATATACCTTGATATTTTTCTTAAAATCTGATTATATGAAAGTCGCTTATTAACATTAAGCTTTAAGTACTCTGAAAAAGCAAATAGCTCTTTTTTTGATTTAAATAATGTTTCTTTTTTGATGGTTCTTGATATCGAAGTTACACTTTCTTGATATGCACACTTTTTTAACATTTTTAAATATACTCTATTAAGACCGATACTTTGATTGAATTTTTTTATATTATTATTAATAACTTTATCCAAATTACCTTCAAAGTATTTTTTTGCTCCTTTTTGTGATACATAACTCTCAAGTTCTTTGTGGGCCATATCAAGTATCATTTTTTTTAAATCTTCTTTATATCCTCTAGACTCCATGATACTCCCTCCCTTAGCTATTTATAGTATATTCAAAAAGTTTAAGAAATGTGAATCTTTCTCGAAATTTTTTACTTTTTATGTATATATTAATTTAAAAGGGGAGATAATAGTAATGTAAAATCAAACATACTCAATCTCCCCCATTTTTAGACCTCTATTACTCCCCCAATAGAGGTCTTTTTTTATTTTATTATTTTTTTATTCAATTCCTTTTAATTCAAAACCTAACTCTGCTATTACTTCTTTTAACTTATCAACTGACACATCATCTTTCATGTCTACAGATGCACATTTATTTTCTAAATCTACATCTAAAACTTCAACACCATCTATATCTTCTGTTAATGCAGTTTTAAGATGATTTACACAGTGTCCACAACTCATACCTTCTACTAATAGTTTCTTTTTCATATCAATTACCTCCTTATACCCTACAAGGGTATTTTATCATACAGTTTAAATTTTTTAAATATAAATTAATCATTTAATTTATTTTGATTCATTTGAGCTTATATCTAAGTTAGAGATTCCCTCATATACATCAAATTCATTTGGAGTAATTTTTCCTTTTAGTCTACTATTGCTTACAATATAGTTGTTTCTAATAGCTAAACTGATAAATGTTGCATTGTCTCTAACATACTTCTGTACAACTTTATATGCTTTCTTTGTTTCAATTTCAGATGCAGAACTTGTCAGTGCAGACATATATCCATTTAACTTATCATCAGTATATCCACTGCTTGCTATTATACTACTTACATCTGGTACGCTCGATAAATTCCACCCTACCAATGCTAAATCGTAATTTTTAGAATTAAGCGCACTTTCCATTTCTTTATCTGATAACTGATTTATTGTATTGTTTATTCCTATAGCTTTTAGGTTTTCACTTATTATATGTGATGTTTTTAGCCTCTCACTATTATCTTTATTTACTATTATTTTTAAATTCATTTCAGAAAGTCTTTTCTTTACTTCCTCTTTTTCTTTATTTTTTTTATCTTCAGCTTCTTTTTTTACTCTCTCAGCTTCTTCTTGTTCAGCCTTTTTTTGTTCTTCAGCAGTAAGTTTTTTTGTATTTTTTTTAGCTGATTTTTTTTGTTTTTTATCTACTTTATCATTTTTTGTATTCACTGCATTTATATTTGCATATTCTATTTTATTAAGATACTCAATTGCTTTATCTTTATTGTATTCTAAATCTTTCACATCACTGCTATAATATTTTGATTTTGAGTTAAGTGGAAAATTAACAGGAGTTGCATCATCCATATAACCTTCACTAATAATTCTATTTTTATTTATAGAATGTGCAATTGCTTTTCTAAAATTGACATCCTTAAAAAAAGAATTATTGTAATTAAATAATACACATTCATAATCCCTACCTTGATATTTTGTTATATTAAACTCTTTTTCTTGAAATTTGCTCAAATCATTCAGTGTAACATTTGTTATATCACTATCAAGAGCCATAACCATAGATGTTCTAGCATCTTCATTAGGAACCATTCCCACTTTTACATTTTTCATAGCTTTAGGAACTTCTTCATAGTAATCCTTGTTCACAGATAAAATCATTCCTTCTCTTTCTGTATATGATTCTATTTTATATTTCCCATTTCCTATCATATTATTATTTTTGTCATTTACATCTTTTGAATCTAAATGATTTTGAGATACTATTGGAAAAATTAAACTATCAATAGAAAAAGCATATTTAGCTTTAAATTTTATTGTAAAATCTTTATCTGATTTAATATTTACAGAAGCTATATTTTTTGTAAATTCATTATATGGACTTTCTGCACTTTTTTGAATTAAACCAATTGTATAGTTTACATCATTTGAAGTAACAGCTTTTCCATCATGCCATTTTGCATCGTTTAGCTTTATATCTATACTCATTCCATCTTGAGCTATATTGTACTCCTTCACTAACTGAGGAGTTACATTATAGTTTTCATCTATTGTAAACAAACCATCATAGATTAAGTTCATTATGTAGCCAACAGACTTATCAGTATTTGTTATAGGGTTTATAGTCTTAGGAGTCACCATCGTTAAGTTTATATATTTGGCATCTATAGAGCTTTGACTTTTAATACTTGATTCGCTACTACTTTGTTTTGTTTTTGTATTACTACAACCAACTATCATAAGAGTTATAGCTAAAATTACTGTTAAGACTTTTATTTTCTTCATTAGTTTTTCCCCTTCTCGCCATATATCTTATTATAATTTTTATAATTATTTTTTACTTTTTCTACATACTTTGAAGTTTGTTCAAAAGGTATATCATGTAGATTCTTTCCATCTTTACTATATTCGTTATTTTCTAACCATTTCTTTACATTACCTGAACCACCATTATACGCAGCTATTACTAAATCCAATGAACCAAATTCTTTATATAATTTATTTAAATACCAACAACCAATTCTTATGTTAGTTTCTGGGTCAAAAATATCGATATTTTCTAGATTCAGTTCTTCCGCTCCCCAATCTCTAGTCATGTCTAGTATTTGCATTAACCCTTTGGCCTCTTTTTTTGAAACAGCAGAGCTATTAAACTTACTTTCTGCTTTTATGACACTGTAAACTATATTTTCATCTAAATTAAATTCTTTAGAATATTTTTCTACATACTCTGAGTATTTTTTAGGATACAAAAACTTATGTATTATTTTACTTTCCATTAATAGTGCCCCAAATAAGATTATAAAAATAGATAGAATCAATACTTTCTTATTATTCACGCCAATTCTCCTTCATGTATTCAATAAATTTGTATACTTTATTCTCTAATTCAGTTATTGTTCCCGAATTATCTATTATATAATCACCATATTTGGATTTTTCTTCCTGACTCATTTGTGAATTTATTCTGCTAAGTGCTTCTTGTTTACTACAATTATCTCTCTTTTGTATTCGGCTAATTTGTACTTCTTGTTTACAAGTAACCACTAATAGCTTATCTACTATTTCCAAAAATCCACTTTCTACTAATATTGCTGCATCTAATATTACTATCTTTTCGCCTTTTTTTCTGGCTTCTTCTATATCACTTATTATTTTTTCTCTTATTATTGGATGTGTCAGATTATTTAACTCATTAAGTTTTTCTTCGTCATTAAAAACTATTTTCCCAAGAGCTTTTCTATCTAAAGTCCCATCATCCTTTTTTATATTTCGACCAAAATGTTTAAATACTGCTTCTAATAACAACTTATCATCAAATATTTGTCTAGATATAATATCTGCATCCACTATAGTAATGTTAAATTTTCTAAATATATTTGATAGGCTGCTTTTTCCACAGCCTATTCCTCCTGTAAGTCCTAATATCAACATAAAATCACCTACTTTGTCTCATACCACGAACTACCAACATTTAAATCTACATCTAAGTGAACATCCATATTTACAGCATTTTCCATTTCATCTTTTACAATTTTTTTAACTATATCTATTTCATCGTCAATTGCTTCAACTATCAATTCATCATGAACTTGTAGTATAAGTTTTGATTTCAAATTATTTTCTTCTAACTTTTTGTGAACATTTATCATAGCAATCTTTATTATATCTGCTGCACTTCCTTGTATTGGTGCATTCATTGCAAATCTCTTCCCTCTATTTCGCTCCATAAAATTGCTAGACTTTATTTCTGGTATATATCTCCTTCTGTTTAAGATAGTCACAGCATAACCATCTTCACTAGCCTTTTCTACTGTAGTGTCCATAAACTCTTTTATCTTATGATATTTAGCAAAATAACTTTCTATATACTCTTTTGCTTTTGGAACAGGTATATTTAAATCATCCGCCAATCCAAAATCACTTTTACCATATATAATACCAAAGTTTACTGCCTTAGCTGCACCTCTTAGCTCACTAGTTACATCTTCCATAGAAACATTAAAAACTTGTGAAGCTGTTTTAGTATGAATATCTTCATTATGTTTGAATGCTTCTATCATATTTTCATCTTGACTCATATGTGCAAGAACTCTAAGTTCTACTTGTGAGTAATCGGCGTCAACTAGCTTACAATTTTCATCTGCAATAAACACCTTTCTTATTTTTCTACCCATTTCCATTTTTATAGGTATATTTTGAAGATTTGGTTCTGTAGATGAAATTCTTCCAGTAGTTGTTATAGTTTGATTAAATGATGAATGAATTCTATTACTTTCTGGATTTATTATGTTTAGAAGACCTTCAACATAAGTAGAATTCAGCTTTACTATTTGTCTATACTCAGTTATTTTATCGATTATTGGATGTTTATCCCTTAATTTTTCTAAAACATCTGCATTAGTTGAGTATCCAGTCTTAGTTTTTTTGATTATTGGAAGTTCTAATTTTTCAAACAATATAACACCTAATTGTTTTGGTGAATTTATATTAAATGGCTCTCCTGATAATTCATAGATTTCCTTTTCTAGTGTAGAAATTATTTCTTTAAACTCAATGCTTAGGTCATCTAATATACTCTTATCTACTTTTATACCTTCATACTCCATATGTCCTAAAACTTCCACTAAAGGCATTTCTACATGATAAAAAAGACCATCCATACTCATATCGATTAAACTTCTTTCCATCATAGGAATTGTTTCTTTAACTGTGCATATTATTTGCCCCATATACTCAGCCAACTCTTCAAATTCTAAATCTTCGTAGTTCTTAGATTTAACACCTTTACCTAGTAATTCTTCTTTTGATTTAACTTTTTTTGATAAGTATTTCATAGCTATAGCACTACAGTCATATGAGGTAGATGAAGTAGAATCTATTAAATACTCAGCTATTGTTATATCAAAATTTATATTTTCCAAGTTTATATTATATGGCTTTAAAGATATATAATCATCCTTTAAATTATATCCAAATTTCTTGATTTCTTTATTTGAAAGTATACCATCTAATTTTGTCATCTCATCTGAATCTATATAATATATTTTTTCTCCATCTACACTTATAAAGATATATATTATATTTTTTTCAAGTATATTACCTTGTCCTCTAACAGTTTTTAAAATAACTTGTCCTTTTTTATTTACTTCGTCTATAAATTTATCTATATCTTTTAATTTTAATATTTCTATTTTTTCTTCTACTTGTTCAGTATCATCTGAGTCAACCAAATCAACTAATCTTGATAAAAGACTTGTAAATCCAAAATATCTAAACTTATCTAAAAGTTCATCTTTATCATAATCGCCAAAAATCATACTATCTAAATTTACTTCTATTGGTACATCCCTTATAATTGTTGCAAGTCTTTTACTTTGAATGGCTATTTCTTTATTTTCTTCTATCTTCTTTTTTACACTTCCTTTAAGTTTATCTGTATTTTCTATTAAATTCTCTATGCTAGAAAACTCTTTTATAAGTTTTATTCCTGTTTTTTCTCCTATTCCAGGTACTCCTGGTATGTTATCTGACTTATCTCCCATAAGCCCTTTTAAGTCAATAAACTGAGTTGGAGTCATTTCATATTTTTCAATTACAGAGTTAAAGTCATATTCTTCAACTTCTCCTACACCCTTTTTTGTTATAAGAGTAGTAGTCTTATCTGAAGCAAGTTGAATGGCATCTTTATCTCCAGTTACTATGTATACCTTATATCCATTATCCTCTGCTTTTTTAGAAACAGTTCCTATAATATCATCAGCTTCATAACCATCTATTTCTAATCTATTTATTTTAAATTTATCTAAAAGGTCTTTTAGTGGCTGTAATTGCTCCGCTAATTCATCTGGCATTCCCTTTCTTCCTGCTTTATACTCTTTATACTCTAAGTGTCTAAATGTAGGTGCTTTTCTATCAAAAGCTACACTTATATGTGTTGGTTTATATATATCTATTATTTTAAACAACATTGTCGTAAATCCGTATATAGCATTAGTTTTTAAGCCTTCTTTATTATTCATTTCTGGCAAAGCATAAAATGCTCTATTTATTATTGAATTTCCATCTATTATAATTAATTTTTTTTCCAAATTATATCACTCCTAAAGATTCTCTATTTTTGTAACATATATATTATATACCAATATGCTATTATTTAATATTCCCATAATAATAATAGTATATTAAAATTAAATATGTTGCAAACAATATATTTTTTTGCTATAATAATAAACATGACATGACCGAGTGATGGAATTGGTAGATGCAATTAACTCAAAATCAACTGTGTTGATTCATAAGTTTGCGTAAGAAAATGCTAGTATTTATGATATTTTGACAGTTTAATGAGTGTTTTGTATTCAATATTCCTCTTGCATGTTCTCAGAAAATCTGGTAGGATATACAAGTAGTTTGGATTTAAAATATAAGCCGCTGTGGCGGAACTGGCAGACGCATACGACTCAAAATCGTACGGGAAACCATATGGGTTCGAGTCCCATCAGCGGCACCAATAAATTAAAACTCTTTGGTTTAGACTAAAGAGCTTTTTTATTGCCATATTCCCTAAATATTCATTAAAACTTATTCTTTTACTTTCAATATTATGTATGGAAATAAATGATTTTTGATTTGTTTCTAGCTTTTATTCAGTAAACTTCAACTTATCCAAAATATGCAATTATGACTGCTTTAAAGTAGTCTATATTTTCAATTCGTGTAACATAACCAATTTAAAAATACTCTAGTGCATCTGTTTAACAATAGAAATAAAATCACAAAGATTCTTAGACATCCACTTATCTTTATGATAAATGAGTTGAGAAACAATGTTATAGTTTGTAGAATATGGAACCTTAATTAATTCATGCCTTTTTAATTCTTTCTCTACTGCAAGCTCTGGGAGAAGACACAATCCAAGACCACTAAGCACTGTTTGCTTAATTACCTGAATACTCCCTGTTTCAAGAACTATTTTAGGAACTACAGCTGATTCAGATAATTCTTTTTCAAATAGACTTCGATAACAACAGCCCTCCCCTGTTAAAATAAAAGGAATATCTTGAAAGTCTTGAATAGACACATTTTCTTTTAACACTAGTTTACTATCTGGAGCAGATAAAATACATATTGGCTCATCATTTTTCAATACAGAAACAACAGACTTATCAGTAACAGGAGAATCAAGGATAAACGCAACATCAATTGTATTGTCTGCAAGTAATGGAATAAAATCAGATGAATCCAAAGTCTTCAAAAACAAATCAACATCAGGATATTTCTCTTTATATATTTTAATAATTTCAGGTAGTTTAAAAATACAAATAGATTCTGAAGCCCCAATAACAATACGCCCTGAATCAGTGTGGTTTTCATACATATTTTTAATATCAGATGAAAGTAGAATCATTTTTTTTGCATAGGGAATTAACATTTCTCCTTCTCTAGTTAGTGTTACACTTTTTCCTATACGCTCAAAAAGACGTACATCTAATTCTTTTTCTAGTTGCTGTATCTGAGTCGTAATATTTGATTGTGCATAATTAAGATATTCAGCAGTTTTAGTAAAATTTTTGATTTTACTAAGTGTTAAAAAGGTCTTCAGATGTTTTAACTCCATATTTATGACACCTCCAGTATTATCTAAATTTAAGATTGATATAATCTAATCAATCTATTTAACAAATAGTCAAATAAATGTTAGCATATACATATACTAAAAGTCAAATAAAACCAATAATTACAGGAGGCTTATAATGTTAACAAAATCTAATATAATTAAAGAAGTAAATAATATCGAACAACTATACATCTATAAAAAAATAGGAATTATCAATAATAATGTACTAAGTGTTGTTCAAGTGGCAAATAGAAGCTTAGATTTTCATATTCATGAAAAATCAGATGAACTATTTTATGTAATCGAAGGAGAGTTTGAGTTAGAAACTCAAGAAGGATTAACAAAAGTTGAGGAAGGAGAATTTATTATTGTACCCAAAAATACACTACATAGACCTGTAGTTAAAAAACTTACAAAATTTCTAATGGTTGAATTGGATGGAACTCTTAATAAAGAAAACAGTGGCGATTTATATGAAGATTAATCCCTTTAAAAGCATATAGAAATTACTCTGAAATAAAGTACTACAATATTTTTCTTTAAAGCCTATATAATCTTTATCTATAAAAAAGCCACAAAATATAATATATACTTGTGGCTTTTTATAAATTTGTATATATAATTATTAAAGATATCATCTGAAATTATCTTAAAAATCTAAAACTTAAAACGTTAATATTTTTATTGTGATTTTTAATTTTTTATTACAACTTTTTATCCAATTTATTATATACAACTACGCTACAAATAAATTGAAATAAAAGAAGTAACCCAAGCCCAATTAAAACCCATTTACTTATTACCATTACTGAGAATACACTAATATAGATACTATAAATATAATAATCACTAAAACATAAGACATAATTTGGTTGGTAATACGTCCAGATTTATCACGTAACATAACTCTTCTCTCATCATTCATCTCTATTATTTGATTTTCTACCTTTTTCTCATATTCTTTAGCCCTTTCAGGTTTACTCCAATATATATACTGGAGTATCATACATATTCCAGGACCTAAAGATGCTCCAGCAAGTCCCCATATAAAAGCTTCAAATGAAAATTCTGTCAATGTAGCTAATAAAATAAATAAAACTCCAAAAACAAGATAAACAATACCTATATATAATCTGTTCTTTTTCATTTTTACTCCTCCTCATAAATAAATATTTCTTCAATACTCATATCAAAATATCTTGCTATTTTAAATGCTAAAATAATTGATGGGTTATATCTGCCATTTTCTAATGAACCAATAGTTTGTCTTGAGACTTGTAAGGCAATGGCAAGCTCTTCTTGCTTTATCCCTTTCTTTTTTCTTATTTCTTCTAATCTATTTTTCACATTTATCACCTTAAATCATTTCATTTTATGTAAAGTTTACTTTCCATATTTCACAAAAAATAACAGACTATTTTTAGTCTGCTATTTTAAAATTTCATCTTATTTCTCTAGTTTTGAATTTGTTTCTTAATTGGAATCCAAACTTCTACTGTATAATCAGGAGCATTAATATCACCTTTAGGATAAAGTTCTATATCTGGTAAACTAGCATACTCATACCCAGAACTTGGTAGCCATTCAGTAATAATTCTTTTTTGCAATTCCTGTATAGCAGTAGCATTTGGCATTGGAGAAACACATTCAAATACTGCCCATGTACCTGATGGTATAAAATATTCATAAGTATTTTCTAAAGTATGTCTATCTGTTGGTGCAGCAATATAATAGTCTAAGTCCTTTCCATTCATACATGTACTGACTCCAAGTAATCCATAAGGTTCATGATTTATTAATTTCAAAAGTTTTTCAACCATTCCATTTTGTATAGATTTAGCCCATAACTTGGGAACCTTATCGAAACATTCCTCTACAATCATATTCATATGTTCTTTTACTCCAACAATACGAAATCCCTTTTTTTCCACAATACGATATTGCATTTCTACATTTCCCTTTACATAAATAGTTAAGGTTATCCTAGGATATGCTTTTAAAACAACGCCTTTCGCTCTAGCAGCAGATGGAGAAATATTATGTATGTTTTGAAAAGCCCTATTAAAAGATGTAGGCGAATCATAACCATATTTCTCAGACAGCTCTAAAATTTTGATATTACTGTTTTGTAGTTCAAGTGCTGCCTTAGTCATACGTCTACGTCTAATATATTCAGACAAAGGTACTTCTGCAATATATGAGAACATTCGTTGAAAATGGAAGGTGGAACAACATGCAATTTTTGCTGCTTCTGCATAATCCACTCCACTTTCAAGATTGTCTTCAATGTAAGTAATAGCTTGATTTAATTTATTTATCCATTCCATTTAACATTCCCTCCAAGCAAATTATACAGTTTAATAAAATAATATACCTCTCAATCTATGCACAAAATTGTAAGCTTTAAAATACTATTTCAAAAATAGATACAGATTCAGTTTAAAGTATAACATTTACTCATTTAGCTATCAATTTTATATTGGCTTTATATCAAATCCAATAATTTACATTAATAGTCCTCTTTTACATAAAATTTGTCAACTAATAATGCTAAAATTAAATTATACAACAAAAGAGTTCAAAGACATTATTCTATATAATGTTATTGAACTCTTTATAGAAATTAATTTAAGTAAAACTAAATTAAATATTAAACTGTTTTATATATTACAATATCCAACTATTTTATATTCTTCTGGTATTTTATAATCTTTATCTGGAGTACCTAAATTCCATTTTAACTCAAACATAGTTGCACTTATTATTGTTGCAAAATAAAGCATAACTATACCAATATCTATTTTTTCTTCATATAAATTAGTATGACCATCTTTTCTAACTGCTAAAACTACAACTCCTCCATCAACTATAAATCTCCATGGCTGTCTGTTTAATGTAGATGGAGCTAATCTTGCATAATGGAATACATCAAGAAGTGCTCTCTCTTCTAATATATTTGTATTTGCATTATTTCCCCACTCATCCATATAAACTACTTCTTCTACACCTAAACGAGAAGAACTATTGTCTGAAACAACTTGCATATCAGATTTTGAATAATTCTCACCAGTCTTTGTAGCATTTAGTACTTTAGTATTGCTTGCATTTTCTCCATATCCAATAGCAATAATTCCTGTTACCTCTTTGTCTGAGTCAATACCAAGTTTATCTAATACCTTTTTGCTATCCTCAAAAGTAACCCAACAAGAGCCTATTCCAAGGTCTGTTACCTTAAAAATTATATTTTCTCCTATGTATCCTGAATTTTCGATGTAATTATCTTTTACTTCAGATAATATTATAATATAACTTGGTGCATCTATCATATTTCCTTTATATCCTGCTATTTTATCTAAATTGTCAAAAACTTCACTTCTATTCATTACTCTTATATCAACTTCTATCTCTGGAACTAGTTTCTTACAAGATTCTGAGTATTTCTTAATCTCACTAAGATACTCTTCTTTAATATCTGTCTTTTTATATTCTCTAACAGACTTTCTATTTAATATGATTGTTTTATAATTCATAATTTTATCCTCCCCAAACTAGTATATTATTAATTATATACCCATTAATGTAATATTTTACGCATTTGCTTAATAAATAATAATTACAATTTTGTAATTATTATTTATTAATAATATTCCACTTTTACATTCATAATGACCAGTTGTGCAAAATCCATTGCCAACCTTCAAATAAAAACATATTATAAAGATAATATAAAATAAAATAAACAAACAAATCTTAACAAAAAATTAAACTTTTTTTACACGAAAGAAGGCTTCCCGTTGCCTTCTTTATTTTTTTACAAAAAAATAGACTGCTTCTAAAATGATTTTACATTTTTGAAACAGCCAAAGTATTTTATAATGACAACTATATTTGAGGATGTGAGGGAGAGTTGTCATTATAAATTTAGGGTAATTATATTATGTTTTAAGCTAGTTCTTTCTATATTTCTATAATACATTACATATATGAATTTTATATGATATTTGTATAAACGACATATGAAATTATATATTTTAATTATATTAAATCTTATTATTACATTTACTGCAACAATACTCATATGTCTCTACATTGTTTGGAATATTTACAAATACAAATTCTTTACAGTTGTCACAATACTTTAGTATAGATATAGTTCCACAAGTGTAACATTCAAATGTCACACACTCCTCACTCTCTTCTATTACTTCAAATTTTTTACTATGCTCACCACACTCTGGGCACTTGCGATTATTTACATTCATAAATACTCCTCCTTATTAGTATAGTTAAAAACATGTCAAAAACTTAATCAAATGTATTTTATATTACTTATTATATATTCTATAATAAATCATATTCCTAGATAATAAAACAAATTAAATAAAAAAAAACCATAAATTTTAAATTTATGGATTAATTCTTGTAATGATAACTCTATTTGAGGATGTGAGGGAGGGTTATCATTACAATAGGGTATTATATTATGGTTTTTAAGCTAGTCTTTCTATACTCTATATAATACATCTGTTATATGAATTTTATATGATTTTTACATAAATATTTTATGAAGTTTAAAATTTTTAACTAATTTTGTCTCTGTAAAAAGTTCTCTAAAAATCCATAGCATCATAAAAAGCCAGCATTTAAGTAAAGTATCATAAAAAAATTTGTTCAACAATCTTAACAAGTTATATCACCTCATTAACAATTATTGACACAAAACTAAACAACCAATCTATAAATTATTCCTAAAACTTAATTTTGATAATTATTGATATACAATTTCTAGATTATCAATCTTATTTTGCATCTCTAAGAAAATTTCCTCAACTGAATTGTCAAATATATTGCCTAAATAAACTCTTTTATCTTTTTGAATGGAATAAGATTTTACACTGCCGTCAGAAGAAATGTATACATGGCTCCATTCTGCACCATATTTTGAAAATCTTTCTCTTATATCTTTAAACCTCATATCTTCTATTTTTATTGCTTTTCCTCTAGCTCCTCTTACTACTGTATGTCCTCTTTTTATTAAACTAGTTATTTTTATATCTTCTTTTAATTTAACATGTATGTTGTCATTCTCTGAATATACATTCCATATTACTTTATGACGATAATCATCTAATTCTCTTATCAAACTTCTTTCAATAGTAAAACTATCTTTAGTTACTATAATTAAATCAAAATGGTCTAGCATATATTGAAATACTACTTTCATATCTTTATTTTTTAGAATATCTTCACCAATAACTTCTATAAACCTACATCCTTTTTCATACATACACTTTAATAAGCTTATAACTTCAGAAAAATATTGAACCCTATTGTCATTACCATCTATCTCTATTGTAAAGTATAAAGGTGTAAGATATACTTTATTTCCTGTTATCTCAAAAACACTTGATAATGTTTGTGCCTCATCTTCAAAGGTTAAATACTCATTATCATAAAACATAAAAAATTCCATAACTTTATCTCTCATATCAGGGATATTTCTGTATCTGTTGGATAATATATCTAATACATCTTTAGTAGTATTTTTCCCATCACATTCTGCTAGTACAACAACTTGCTTCCAACTTAAACTATCCACACTCCCTATACTTTTTTCATATCCATTTGCCTCATCATAAATGGGACCAATTATGATATTTTCTTTTGGCCACATATGAACTCTAGTTCCATCTTTTAATTTTGGATATTTGTTTTTTACAGATTCATAAAATCTACTCATATCACCCATGATTTTTGACTACCCCCTATATTTTAAATATTACATGCTAAAAATAGCATTTTATTTGAATTAATCAAATAATTATTAAAAATTTATAATTGTATCTATTTGATATGGTTTTACATCAATTTTATATATATGTCATTGATGTTTATATACACAAAAAACCTTATTAATTAGACCTTAATGTAATCCTTACTACTTCTGGTTTACAATTAAGTCTAATAAGAACTTTTGAGCCTCCTAAGCCTTTATTTAAAACCATAGTGCTACTACCTTTTTCATATTTTCCCCAGTCATACTTAGGAAAAAACTCTCTATTTGGAGATAGTACACCTCCAACAAAAGGTATTCTTATTATACCGCCATGAACATGACCAGCCAGAACTAAATCAGCTCCCCATTTTACATATTTTTCAAAGAAGAACGGCGTATGAGCTAAAAGTATATTATACTCATTTTCGTTTATTTTACCTAACTTATCTTCTACGAAATTGTCACTCAATTCTAACTTTTTATTATTAACAAAAAAATATGGATAGCATCCCAATGGTATGATTAAACCATATAGATTAATATAACTATCTCCTTTATATATTCTTACAGATTCATTTTCCATATTTATTATTTTTTTTGAATACAATTCCTTAAAATAATCCTTATATAGATGTTTATATTTTTTTATTAAAGATTTTTGTTCATGATTTCCAACTATATGGTATACTTCATATTTTTTTACTAAATTATCAATTAAATCTAATGCAATTTGAAAATTTTTATTTTCTCCATCAACTAAATCTCCTGTTATAAATATAACATCTGGATTTAAGGATTCAATTTTATCTATCAATGTTTTGTTATTGTTTTTGTCAAATACCTTATTATGTAAATCACTTACTTGAACTATTTTAAAGCCGTTAAATTCCTTTGGAATTTTTTCATTAAATATGGTATATTCTGTTGTTTCTATATGTTGAGTTTCATACTTATACAGAATATATAAGATTGCTAATACTAATACTGTCAATAAAACTTTCATAATCATATATTCTTCCTCTTTATTATATTTTATTAATATTATTATAATGCTTTTATGTTTATTTTAAAACAATAATGTTAGTACATGTATACAAATCTTTTCGACATTACAAAAATAAGTTATCCATTTTGGTAATAAATATTTATTCCCAAAATGGATAACTATAAAATTATCTATAAACTTCTATATTATGAAATACAGTTTTTCCATTATTTAAATTTTTATATAAATGTTCTAGCGTCCCATCAAATCTAATTGAATGTCCAGACCCTAAAATATAAGTTTTTCCATCTACATTAAGCTCAAGTTTACCTTCTATTACAAGTACATACTCTTCCAGAACATGACTATGTGTAGATGAAACATGTGTACAATTTGCTTCAAGCTCAATTATAAAAAGTTCAAACCTTCTTTGAGGGCTAAAAGGATATATGGGATATAACTTCATATTGCCTTGCTGTTCAATAATAGGTTCCACATCCTCTTTTTTTATAACCTCATAAGTGTTTGTATTTTCATTTAATAGTGTTGTAAAATTTATTTTGAATCCAGATGAAATTTTCCATAAGGTAGATACAGTGGGGCTCGATTCACCTCTTTCAATCTGTCCCAGCATTGCTTTACTAACTCCTGTCATCTTTGAAGCTTTATCTAAACTTATGCCCATGTCTTGCCTTAATAACCTTAAATTTTCTCCTACATTAGGAAATTTATTATCCATGTTAAAATCCTCCTGATAGTCTATTTGTATTCTATGATTTTTACGCCTGTAAGTTCTACTATCTCTTTTAATTTTAACATATGGCTATTGCAAATTTCATCAAATTCATACATATAATCTTCAAGCCCTAATGCTTTATATTTATCAAGTCCAAATTTATGATATGGAAGTAATTCCATCTTTCCACCTAAAACATTTTGTTTTACAAATAATGCAGTGTTTCTTATATTTTCTTCACTATCATTCACTCCAGAAATAATTGGTACTCTTATAACCATAGATTTGTTTAATTTTGAAAGTCTACATATATTTTCTAATATTATCTCATTACTTACTCCTGTATATGCTCTGTGAACATTATCATCCATAGATTTTATATCTACAAATATATGGTCTATTTTTTCAAAGACATCTTTCACTTTATTCCACTCAAAATATCCACAAGTTTCAATTGCTATGTTTATACCTTTATTATAAAAAACATCAACTAATTCTCTTAAAAAATCAATTTGAAGTGTGGGTTCTCCTCCAGAAAAAGTTACTCCTCCGTTAGACTCAAAGAAAAATATAAAATCTTTTTCAACTTCCTTTACAATCTCTTCAACACTCATTTCTTCAGTCATTATACAGATAGCATCATTGAGACATGTTTTAACACATCTTCCACACAAATCACACTTATTATTTATTTGACTTCTATCAGATAATGAACTTATATTTTGAGGACAAACATCTATACACCTATTACAAGATATACACTTATCCTTCATAACTCCTAGCTTTACTATATTACTCCATGAGTCTGGATTAGAACACCACTTACATTTTAATTTACATCCTTCTAAAAATATAGTAGTTCTTATTCCATCACCATCATTTACTGAAAAATGTTGTACCTTTACAACTTTACCTTTTTTACTCATAATCTACCTCATAATTAAAATTTACTATGTGAGTTTCTAGCTATTATAGCATCTTGCATCTCTCTTGATAAATTAACAAATTGAGTACTATACCCAGCAACTCTCACTAATAAATCTTTATATTCTTCTGGATTTTCTTGAGCTTTTAATAAGACATCATTTGATATTGTATTAAATTGTACATGGAATCCACCTAGTGCAAAATACGATTTGACCATAGAAGCTAGGTTTCTAAGTCCTCTTTCTGTCTCAACCAAATCTTGATTAAATCTTAAATTTAGAAGTGTTCCTCCAGTGTGAACATCATGATTTATTTTTGATGCAGATTTCATAGCTGCTAATGGACTTGTTGTATCAGTTCCGACAAATGGAGAAACTCCTTCTGTCAAAGGTTTTGTGGCTTTTCTTCCACATGGAGTTGCACCTACTATTTTTCCAGTTGGAACATAGTTTGATATACCCATAAATGCACTATTAAATTTAGAGCCAAAAATATCCTTATATTTTCTAGTTTCACTATAATAAAAATCAGAAACTTCAATAGCCAATGAATCTACATAATCATTGTCATTTCCATATTTAGGAACATCTAAAGCAAGCTTTCTTAATTCTTCATAGCCTTCCCAATCATTATTTAATGCCTTTGTTAACTCTTCTAATGTAGTAACCTTATCTTCAAATACTAATTTTTTTATAGCTGCCAATGAGTTTGAAACTACACCTAATCCTATACCTGTTAAAACAGGTCCTATATTGTATTTTGCTCCACCTTTACTCAAATCAACACCTTTATCCAAACAACCATCTACACAAGTAGATAAAAATGGTCTCGGTACTATTTCTTTATGAATTTGTTGAGCAACAGTAGTTCCTATAACAGAATTTTTTATAAGATATGCTAGTTGCTTTAAAAACTCTTCTTTAACTTCTTCAAAAGATGCAAATTCGTTGATATTTTTTACATCTAATCCCATTTTTTCTCCAGTTAATCTACTCTTACCTTCATTCATAGCATATTCCAGTGCTGCTGCAAAATTAATATTTACTGCTGAAGTCCATTGACCTGTCTTTCTAAAGTGAGGAACAACACAACCACAATTGCTCCAATCTCTTGCATCTTCTGCATCATATCCATCTTGAAGTAACATTTGTGCTCCTGCACTATCACTGTGTATAGCAGGAAAACCAGTACCTTGTTTTACCAATTTCGCAACTGCCATAACAAAATCATCTGGTGCTCCCTGACTTATTCTAACACTTAAACCTGGTTGATGAGTTTTTACACTTTCTGTTGCCTTTAAACACATATATGAAATATCATTAGTTCCATCAGTTCCATTTCTCTTTTTGCCACCAACAGTAAGGTTTTGAAATTGGTTGTATCCTGCAAAATAATTTGCTGTATTTGCTGATATTGTCCATACCCACTCTGATAGCTTAATCCATAGAGCCTCTATCAACTCTTGAGCCTCTGATTTAGTTATATTCCCTTCTTTAGTATCTTTTTCATAATATGGATACATATATTGGTCAAATCTACCTAAGTTCAATGCTAATGGATTTTCAGATAAAACACCACCTAATTGCACAAACCATACAAATTGTATCGCTTCATAAAAACTAGTTGGAGGATTTGCTGGTACATTCTCACATACTTCTGATATTTTTATAAGTTCTAACTTTCTTTTTGAATCTTTCTCTGATTCACTCATTTCTTTTGCAAGTTTTGAATATCTATTTGCCAATGTCATGATACCATCTGCAACGATAGAAACAGACTTATAGAAATCTATTTTTTCAATATTTTCTGAAATTGAGATGTCTAGTTCTTTTATCTTCTTATCTGCTTCTTCCTTGATACCCTTATATCCTTTTACAAATAATATATCTTGATAATCTGGAGTTACTTCCCCTACTGCCTGTCTCCACTTAGAATCATTATCTATTATTCCTGTATCTACCAATATCTTAGCTGTATCTTCTGGAATTCTTGCTAAAAAAACTTCTTCCAAAGATTTACCCTTCCAATATGGAAATATCTCTTTTCTTATAAATTCTATTTGATCTTTTGATATTACATATGGGTCTTGAGTTCTTTCATCAAAAGTATCCATTTCCTTATCTACCCATTGCCAAGAAAATTCTGGTGTTAATATACCTGTTCTTCTGAATTTACCAGCTGTACCTACAATTAATTCATTCTCAAATATTTTTATAGGAAGTTCTTTACATGCATCTAAAAAAGCTTTTGCTCTTCTTATACATATGGCTTCTCCCTCAGTCTTTTTATGTGATTCTGTAAAAATTCTAGCCCTTTCACAACATATCATAGGTTTAGAATTAACATATTCTTGTCTAAATGCTTCTATTCTATCAGTTTGACTCATTTAAAATCCCCCTTTGGATAATATACATTAATTTTTGTATGTTATAACATACTTTAATTATATTATACTGTCCTTTAACATGAAATGGCAACCATAAATAATGTATTTTTGAATAAAAATACTTGCCTAAATATAAGACATGCACTTTATTTTATAATTTAAATCACAAATTTCTCTATAATACATTTCTACAGTGCCATAATTTTTTTATTATATTAATGATTTGAAATATCAAACTCATATTCTAAACTTAGTTTTAAAACCTTAGTAGATTTTTTAACTTTGTTAACTTCAACATGTATATCATTCATATAAGGAAGCTCTACAGAGCCTACACCTTCATTAAATGTTTTTATAACTGCATCTGCAAATTCTTTCTCAGTTAAATTGGAACTAGTTAGTGACTTAAATATGTTGTATATAAAGTTAATATACTTATCCCTTTTATCTAACTTATCATTCTCAGGATATTCTTTGGCACATAGAATGTCTACCACTGCCTTTCCTTCTTTCTGATCTTCAGACATAGAGTAAAATAAACTTCTAATATCTTTTTCGGGTGGAGTTTCAAATCCATTTATAGATACTACAAAACTACCATCTGAATTTGAATTAGCGATCTTATAACCACTATCTGTTATAACCTTTGAAAACTTTTGAGATAAATCTTTTTTAACTTCTTCCAATCCTTCTACAGTATTAGCTTTTTTTGAATAATCTTCAAACAGTTTAATAGAGTCATCTTTTTTATCTTCAATTGAGTTATTCGATGAATTTTCACTAGCTTGCTCTAATATATATGCCCCAACTAGTAACTTAATCGACCCAACTGTCAGCATCTTGATTCAATGGTATGTATATATTTAGTATAAATTTGTCTTTCTGATTTTCAAATAATAATTCTCCATTGTACTCTTCTAAAGACGATTTAATACTTTGAATTCCTATTCCATGTATAAATTTATCCATTTTGTCTGTTAACAATATATTTTTATTAGAAATAATATTATTTGCTTTACTATTCTCACATTTAAGTACAAAAAATGATTTTGTTATAGTTCCTTTAATTCTAATATATTTATCAATATTTTCATCTGATATTTTCTCACATGATTCTATTGCATTATCTAAAATATTGGCAAATATACTTGATACATCTATAGGTTTTATAAAATCAACTTTTGAAAAGTTTATGTCACAAATAAATTTAATTCCCTTTTTTGTAGATATTGCACTCTTTTCATTTATTATAATGTCTAATATCATGTTTCCTGTATTATAAATAGATTTAAACTCTTTAATTTCATCTTTTAAATTATTTACATACTTATTAATTTCTTTACCATCACTTTTAAGATTATCTATACAACAAATATGATTGTTTATATCATGATAAAGCTTCTTAACTCTCATATGAGATTCTTGGATACTTAAATAATGAGCATATTGCATATCTAACTTATTTTTTATTAATTCATTCTGAGATTTTAACTTATTATCTTTTATTATTTGCCTAAACAATAATATGAGAACAAGGCTACTAGCTCCTATTACCTTTGGATTTACAAAATTCTCAAAATAATATGGTTCTGAATGTAACCATCTAAACCGTTCTAATTTCCTTGATATATAGACTCCAATTATATTCATTGTGTTGGCTATTAAAGCAAATAATAAATATACATAATTTCTTTTATCTTGACTAAGCAATTTTAATCGATTATACAAAAAACTAAGTATCATATATACAAATATAATAAATAGATTCCTGTATATGTAAACTTTCATATTATCAGAATAAGATGCTAAAAGCCACTCTTTAGATGAAACAACATTACCTGTAACTACAAAAAATAAAATTCTATCTGCAACATCTTTAAAACAGTCATAATAAATATTAAATAGCAAAAAGAAAATTATGTATTTAATATATCCTATGTTGTAAAAATAATTATAATATATCCCCCAGACAATAAATACTATAACATCAATCAAATAATATATATTATTAATATAATTTTCTTGTATATTAAATAATATAGTTATTTTAACTACAATATAAATTATTCCCAATAAAGTATAAAATACAATTTGTTTGTCTTCTTTATTATCTTTTTTATAAATTAATATCCTTTTCATAATAATAAATCGTACACATATAGATACAATTAATAATAACTCAGACATAAAATTTAACATATTGTATCACCAAGAAATTTTAAAAATTTCTCCTTAACCTCTTTATACCTATATCTACTAATGGGTACTTCTTCGCCACTTTCTAAAATAGCAATATTTGGCTTTATGTTTTCTACATAACTTAGATTAACTATAAAGCTTTTATGACATCTTACAAATTTATCTAGTTTTAAATCTTTTTCTATTTTTCCTAGACTATACTTCACTCCAAAACCCTTATTTATTGTGTGTATTAACATATCTTTTTTTTGAATCTCTATATATTTTATTTCATTTAAATAAATCTTGTATGTATTAGACTTGTTCTTTATTACAACGTAATTACTTTTATTTGTTTCAATATCTTTAATACAAGTTAATATATGTTTTTTTAATTCCTCTAATTCTATGGGTTTTAGCAAATATCTATAAGCTCTTACTTCATACCCTTCTTGCACATAATCTATTAAAGAGGTTATAAATATTATCTCCATTTTATTATCCACTTCTCTAATCTTTCTTGCAGTATCCATTCCATTCATTTGCTCCATTAGTATATCAAGAAGCAGTATATCTATATCTTTTAAGCTTCCTTTAAGTAAATCTTCTCCAGAACTATATTTTTGTACTTCATATTCTATATTCATAGTTTTTAATAGATTATCAAGATATTCTTCTATTAAACATTGTGTTTCTTTTTCATCTTCACAAATTGCTATCCTAATCATAAGTTCCTCCTAATGCACTTTCTTATTACACACTATTAGAATTTTTTTATTGAGATATTTAAATATGATTTTAAATATCTGATACCTTAGAATAACATTTTTAAATTATTCTTATCAATACTCAAGATTCAAATAAAATCTAAAAGATTATAACTGATATGAATATATATAAAGAATAACAGTTATTGATAAAAAAAGTGTCTCAAAATAATTTTTCAAAATTATTTCGAGACATTTCTCCCTTTATTTATTTAATTTTTTAATCCTTAAGTAATACATTATTCTTCTATATAATTGTACCAAATACAAAGTTAATAACATAATTTGTAATGCGATAGTACAAATATCTACTCCATAACCATTAAATAAATTTCTTATTTCAGTGAACAATAAATATATAAAAATAACTACTAAAATAGTAAATAAAAATAAATTCATGAATAAAATTGATTTTACTTTATCTTTGTTATCTAAACCACTATATAATTTAGGAGGTACATCTTCATATGTTTTAGTCCATACATACCATGAAGATGTACCTATAAAACTACCAATACTTCTAAATATAAGGTTCCACCCTCTAGACTTATATTTATTAAAATAATCTTCCTCAGCATCATAATAATAATCAATAGCGTATTTTATTTTTCTTGGAGTTCCTTTATAAAAATAAAAGATTCCTCCAAGTTTACTTATCTTATATAGGTTATATCCTTGTTCTTCCATATCTTCTAACCATTCTTCTATCCTATCAGGTGAACTATACCAATCAAATTTAAACTTCATTTTCTTTTCCATAAGATTCACCTCCAAAATGATATTTTTGACATATAATAATCTATTTTAATAATTATATCATTTTGATATTAATTTTAGGTTACAATTAGATATCTAAAAATCTATTTAAATAGCAATAAACTAATAGCCATGACAATCATTCCTGCAATTAATCCATAAATTGATAAATGATGTTCACCATATTCTCTAGCTGATGGTAGTAGTTCATCAAGGGATATAAATACCATAATACCTCCAACAATGGCAAACACAATTCCAAGTGTAGTATCATTTAGAAAATTTCTAAGAAGTACATATCCAATAATTGCCCCTAAAGGTTCTGACATTCCAGATAAAAAAGAATAATAGAAAGCTTTCTTTTTATCTCCTGTAGCATAATACACTGGTACAGATACAGAGATTCCTTCTGGTATATTGTGTATAGCAATTGCTATAGCTATTGGTATTGCTATTGTAGCATCATCAAGTGCTGATATAAATGTAGCTAATCCTTCTGGAAAATTATGAATTGCTATAGCCATTGCTGTAAATATCCCAGTTCTTAAGAGAGATTTATTTTTTTGTATATTTTTTTCATCCACATTTTCCATTTTCTTTATCTCATGAGGATTTTCTTCTTGAGGAATTAACTTATCAATAATTGCAATGATAGCCATTCCTGCAAAAAAAGCTATTACAGTTGACCAGCTTCCTAATTTTTCTCCCATAGACTTCGTTAAAGCATCTTGTGCCTTAGGAAATATTTCTATCATAGATACATAAATCATAACACCAGCAGAAAATCCTAAACTTACAGAAAGAAATTTAGTATTGGTCTTTTTAGCAAAAAACGCTATACAACTTCCTATTCCAGTAGACAAACCAGCAAACAAAGTTATTAAAAACGCAAACATTATATTACTCAATTAAATCACCTTCTTTTTTAATTGATATTGATTATCATTTTCTTTTATAATATCATATCTTTTTTTTATAGTCAACATTTATAGTAATTATAGACAATAAAAAAGCAGAGTATAAACTTAGTCTCTGCTTTTTCTTTATAGTATATTAAAATTATTTATTTAAAAAGTCTACTGCATATTGAACATATAAAGCAGTTCCAATCTCTAAGGCATCTTCATCTATATTAAAACACCCATGATGATGAGGATAACAAGCTCCTTTGGCTTCATTTCTAGCGCCTACAAATGCCAATGCACCAGGTGCAATATTCATAAACTCAGCAAAATCCTCTGCTCCTGTTACTTTTTCAAATAGTGCTATACTTTCTTTTCCAAATAGCTTAATTACTGCATCTGTAGCTATCTTTGAACATTCCTTGTCATTTATAACAGCTGGTGTTAAATATCCATACTCTAACTCAGCTTCTGCTCTATATGCTTCTGCTGTAGATTTTGATATACGTTCTAAAATTGTAGGAATTTGTTTTCTAAGTTCTGGATTAAATAATCTTATTGTGCCTTCTAGAACAGCTTCACTTGCTATTACATTAAATCTTGTTCCAGAATTTAAAACTCCAACACTTACAACTAGTGGCTCTAAAGGACTTACTTCTCTACTAACCATGGATTGTAGGTTCATAACTAATGCAGAACTTGCAAGTACTGCATCAACACCTTGATGAGGAAGTGAACCATGGCCACCCTTACCTTTTACAGTAATTTTGAAGAAATCAGCAGAAGCCATTCTTGGACCTTCTTCAACTGATACAGTCCCACACTCCACATCACTCCAAAGATGAATTCCAAATACACCATCTACACCTTCCATAGCACCATCTTTAATCATAGCTCTTGCACCTTTACCTACTTCTTCTCCTGGTTGAAAAAATAATTTCACAGTTCCCTTAATATCATCTTTAATATCATTCAAAACCTTAGCTGCTCCTAAAAGCATTGATGTGTGACCATCATGTGCACAAGCATGCATAAGCCCCTCATTTTTTGATTTGTATTCTACACCTGTACATTCAACAACTTGAAGTGCATCCATATCTCCTCTAAGTGCTACAGTTTTTCCTGGATTAGCTCCTTTTATAGTTGCAATTACACCTGTGCCTCCAGCTGATACATATGGTACTCCTATCTTATCAAGTTCTTCTTTAATTCTCTTTGATGTTCTAAATTCTTCCATACTTTTTTCAGGATTTTCATGAAATTCTCTTCTAAGTTTGATTACATAATCTTTATATCCATTTGTTATTTCTTTAATATTCATTCCAGACCTCCAAGTGTAACATATTCTTCTTATTATTTAAATGCCTTATTTATTAGTTAAAATTTATATAAGATTTACAAAAATACCTGCTATTACTACAGAAGCTATTGTTACTGTAGTAAATCCACCAACAAGCATCTTTGGAAGCATTTTATCCATCAAAAATTCTTTTTCTTCTGGAGTTTCAGCCAAGGCCTTTACTGCTTCTTCAGTTAATATATAATTTGGTGGGAAACCATAAAGTGCTGTAAGTGAAACTGAAAATGCCATTTCCTTACTTTCACCTAAAAGCTTACCTACTATAATAGAGAATATCCCCATACCTATTACACCAAAAATTATAATTCCTACAAGAGGAACAGCCATTTCAGCAAGCATTGCTGGTGTAGCTTTTGCTAATCCTGCAAATATGAAAGCCATCAATGATGTCATTAACCACCCAAATGAACCTGATTTATTAAGTGGTTTTCTGTCAACTATTCCAAGTTCTGATGCTATTACACCAAATATTAAACAGATAACATATCTTGATACAACTTCATGTGTAAGATTTGTAAATTGCACTGCTAACCATGCTACAAGTCCTAATCTAAGTATTATCATATATGTAGTATCATACTTTTCAGGTAAATCTGGAATTATCTTAAACTTACTCTTTTGCTCAGGTACTTTTTTAGTTTCTTCTTCAACTTTAGTTACAGTCACTTTTCCACTTCTAAAATCTGATAAAAGTCTTTTTCCTTCTTTTTTAAGCATTAATGCTGTGATAGGATAACCTGCAAACCCTTGTGCCACATACATTAAAATTGCTAGAACTGCTAAGCTTGCAAGACCTTTTGCTGTAGCAGCATCTGCCATCATTATAGATGCAACTAATCCTCCAGTAAGAGGAGGTGTAGCTATTACTGCCGTATCCCATCCAAACACTAGAGTTCCTAATGCTAAAGCTCCTACACATACTCCTACTATCCCTGCTAGTGCTATTACTATTGTCTTCCATTGACCTGCTAGCTCTTTAATACTCATCATAGTTCCCATATGAGTTATTAATAAAAGCATACCTAACTGTGCCAATGGTGTTCCTAGAGCTGCTAGGTCCACGATATTTTCTGGGAAAAAAGTCCAAAATCCTACTATAAATATAATTGCTGATACAAAAACTGATGGAACAAAAGCTTTAGTTTTTGCTGAAACTACATCTCCTATCGTCAGTGATACTAAAACTAGACAAAAAGCTGTTATTGCTTCCATACAAAATCCCCCCTCATAAATAAATATATTTGTATACAATGTATGTATAGTTATCCATTATTTTACTACTTTTGAAAAACATTTCAAGTCAAAATTCGATTTTTTTCATAAAATTCTATAAATTCTATTAATTAAAGTTAGTTTTCTAAATTATTCTTTTTGTAAAAACGTTATCCTATACATTGGCTATTTTACAGTACTCTTATAAAGATAATTGAGCATAATTTGCAAAAAATAAAACATAGAATACATTTTTCATAAAACATCTCATTAATATAAAATGAATTTGCTTTATGAATCTTAATATATTCTATGTTTATAAATTTAATTTATATGTTAGTTATTGTGTAATCTACTATATACGCCATTTTTGTTTACTAACTCTTCATGAGTACCTCTTTCTTCAATTCCTTTATCTGTCAGTACTATGATTTCATCAGCATTTTTTATAGTAGTCAATCTATGTGCAACAACTAAATTTGTTCTATCTTTGCTTAATTCTTCTAAAGACTCTTGAATTTCTCTTTCTGTTACATTATCTAAAGCGGAAGTAGCTTCATCCAATATTATTATTGGAGGATTCTTTAAAAAGATTCTCGAAATTGAAATTCTTTGTTTTTGCCCACCAGATAATTTTACTCCTCTTTCTCCTATATAAGTGTCATATCCATCTGGCAGAGTTTTTACAAAATCGTGTATTCTAGCTTTTTTTGCAGCATCAATCATCTCTTCATCTGTAGCACTAGGATTTCCACAAAGAATATTATCTCTTATAGTCCCTGTAAATAAAAATACATCCTGTTGTACTATACCTATATTTTTTCTCAATGATTTTAAGCTTACATCCCTTATACTCTTTCCATCAATTTTTATATCACCTTTATCAAATTCATAAAATCTTGGCAATAAATTGCATAATGTAGTCTTTCCTCCACCAGAAGGTCCAACTAGAGCTATAGTTTTACCAGCTTCTATAGACAGACTCAGATTATCTAATACTTGAGTATCATCTTCATATGTAAAAGATATATTTTCTATCTCGATATTACCTTTTACATGTTCAAGCTCAACAGGGTTTTTAGCTTCTTTTTGATGGTCTTGTTCCATTATCTCTATGAATCTTTTAAAACCTGTCATACCATTTTGATATTGTTCTGTAAAGTTTATCAATTTCTTCATAGGTTGTATAAACATTTTTACATATAATATATATGCAGCAAAATCACCTAAAGTAATTTTTCCAAGATAAGTAAAGTATCCACCAGCTATGACAACTACCCATTCCAAAATATCCATATATAAGTTCATACCAGAATAGTATTCTGCCATTACTTTATAAGAATCTTGTCGTGCTCTCCTAAATAATTTATTGCTTCTTACAAACTTGTTTAATTCTTCCTTTTCAGTACAAAAAGACTTAGTTACTTTCATTCCAGCTATGCTATTTTCTAAAGTTGCATTTACATCACCTATAGTAACTCTACTTTTCATAAAAGCTATATTCATCTTATCTTTTTTTGTTATCGCAAACCAAATTATAAATGGTAATATAGCAAATATTATAAGAGTAAGAGGAATATTTATATCTATAAGTATAAAGAATGAACCAACTAACATTACTATAGAAATGAATAAATCTTCAGGACCATGATGTGCAAGTTCTGTTATATCCATTAAGTCATTTACTATTCTAGACATAGTTACACCAGATTTATTATTATCAAAATAAGTATTTGGAAGCCTCTGTAAGTGTGTAAATACCTCATTTCTCATATCAGCTTGCATATCTACACCAATGACATGTCCCCAATATTGCATAAAATAATTAAGTCCTGCTTTTGCTATAAATATAAGTATAAGTACAACTGCAAAAACTACTAGCATTCTTAAATTTTTATTTGGAACAATGTCATCCATTATATTTCTAGTTATCATAGGATAAACTAAATCACATAAAGAAAATAAGAATGCTGCTATAAGGTCTAATGTAAAGATTTTCTTATATGGTTTATAATATTTGACAAATTGTTTTATCATAAGTTTTAAATCCTCCTTTATCAATACGTCTAAAAAATACCCTTAAATTAGTATAACATAACACTAATTTTAAATCTTTTATAAAATTGAATATTTGTTTTATATAATTACATATTTAAAATACACCTAAAAAGAGCCATATCTATGTAAATAAAATTTTACGAAGATACAACTCTATATTTAGTACTAAATATTTTTTATAACTGTAAACTTAAAAACTTATTTTAAAGCATCCAATATTTTCTTATCTAATGTAGCAGTATTTATACCTGTTATGTATGCTGTTGCTTTTATTGCAGGTATATCATAAGTTGTTGGTAATATAGTAGTAGATACTATTAAATCAGCACCTTCTTGTTTTGTTGCACATTCAGCAATTTTACATTGTATAACTTCTGCTTGTATGTTATTTTCTTTAACCAATCTTTCTACTTTGTCACAAACTACTGTTGATGTTGCAATTCCTGCTCCACATGCTACTAATATTTTTTTCATATTATCCTCCTACGATTTTTATAATTAAATAAATTTCTCATATCTTTATTTATATATAAATAATTATACCATTTTATATCAAAATAATATCTTAAAATTATTCTTTTAATATGTTTTTTATTTCACTATCATTTAATTTTAAAGTATTATTTTTTATACAAGATTCTATGTACTTTGATATAGTTTTGTAGTCATTCAAACCAAACTGCTTAACATTTAAATCATATTCTATATCACTTATAATACCTATCAAATCAGATTTATTTGATAAAATATCCTTATACTTATCTTTTCTAATTACCTCTAATCTTTTAAATCTGTAATTTTTATACCCCTCTATAATAATCAAATCCATGTCTTCATAAAACCTAATCATTTTATATAGTGGATTTTTATCTTTTAATTCTTCAATATATGCTAACCTCTTATTTGATATTATACAAACTTTTCTCGCACCTGATTTTCTATGTTTATAAGTATCTTTACCTTCCTCATCCATCTCAAAATCATGGCATGTGTGTTTGATAACTCCAACATTATAACCTTCTTTACTTAATTCTTTTACTATACCTTCAATTAATGTAGTTTTACCCACTCCTGAATAGGAAACAATTGATAATACATTATACATAAAACCATATCCCCTTCATAAAACTATATAACAACAACATCTACTAATTGGTTTTCTTTTATTATTTCTCTCTTTTTTATCTTAATCATGCAATTACTTCTTAATGTTGCAGATAATCTAGCCTTGGCATCTTTTTTATCATTTAACTTAACATATAATTTACCTTCATCTGTATATAATTTTCCACTTACAAACCTATCGTTATTTGAGAATTTGTTAAATTCTCCTTTAAATATAGCTTTTATATAATGGCTGCTTTCTTTATATGTTAAATACTCAATCACAGGAACAACTACATTATCAAATACCACAATTGCTGCATGTGGATTACCAGAAAGCCCAAACAATATTTTTTCTCCCAATGTAGCTACATAGCAAGCACCTCCAGGTTTAATATTTATCTTCCAAAACAATTCTTTTGCTCCTATGTTTCTAAATACATCTGGTATTAAATCTTTATCTCCAACAGATACACCACCTGTAGTAATTAAAAAATCTACATTTTCTAGCATATCCTTTACTTTTTTTTCTAACTCTTGTATATCATCAGAACAAGTACATATTGTATCTGCTTGTATTCCAAGCTTTAGAAGCTTTGAATATAATGTATATCTATTACTATCATATATTTTACCATCCTCTAAAGTTTCATTTATATCTTGTAATTCTGTTCCTGTATTTAAAACACCCACTTTTAAATCATCATATACATCTAATTTAGATATTCCAAGACTCGCTAATACTCCTATACCATCATACCCTATATGTTGATTTTTACTAATAATTAATTGACCTTTTTTTATATCCTCACCTTTAAATATATAATTGTCATATTCCTTTAGTTTTACATTTAAAGTTATCATGTCTTCTCTAATTGTCACATCTTCTTTTTTTACCACACAGTTTGCTCCATTTGGAATTTTTCCACCAGTCATTATCTTCACTGCTTCATTTTTATTTAATATACCATCAAACACTTCTCCTGCATATAATATTCCTATGACCTTTAAACTTTTATTTTCAGAATTTGCATCATATGCATAACCATCATATGGTGACCTGTCAAATGGAGGACTATCAATTGTTGAATATATATCTTCTGCAACTACTTTATTTACTGCTTCTATAAGATTAACTCTCTTAATCCTACTTATTGGTATAACATTTTCTTCAATAATTTTTATGGCATCTGCTAATCCTATCATTTTAAATACACCCCAATATATTTTTTATTTAAAAACATTCTTAATGTAGTATAATTATAAATTACAATAAATCATTTTAGCTTATATTTAATTATAACTAATTGTTATCTATAAGTGCAGTTTAAATTTAATAAATCTTATAAAATTATCATTAATTGTATTAACTTCAATTTTATACATTTTATAAAAAAAACTGTTTCAAGTTAGAAATTTACTTCTACCTTGAAACAGGCTTATATGCTTTAAAATTCATTATTCTAATAAAGCTCCTTTTATTATTTTTACAAATTTATCGCTCTCAATAGTTTTTATAGACTTTATTTTATTGTCTACTATACTTATTGTAAGTATTTCTTTTTCTAATACTTTATTATCTTTCTTTAATCTATAACTCTTCACTACCCTATTTCCTTCATAGTTATATGCTGTTAAATCATAATTGGCATTACCCACGATTTCATTTATCCTAGATTCTTCAACTCCAATATACTCTCCTAAATCAATGTTTTTATATTCTTCTAAAGATACAGCTGACTTTTCATTATCATTTTTTTCAATCATAATATCATAATTTTCATCTACAGTTATTATACTTTGTGATGAAAAAGAATTTGTTTCAACATTAACAACTTTATTTTTATTAATATTAATGTATAAAGCACTTCCATCTAATTCATTGTTTCCAGTATATTTAGGGTAAACTAATGTCATATAACTTGATGTATTTATATCTTGCATTGCATTTGATTCTTTTAAATTCTTATTTTTTATATAATAAATTGTGTTATAAGGTATTCCCATATTCTTTATAACATATTTATAATCTTTATCTATCATTTCATTAACATCATTTTGAACTTTTGTCATAGTTTTTTGCTGTGTTGCTTTACTTGCTACTTGATTTTTCTCTTTAGTAGTTTCCTTATGACATCCAACAAGTACAATCCCTAAAATAGTTACACAAACTAATGACCTTTTTAACTTCATAAATCAATCCTCCTTTCTTAAATTCTATAATATTTATCTATATCTCATTGTGTGATTATCTCTTTTTTCAATAATTACGTTCATTATTTTATAAAATAATTATATAATATTTATTTAAATTTAATAAGATTAATAAGCTATTTGTAATTTTTTTGTAACAAAACACGTTTTAAGGTTGAATTTTGAAAATTCAATTTACAAGATACTTGTGGTAAATATCCTTATAACATTATACCAAATTATTCCTAAACAATCAAAAACTCCATAAACATTTTAAGGTTTTCTATTTCAAAAATCCCCTTCAACCATTAATTTATCAAATATGTTATAATAGTTTTAGATAATTTAAGGAGGATTAAATAATGGATTTTAAACAACTCGAAGTATTTGTTGCTGTTGCAAAACATCAAAGTTTTTCAAAGGCTGCAAGAGAACTTTTTTTAACTCAACCTACTGTAAGTGCACATATACAAAATTTAGAAAGAGAGTTAGAGACTGTACTTATAAACAGAAGCAACAAAGTTATTACACTCACAAAATCTGGTGAAATTCTTTACGAGCACGCTATATATATATTAAACAACTGCAAACGTGCAATTTATGATATAAAAGAATATTCAGGTAAAATAGAAGGTATTATAGATATAGCATGTAGTTCTATACCTGAAACTTATATTCTCCCTGATTTTATGAAGAATTTTTCTATGAGTTATCCAGATGTAAAATTTTCCATAAGCCATTATGATTCTCAATACGCTATATCAGAAATTTTAAATGAACGGATAAGCTTTGGATTAGTTGGTTCTAAAATTAACAATCCTCAAATCGAATATCTAGACTTATTAGATGATGAACTTGTACTTATTACTCCTTCAGATTTTAAAATTGATAACAAGAACAATTACATTGATATAGAAGAATTGGCTTCTTTCAATTTTATTATGAGAAAAGAAGGCTCTGGTACTAGAAACTTAATACTAAACACACTCAGCAAAAATAACTTTCCGGTAAACAAATTAAATGTAATAGCTCATGTAGAATCAAATGAAGCCATTAAAGAAATGGTTAGATTAGGCCTTGGTGTATCTTTTATATCATATATTTCAGCTATTGATTATCTAAATGCAGGCAAAATAAAATGCTACAAAATAAAAGATATTGATTTTACAAGAAAATTTTTCTTTATTTATTCTAAAAAGAAAACTTTTTCTCCATTAGAAGATAAATTTCTAAACAGACTATGTGAGTACTTTGAAATCATAATATAATAATTTTAATACATGGAACTCAAATTTAAATTATAAACTACTAAATTAATAAAATAAATAGAGTAGTATTATACTATGTTCATTTAATTAATGAGCATAGTATAATACTACTCTATTTACTTATTACTTATTACTTATTACTTATTACTTATTACTTATTACTTATATTATTGTATATTAAATTTATAAGTTTATATTAAAAAACGCCTTATATCCTTTGTACATTTCATATATATCTACTTTAGAAACAATCTCATGTGGCGCATGCATATTTAAAACACCAACACCACAGTCTATAACCTCTGCGCCTTGATTTGCTAGGATGTAGGCTATTGTGCCTCCTCCACCTTGGTCCACTTTCCCAAGTTCAGCAGTTTGCCATACTACATTACCCTCATTAAAAATTCTTTTTACTTCTGATATAAACTCAGCATTGGCATCATTACATCCACTCTTACCTCTCGAACCAGTATACTTATTTAAAACTATTCCATTTCCCATATATGCAGAATTTCTTTTTTCATATGCCTCACCAAAATTTGGGTCATATCCAGCTGCAACATCAGCTGATAATACTTTACTATTTGCTAAAGCTCTTCTTACTTTAATATCACAGTAATCGCCTTCTAAAGCTATTAACTCAGCTACAGTATTTTCAAAAAACTTTGAATGCATACCTGTATTTCCTTGGGAGCCAACTTCTTCTTTGTCCACACATAATGTAACTGAAGTAAATTCTGGTTGTCTAGTCTCTAATATAGCTTTTACAGCAGCATATGAACATACTCTATCATCATGGCCATATCCTAATACCATTGACCTATCAAATCCCAAATCTCTTGCCTTCCCAGCTGGAACTACTTCAATCTCAGCACTTAATAAATCTTCTTCAACTATACTATATTTTTCATTTAAAATTTTTAATATATTTGCTGTTATAGGTTCTTTTTCTTCGCCATCCAAAGGCATATTTCCAATCAATACATTTAAGGCTTCACCACTGATTCCTTCTGACAATTTCTTTTGCATTTGGTCTCCAGCTAAATGAACCAATAGGTCAGTTACACAAAATACTGGGTCACTGTCTTCTTCACCAATAGATACATCCACTTTTGTACCATCATTTAATATAACTACTCCATGTAAAGCAAGAGGAATAGCTGTCCATTGATATTTTTTAATTCCTCCATAGTAGTGAGTCTTAAAAAAACCTAGATTAGCTTCTTGATACAATGGGTTTGGTTTTAAATCTAATCTTGGCGAATCTATATGACTACCTATAATCTTCATACCTTTTTCTATATAATTTTTACCTATCACAAAAAGTGCTACTGCTTTTTCTTTATTTATAGCATAAATCTTGTCCCCATGACTTACACTTCCCTTTTCCATAGCTTCATCTATTGAAATATAACCATTTTCTTTAGCCAATTTTATAATTTCTTTTACTGAAAGTCTTTCAGTTTTTGATTTACTTAAAAAATCCATATAATTGCGAGCATATTCCATAACCTGTTCAATAGCATTTTCTTTTTTTTCAATTTCCCATGCATTCTTAAATTCATGCTTTAAGTCCATGTTTTCCTCCTATTAAGTTTTAATTTTTATTATTTTTCATATATTGTTCATATTCCTCTGGTGAGACTACTTTAACACTGTCAAGTCTTGATTTAAAATGAGCTCTAAAATTTTCTAAATATTCCTTTCTTAAAGTCTCTCTTTCTTTGATTTCATCATCAGAAAGAGCTCCCTCTTTATTTTTCTTTGCTAATTCATTAATCCTATCTAATTTCTTCTTGTCAAACATTTTTTCCTCCTAAAAAACTTCTATTTATTAATAAAATAATTTATTACTTTTTATATCTAATTTATTTTTATATTCACAGAAAAACTCATCTATATTATCGCTTATTATAGATATTCCCTTTTCTAATTCTTCCATACTTGGACGAGCTATATTTATTCTAAAAAATCTATCATCCACTAGATTATCAAAAAAATAAGTCCCTGGAAGCATAGATACTCCTTTATTTAACATAAAACTTGTAAAACTTTGAGATGTATATCCTCTTGGCAATTCTAAAAAAAAGTTTATCCCTCCACAAGATTTTCTAACTTTTAATTTACCACTCAATTTATCATTAATCAAGCTTTTTGCTAACTTGTATTTATCAGTATATATTTTCTCTATATGACTCAAATAATTCTTCCAATTAAAATTCTCCATGTAGTAGTACATTGATTTTTGAATAAGACCTGGGGTTGATATGTCTGATGAATATTTAGCCCATAAAACTTTTTTTAATAATTCGTTTGGCATTTCTACAATCCCTATTCTTAAACCTGGCATAAGTATTTTTGAAAAACTCTTTATATATACTACTCTATTTTTATCATCATAACTTCTGACTGTTCTATTGTCTTTTGAGTCAAATATAAAATCACTTATAAAATCATCTTCAATTATATAAAAATCATGTTCTTCTGCCAATTCTATTAGCTTCTTTTTTTTATATGTTGAATAAGATATACCTGTTGGGTTTTGAAAATTAGGCATAATATATATAAGCCTTGGTTTTATTTTTTCCAATTTTAATTTTAAAATACCTATATCAATTCCATCATCTAACATAGGTATAGATATTATTTTTGCACCTCTACCTTTAAATACTTCAATTGCCCCATTATAAGAGGGCTCTTCCATAAAAACAACATCAGAATAACTTATAAGACCTTTACAAACTATATCTATACCTTGCTGTGCTCCTGAGATTATTTGAATATTTTCTTTAGTAGTATTTATATTTTCATCACTTAAATACTCTACCATCTTTTCTCTTAATTCCTCAGAGCCTAGACCTTCATCATAATCAAATATTGAACTTCCATCTTTAGATAGTGCCATATTTACAGCATTTTTAAATGAATCTATAGGAAACATATCATTAGATGGATTTCCATTATCGAAATGAATTAAATCATCTCTTTGTCTAATATTCTTGTTTTTCCCTTTATCTATACCATTTTTATAAGAATTTGAATTTGATACAAAAGTTCCACTTCCTATAATTTTATATACATATCCTTCATTTTCCAAAAGCTCATATACTTTGACTATAGTAGTATTATTTACATGTAAATAATCTGATAACTTTCTTATTGGTGGAAGTTTTTCATGCTCAACTAGTTCTTTGTTTATTATTAACTGCTTTATATGATTAAATATTTGTATATATTTAGTTGACTTCCTTTCACTTAAATCTATTTTGTATTTTTCCACATTTATCACCGCTTATTGTTTTTATATTTTGTTGATGCTTTGGTATATATTTGATATTATTTAGTATGTATATATAATACCAAAATTTTTATAAAAAGGGGAAATATTTATGTTTTACGACTATCACATGCACTCAAGTTTCTCTACTGATGGAAAATCTACAATGGAAGAAATGATAAAAAAATCTATAGACCTTGGTATAAATGAAATTTGCTTCACAGACCATGTCGATTATGATGTTTATGCTGATGATTCTTTTTCAATTGTCTACGAAGATTATTTTAAAAGTCTAGAAACTCTTAAAAATAGATATAAAGATAAAATATCAATAAAAAAAGGGATTGAATTTGGAGTTCAAACTCAATTAATAGATACATATAGAAAAGAAGCTCATCAATATCCATTAGATTTTATAATATGTTCTATTCATGCTATAGATACAATGGATTTATACCTTGGTAGCTATTTTGAAGGTAAGACTCAACATGAGGTCTATGAGAATTACTACCTTTATTTGTATAATATTGTTAAAAACTATAAGGATTACTCTGTTTTAGGGCATTTAGATTTAATTAAAAGATATGCACCTTATGATACTATCTTAGATGACAGACTATTTTCAGATATAATTGAAGAAACTCTTAAACAAGCCATCTATGATGGTAAAGGTATTGAAATAAACACATCTTGCTATAGATACAATCTGCCAGATTTAACTCCATCTAGATATATACTTCAGATGTATAAAGATTTAGGAGGAGAAATCATAACTACAGGCTCAGATTCACATCATGTAAGTCAAATTGCATACGAGTTTGATTACATATATTCATTGCTAAAAAAGATGGGATTTAAGTATGTATCTAAATTTAATAAAATGAAACCAGAATTTATAAAATTATAAATTTTTACACCTCCTTATGAATATATTTAAAAGATAAGGAGGTGATTTTTTTGAAAGTACCTTATTTAGTACTATCAACAGTTATTTTATTTATGTCTAACTTTGTCGTAAGAATATTTGGATTTTTATATAAAATATTCTTATCAAGAGCTTTGGGCGAAACAGGTTTAGGTATTTATCATATGATTTTTAACTTTTTAATGATTTGCTTAGCTGTTACAACAACTGGAATACCTACTGCACTTAGTTGCCTAGTTGCAAAAAGAAAAGCTTTAAACGATAAACACAATACTAATGCTTTATTTATATCAACTTTATACATATCATTTTTTGTAGCATTAATTATATCTATAATTGCATCTTTCAATAGTTCTTTTTTATCACTTAAGTTTCTAAAAGACCCTAAATTGAATTTATTTATACTCGCAGTTTGTCCTGCTATAGTTATAATAACACTTTCAAATGTACTTAGGGGGTATTACTATGGCATAAAGAACGTAAAAGTCCCTGCTATTGGACAAATTATTGAACAGATGGGTAAAATTCTATTTGTTTTTTTACTCGTTATGTATGTAAATGATAAGTCTATGAACTGTTATATTGCTCTTTTAGGTATATCTATTGGTGAATTGAGTAATATCATATTTATGCTCATATGTCTATGTCGAGATTCTTCATTTGACAATAAATATATTATAAGTATAAAGGATTTTTATAATTCTTCTATGGAAACATTAAAAATGTCTATACCCATAACTTGCAATAGAATGTCAAACATACTTTTACAATCTATTAGTTCTATGATGATACCATCAAGATTAGCATTATCAGGAATGACTTATCAACAGTCATTAAGTATGTACGGTGTCGTCAGTGGAATGGTAATGCCATTTATATTTTTACCATTTACTGTTGGCTCAGCACTTATTGTAAATTTGATACCTACTATATCACAAGAAATTGCTTTAAGAAAACGTAAAAGTGTCCTAAAAAAAATAAAGTATTCTATACTCCTAACTTTATTTGTAGGTATACTATCATCAGTGTTTTTTTATTTCTTTGGAAAAGATTTATGTATATTAGTATTTAAAAATAAACTTGCTGGAGAATATTTAAAAGCTATGTTTTTAGTACCACTATTTATGTCACTAAATCAAACGCTATCTGGTATTTTACATTCAATAAGAAAAGAATTAGCTTCAAGTATAAATACTATCACTGGTATGTTAATTCAGCTAGTAGCTCTATATGTATTTCTTCCTATTCCAGGACTTAATATTTATGCATACATATACACAATGACAATAGTATCAATATTTACTTGTTTATTACATACTATAGTACTTTTTAAATCTATAAAATCTATACATTAGTTATAAATAACGTGAAGGCTACCAATGTAAATCGTCTACTATTGGTAGCCTTCCTTAAATGATTTTTATTTATAATTTAAACTGTCTATATATCTACCTATCTATCTGTGGCAACCTGAATTTTCATTTCCTTGATTAGGTCCACATTGCGAAAAATCACATACTTTAGAGAAAGTATCAACAAGTCTTGGTTGGATTGGGTTTGGTGATGCTAAAACTACTATTTGTTCACTTATTAATGTGCTAACTGTTTCTTGTAAGCAAAGTACTAAATCTATATCATTTGGTATGATTAATTCAAAGAAAGGATCACAACCTTCTCTACATTCTAATTTTAATATAGATTTTCCTATACAATCAACTGTTAAATTAGTTTGGAATTCTTGTCTTAAAGTGACAGCTCTTCCATCAGCTGGCAAGCATATTGGTGCTGAAAGTGTGTTAAAAGTAAATTCTACAAAATCAACTCTTCTCTTACATCCACCTCCTGCTCTGACTGCTGGGAAAGCTAATGCAACGAATTCTGTACATCCACATCTACCTCTTAGTTCTAATACTAGATTACGAACTGCTACAGTTAATCCTCTTTGTTTATAAGCTACTGATTTGCCTTTTCCTTGTCTACAACATTCAGCGTTTCTTTCTCCACATACTGCATATTCAAAAGTTGTTTCACAGTTTCTTCCTATTATATCTCCTAATGGTTCCAATTCAAAATCTTCTAAAGTTGTCATTCCTGTGTCAATAACTATTCCATCATTACTTAAGCATATTTTGTCTATAGTTACACTTGCTCTACCTGCACTTGGAACTGAACCAAATACTTCTACTACTTCTGTTTCAAAAGTTAATGGTTCTCCATTTGGTCCAGTTGCATCTGTAAATGTTTGGAATTGCATAGTATCAAAAATTCTATTAGCTTCTATTGCAAATGGAACTGCATTTGCTATAGAAAAGTTTCTTGGAGATATAGGATTACAGCAATTTGGTCCACATTTGTTTTCAAAGCATTCATCTGAATCCATTTGGCATGGTTCACAATCACATTTGCAATTATCATGGCATCCACAATTGTCATCACATGGATTAGGTTTGCATGGATTGCATGGATTAGGTTTACAATCATCATGACAATCACAATTATTATCATTGTTACATCCATTATGATGATGTGATTTTTTGAATCCTCTCATATCATCTGAGTTTATCTCATCTGTATACACTTCTTCTTCATTCATTGTAGACATTGGCTGATTTAGCATTCTTTTTTTATTTTTTTTGTAATCTTGCATTTTTCATTGCCCTCCCTGTAAGCGATTCTTATTAAGTCTTCGGCTTTTTTATAGCCTAATTAATACTATGCACTTATAATATCATTTGTTACTTATGCTTTTTAAGTTTATATATAATTAAGTATATTTGGTAGAAAAATGCATTTTAATAAAAAAAAGTACTACTATTTAAAATAGTAGCACTTTTTTTGTCCCGAAACACCGGTGGCTAAGTAAATTCACACCCTAGGCACTCCCAGGTGGGTGACTTGCCAGTAACCTTTAACGTCCAAACTAAACAGGCATGTTATAATTTACTAGACACGGTCTCCCGTATTTCATTTGTAGGTTGAATTTAAAAAAGCCTTATCGTATGTTTCAGGATTTCATATTATTATTATATAATAAATTTCGAATTTTTTAAAGTGGTTTTATATAGTAATTGGGATAATCTTATTCTAATATTACTTTTTCTTCCTTTTCTCTTTATGTATTTAGTTAATTATCACTTTCTCTTAGCTTTACTTCTAGTATTTTTTTCATTATGATTATGTTCATGCTTGTGTTCATTAACATCATACAATTCTTCATCATACACTATATTTTCATCATTATCTTCATCTTCATAGTCTGTTTCTTCATCTTCCATTAATTCTTCTTCATTATCATCTATCTCATCTTCATAATCTAATTCATTATCTTCATATGTTGACTCTTCATCTTCAAATTCTTCATTATTATCTTCATTATCTTCATATTCATCCTCATCATCATTATTGCTATCATCACCTCTTAAAAGATTTCCTAGCAATTTAAGATTATTCATACTACCTAGATTATTTATATTTGCCAAAGAACTTAAACTAAATCCACCTTCTCCAAAATCATCAGGTAAAAACAATTCTGCAAATAAATCTATCTTTTTTTTCATTCCTATAGCCTTTTCAACAGAATTTTTTCTCTTTTCTGGAAATACATCTATAATTTCTTTTATCATCATATTTTTTTTGTCTTCACTATCCATTTTTCTAAAAAAATCTGTTTCCTCTTCAACATCTACCATATCTATATTGTTGAGTTTCTTTATGCCTCTAACTAGGTCCAAAACACTTTCTATTTTTACTAGTATTTTCCTTTCATCTCTTGACATGTATTTTTTAGTTCTTGTTATTATTTCCATTCCCATTTCTAGGTCTTCTTCACTCAAATCCATAAGTCTTAGACCTCTTTTTATATCATTTGCATCAAACCTTAAAGTGTCATGTATAGCTTTTGATAATTTCTCATTTGAATTTTTTTTGTTTTTTCTAACTCTATTATTTTTCTTTGATTTATCTTTATCATCAAATATAGAGATATTACCATTACTCAATGCAATCACTCCAATCAAAAATAGTAAATTATTCAAGACAATCCCCCCTTATATTATATAATTGCCCTATATTAAAGTATGTTTTTCATATTTTAATGTTCCATTTTTAAAGCTCAGTGCATATATATTATCTATAAGAATTTTTATTTATATTATATATCACTCACAATTCACCACTTCAATATTATTTCTATATATAAATAGTATGAATATAATTCAATATATATTTATAGAAAGGGGTTTTTTTATGAAAAAAATAGATACAGATTCATTAGAAAAGATGGCTAAGCAAAAAAATATTGACAAGGATAAGATAGAAAAGATTGCTGATAATTACAAAGGAAAATCAGAAAGTGAACTTATGGAGGAACTTATAAAAATAGGTAAAAACCTAGATGGAAGAGAAGAAGTAGTATCAAAATTCAAAGCATTTTTAGATGACAATCAACGTAAAAAATTAGATACTATAATGGATAAAATATCAGATGCAGAGACTCAAAGAGATACTAAACCTGCTAAAACTACCAAAACTAAAAAGACTAAACAACCTACTAAAGGTAAATCAAATACACCTGCACCAAAAAATACACCAAATAATCAACAGAAAAAATCTAAGAGTATATTTAAGAAGACTAAAAAATCCAATCCTCACGAATAAACAAAAATAAACTACTTTTAAGACTTAAAACTATTATTTTTAATTAAAATATTTTAAATTGCATATTATTTAAATTAAAAATCAGGTAGTGTTTTAAACACTACCTGATTAACTTTAATAACTTTATTTCTTTCTCTCTATAACACTTTCTCTATCAATAATTTGATAAGGTAATTCTATTTTCTTATTTTCAATTAATTCTTTATTTATTAATTTAATAACCATTCTTATCGCCACTGCTCCCATATCATATAAAGGCTGATAAACTGTAGTAAGTTTAGGCCTATACATTTTAGCTATCTTAACATCATTAAATCCTGCAACTGATATGTCTTCTGGAACCTTATATCCAGCATCACAGATAGCGTTTATAGCTCCTATAGCAGCCTCATCACCCGTAACAAAAGCTGCATGAGGTATTATTCCCTCATCCAATAATTCTTTCATACTATTGTATCCACTTTCATAATCAGTTCCACCATATTTGATTAAACTCTTGTCCAACTCTATATTATTACTTGAAAGTGCTTTTTCGTAGCCTGAAAGTCTTTCCATCTCTAAAACAGTATCATCTTTACTTGTCATTATAAAAGCTATCTTTTCATGACCTTTCTTTATAAGATGTTCTGTCATATCAAAAGTAGCTTCTTTGTTACTAGTGCTTACTGTGTATATATCATAATTTCTAGCAGTTTTACTTATATACGTTGCTGGTATACCACAATTTTGCATATAGTTGATATGTTCTTGTTCAACTACCCATGAAATCATAACTATACCTTCAACTTGTTTTGCTCTTAATAGATTTATACTCTTTAATTCTTGTTCTTTATCAGAGTATGTATTAGCTAAAAGGATATCATAATCATACATTTTAGCAACTTCTTCTATTCCATTTAATACCTCATTAACAAAAGAATCTGAAACTTCTGGAACTATTACCCCTATTAATTGACTCTTCTTAGTTACTAAGCTTCTTGCAAGTGGATTTGGTATATATCCAGTTTCTTTTATAACATCTAAAACTTTTTGTTTGACTTCATCAGTCACAGGTTTTGAATCATTTATAACTCTAGATACTGTAGATATTGACACGCCTGCTTGTTTAGCAACATCTTTTATCGTTATATTACTTTTCATTTTCATCCTCCTAATTTTGCTAAATTTATCTAAATCTGAACCAAATTTATACAGGTTCTTATTTTAACTATATTTATATAAGTTCTTATTTTACCATAAAAGCAAGTACATTTAAATACATTATATTTTATATTATACCCTATATTCAACAATTTTAATAATATTCATTCTTAATTTAAATTATATTAAAAAATAAAATAAAAAAAATGCTGGTATAAAATATACCAGCATTTTTTCACTTTAACGGTTTAATTTTAGCAGCCACAACCCTCATCACCATCAAAGAATCCACCACATGAACAAGTTATTAATAATAGTATTAAGAATGGTATCCATGACATTATATCGATATCTCTCCAACAATCTTCAAAAGCTAAGAATAGGAAGAATAATACGATTATCCACCATCCTCCCCCACCAAAACATCCATCGTTTCCAAAAAATCTATCTAACATAATAAAACCCTCCTTTTTTAATAACTGCTACCCTTAATCTAAGCATCCACTACAGCAGCAAAGTATTAATAAAACTATTAAGAATGGAATCCATGCCATTATGTCAAATTCTGCCCAGCTATCTCCAAAAGCTAAGAATAGGAAGAATAGTACGATTATCCACCATCCTCCTCCACCAAAACATCCATCTTCTCCAAAGAATCTATCTAACATTTCACGTTACCTCCTGTTGATATTTTGTTGAGCTTTTCGCTCCTAACATATACTATGCATTTGGTTTCCATTTTGCTAATGTATTTTTATTTTTTTTTTAATTTTTTTATCTTAACTAAAAAAGGCAAAACCATAACTTGTATAAGTTACTGGTTCTGCCTATTTAATAATCAATATTTTTTAGCAACAACAACCATCATCGAAGTTAAATAACAACAATACTATTAATATAACCCATATCCATATATTGTCATCGCATAATAAGTCTTCTAAAATGTCTGTACATAATAATAAGAATACTATAACTATTATTATCAACATTTTATTACCAAAAAATCCTTCGCATCCTCCAAAGAAACGTTCCATATTGTCTTCTAATTTTGTCATAACTAATCCTCCTTGAATCATTAAGAGACTAACTTTTGTCTCTTTAATTAAATATATGTAGTAATAGACAGATAAGTTACTTCTAAAAAGTTTTTATTAATTAATTTATTTATTTCTTTTTCTCCCAATTTATTGTATCTATCAACTTCATCTAAATAATCCTTTTTTTCTTCTGATATAGTGTAAATTAAACTTTCTATTGATTTTACTTTGTATTCTTTATATCTTTCTATCAAGAAGGATGTTTTTGAATTTTCTATCCCTTTCTTTACATGCATTAATCTTGATATATAATCGTCCTTTTCATTAGATACATAGCTTTCCTTCTCTGCTACATCTTCAAGAATTAAATTTGTTTCCATTACATAGTCCTCTATTCGTTGCATATCCAAAGTTATTGAATTATAATAAAAATTTACTGCTATAAGTAAAAATATTCCTACAGATGTTAGTAATAAGCCTACATATTTCATAGCATTTCCTCCTAAGTTATATTTGTTATCAATAAAGTTTATTCATCAAACAAGACTTTATTACTACCTTTATAAAATTTTATTACTTTTTACTAATTCCATATTGAAAAATTTTTGATATTATATTAAACTAACATTAAAATTAATTAAAACTGCTGTAGGAGGCTTAAAATGTTTGAAAAAATAAAAGAAATAATAGCAGAACAATTAGGGTTAGATAATTTAGATGAAATAACTATGGAAGCATCTTTAATGGAAGATTTAGAAGCTGATTCATTAGATGCTGTTGAGATTATAATGGCTCTTGAAGATGAATTTGGTATAGAAATACCAGATGAGGAAGCTGAAAACTTTAAATGTATTGGTGATATATGTAAATATATCGAAGAAAACAAATAATATCATCTTTTCTACAAATATAAATAGTCTGTGTCTACTTCTATTTAATATTTCTATTAGAAGTTTACACAGACTAGTCTACATTTATTTATAATTATATTAACTATACATTTATTCTAATTTAATTTATATCTAATTATATAAATTACTCAAATTAAGATTACTTTTCTTCATAAAATGTTACATTCTTTATTACTATATCTATAGTTCCATCTTGATTTTGCTTTACAGTATATTTCATTGGGTCCTCAAAATCAGTTAGGTTACCTTTTATATCAAAGCCATTATCAGTTTTTATACTTCTCTTTTTGAGCTTTTTCTCAACCCATTTTTTATCTATGCTAAAACCTTCATCAAGACCTTTTTCTTCCATGTGCTCTTTAAAACTACCTTTTAAATCTTCATCCTTAATTGAATTATCAACAAAATCATTTATATCAATTTCATGTTTTTCTTTTAATGTATAATTTAATATACTTCTTACATCTTCTGCTTGCTTTATATCATTGCTAAGAGCATTAGTTATCCAATTTTCGGCTGTATTTTTAAATACTTTTGTCTTATACTTATCATCGTCTATTTTTTTAGCATTCAAAAATTCTGTTACAAACTTTGATTCTGAACCCTCTTTTTCTGCATCTTTGTCTAAGAGTCTTAGATGAAACTCATCATTCATTCCACTTAATCCAATTAAAGCCCCTTGCTTTTGTCTTATAGTTTCTGGAATTCCAATTTCATTTGATACCATTTGAATATTAAATTTATCATCTACAAACTCAATTGAATGAGTATACAGTTTTTTATAATCTAATTTCAATATAGCAACACTCTTCTCATCTTTTACAGTATACAGGCAAACTGCCAAATCACAAGATTCTAATGCTGCATTAATCTTCATGACCTCAAACAGATAAGATGCTATTTCTTTAGAATTTTTTAAAAATGAACTTTCATCGTATATTATTTGTTCACAACAATTTTTGATTAAATTGTCATTATAATCTTTAAAGATACCTTTTCTTAAATCTTCATCCTTTGAAATTCTCTTTATTGCTTTTTGAAAAAATCCATCTACTTCTTGATTAACTTTACCTTCAAAATCATTTAATATTGGAACATCACTATTTTTATCCAAAACATGTATTATAAATTTATGTATTATCATATACATCACCCCATCTATCTTAATTTCGATATTAACTCTTGCATATCCTTCGGTATATCTGTTTTAAATTTTAAAATTTCTTTTGTTCTTGGTTGTTCAAACTCTAAGCTATATGCATGAAGAGCTTGCCTATTTATAAGATTTTCATCTATATAACCATATAACTCATCACCTATTATTCTATGACCTATATGAGCCATATGCACCCTTATTTGGTGTGTTCTACCAGTTTCTAGCTTTACTTCTAGTACGGTTGCATTTTTTAATCTTTCTACTACTTTATAATGGGTAACAGATGCTTGTCCTCTTTCATCTATTACTCTCTTTATTGAATCCTCTTCAGGTCTATAAATTGGTTCATTTATAGTTCCCTCATCTTCATCTATAATCCCATTCACTACTGTTATATATGTTTTTTCAACTTTATTTTCACTCATTGATGTAGACAAAGTATGATGTGCATAAGCATTTTTTGCTACTATAACAAGCCCTGAAGTGTTCATATCAAGTCTATTCACAAATCGTATTTTTACATTTTCTTTATGCTTCTCTATATAATAACTAATACCATTTGCTATTGTATTATCATAGTGACTTTTAGTTGGATGAACTACCATAAATGGTGGCTTATTTACCATAATTATATCAAAATCATCATATATTATTTGTAAATTTAAATCTTGTGGCTCAAAATTTGCTTTTTCTTCTTCTATTTTTACCTCTATTAAATCACCACAAGACACTTTTAAACTTGGTTTTTTATATACACCATTTACTAATACACTTTTTTCTCTTTTCATCTTTGACAATGACCTCACCGAAAAATTTAGCTTATCCAGCAAAACTTCTTTTAGAGTCATTTCTTCTTCATTTGTATATGATATAAGATTATATTTTTGATTTTCTTTTTTAAACAAACTTTTACCTACTTTCTTTTATATCTTCAAAATCATGATATTATATATTTTACACTATTTTTGTTTAATAGATAATAGTTATTTTTTAACCATAAAAACCTGTAAGAATAACAAATAGTTACTCTTACAGGTTAAATTCCTGGTTAAATGTTTAATTTTTAAAAATTATAATCTAAAACTATCTTTTAACTATTAAAGTAGTTCCCATTCCACCACCTATACAAAGTGTAGCTAAACCAGTTTTAGCATCTCTTCTCTTCATTTCATATAAAAGTGTAGTAAGTATTCTTGCTCCTGAGCATCCTATTGGATGTCCTATAGCTATTGCTCCACCATTGACATTAACTTTAGCCATATCTATGTTTAAATCTTTTACTACCGCTATAGATTGAGCAGCAAATGCTTCATTAGCCTCAACTAAATCTATATCTTCAATAGTCATATTAGCAGCTGCTAAAGCTTTTTTAGTTGCTGGAACTGGTCCATATCCCATTATTGTAGGGTCAACACCAGCTGTTCCATAAGAAACTATAGTTGCAAGAGGTTCTATTCCTAGTTCTTCAGCTTTTTCTTTAGCCATTACTACTAACATAGCAGCACCATCATTAATTCCTGATGCATTACCAGCAGTAACTGTTCCATCTTTTTTAAATGCAGGTCTTAATTTAGCAAGTTTTTCTATTGTAGTACCAGCTTTAATATATTCATCTTTGTCTACTACAGTGTCACCTTTTCTTCCTTTTATAACCACTGGAACTATTTCTTCGTCAAATTTTCCTTCAGCTTGAGCTTTTTCAGCTTTATTTTGACTTGCAAGAGCTAATGCATCTTGTTCTTCTCTAGTTATATTCCATTGTTCTGCTATATTTTCAGCAGTTATACCCATGTGATAGTTATTAAATATATCTGATAATCCATCTTTTATCATTGAATCAACGAAAGCAGTATCACCCATTCTTGCACCATATCTAGCACTTGGTACTAAATAAGGAGACATACTCATGTTTTCAGCTCCACCAACTAGCATTATATCAGCGTCCCCTAATGCTATAAGTTGAGATGCCATTGAAACAGATCTTAATCCAGAACCACAAACTATATTTATAGTCATAGCTGGTTTCTCTACTGGTATTCCTGCACCTAATGCTATTTGTCTTGCTACATTTTGACCAAGACCTGCTGTAAGTACTCCTCCTAAAAGTGATTCATCTATCATATCTGGAGTTATATTAGCTCTTTTTATAGCTTCTTTAGCTGCTGTTATCCCTAATTCTACTGCTGAAACTGATTTAAATGCTCCTCCAAAACTTCCTACTGCTGTTCTAGCTGCACTGGCAATTACTACTTCTCTCATATTCATTACCCCCATTAAATTAGATTTTTATCAGATTTTTGAGATTGTTTTTTTTTAGACAATATCAGTTAAATTTTTTAGATTTAAGTTCTTATTTATTATAATCATAGAATCCTATTTTAGTTTTTCTTCCTAATTGATTAGCTCTAACCATTTTAGCTAAAAGTGGATGAGGTCTATATTTAGTATCTCCAAATTCAGTATATAGAACGTTCATTATAGCTAAAACAACATCTAATCCTATTAAATCCCCTAATGCTAAAGGTCCCATTGGATGGTTTGCACCTAGTTTCATAGCTTCATCTATTTCTTCTTTACTTGCAACACCATCTGCATATATACCAACAGCTTCATTTATCATAGGTATAAGTATTCTATTTACTACAAATCCAGGAGATTCAGATACATCTACTGGTACTTTATTGATACTCTTAGATAATTCAAATACTGTATCAAAAGTAACTTTTGATGTTAATTGACCGCTTATAACTTCAACTAATTTCATCATAGGAACTGGATTGAAGAAATGCATTCCTATAACTTTATCTGCTCTATTAGTAGAAGAAGCTATTTCTGTTATAGATAATGATGAAGTATTTGTTGCTAAAATAGTATCGTCTTTACATAACTCATCTAATAATTTAAAAACATCTTTCTTTATGTTCATATCTTCTACAGATGCTTCTATTATTAAGTCCATGTCTTTTAAATCTTCATAGTTAGTAGTTGAACTAACATGACTTAATATTTCTGATTTTGTAGCTTCATCCATTTTTCCCTTAGTAACTAATTTAGTTAAATTTTTATCTAATAATCCTAAGCATTTATCTATAGCACCTTGAGTTCTACTCTTTAAACATACATCATGACCACAACTTGCAAAAGTTTGTACAATACCACTTCCCATAGTTCCACTACCTATTACAGCTAATTTCATAGTTATAACCTCCTGTTATTTTAGTATTTATATTCTGTTAACTAGATTAAAGTATTTATTCAATCTAGTTAACAGAAAATATATTTTTAATTAGATTTGTTTACCCTTTTATAAAGTTAGCTTCTCTTTTTTCAACAAAAGCTGACATTCCTTCTTTCTGGTCTTTAGTTGAAAAACAAAGTCCAAAGAAATTAGATTCTATATCTATTCCAGTATCTATATCAGTTTGAGCACCAAGTTGTATAGCTTCTTTAGAGTATCTAACTGCAAGTTGAGCATTTTTAGCTATTGTTTTAGCTAGTTTTTCAACTTCTTCCATTAAAACTTCTGGCTCGACAACTCTATTTACTAGCCCTATTTTTTCAGCTTCATCAGCTTTTATAACTTGACCTGTAAAGATTAATTCTTTTGCTTTTGCCAGTCCAACCAGTCTTGTAAGTCTTTGAGTTCCTCCATATCCTGGAGTTATTCCAAGAGTTACTTCTGGTTGCCCAAATTTAGCTTTAGCAGATGCAATTCTTATATCACAAGCCATTGCTAGTTCGCATCCTCCACCTAAAGCAAATCCATTTACAGCTGCTATTATTACTTTTTTACTATCTTCTATTTCTCTAAAAGCTTTAGCTCCTAGAAGGCTAAAGTCTTTAGCAGCTACAGCATCTAAATCTTTCATATATGCAATATCTGCTCCAGCTACAAATGCTTTTCCTTCCCCTGTCAATATTACTACATCGATAGTTTCATCATTGTTAATATCTGCAAATACTTCATAAAGTTCTTCTAAAGTTTTTGAATTGATTGCATTAAGGGCTTTAGGTCTATTCATTTTCACTGTACATATATTTTCATTTACTTCAACAGCTATATTCTCATAAACTTTAACATCGCTTGTACTCATAATACCCTCCCCAAGAAATTAGTTAGCTAAAACTTCACCTTTTTCTTTTGCAACACTTAATTGACTTATAAGTTCTGGAAGTACTTTGTGAACATCTCCAACTATACCAACATCAGCATATTTAAATATTGGAGCTTCTGGGTTTTTGTTTATAGCAACTATAAACTCAGCATCTTCCATACCAGCTATATGTTGTATTGCTCCAGATATACCACATGCTATATAAAGGTCTGGTCTTACAGTTTTACCAGTTTGACCTACTTGTCTTGCTTTATCTAACCATCCTGCATCTATAGTTGCACGAGAACCAGAAACTTCTCCACCTATAATTTCAGCTAATTCATAAAGTATGTCTAAATTTTCTTTTCCGCCCATTCCACGTCCAGCAGAAACTAATATTTTAGCATCTTCTATTTTAACTTGTTTTTTAGCTTCTTTTATTATTTCTACAACTTGAACTAATTTATCAGCTTCAGTAAATTCTACTTTAAAACGATTAATTACAGCTTCTCTAGTTTCATCAACTTCATTTTTCTTCATAACTCCTGGTCTAACTGTAGACATTTGAGGTCTGAAATCTTTACAAACTATTGTTGCCATTATATTTCCACCAAAAGCAGGTCTTGTCATTAATAATAATTTTGTATCTTCAGCTACTGCAAGTCCTGTACAGTCAGCAGTAAGTCCTGTATGTACTCTAGCAGATACTCTAGGTGCTAAGTCTCTACCTATTGAAGTTGCACCAAATAATACAACTATTGGGTCAGCTGCTTTTATTGCTTCATATGCAGCTTTTGTATATGGTTCAGTTGTATACACTGCTAAAGCTTCATCATCTACTACTATTACTTCATCAGCTCCATAATGTGCTAATGTATCTATTAAATCTTCTACCTTACTACCTAAAAGTAATGCAGAAACTTTTGTATCATAATCTTTGGCTATTTCTGTTGCCTTTCCTAATAATTCTAAAGAAACAGTTTGAATTACATTTTCTCTTTGTTCTATTACTACTAAAACGTTACCCATTCTTTATCCCCCCTTAAATTATATGATATACTTCTCTTTTAATTTATCTATTACAATTCCAGCTGATGTTTTTGCATCTTCATTGTATATTGTTCCAGCTGGTTTAACTGATTTTGTAAATGATTTAAATACACTAGTTGGAGAACCTTTAAGACCTAAGTTAGAAGGGTCAACTTCTATATCTTTTACAGTCCATGTTTCTACTACATCATTTTCGAAAGCATCATATATTCTTCCAACTTTCATGTATCTTGGTGTGTTCATATCTTTAAGAGTTGTTATAAGGCATGGCATTTTAACTTTTAAGTCATGACAACAATCTTCAAATTGTCTTTTTACTAACACATATTCGCCTTCAGTTTTTATTTCTTCAGCATATGTTATTGATGGAAGCTTTAAATGTTCAGCTATTTGAGGTCCAACTTGTGCAGTATCACCATCTATAGCCTGTCTTCCAGCTATTATAATATCAAAATCTATATTTTTTAATGCTCCTGCTAATGCTGATGAAGTTGCCCAAGTATCAGCACCTGCAAAAGCTCTGTCTGTTAATAATATTCCTCTATCTGCACCCATTGCTAAAGCTTCTTTTAAAGCCATATCTGCTTGAGGAGGTCCCATTGTTATTACAGTTACATGAGCTCCCATTTCTTCTTTTAATCTTATAGCTTCTTCTAAACCTGCTTTATCATCAGGGTTTATTATACTTGGTACTCCATCTCTAATTAAAGTACCTGTATTAGGATCTAGTTTAACTTCTGTTGTATCTGGAACTTGTTTTATACAAACGACTATCTTCATAAATCCTTCCTCCATATCTATTTTAATATCGACCTATTGTGTATATTTTAATATCTCTATTTTAATAATTTTCCTGAAATAACCATTCTTTGAACTTCACTAGTTCCTTCATATATTTCAGTTATCTTAGCATCTCTCATCATTCTTTCTACTGGATAATCACGAGTGTATCCATATCCACCATGAAGTTGTACAGCTTTTGTAGTAACTTCCATAGCTGTTTCTGCTGCAAATAATTTTGCCATTGCTGCTTCTACTCCATAAGGTTTTCCTAAGTCTTTATTTATAGCTGCTTGATATACAAGATGTCTAGCCGCTTGTATTCTAACTTCCATATCAGCTAATTGGAATTGTGTATTTTGGAATTTTGATAATGGTCTACCAAATTGTACTCTTTCTTTTACATATTTAACTGTTTCATCAAGAGCACCTTGTGCTAAACCTAAAGCTTGTGCTGCGATACCAATTCTACCACCATCAAGAGTAGACATTGCTATCTTAAATCCTTGGCCTTCTTTTCCAAGTAAATTTTCTTTAGGTATTCTACAATCTTCAAATATTAATTCACTAGTAGCTGAACCTCTTATACCCATTTTCTTTTCTTTAACACCAAAGCTAAATCCAGGAGTTCCTTTTTCAACTATAAATGCTGAAATTCCTCTATTACCTTTAGCTTTATCAGTCATTGCCATTACTACGTATATATCTCCAGCGATTGCATTTGTTATAAATATTTTTGAGCCATTAAGTATGTATTCATCTCCATCTAAAACAGCAGTAGTTTGTTGTCCAGACGCATCTGTACCAGCATTAGGTTCAGTAAGACCAAATGCTCCTAATTTTTCTCCACTTGCTAATGGTCTTAAGAATTTTTGTTTTTGTTCTTCATTACCATATTGATATATAGGCCATGAACCAAGAGATGTATGAGCTGATAATATAACTCCTGTAGTACCACAAACTCTAGACAATTCTTCAACTGCCATTATATAACCTACAGTGTCTCCACCTTCTCCACCATATTCTTTTGGATATGGTATACCCATCATTCCTGCTTTTGCCATTTTTTCCACTGTTTCATAAGGAAATCTTTCTTCTTCATCAAGTTCTGTTGCTAAAGGTTTAACTTCATTTTCAGCGAAGCTTACATATAACTCTTTAAGCATCTGATATTTTTTAGAATTTAAATCCATAATAGCCTCCTCAGTATTTTATAAATATTTTATTTTCATTTATTAATTAAAATCTCGGCAACATCTATAATAAAGTATTTGAGTATACGTCGAGAAATTTATAACCTTAATTAAAGTCCGCCCTATATTTATATGCAATTATATTAACCGATTATGACATTAATTTAATTATAAATTGTTAATTTAAAGTCAACTTCACTTAAAAAAAATCTCGCTTTTTGGAATTTTGTGAAATTTCAAGCTATAATAAAACTTCTCTCACAATGGTTATAGATAAAATAATTTGTTTATGATATTAATTCTAGGGTATATCAATAGTAAATGTTCTATATATTAGTATTTCAACCCATATATAAATTTTTTCTATCATATCAAAATTATTTTAATAGAGCTAAATAATCATATTTTTTGTGATTATTTTTGTTTTTTAAATATCTTACATCTATAATAGTATCACTCAAAGGATAATTTTTCAATAATTTCTAATTATTTTTTTAACAATATTTACTACATTTTTTCCATATTTTTGTCATTTTTTTATTATTTCGAAGAAAAATCAGAATTTTTTAACTTTATTTTGGATTATTAGTTTAAATTAGATTTTCCTCTTAGATTTATAAATATTTTCCACATAAAAATATCCCCAAACAGATTGTATACAGGGATATTTTTTTACTAATTTTCACTATATTTTTTACCAATTTTTACAAACATCTACCCATTTCTCACACTTAGAAAACTTCTCCATTTCATCACATGTAAGTTCTATTGCTGAATTACTGCTCCCACATGCAGGAAATACTGTATCAAATCTCTTCATTGAATCATCTAAATATACTTTTAAAGGCTTTTTTAAACCAAATGGACAAACACCACCAATAGCATGTCCAGTAAAGTCTAGGACTTCTTCTGGTGCTAACATTTTAGCTTTACAACTAAACTCATCCTTGTATTTTTTATTATCAATCTTAGCATCTCCAGCTGTAACAATTAAAATTGCATCCTCTCCTATTTTAAATGAAAGAGTCTTAGCGATTCTAGCTGGAATAACTCCCGCCGCTTCTGCCGCAAGTTCTACAGTAGCACTGGATTGTTCAAACTCTAGTATGCTATCTTCCCTTCCAAATTCTTTAAAGTACTCTCTTACATTGCTTATTGACATTGAACACCCTCCCAATCTGAATATTTATAAATTTCATACTATTTTAATTATATATGTAATAACTTTATTTTTCAATTTTTTCAAATTACTCCATAACATTAGAATTCCATACATCATTATTTTTTCCAACTACTAGATATAAACCTTTTGCAATAGGTATTTCCACAGTAAATTCGCCCTTATATTCTACACTCATACCAGAGTCGTTAAAATACCTATAATCAAAGTTTAACCCCTTTGGAATCACAAAATCGACATAACCTTGATTATTCGACTTTATCCCATAGTTTAAGGTTTTTTCAGTTATAGAATTTTTTTCATTAAACAAATCTATATTTACATAATAAGAGCATTTATTCTCTCCTTTTTTACTCTCTATACAATTCTCAAATCTCATTTTTGCACTGTTTAACCTATAACTGTATTTACTGTTATTACTTATTTTGAATCTTATAACAGTACCAATTTCTTCACTTCTTCTGCTATCAAAATCAAAAACAATTTCCTCTAAATGATTTATTTCATAATCTTTGACACTTACCATATCTCTATATGCTAATTTATTTATAGCTATGAATAGTGTAAAAACTCCCAAAATAAAAATTGAAACTTTTATGAACTTATTCATTTCTAATCTCCTTATATTTTACGCTATAATATTAATTAAAAACTTTTATAATTAAACTTATTTTTTTTTGAAATCTTAATAGAGAAATACATAGATATTATAAAAATTATTATAGTCAAAAACGTCACACTGTATAGATTTATATATCTAGTATTAGTCATATCAGTAATATAATTTGAAAGGTATACGCCTCCTACATTACTATAATTAACATGCTTTACTTGATATACTATCATACTAACCATTCTTAAAAGACTCCCATATACAAAATAAATTAAAATACTTATTATTAATCCACAAATTTTCATTTTTCCATATCCAAATTTAAAAAATAAAGGAAGCACTATTGATAAAATTGCTAAAAATATATTTATAGAAAAGAATACATCATTTAAAACCATGCTTCTAAAAAACACTAATGATGTCAATTTACTTATTAAAGATACAATTGTTGTTATAAAAATTATTAATCCCACACCTAATAAGTACTTCGAATACACTATATCTTCGATACTAACTGGCATACTTCTTATAAATATTCTTGAATCACTTTCATAATCACATTCAAATGTATTTACAAAAATTAAATAACCTATGACAACACTTACTGTATAATACGAAATTGAGTTAAGGAAAAAATAAAAAACAAAAAACAGCAATATGTACTTTAAATTACGAACACCATCTGAACTAATTCCTATTATTAAATCTTTTTTTATCAAATTGAACATCATTTCACCTCATTTATATAATAATACATTAGTTCTTCTATAGTAGGATTTTTAACTTTATGCTTATCAATTTCTATCAATAAGCTTTTTACTTTTAAGTTATCTCCAACTTTCAGTAGTGCTTCACTATAATATTTATACTCTTTTACACCAACTATATTTTCTTTAATTTCTTCTAATTCTGCTTTATTTGCCCTAATTATTTTATACTCCTGCTCTAACATATCTTTCTTTATTGTAAAAATCTGATTTCCTTTATTTATAAAAATAAGATAATCCGCAATCCTAATTAAATTATCAGTATTGTGAGTTGAAATTATTACACTACTATTTCCATTTTTCACAAAATCTTTTAGATACTGCATTATTTCTTTTCTTACAATTGGGTCTATTCCAGCAGTTGGTTCATCCAGAATAAGTAGTTTTGCATTATGGCTAAGTGCATTTGCTAGCATAAGCTTCTCAGATTGTCCTTTGGATAAATTCTTAATATGTATATTTTCTTCTATCTCAAATTTTTCAAGATATTCATCAAATCTTTCTCTATCAAAATTACTATAAAATAAGGATACTATTCTTCTAAACTCTTTCACCTTTAAATGCGGATAAAATTGTAAAGAATCATATACAAAACCAATATTGTTTTTAAAACTTACTGGAGAATTGTCAATTGTTTCATTACAAAGTTCAATTTCACCCTCATCAGCATCAATAATGCCCATTATAATTTTTATTAAAGTTGTCTTTCCAGAACCATTTGGTCCTATAACTCCAATAATATCTCCTTCTTTTAATTCCAAGTTTATATTATTTAATTTAAATTTACCTAATTTTTTTGTGATATTCTTTACCTTAAACACGTCTTCACCTCTTATGTAATTTTTTATACCCCCCTATACATATTTTAACACATTCACAACAAGCTAGGTCATTTATAAATTTATAAATTAAGAATTATAAAACTATGTTATAATACAAAGTATGAAGAGGTGAATATATGAAAAGAATTATAACTATAAATGCAAACCAATTAAATAAGTCCCTTGAGACTAAAGAACTCTTAACTAGAAAACTTGTCAACGCTGGCTTTGAGGTGTATTCAGATATTTATCCAGATACAGAACTTATTATATCAATTGGCGGTGATGGCTCTTTTTTAAGAACAGTTAGAGATTTCGATTTTCCTGAAATTCCCATAATGGGTATAAATACAGGACATCTGGGATTTTTTCCTGATATTTTACCAGATAAGATTGATAGCTTTATTGAAGCTTATATAAAAAAGGATTATATTATTCAAGAAATGTCACTTCTTAATGCTGAAGTATATACAACTACTAGCGGTTCTAACATGCTTGCTGTAAATGAAGTTGTTATAAGAGGAGACAAGTCTAGAACTATACATCTTAATCTAAGCCTTGATGATAAACATATACAAAATTTTAGTGGAGATGGTATGATTATTTCTACTTCCACAGGTTCAACCGCCTACAACTATTCTGCTGGCGGTAGTATTGTTGATATAAAACTTGAACTTATGCAGATTACACCGTTACATCCAATAAACACTAATGCATATAGATGTTTTACATCAAGCATAATATGTTCAAATGAATCTGTTATAAAGATTGCACCAGAATACAGATTTGAAGATTCATTATTGATTGTTGTTGATGGTGTTGAGCACAGATTTAGACAAATCGAAAATATAAAAGTTAGCATGTCTGATGCAAAAATAAAATTACTTAGGATGTCAAATTACGAGTTTTGGCATAGAGTATCTGAAAAATTTTTATAGACTGCACTTAGGAGGATTTTAATATGAAAATAGGAATAATGAGTGATACTCATGGTAGTTTACTTTACTTTGAAAAAGCATTAAATGTATTATCTGACTGTGATATTCTCTTACATGGAGGAGATGTCTTATATCATGGTCCTAGAAATGATATTCCAGAAGGATATAATCCTAAAAAATTTATAGAAGTGTTAAACAAATTAGAAAATATTATAATTGTTAAAGGTAACTGTGATGCAGATGTCGACCAGATGGTAATAGAACATCCTATTCAAAGTCCTTATGTCATGAGCCAATTTGGAGAAATTAGGATTATATTAAATCATGGTTATACAGAAACAGAAGAAGAAATTATTGATAAATCAAAGAAAATGGGTGCTGACATATTAGTTTTAGGACATACTCATGTAAAGAAACTATATATGGATGATAATTTAATAGTTATAAATCCAGGAAGTACTTCTATCCCCAAAGATGGAAGCCATTCTGTAGCAATTATAGATATTATAAAAACTGATGATGAAGATGAGCTTGAACTTGATATCAATTTAATCGATATTAATACTGGAAATGTAATCAATATTAACTAAATGTAGTATTCCATAAGAATGTATGAAAAACATTAAAGGTTAATACTTAAAACATATATAGTAAATTTAATTGAAAAAGAAAAATATATTATAGATAGACACTTCACATTGAGGTGTCTTTTCTATATCATTAGAAAACTGTATAACCTACTGTATTGTAAAGTATCTATTAGCACAAAAATAAGTAAACTAAGCTATTTGCAACTTAATTAGAATTTCATATACATCAATTCAAACTTCTAATTAAACATAACTTAGTTTACTTGTCTTTATTATATAATATTACTAATTGATAAAACTACTGTAATCCTAATGCTTCTGTATAAGGATTACTATTTTTTCCTCCACCAACTTGTATAAATTTATCTGCTTTTACTTTCTTTATAAAACTTTGTTGTCCATTACTTAGACTTCCACTTGCAAGAATGACAGGTGACTTTGTTTTTGCCGCCAATACTCCAGCAGCAAGCCCATCAACTAAATCAGCTTCTCTACCACTTCCATCCTTTGCAAAATACATATTACTAACCTTACTTAATTTTCCATAAAATTTTTCTAAAACTTTAGCATTTGTATCTTTTCTATCTGTTCCAGCTAATCTTTCTGAATTTACTAGTTGTCCCTCAAGTTTTTTGCTTATATTATATTCTCCACCTATTATGTATGTCTCATTTGAATTTTGTGTTATAAAACTTTTAGCCTCACTTCTTATACTATCTTTACTTGCATATATTATAGCCATATTATCACTTGCAGCTGGACTTGATATAGAAGTTGCATCTGCTAGGCCATTATACCCATTAACTACTGCTATTTTTGAAACGCCTAAATCTCCTGTATCATCCAATTGTTTAGTAAGAAGCAAAGAAGTTTCTTCTCTGTCTGCTCCTCCAATTCTACTTACTAAAACACCTGTATCTTCAAGATATTTTTTTACACTTGATGAAATTGCTCCTTCACTTCCAATTAAAATAATTTCTTCAGGATTAAGTCTTGTTATCTCATCTGCTACATTTTCTGGTACATTATTTTTATTAGTAAGTAGTATTGGAGCATCCAATTTACTTGCTAAAGGAGTTGAAGCTAGTGCATCTGGTAATGAATTTGAATTTACTAGAAAAATCCTTTCTGAACCATTATTCCATCCACTTTGAGATATTTTTATAGCTGTATCAAATCTATCTTCCCCAATTAACTTTTCTCCCTTTGGAGATTTTCTATTTTGAATATAGCTATTCATATTTTCCTGCGAATTTTGATTCTTGCTAGTTGTATCTGCATATACACAGCTAGGCATTACAAGCCCTAATACAAGTGCAAATACCATTATTTTTTTAGATTTAATTTTCAATATAATTCCCCCTTATTTAAAATATTAATACTTATTGTTACTCTGCAATACTTATTTATACCCCAAAGTGAATATAATTACCTTTTATCAAAATAATTATAAAAATAGCTACATCATCTTAAATACAAAACAAACTTACAATCAGTTTGTTTTATAAAGAATGATATAGCTATTATAACTTTAAACTCTTAATTTTTGAATACTTTTTAACTAAACTCTTTCAGCATATTTTTCAGCTATTCTTATAACTAATTTAGTAGCTTTCTCCATAGAACTAACTGGAATACATTCATTTTTACCATGGAAGTTTAATCCTCCAGTAAATATATTTGGACAAGGTAATCCTTCAAATGATAGTCTTGCACCATCAGTACCACCTCTTACAGGAACTAAACGTGGCTTTATACCTACTTCTTCCATTGCCTCTTTGGCTATATCAACGATGAACATAACTGGCTCAATCTTTTCTTTCATATTATAATAAGAATCTTTTAAGTCTAATTCCACTCTATTATCATATTTCTTATTTATTTTTTCTATATTTTCTATCATTATAGATTTTCTTTGTTCAAATTTTTCTCTACAATGGTCTCTAATAATATAAGCCATGCTTACAGTTTCAACATTTCCATTTATAGTATTTAGATGCCAAAAGCCTTCATAACCTTCTGTTGTTTCTGGTCTTTCATCTGCTGGGAACATTTCTGAGATTTCAGATGCTATATGTATAGCATTGACCATTTTATTCTTAGCTGAACCTGGATGAACGTTTCTACCATGTATAGTAATAGTTGCATTTGCTGCATTAAAGTTTTCACATTCAAGTTCTCCAACTACTCCTCCATCTAAAGTATATGCATATTTTGCTCCAAATTTTTCAACATCAAATAGATTTGCACCTCTTCCAATTTCCTCATCAGGTGTAAATCCTATTTTTATATCTCCATGTTTAATTTCGGGGTGATTGATTAAATATTCTATTGCAGTTACTATCTCAGCTATTCCAGCTTTATCATCAGAACCAAGTAAAGTTGTTCCATCAGTAACTATTAAATCATCTCCTTTAAATTCTACTAATTCTGGAGAATCTTTTACACATGTAACAACATTTAATTCTTCATTTAAAACTATATCTTTTCCATCATAATTTTTTATTATTCTTGGTTTAATATCTTTTCCACTTATATCTTCAATTGTATCCAAGTGTGATATGAATCCTATAGTATCTACACCTTCAACATTTCCTTTTAAAGTAGCCATTACGTAACTGTTTTCATCTAAACTTACTTCATCAATACCAATTGATTTTAACTCTTCAACTATATACTCAGCTAAAACTCTTTGACCTTCTGAAGATGGACAATTTTCACATTGAGAATTCGATGTTGTATCAAATGATACATATTTTAAAAATCTTTCTACTACTTTTTGTTTCATGCATATACCTTCTTTCTTACAATATTAATGGAATTTTTATTTATTAGTGAATAAAATTTTACTACAAAAATATCTTCATTATTTATAGCTAAAAGATATCCACCTTCTTAAGTATATCATGCATACATACCAAACCCAAACAAAAAATTACTCCTATTATTCCCTTTACCTGAATTCCAATAAAAATTGCAGCCAGTGTTGCTAATGGATTTAACCCAACATTTACTGATACTAATTTGGGTTCAAGTATTTCTCTTATTAGAGATAAAACAAAAAATATTATAGTCATGCTTACAGCTATAAAATAATTTTTTATAAGAAAATAGTACACGATTACTGGAAGATATATTGTTATTATTCCTAAAAATGGAATTAAGTCCATTAAAGCTCCTACAAAAGCTACTATCAGACCATATTTTAATCCAAATATAGCGAAACTTCCCCATATCGCAAAAAAAGTTATAGCCATAAGTATTGTATAAGCTCTTATATATCCTACAAGAGAAAGACCTGCTTCCTTCTTTACATTCTTTACCTTTTTTCTGACATCAACAGTAAACATATTATAGAAATTATTTTCAATTTTATCTAAATCTTTTGCTATAAAATATGTAGCAATAAACAAAGTAATTATAAATATTATAATATATGGAATAGAAGTAGCCAGTCCAAGTATACTTGTAAGGAGATTTTTTGTAATATGCATTACTTCATTACTAAACTTACTTACTAATTGTTCTATATCAAAATTAGCTATTTCTTGAAATGATTTCATATATGTATTTACTTTATTTAAAAAATACATAATTGTATTGCTTATATCTTCAGGGTTGGTAGATATATTATTTAGAAATCCCATTAATTCTTTCACTGAATTTATTACGATTATTGTAGTAACTGTACTTACTACTGCTACTGCAAGAAAACTCAAAACTAATGTGGACACACCCTTATTGATGTTAAACTTATTTTCTAATTTTTGTGATATAGGATTAATCATAAGAGCTATTATTCCACCTAAAAAAAATGGAGCTATGTATGGAAATGCTTTATAAATAAAAATAAACAACAATGTGTATATACAAAAAAAGATAGTGTTATTTTTTAATTTGTATAAAAAATCATTTTCTAATATGTTCATCTTAAAAATCTCCTTCCTTCTAATTTATATTTCTATTTTGTCCATTTCATACTAGTTTTATTTGAATATAAAATAAAAATAAGTGCATTAAATATAGAATTTAAATTCTACATTCAATGCACTTATAATAAATTTAAGAACATTATTACATTATGTATATATTCTTATTTTTTTGATTCTATTTTTTTCTATACTTTCTATACAAAATCTTATATTATCAACTTCAATTACTTCATTTTCTTCTGGCAATCTGCTTAAATGTCCAATTATAAACCCACCTATAGAATCAAATTCTTCAGATTCTAAGTTTACACCTATAAGTTCATTAACATCACCAATTTTAGTACTTCCATCTACAATATACTCATCTTCTTTTATAACTTGTATTTCATCTTCTTCTTCATCATATTCATCTTCTATATCACCAACAATTACTTCTACTAAATCTTCTATAGTCAAAAGCCCAGATGTCCCACCATACTCATCTACAACTATAGCCATTTGACTTTTTTCAAGTTTCATCTCTTCAAGAAGCTGTGTTATCTTTTTAAACTCATATGTGAAAAATGGCTCTCTCATATAATTTTTAATATCAAATGACTCTATTTCCTCATCTGATAAAAATATAATATCTTTTATATTAAGTATTCCTACAATATCATCTATAGTTTCTTCATATACAGGCATTCTACTTAGTTTTTCTTCTTTAAATACTTGTATGATTTCATCGTAACTATCTTCCATATCTATAGCTACCATATCTATTCTCTGTATCATTGCGTTTTTGGCTTGCATATCTCCAAATTCAAATACATTATTTATGATTTCTCTTTCTTCCATTTCAAGGACGCCTTCTTCATGGCTTACATTTACCATAGTTTTTAATTCTTCTTCAGTTATAAATGACTTGGCTCCTTTATGTGTTATACCAAACAATTTAAATATAACGTTCGTAATTATATTAAATACCCATACTACTGGTCTTAATACAAATATAATTACTCTTATAGGCTTAGATACCAAAAGAGAAACCTTTTCTGAGTTACTTGCTGCTATTGTCTTTGGAGTAATTTCACCAAATATTAACACTAGTACTGTCATAACAGCTGTAGCAAGTGCTACTCCTTTTTCTCCCATCAACCCTATAAACAGTGACGTTGATATGGATGTTGCTGCTATATTTACAACGTTATTTCCAACTAATATAGAACTTAAAAGTTTATTTGGGCTTTCTATTAATGAACTTACTAACTTAGCTCCTTTGACTCCTTCATCTTGCATATATCTAATTCTGATTTTACTTAAAGACATTAAAGCTGTCTCTGATGCTGAGAAAAATGCAGACCCCATAAGTAATACTACTAAAATTATAATCTGGACCAAACTATTGGGCGATTCCAACACTTACCACACTCCTACTTACTTGTTTTTTTATATTGATATTAATTATAAATAAATTTAATATTAGTTTTAATTATATCACAATTATATATTTTTTGGAAATGTTAGATAATATATTCAATTAACATATTGTTTCTAACTGTATTCAATTTTTACTTTTGAACCTACTCCAGCTTCACTCGATGAAACCAATAGCTTAACAGGAACTCTATTTTTAAGCTCTTCGACATGACTTATTATACCCACACTTAGATTATTACTATGCAATCTTTCCAATGATTCTATAACAATCTCCAAAAGCTCACTATCCAATGAACCAAATCCTTCATCTAAGAAGAAGAATTCAAGTGGTGCACTCCCTTTTAATTGTATTTGAGATGAAAGAGCAAGTGCTAATGATAGTGAAGTTAAAAATGTCTCTCCTCCAGATAGAGTATCAATACTTCTTCTTTCTCCTCCATTAAAATTATCTCTCATTACAAAATTGAGTGTTGAGTCAATTTCAAGTGCATATCTTCCTTTAGTTATTCCTTCTAATCTTTTTGATGCTTCTAAAGCTATATATTTTAGTTGATTTGTAGAGACGTATTCTACAAATTTATTTCCTTGTATACATTTATCTAATTCTTCTAACAAATCTACTTTATGTTCAACCAATCTAAGTTCTTTATTAAAATCATTTATCTTATCTAAAGAATCTTTTAATGTTATCAACTTATTTTGATTAGCTCCAATGTCTTTGGATATATTTCCTATTTCTACTTTCATATTATAAATATTATCTTTTAATTGTTCAAAGTATTCTTTTTTAATAATTCTTCCATTTAATTTTTCTTTTGATGATTTTATTTTAAACGATAATAACTTTTGTTCTTCTTCATATTCTAATATTTCTTCAATCAGTTTTTTTACTTCTTCACCTTCTAATAAAGCTCTTTTTACCGCATATATACTTTCAAATTTATTTTCTGCTAGCAGTTTATTTAATATTATTTTTTGTTCTTTATATTGTTCTTTAGCAGTTTTAAGTCTTCCATCTATATTGTGCTTCTCAGCAAGATTTTTTTCATATTCTAACCTCTGTTCTTCTAGCTTTACTTTACTAGACTCTTCTTGTTCTAGTATCTTGCATATACGTTCTTCAACATTATGTAAAAGATTTTTAGCTAAATCACCTTTTGTTATGTTAATTACTTCTTTATATTTACTTTCTCTATGCACTTTTTTTTCTACATATAACTCTCTAGCCTTTATTAACTCTAACTCTATTTCATGTAATTTACTTTCTTGTTCTCTTATTTTAATATCTAATAAATCTCTGTTTTTTAATAAGTTTGAATATCCAGTATTTAATAATTCTAATTTTTTTTCATTTTCTCTTAATTCTTCTACTTTTGACGATAGATTTGAAACTTTAGTAATTGTTTTTAATCCTAAATACTCTTGTTTTAATTTCTTACATTTATGTTCCAGACTTTCAATTTCGATATTTAAATCTTTTATTAATTTCTTATAGTTATTCAAACTTTCGTTTATCTTTAATTCTTCTTTTTCAATTCTATTTTTTTCTTCTTTTGCCAATGTTATTTTATTTTCGGTACTCTCTTTCTCTTTTTCCCACTCTTGAATATTAGATTTAAGTACAGCTAATTTTCTTTGTTCATCATCAAGTCTTTTAAATAATTGACTGGATGGAATTTCCCCAAGTTTTCCTTTTACATCTTCCAATTCTTTAGTTTTCATTTTTTCTACAGACACATAACCACTTACTTTAGCATTTAATTCTTCAATATTATGTCTTATGCTTACTTTTTCTTTTTCCAATTTATCTAATTTATCTTTAACAAAAACTATATTTTCATCATAATTAGTTATATTATGATTTTCATGGTGCTTTGAACCACAAACTGGACATGGCACATTTTCTTTTAATTCACGTCTAAGCTCAGAAGCCAAATTCAAGTATTTTAGTTCTTCTAACTCTTTTTCAAGGTCTTCTCTATTTTTTCTATTGTTCTCAAGCTTTTCATTTACTAGATTTAGCTCTCTCTCAATATTAAATTTATTTTCTAAAACTACTTTTAATTCATCTTGTATATTATTTTTCTTAATTTCATTTTCTTTGGTATTATTTGCCTTATTCCTTAATTCAGTTACATATTCAGATTTTAAAAGCAAATCTTCACTTTTGCCAGGACATTTTTTAAGAAGAACATCTAAATGAAGAGACAAACTTTCTAGGTTACGGTTGATGTCATTTTTGTCTCTATCAATATATCTGACTTTTAAATTTATATCTTCTGTATCCTTAGATATTTCTTCTAGTTTATTTATTTTTTGAGTTTTCTCTTCTAATACTTTATTATAATCTTTCTCATATTCATATGCTAAAAATATTTTTTGTTTTAATTCTGCACTTATATTTACTTTATCTATTTTCCCTTCAATTTCTTTTACAGACTTAATAACTGCTTCTTTTCTAGATTCAGAATCTTTTTTTAGTTTTTCTAACTCCATTTTGTTCTTACTTAAATCAAGACCATTTTCTTTTAATTCTTTTAATTCCTTATCTAGTAAAACTAATTCTTCTTCTAATTTTATTGCTTGTTGTAACTTTATTTTTTCCTCACTTAACTTAGGAACTTCTTCATTTTTAATTTTACTTATTCTTTCATATCTATGTTTTGTAATTTCAAGTTCTTGATTTAAAATTACTAATTTTTTATCTAATCTATCTACTGTAAAACTATCTTCTTCTATTCTTTTTTCTAAATTTTGAACTGTTCCTATGTATGGGTCCACTTTTCTTGCATTATTATCATTTTCTACAAGATTAGTCTTTTCCTTTATCTCATTGCTTTTTAGGTTGAGTTCATTTTTTCTAAGCTCATTTTTCTCTAGTTTCAATTGTTCCTCATATATTACCTTACTCTCTTCATAAGATTTTTGAACTAAATCCAAAGTTTTATTTTTCTCTTTTTCTAGTTTTTTTAACTCCATTAGTTCTTGATTGATATCATTATACACTTCTTCTGTAATTCCATCGTATTGACTTAATTTTGATTTCAAGTCTTTTAACTTTTGCGAATGTAAATTTTTTCTCTTTTTTACTTTATCTCCAAGACTTCTTCCATACTTTTCAAGATTGAAAATTCTCTCTAACATATCTCTTCTATCTGCACGTGATAATCTCAAAAACTCATTAAATTTATCTTGTGGTAAAACTACTGACCTCGTAAAATCGTTTGATGTTAGTCCTACAACTTGAGCCACCTTTTCATTTACTTCAACAACTTTATCAGCCAAAACATTTTTTGTATTATCATTTAACACCTCTACTAATCTAGCACCAGAAGTCTTTGTTCCTGTTTTACTTCTTACAATAGTTCTATCTACAATGTATCTTCTTCTTGTATTTTTGCTTCCTATCTCAAATTCATACGATATAATTGCTTTATCACATACACTGTTTATATATTCTTTTGTATTTCTAGATATATTTCCATACATAGCAATAGTTATAGCATCTAAAATTGTAGATTTCCCACTTCCAGTAGTCCCAAATATTCCAAACAAACCTCTTTCAATTAGTTTTTCAAAGTCTATAACTTGTTTATCAATATAACTATTAAGTCCAGTCAGTTCTAATCTAATTGGTCTCATCTGTTGATTCACCTTCTTCACTTATTATATCTAGAAATAAATCCATAAGTTCTCCTTTTGGTTCTACACCTCTACTAAAGGAATAAAATTCTTTGAATAATTCTGCCATAGACTTTTCTTTTATATCTACACTTTCTTGTTCATAACAAGATGTTATTATTGGTTTTATCTCTATTATGTCTTTTAATAATTCTTTCATTTTTTTAATTTCACCCTGAGATATTATCTCATCAGTATCTATTTCAAAGTATGACCAGATATCTCTATCTTGATTTTGCTCACATATATCTAAAGCTTCATCTATACCATTACATTTAAATACTTCTATTGGTTTGTAATTGTTAAAATAAATTTCCTCAATATTTGGTTTTTCTCCTGCTTTTATATCCACTATATACGCACCTTTAGTATATGCTCTTTCGTCTTTGCTATATTGAAGTGGAGAACCAGAATAATATGCATTTAATCGTTCAGAAGCTTTTTGTTGTTTGTGCAAATGTCCTAGTGCAGTATATTGAGCTTTTTCTGGTAAGTCTTTTTTTTCAACCAAAAAGCTTCCTCCTAGTTGTATAGGTCTTTCTGATTCAGTACTCTCTCCACCTATTACAAATATATGTGATACTGCTATATTTATAGTATCACTTCTAAAATTTTCTCCTAAACTTCTAAATATGTCGCCTACTTTTTCAGAGTAAGTCTTTTGCTTTTCCAAATCATCTTCACTTGAAAAAACCTCATTTAATCTTTTTTCACTTGGATAAGGCAATGTAGCAATTACAACACTTTCTCCATTTATATTTAATGTTGTACATCCTTGTATAGTCTCTGTTATCTCAAATTTTTCATACTTAGCTTTTTCTGTAGAACTTGATGGATAACCAAATATAAGTATACCCTGTTCATGTGCTAAAGGTGTTATTGCAGAAAGTCTCTCTGGATTGTCATGATTCCCAGAAATTATTATTACACATCTTTGTCCATTATTAGCAAGTCTTGAAACTGTTTTATAAAACAGTTTTTCAGCTTGTGCTGGTGGATTAGAATTATCATATATATCCCCAGCAATTATTACCATATCAACTTCACTTGATTCTACTATTTTTATGAAGTCCTCACAAAATTTTGCCTGCTCTTCAATTCTAGAATGACCTTCTAGGGATTTCCCTAGATGCCAATCTGATGTATGAATGAATCTCATTTTTCCCCTCCCCTTTATCTTTATGTCTAATTTATATCAAAATAATTAATAACAAACAGCCTCATCAACTCCAAATAAATATATACATTTTTCTTTTACTGATTTTCCAGTTAAAGTTTCAATAACATCTGCATATAAGTCTAATTGTTTTTTATATTTCTCTATTATCTGATTTATATTTTCCTCATTTACAAAATCTGTTTTATAATCTACTAAAACTATCTGATTATCTTCTTCAAAATAAGCATCAACTATACCTCTTAACATGACACTTTCTTTGTCATAAATTTTCTTATCATCATTTTTTATCAATTCTTCATAAATATATATATCTTTCATATTTACTTGTGCATAAATTGCTTTTTCTCTATTTATAAGTTCAGCATTTAACATCCTTTTTCCTATGTTAGATGTAAAAAATTTATATATTTTATAAGGATTTACTATACTAGCTTGCTTTTCTGTTATTATACCCTTTGAAATAAAACTTTTTATTTGCATCTTTATATCATTTATGTTGTTTACCTTCTTTAAATCTAAAACTTCCATAACTAAGTGAATTATTGTACCTCTTTCTGCTCCATTTATTTTTTCTTTTTCTTCATCATTTTGAATAAATAGAGGTTTTTTTAAGTTTATTTTTTGTTCAAATATAGTATTTATCAACTCTTCTTCATAATTATTTTGTATCTTTTTTATTTCTGTAACCGATATACTAGCAGGTTTTTTTGTACTAAATTCATATGGGTATATATAGTTTAACTTTTCTTCTATTTCAGTATAATAATCGCTATCAGGTTCCTCTACATCTATTTTTTCAAGAACTTCTTCAATACTTTCTTTTTCTTCATCATTTTTCTTTTGTATTAAAATATCATCCTTATTCCATAACTTTCCATACCATTTTGAATTATGTTCAACATTAAATGGTACATCTAATCCCATATCTTCCAATAAATTAGATAAATCTTTATGTTTTAATACACAAGGCATTATCCAATCTAAGAAATTCTTACTTTTTAGTATTTCATATTGTGATATTGTATCTAAATTTTCAATTCCACTACACCATTTTTTCATGCTATCTTGTACATTTCTAGTAGAGCCTGTTATAATCAGTTTCTCTTTTGCTCTTGTAAATGCAACATATAATACTCTCATCTCTTCTGATAAATTTTCTATATTTATTTTACTTTTTAGTGCTTCTTTAGCTATACTTGGAAAAGAAATTCGTCTCTCATAGTCCACAAACTGAGGTCCATATCCTAAGTTATGATGATATAAAATACTCTTTTTAAAATCTTGAGTATTGAAATTTTTTCCCATAGCAGAACATATAACTATTGGAAATTCTAGACCTTTACTCTTATGGATACTCATTATTCTAACAACATTTGCATTTTCTCCAAGTGTTTTTGCACTCCCCATATCAGAGCTAGATTTTTTTAATTTTTCTATAAAGTTTACAAAATTGAATATTCCCTTAAAGCTAGTCTCTTCAAATTGTTTTGCTCTCTCAAAAAGTACTTTCAAGTTAGCTTGTCTTTGACTTCCACCTGGTAATGCTCCAACATAAGCATAATATCCAGTTTTTGTATATAAATACCATATAAATTCATCTGTACTCATGTACATTGATTTCTCTTTAAATTCCTTTAGTTTAATCAGAAAGTCTTTACTTTTATTTATACATTCTTCACTTGGTACAAAATCCGACTTACTTTCATTCTGTGAATCTGTAAATTCATCATACTCTGATGTACTCTCTAAAACTTCATAAAAAGTTTTATCTTTATTTTGAATTCTAATGTCAATTAAATCCTCTGGTGTAAATCCAAATATAGGTGACTTTAACACAGCTATAAGAGGTATATCTTGCATTGGATTATCTATTATCTGAAGTAATGATAGTATTGTTTTTATTTCAATTGTATCAAAATATCCCACTCCAACATCAGCATAAGTAGGTATATCCATATTCATCAACTCATCTGCAAACACAGGTGCCCATGCAGATGTAGCTCTTAAAAGAATCACTACATCCTTAAATTCCACAGGTCTATAGGCATCAATTCCTTTATCATAAACTTTTTGAATCTTTCCATATTCATTGGCTTTCATTAAATCCTTAATAATCTTTCCAACCATTCTAGCTTCAAGTTGTATGTTGTCTAGTTCTTCATCTTCTTCTGCTTCATTTTCTTCATTATTAGCATTATTATCTTTATTGTTTATAATATCATTACTAGGTTTAGTATTTTTTTGTATAAGGTGTATTTCTGTTGCTCCACCGACAATAGAGTTCTCCTCTAAATCTGATTTAAAATCTGCACCCAAATTAAGTCTTTCTTTTTCTGTATATTCAATCTCTCCTATATTCTCATTCATTATATTTTCAAATATATAATTTACAGAGTCTACAACTTCTTCCCTACTTCTAAAGTTTTTATAAAGCATTATCTTTCTGTGAGAACTTCCTTTTTCATCTTTATAGTTATTGTACTTTTGTAAAAACAACTCTGGTTTTGCTTGTCTAAATCTATATATACTTTGCTTTACATCGCCAACCATAAATCTATTTGGAGTCTCTATGTTTGCCACAGTTTTAAGAAGTACTTCTTGTACAAGATTGCTATCTTGATATTCATCTATAAATATTTCATAGAAATTATCTCTATACCCCATAGCTATATCAGAAGGTATGATATTTCCGTTCTCATCTATATTCGTAAGTATATTTAAGGCAAAATGCTCTATATCATTAAAATCTATTATTCCTTTTTCATTTTTCTTATTGCTGTATTCTTCTTCAAATCTCAGAACAATATTAGAGATTGGTTTAACTATATTATAAAGATATTTAATTTCATCTTTAATAGATTCATTATCTTTATTAAACGTAGAATTTATTATACTTTCTAAAGATTTTTTAATTTTGTCTCTTATTGCTTTTGCTTTTTCTTTTGACTCTTTTATATATGAAGGAGCATCTTTTGGTATCCTTTTTATACCTTTGACATAGTTTTCAAAAGACATACTTGACATCTTCTTATATGCCTCATTCCATGATTTATTACATGCTTCTGAAATATCGACCATTCTCTTATATTCAATCGACAGCTTCTCTGTAAAAGTTTCTAGTTCATCTATTGACTTAACTTCTTTTAAGGCCTTTTCCATATTTGAGCAAATTCCATCAATTTCTATTTTTACAGTATCTAATATAGCTCTAGCCCAAATAGATTCTGAAAAATCAAAATCCTCATCAATGTTAAATCTCTCTGCTGAATCAATAAGCCATTTTTTAGGCTCAGGAGAAGCCATTGCAAATGAATATATTCCTAGAATAATATCCTGAACTTCTTTGTCTCCTCCTCTTTCTGCATAACTTTCAACTAAATTTAAGAAACCCTCATCTCTTTCTTCATATAATTTTTCAAATACTTCTTCGATTGCCTCTTGTTTCAAAATAGCACATTCAGTTTGGTCTCCTATTCTAAAATTAGGGTCTAAGTTTATTCTATGAAAGTTCGATTTTATAACATCTAAACAAAATGAGTGTATTGTTGTAATACTTGATTTATTTAATAAAACAAGTTGATTTTGTAAATGCTTATTTTCTGGATTTTCATCTAATGCTTTTCCTATAGCATCACCTATTCTCTCTCTCATTTCTGATGCAGCTGCATTAGTAAATGTAACTACTAATAATTTATCTATATCAATTGGATTTTCTCTACTTGTTATCATTTGAATTATACGTTCAACCAGTACTGCTGTTTTTCCCGACCCAGCAGCTGCTGCAACAAGTAAATTACAGTCTCTACTTTCTATAACTTCTGTTTGCTCTTTTGTCCATTTAGGAGAACTCATCAATCAACATCTCCTTCCATCATTTTTATTATCTCTTCATTGCTCTTATTATTTAAAATTTTATATTTATTATCTTTCATAGTTGAATCAAATTGACATATAGCTGAATAATCACAAAAATCACATGATGTTCCCTCTTTATGTTTATATGGAGATATCTTTATTTCACCACTTAACATTTCTTCACATAAATCCTTTATCGCATGTTTTACATATTTTCTAAGTAACCTAAAATCTTCATAACTTACTGTAGATGTACTTTTACCTACATTTCCATCCTTTGTAAGACCTACTGGTATTACTAAGGAATTTTTTCTTTCTCCATCTATTAATGATTTATCCATCTCTTTTATTATATGAGAATCCTTTACCACAAGCCCCTTCATTCTAAGTTCTTTTAGTATAGCTTCTTGAATTTCAGTATCATCTTTATCTTCATTAAACTTTGCTATTGGATTATTTATTCTACAATATAATATTGCCGCTGGATTTAAATTTATATCTTCTTCTTTTACACTTTCAAGGATTGCATCAAGATACACAAGTAATTGTAATTGTAGACCATAGTATATCTCTGTTAAATTTATAGTTTTATTACCTGATTTATAATCTACTATTCTTATATATTTGTTTTCACCTTCTTCAAATTCATCTACTCTATCTATTTGACCAATTAAATTTACTTCTTCTCCATTATTCAAAACTATTTTTATAGGAGGGTATTTACCGTCTTTACCAAATTTAACTTCATAATCTACAGGTTCAAATGAACCTTGTTTTATCTGTTGGCTAATTATATTTATAGCTGTTGTAAGCATATTCTTTAATCTATATGCAAGATATTTATATCTTTCAGAACTATTTAATATATACCCTGGTATCTTTGAGATTATTTCATCAACTATAATACCTACCTTTAGTTCTATATATTCCTCATCAATATCTTTCCACAATAAATTATCTTGTGATAGCTCTTTTGAAAATCTATCTAAAATATTATGAACAAAGGTTCCTAAATCTGGTGGTGTAAATGAATATTCTTTACGCTTCCTAGCTTTAAGACCGTATTGTATAAAATAAGCAAATGGACACTCTGCATATTTTTCAAGCCTAGACACACTAAGAGAATTACTTTTATATAATGACCTTATTTTTTTCTCTTCAATTCTATGAACTTGATTAGTATAACTAAGACCTTTTATAACTTTTTTTGTTATAGAACTATACAGTTCATCCTTTAGATAGTATCTATATATATCTAACCAGATACTATTAATTTCTTCTTTGCTGTACTCATCATTATCGTAGTTTTTTATTACACTTATAAGCTCATTAAATGTAGGTGATTTTACAGTTATTTTTTTAAGTATATCTTCATTAGTTCTTTTATCTTCTTCTATTAAATAACTTTTATTTTCTATATTTGGGAATATCTTCTTTAATCTTGATATAATTATTGAAGGTCTAAGTGTCTTACCTTCATGGTCAGATATAGGATATGTTATAATTAAATTTTCAGATGTTGAAGTAAGAGCTTTATATACTAAAAATTGTTCTTCAAAACTTCTAGTTTTACTATCTATATCAACTTCAATACCTTTATTTCCAAGACTTTCCCTATCATTATCACTTAATATTCCACTATCTTTTGTAATTAAAGGAAATACACCATCAGTAGTTCCTATTAAGTATAAGTATTTTGTATTTGGATTTTTCATCCTATCCACACTACTTACAAGTACTTGATCTATACTAGGAGGAACTAGCCCTAACTCATACTCATCAAATCCAAGAGTTATTAATTTTATAAATTTTTCTAAGGATATTATTTCTTCACCCATAAGTTCCACCATTTGGTCTAAAACATCCACTACTATATCCCAAACTTGTGAATACTGATTAGCAACATCAAGTTCTCCTTTATCCTTAAAATTTACTATTAAACTCTCTATCGTTTCTGGCATACTTATATCTAGTAAAAACTCATATATATACTTACAAATTTCTTTTACTCTATTTTTTCCTTTTAGTTTTTCTTGTAAATTTATTATTGGCTCTAATACTCTATTTTTTATCTCATTTATTTTATCTTTTAATTCTAACTCGAACTCACTTTCTTCATTAGAAAGACTTTGCGTTATTCTATAATCCCATTTTTCATCAAACCATTTCTTACCTTTAATTCCATTGGCTAGTACATAATTTTCCAGCAAATTTATATCATCATTATCAATTCCTATAAGACCACTCTTTAAATACCTAAACATAGTTTCATATCCATATCGTCTGTTTTTCATTTCTAAAGCTGAAATAATTAATATGACTATTGGATTACTTTTTGCCTCTCTCTTTTTATCTATAAAGTTAGGTATATTATACTCATTAAATATAGAATGTACCAAAAAATCATATCTATTTAAGTCTCTTGTAGCAAGAGTTATATCTCTATACCTAACATTCTTGTCTCTAACCAAATGTACAATTTCTTTAGCTATTTCTTCTACCTCTGAATATAGATTATTAAATTCTTTTATTTTTATATTTTTAGTTGGATTTATATATGTTTTATATGGATAAGCATTATAAAATTTTTCTAAATGTTGTAACTCTTGAATTTCTTCAAACCTTTTTATAACGCCTGTATTCAAATTTACTTGTGGTAATATTTTTATTCCTTCTTCATTACATAATTGAGTTAATTTTGAATAAGTAAACTTAGTTCTAGAAAATACATCTGTTTTACTATATCCAATATAATTAACATTATCTACAGTCAAAGATATGCTAACATCTTTAGCTTTATTTAATATACTTTTTATAACATTGTATTGATTTGGTGTAAAACCTGTAAACTCATCTATATAAACATAAGCTCCTTCTAAATAGTTACTCAATTCTATTTTGCCTGATAATGAAGTCAACATATCTTGAGCATCTATATAATTTTCATGTAATTTTCCTTCAAAAGAATTATATATCTTACTTATGTCTTTTAATTTTAAACTTAATGTCTCATTTTCTAATTCTCCAGATATGTTTTCTAACATTTCAGGGCTTATATTGTACTGTTTCATTTCTGATATCATATCTGTAATTGAACTTACAAAACCAGATTGTGACTTTGATTTTGAAAATACATTTAACTCTTCACTTACATCTTCTATCGCTCGATACACCATCATTGCTTTTCCACTAGAATTTATATTTACATCTGTTAATCCTCCTGTTTGAGAAAAAACTATGTTGCTCAGTGTTTTAAAACTAAGTACTCTAACTCTTAAATACTTGTCCTTTTCTCCGCCTAAAAATAGTTTGCTTACTCTATTTTCAGCTTCAAATGTATACTGTTCTGGAACTAAAAGTATAACAGATGTCATTTCATTTTTTTGAGATTCTTTTTTAATTTCATCTAATATATATGTAGATTTTCCACTTCCACATCTACCTAATATAAACCTAAGTCCCATAAATTTCCGCCTCCAAAATACTATAATCTATTTCTTTGCCATTGCATAGTTTATTAAATTCACAATACTTACAATGACTTTTATTTCTATAGCACATACGTTCCTCTTTATTATATACCTTTTCTATATCATTGTATAGATTGTGTTCGTATGTATGTTCTTCATAATTAGTACTTTTTATCATGTTTATATAGCTTTGAATTTTATTTCTATTTGTCTCATGTTTTTCTTCATTATATGAGATATTAATTGGCAAATCATCAAATTCAGGTTGGTAATATTTCATACTTATATCTTTAACATTTACTTCTATTTTTAAAACTTTCGGTATAACTTCTTTTGCCAAAAACATATAAACTATTGTTTGAATCCTACTTTCTACATTTTTATGGTTAATCTTTTTAGATTCAGTTTTCCAGTCCCATACCTCTATATTTCCTTTTCCAATTACAATTAAATCATACTTTGCTTGTAATATGTCCCCATTTAAATTCATCCTTACTTCATATTCTGGTAAATATATTTTTTCTTTTTCGATGGGAACAATTTTTTTTATATTCTCAATCCATTTTAAAAATCTTTTACTATTTTTGTCATCTTCATTAAAATAGATTCCAAGTGGTATATTACTAAAGTATCTTTCACAAATTAAATGAAAGTCTCTTCCAGTTTTTAAACTATCATAATACTCTCTACTACCTATATCATCATTTTTCCAATTTATTTTATCAATATACTTATACTTAAATTTTAGTGGGCATGACTTATATGTGTTAATTGAATTTTGACTATAGGAAAAATATTTTAATTTATCATTCAATCATATCACTTCTCTCTTAACTTTATTTTTTAATAACTATTTATTATATATTAATTTGGCATTCTTTAAACAACATAGTAACTGAACTCATTATATGTTAACTTAACTTTCTTTCAACAATATATCAACTTAACTCATCTATATGTTAATTTGACCTTTTCTCAATAATATGTCGATTCAGCCTTCTTAAATAGACACATGGTTTCTGTTCTTTTCTTTTATTTCCTATATCATTTTCATCTCTATAAGCACTCCCTGAAAGTACTAACATCTCCTTTGCCCTAGTGATTCCTACATATAAAAGTCTAATCTTCTCATTTATAGAATCAATTTTAGTTTGATAAGCGTAATCAGTTGAAATACTCCCTTTTAGTATAGCTTCAATTTCTGACTTAATAATAGCCATTGGGTTTTTGTATTTTTCTTTTAAGTACCATTTATCACTCTGAAATTTCTGAGTAATATTGTCAGGGAAATTATATTCAACAAGACCTAATAAAAACACACAATCCCATTCCATCCCCTTTGATTTATGATAATTACATAGTGTTATGCTACCAGGTTCTGGCTCATATCCATTTATCTCATAAACTACATCTATTATGTGATTAAACACCTTATTTTTAACATCAAATAGAACATTGTAAACATCCTCTAAGTCCATATATATATTTTCCGAAACTAAATACTTTATATAAAAAGATATATAATCTAATACTGCTTTATCCTCTTTTTCTAAGTTAAGCTTTTTACCAATAAATAGTATCAGCAGGTCTAACCTTATTATTGGGTATTCTAATATCTGTTTTATAATATCTATACCATCTTTAAAACTTGTATATATATTGCTTTCCTCATTAATTTCTAGTGGTTCAAATTTATCTTTATTAAATTTAAAATCATATATAATTTCTTCTGTTGTATAGTTTTTTAATCCGTCTAAAAAATTCTTTTCTTCTATTTCATTATCTGTATTTATAAAAACCTTATCAAGTACGGTTATTAATTTTTCTATATCATCGCAGTTTAGCATAAAATCTATAATAGAAGCTATGTTATTTATAACCTTCCTTTTACTTAAAGAGTTTGGACCCAATTCTTCAAATGTTAGATTATACTCTCTAAGTTCCTTAGCAACTTGTGTAACTTGTTCATTAAATGGAACTAGTATCCCTATACTCTTATCTGGATATTTCTTTTTTATACCTTTAACATATTTAGCAGTTTGTTCTATTTCATTTTTCCAACTATCATACCATTTTACATTTATATTATAATGCTCTGGATTAGGGTTTTCTTTATATCCCACTCCAGTTGGAACAGTTTTTATTTGCATATCCTCAAGAGCATATCTACATTCTTCTTGTTTAAATTCTTTTGTGACATACTCTACAAGTGTATTTGCTAAATCTAGTATATCTTTTGAACTTCTATTTGACATATCCATCCTATAACAACACTTTGCATTTTTTACAAATTCTTTAAAAAACTTAGGGTCTGATGATGAAAATGTACCTGTTATACTCTGATTTATATCTCCCACTCTAACTAAATTATTGTTTTCACTCGATATAATTTTTATTATATTCCCTTGTATTTCATTTGAATCTTGACATTCATCTTCAAAAATATATTTATATCTAGTTTGGAATTTTTTTCTAAGTCCTTCATCTAAGCTTAAAGTTTTTTCTGCTAAAATTAATATATCATCATAATCTAGCAAGCCATTTTGCTTTAATTTTCTATCATATAATTTGTATATTGGCAAAATCACTTTAAGCATGCCTTTGTGTCCTCTTGATAGTATCTCTTCAAGCTTATCTGGAGAAATTCCCTTGTATTTAAGTTCACTTATAGCATTTCCTGCAAATTCAAAAAAACCTCTCTCCCAAGCTTCAAGAGTTATCTCTTTCCATCTCTCATCTTTTTGCTCTTTTAGAAACCATCTAAATGCTCTTTCTCCTCCATCAAATCTAAATTTATTTATACATTCATTTAATATAATACTTTTTTGTAAATCATCAGCTATATTAAAATCCTCACTCAACATTACTATTTCGGGTTTTTCTTTTATTATTTTTACAGCTAGACTATGTATAGTCATTACTTCATATGAGTTAATATCGTCTATTTCGTTTTCTTCAAGTATTTTTTTTATTCTACCTTTAAAATTATTTACAGCACTATTCATATATGTAAGAACTAATATTTTACCACCTTTATGTTTCTGTTCAAGTAGTAGTTTAGCTACTAAATTTGTTATTATAAATGTCTTTCCAGCCCCAGGAACTGCTGGAACTGCCATAGTTCCATCCTCATAATTTATTATTGGTATTTGGTCTTCTCTATAATTTATATTAATCATAAATTTTATCCCCTTTATGTGAGAGTTTCAAAAGTATACTATATAGCATACTTTCTTGAATATAACCATTAATTGTGTATTCACTCTTATATGCATAAACTTTATTTGCACTTAACAATAAATTATATATTGTATTATATAGATAGTATTTCTTGTAGTACTCTTCCATTTCATTTGTATAAATTTTTTTCTCTTCAAAAGATTTTCTAAGTACAATTAAATTACTTATATCTTTTTCTATTTTCATATTCCAAGAATTACTTCCTATATCTACCCATATTTGAATACTTCTATCTATATTTGATGATATATATGAATAAGGAGTCGTTATTACTATTTTATCTTTGCTTTTTAACTCTTCTATATCAATAACAGAATAATAATCATTTATTGTCGTCTTTAAAGCTTCTATAAAAATCTTTTCCTCTTTCAATCCAAGTAGGTCTGCACTTTCACTAAATGATTCACTTTCAGCTATTATTTGTTTACATAGGCCAACATTCTTTTTACCATCTTTTAAATTTAACATTTTATCTATATAAAACTGAATTAAAAATTCATGTATTTTTATGTCACTTTTCTTCTTTTCTTCAATATACTGTAAAATATCACGATATTGATTATATCCTTCTATTTTATCAACTTCTAAATGCCTTGTTTCTTTAAAAATCTTAAATGCTTTTATTCTGTTTATGTCTAAAATGGTCTCTAAAAAACTTATATATTCTTCATCTTTTATAAAGTCTAAATATCCATAAAATATGCAAGTAGCAACCACTAGAGCATTTCCATATAGATAATCTATAGCTTTTTTATCTTTTTTAGTGTTGAAAACATCTATATTTCTTTCTCTCAAAGAATCCTTAATTTGATACTCCAATATTGTATTGTTTATAGGTGATATAATTGCTATATCTTTTGGAGATATACCACTTTCTATAAGAGTTATAACCTTTTCACTCACTAAATCTAACATTTCATTATACAGTTGACTTGATTGATTTAATTCTATACTTGAAGGTAATAAATATAAATCTTCTATTTTTATATTACTTTTTTTAAAGTTAATTTCTTCTTTAAATTTAATTTTAGATATTATCTTTTCATTTATATAATCCATGTCAGTATTGTTAAACACAGAATAATCTTTACTAAAATCAAAGAATATATAGCTTTCTAATACATTACTTGATACCTTTTCAATAAAATCTACTTCTGCATTACTTGAATTTTCAAGACTATCAACTACTATATATCTCAATTCTTTAAGTAAAATTTTTAAATAAAATTCATCATTAAGAAGGTAATTATTATATAGATACACACTCAATGCATTATCTAACATTGAATTTGAAAGTAATGTATTTATGTAATATGATATAATTTCATCCATCTGAGTATATGAAAATCTATAGATACTATTTCTATTTTTCTTTGATGAATATATTTTTTCTCCAATAAAATCAAAGTCAATTAAATTAAATGCTGACTTATTTATATTTGTAATTATACTTTTTGCGATTGATTTATTTGTTCCTGTGATATCTTCAAAATATCCTTCTTTCACTCTTTTTTCCTTAACTTTTTTAATTATTAAATATTCACTTAAACTATTTGATATAAATGTTGGAGATATAGATTTTTTATTTATTCCTTCACATTTTTCTATTATAAGTGCCCAGTATTTTAATAATTCTTTTTTTACAAATCCTATATATGTTGTTATTTTTAATTCTTCACTATAATCTAATTCTAATGACCTCTCATATCTTATTCTAGTATTGTTATTTGTTACTAATAAAATAATACTCCTTGAGTTATTTTCAGTTCTATCTAACAATTCCTTATATTTACCTAAGGATTCATTTTCATCTTTTTTTAGACTGCTTTTTTTAAATAAATATTCCACATAATCACCTTCCTTAATTAAATTAAGTGTATATTATCTAATTATATCATATTGTGCATTTCTCAAAATACAATCAAATTATTGCATTTAACTACAAAAAAGACCATATATACACTGTTATGCATTGGTATATGCAACAATGTATATATAGTCTTTATATATTTACACACCCATATTTCAAATTATAGCTTTAATATAAACTCACAATCATAAATTTATATTAAATTTTAAGCACCCTATTTGTAATTACTTTAATGATTCTTCTATTCCTTTAGCTATTTGTGTGCCCATTTCTTTTACTTTTGCAGGTGAATTTATTAACTTCATATCACTCTCATTATCCAAAAATGCACATTCTACAAGTACAGCTGGCATATTATTAGTTCTTAAAACGTATAAATAATCTTTTGTAGGGTCATTTTTAAGTACTTTTGTTTTTATACCTCTATTTGTAAGTTTAAATTTCTCTAAAATTCTATTTAATATATTGGTAGCTACAGTCTTAGTAGTTCCTCCATTTTTATCTTTAAGCTTATAAAATACTTCTACTCCATGACCTTTTTTATTAGTAGAGCCATTGTAATGTATACTTGTAAATAAATCTGGTTTTAAAGAGTTAGATAAGGCAGTTCTACTTCCAAGAGATAAAGTTTTATCTGTATCTCTAGTCATAATTACATTTATTCCTTTTGAACGTAAATATTCAGTAGTTGCAAGTGAAGTATTTAAAGTATAATCTTTTTCAAAAATTCCTCCAAATGATGTTCCATCTACTCCAGGTGCTGAACCACCATGTCCTGGGTCAATCATAACTGTCTTTGCTCCATTATTAGTTTCTGGGTCTATTGGTGTTGTATTATGCTTAGATAATGATGATGCTATAGAATTCATCACCTTAGAAGTCAATCCGCCTCCTATCTTATACACTTTATTAGCAGACTTAGCCTCTAAATTATCCTTATGATATGCAGATACATATGTCTTTGGTGTTATAAGTATTGGAGATTTTAAACTAGCAGCTAATGGACCTGCTGCTAAAGCATCAACAAGTACATCTGATTTAGCTACTAAAACAGCTTCTAATTCCTCTTCTGTATAGAATTTTTTTATTACATTTGCATTTGTTTCATGTCTATCTGCTCCAGATACTCTATTATTAGCAACATTATCCTTAGTTATATCATTTACCTTATTGATAATATTTGTTGATATCATTTGAGAACCACCTATAAAATAAGCACTTTGTAAGTCCTCACTCTCCAGCCATTTATATGTAATATTTGTAATGCTATCTTTATCAGTCACTATAATCGGTTGCTTATCCTGACCTGCTTTTGCTGCTATAGTAAGTGCATCTAGTTCTCCTCCATCCTTACCATTTGTTATATACACTTTATCTACATCGTGATTTTTATCTATTTCTTTTGCTATCAATAGAGATGTCTCATATCTATTTGAGCCATTTATACGTGTTTGATTAGAATCTACAGCTGATTTTATCTGATTAGCACTAGTTTTAGAAATAGAATTCTCATCTCCAATTATAATTATATCTTTAGGATTTAGACGTTTTAATTCTGATTTTACACTATCAGGCACATTATTTTTTTCAACCAAAAGTATTGGTGCATTATATGTAGTTGCTAGTGGAGTTGATATAATACCGTCGATACTTACATCTCCATTTATTATAACTACCTTATCTGAACCATTTTTCCAGCCCTCTTTACTTATTTTAACTGCTGTTTCATATCTATCACTTCCTGTAAGTTCTGTAATAGGTGCAGAAGTCTTTCTCAAATATTTATTTACATCTTTTCTTGAAGTTATGTCTTCAATTATACATTCCTGTGTTACATTGTAGTCTTTTAAATTTAATCCCATCTTTTCTAAATCTTGTTTGTTTAGGGTTTTAGGATTATTTGCACTGTTTATTGTTATCCCTTGTAACTCCCACACATTTTGATATTCTGGATCTTGATTATAATTGATAGTTCCTTCATATGACCCAGTTGATTGATTGTAATTTAGAGTTGTATCTAGTGGCATGTCATAGCATTTATATTTTAATGTAATGCTATCAGCATCTGGCTTTTCTTTAAATTTCACACTTACTTTTGATGTACTTCCTAAAACTATACTTTTTTTCTCCAAATTTATATTTAAGTTATCATTATTTTCCATAGCATTAGACTCAGTAGCAAATGCCATTGTAGGTGCAACAATTGCCATTGAAAGAATTCCTGTTGTTAATAATCTCGTATTTTTTTTCATATTAATCTCCTTACTTAACATAGATTTCTACCTTGCTTTTTTAGTCTTTTTAATTTTTTAAAACACAGCAAAGTGTGTATGCCCCAAATTTGCAAAAATTTATTAAAAATTAAATTACAAAAAATAAACAATTACAAAAAATAAACACAATTAAATATATTTAATCATTTCTACTATATCATTTATTACCAAAAAAATCTATAAAAGACAAATAAAAACATATAATGATTATATTTTGTAGAATTTTATACCAATTTTTTGTAAGTCAATAAATATTGTTCAAGTCCTTGACCTATTAATATCGAGAAGTTAAATACATTGCTATACTCGTACCTTAATCCTATCAATCAGAACTTAACTACAAAACAGACTATGTATATGCTATTTGCACTTATATATGCAAAAATCTATACATAGTCTTTATTAATAACAGAATTATATTTTTATTTTATGAATTTAAACTAAATCTAAAGTCATAAATTAATTTATGCTGAGTTTTTAAGTATTTTCATTATATACTATTTTAATGACTCTTCTATACCTTTACCTATTTGTGTACCCATGTCTTTTACTTTTGATGATGTATTTAATAAACTCATGTCCTTCTCATTATCTAAAAATGCACATTCTACAAGTACAGCTGGCATATCATTAGTTCTTAAAACATATAAATAATCTTTTGTAGGGTCAGTTGATAGTGTTCTTGTTTTTATTCCTCTATTTTTAAGATTGAATTTCTCTAAAATTCTATTTAATATGTTTGTGGCTACAGTTTTAGTAGTTCCACCATTTTTATCTGCAAGTTTATAAAATACTTCTACTCCATTTCCAGTTGTATCAGATGCATTATAGTGTATACTTGTAAATAAATCTGGTCTTAAAGAGTTGGATAAGGCAGTTCTATTTCCAAGTGATAAAGTCTTATCTGTATCTCTAGTCATAATTACATTTATTCCTTTTGAGCGTAAATACTCAGTTGTTGCAAGTGAAGTATTTAAAGTATAATCTTTTTCTTTAATTCCACCTAATGGTTTACCTGTAGTTCCAGTATCTGAACCACCATGACCTGGGTCAATCATAACTGTCTTTGCTCCATTATTAGTTCCTGGGTCTGTTGGTGTTGTATTGTGCTTAGACAATGACGCTGCTATAGAATTCATTACCTTAGAAGTCAAGCCGCCTCCTATCTTATACACCTTATTAGCAGATTTTGCTTCTAAATTATCCTTGTGATATGCAGATACATATGTCTTTGGTGTTATAAGTATTGGAGATTTTAAACTAGCAGCCAATGGTCCCGCTGCTAAAGCATCAACAAGTACATCTGACTTAGCTACTAAAACAGCTTCTAATTCATCCTCTGTATAGAATGTTTTTATTACATTTGCATTTGTTTCGTGTCTGTCTGCTCCATATACTCTATTTTTAGTAACACTATCTTTAGTTATATCATTTATTTTATTGATAACATTTGTTGATAACATTTGAGGACCACCTATAAAGTAGGCACTTTGTAAATCCTCACTTTGTAGCCACTTGTATGTATCATTTGTAAGACTGTCTTTATCACTTAATATAATTGGCTGCTTATCTTGACCTGCTTTTGCTGCTATAGTAAGTGCATCTACTTCTCCACCATTTGCATTTGTTATATATACTTTATCTACATCATGATTTTTATCTATTTCTTTTGCTATCAATAAAGATGTCTCATATCTATTAGAACCATTCAAACGTGTTTGACTAGCACTTACAGTTGATTTTATTTGATTAGCAGTAGTTTTAGAAATAGAATTCTCATCTCCTATTATTATTACATCTTTAGGATTTAGACGCTTTAATTCTGCTTTTACACTGGCTGGTACATTGTTTTTTTCAACTAAAAGTATTGGTGCATTATATGTAGTTGCTAGTGGAGTTGATATAATACCATCAATACTTACATCTCCACTTATTATAATTACTTTATCTGAACCATTTTTCCAGCCTTCTTTACTTATCTTTACTGCTGTTTCATATCTATCACTTCCTGTAAGTTCTGTAATAGGTGCAGAAGTTTTTCTCATATATTTGCTTACATCTTTTCTTGAAGTTATGTCTTCAATTATACATTCCTGTGTTACATCATAATCTTTTAAATTTAATCCCATAGCTTCTAATTCTTGTCTGTCTAAAGTCTTAGGATTAGTTGCACTATTTATTGTTATACCCTGTAATTCCCACACATTTAAATATTCTGGGTCTTTATTATAGTTTATTGTTCCTTCATATAATCCAGTTGATTGATTGTAGTTCAGAGTTGTATCTAGTGGCATGTCATAGCATTTATATTTTAATGTAATGCTATCAGCATCTGGCTTTTCTTTAAATTTCACACTTACTTTTGATGTACTTCCTAAAACTATACTTTTTTTCTCCAAATTTATATTTAAATTATCATTATTTTCCATAGCATTAGACTCAGTAGCAAATGCCATTGTAGGTGCAACAATTGCCATTGAAAGAATTCCTGTTGTTATTAATCTTGCATTTTTTTTCATATTAATCTCCTTATTTAACACAAATTTCTATTTTATTTATTTTTTGTCCTACTTACTGTTAGAATTACTTTTAAAACGTATGTCAAAGTGTATCTCCCAAAAATTTTAAAGAAATTTATAAAAATAAACTTACAAAAAAACAAAAAAAATTAAATATTTAAATATTTAATTATATTCACTATATCATTTATTGCCAAAAAAATCTATAAAAGACAAATAAAAACATATAATAATTACATTTTTATAAAATTTTATACAAAAAAAGATTACGTGGCTACGTCCTACTCTCCCAGGCAGTTTCCCACCAAGTACCATCAGCGCTAGAGAGCTTAACTTCTGTGTTCGGAATGGGAACAGGTGTATCCTCTCTGCTATTGTAACCACATAATCTTTTGGAGCGGGTGAAGGGGATCGAACCCTCACAGCTGGCTTGGAAGGCCAGAACTCTACCATTGAGCTACACCCGCATTAAATTTTTATAACTAGTAAAACTAGCTTCTTTAGAGTTAACACTCTAAAAACTACATATATATTTTAATCAATGAACATCAAATAAATATTGGTCAAGTCCTCGACCTATTAGTATCGATAAGCTAAATACATTGCTGCACTTACACCTTCGACCTATCA